>NZ_VFPG01000001.1:2446582-3058228 GCF_006716565.1 Nocardia bhagyanarayanae | reverse complement strand
TCGGCGAGACCGCCAAGCATCGGCGCGCCGAGCTGAGCGAGACCGCGAGGCATCGTCGCGCGGAGTTGCGCGAGGCCGCACGGCACCGGGGTGCGGAGCTGAGTGAGACCGCACGTCATCGCGGAGCCGAATTCACCGAGGCGGCAAGGCATCAGGGTGCGGACTGGGCTGGGAAGGCCCGAAAGTTCAGGTAATCCTGCGGTTCCCAGAACGGTTCAGCAGCGGCCTGAGAACGCCATCGAGGCACGGGGCGGTCGCCGGTATCCACACCGGCGACCGCCCCGACCGATCGACTAGCCGACCACCACTTTCCGCTCCACTCCGGTCGACACCGGAATGTGCTCGTACCCGCGCAGATTCACCAATCCGCGTCGCGTCGCCGGTCCGGTGTGCCGCAGGTCGGGGAACCGGTCGTAGAGTGCCCGCAGCGCGATCGCCCCTTCCATCCTGGCCAGGCTCGCGCCGAGGCAGGCGTGCACGCCGCTGCCGAAGGCCAGGTGATCCTTAGCGTTGGACCGGGTGATGTCGAAGGTGTCCGGGTCGAGGAACACGGCGGGATCGCGGTTCGCCGAGCCGAGCAGGAGAGCGATCGTCTCGCCCGCCCGTATCGGCTCCCCCGCTATCTCCATGTCGCACAACGCTGTTCGGGCCGTCATCTGCACGGGACTGTCGTAGCGCAGCATCTCCTCGATCGCGCCGGGCCAGCGGGCCGGTTCGGCGCGCAGCAGATCCAGTTGGCCGGGATGGTCGCGCAGCAGCATTGCGCCATTGCCGAGCAGATTGACGGTCGTCTCGAAGCCCGCGCCCGCGATGAGGGTCGCGGTGGCGAGCAGTTCGCGGTCGGTGAGTTCGCCGCCGGTGGCGAGGTCGCTGAGGATGCTGTCGCCCGGTTCGCGGCGCAGGTGCTCGATGTGGCCGATCAGATAGTCCTGGCTTTCGCGCAGCGCGGCGACGGCCGAACTGAACTGGCGCCACGAGACGGTGATGTCCAGCAGCGGTGAGCCCGCATTCCCGAATTCGAGCATGTCGTCGCGTTTGTCGGCCGGGATGCCGAGGATCTCGCTGATGATGGCGATCGGCAGAAGCAGCGCGAAATCACCTATCAGATCGGCGTTTTCGCGTGACGCGAGGCCGTCGAGCAGCTCCTCGGTCACCTCGCCGACCCGGTCGCGCAGTCGAGCCACCGCGCGCGGGGTGAACGCACCGGCCCCCAGTTTGCGGTAGCGGGTGTGCTCGGGCAGATCGACCATCAGCATGGACGGCGGCTCCACCGGGCTGGCCAGCCGCAGATCCGTGGCGCTGATCAGTCGCCGGAACGGCGCGGGCAGGTCCATCGCTTCCGGCGGCGTCACGCCGCGCTGCCGCGCGCACATCCCACCCCGGTCGCAAACACGTCTCCTACCAGGGTAGGTCTGGCGAATTCGGCATGTCGCCCCGCACGGCGGCGCATAATCCGGTCCACAGGCCCGCCGGCGTTCTCGGAAGGTGGCGCGATCGTGAGCACGACGCAATTGCAGGCCGTTCGTCCCTATCCACGTCGGTTGGGGCCCAAGGGTTCCCACCTGTGGAAGATGATCACCACGACCGATCCGAAGGTGCTCGGGGTCATGTACCTGACCACCGCGATGACGTTCTTCTTCATCGGCGGTCTGATCGCGCTGCTGATGCGCGCCGAGCTGGCGCGGCCCGGCATGCAGTTCCTCTCGCCGGAGCAGTTCAATCAGCTGTTCACCATGCACGGCACGATCATGCTGCTGTTCTACGCCACCCCGATCGTGTTCGGCTTCGCGAACGCGGTGCTGCCCTTGCAGATCGGCGCACCCGACGTGGCCTTTCCCCGGCTCAACGCGTTCAGCTACTGGCTCTACCTGTTCGGCGCGACGATCGCGACGGCCGGCTTCCTCACCCCCGGCGGTCCCGCCGACTTCGGCTGGACCGGATACACGCCACTGAGCCTGTTCGAGCACTCGCCCGGCGTCGGCGCGGATCTGTGGATCATGGGTCTGGTCGTCTCGGGTCTCGGCACCATTCTCGGGGCGGTCAACATGATCACCACCGTGGTCTGCCTGCGCTGCCCCGGCATGACGATGTTCCGCATGCCGATCTTCACCTGGAACATCCTCGTCACGAGTGTGCTTGTGCTGCTGGCATTTCCGATTCTGACGGCGGCGCTGATGGGGCTCGCGGTGGACCGGCACCTCGGCGCGCACGTCTTCGATCCGGCCACCGGCGGAACCTTGTTGTGGCAGCACCTGTTCTGGTACTTCGGACATCCCGAGGTGTACATCGTGGCGTTGCCGTTCTTCGGGATCGTCACCGAGATCTTCCCGGTGTTCAGCCGCAAACCGATCTTCGGTTACGCCGCGTTGGTCTACGCCACGCTGGCAATCGGCGTGCTCTCGGTGGCGGTGTGGGCGCACCACATGTACGCGACGGGAGCTGTTCTGCTGCCGTTCTTTTCGATGATGACGTTCTTGATCGCGGTGCCGACGGGCGTCAAGTTCTTCAACTGGATCTGCACGATGTGGCGCGGGCAGCTGACCTTCGAATCACCGATGCTGTTCTCGATCGGCTTCCTGGTGACGTTCCTGTTCGGCGGGCTCTCGGGGGTGGTCCTGGCCAGTCCGCCGCTCGACTTCCATGTCACCGACAGCTATTTCGTGGTGGCGCACTTCCACTATGTGCTGTTCGGCACCATCGTGTTCGCCACCTTCGCGGGCATCTACTTCTGGTTTCCGAAGATGACCGGCAGGCTGCTGGACGAGCGCCTCGCGCGGTTGCATTTCTGGACGACATTGATCGGCTTCCACCTGACCTTTCTCGTCCAGCACTGGCTCGGCGCCGAGGGCATGCCGCGCCGCTACTCCGACTACCTGCCCGGCGACGGTTTCACCACGCTGAACACCGTCTCCACGCTCGGCGCCTTCCTGCTCGGCGCCTCGATGCTGCCGTTCATCTGGAACGTCTTCAAGAGCTACCGCTACGGGGAGCCGGTGACGGTGGACGATCCCTGGGGATACGGGAATTCGCTCGAGTGGGCGACGACGTGCCCGCCGCCGCGGCACAACTTCTTCGAGCTTCCGCGTATTCGGTCCGAGCGACCGGCGTTCGAGCTGCACTATCCGCACATGGTGGCGCGGATGGAGGCGGAGGCGGGTCGGCGCTGACGATTCGTACTGGCGCGGCGGGGGAATTTGTGCGACGGTGTCGCCAATTCCAGTCGTCAGATTGTGAGCGCCCCCGTGGATCTCGACCATCTCGACCAGCACCCCGCCGATCCCGATCTCCCGTTGATCGGCGAACTCAGCGACCCCCGGCTGAGCCGTCTCGTCCGCACGAGCTTCGGTCTTTCGGCCGAATCGATCGACCTTTTGACCAGCCTCGCCGAGCGACTACGCACGGCCGAGCGGGCGCTGCCCGACCCCGCGTATCTCTGAGGGGGTCTCTTACGGGTACATCGCCACGTAAGCCGTTCTACTGGTACAGCGTCTCGCCGCGGTGGGTGTCGAAGTACTCGCGCACCTCGGAGATCTTGCCGTCCGTGACGACGAAGTTCGCGATGTAGGCGTTGTCGTACTCGTGGCCCGATATCGTGGTCGCCCTGGATCGCCACTCGACGACGGCGTTCGAGTCACCGATGGTCAGACTGAGCAATTCAGTGGTGAACGACCCCGGCTGCATCCGAGCCATCGCGATCGGAAAGAACTCGTCGACGATGGCGTTCGGCCCGTGCCAGATTCCGGAGTTGGGCAGACGGCCCGGTGCGAACCATCGCGCGTCATCGGTGAAGCACTCCTTCAAAAGCATCGGGGATCCCGTCTGGAGTGCGTCGAAGTAACGATGGATGGCGCCCTCGGCGGGGTTCTCGTTGGTCACTGACAAAGCGTAGCCGGGCGCGAACGTTTGTTCGATGGAGAGCTCGTTGTGTTGTCCCGGGTCTCGAGAGTGCCGCTCGACCAACACCCGCGGTCGGCCGTCGGTGCGGGACGGCGGTCGACCGCCGGGGGCGTTGCCCGTGAGATCGTGCTGGTCCCTCAGGTGCGGGGAGTGACGATGTGCGCCAGGTCGAGCAGTCGGTGGGCGCGGGCGATCTCGGCCGGGGTGAACGGCTCGTCGGGCCGTAGGAAGGTCAGCGGTCTTTCGGGTTCGTTCGGCAGTACGAGCGCAGTGCCGTCGGAGGCCTCGTCCTCGAGCCCATTCGGCAGGTACCGAGCACCGAGCAATTCCGCTATGGCGAGCGGCAATTCGTCCGAATCCGCCACCACGCGCGCGGCGACGGCGAGCGCCTTGGTCTGCCCATCGATGAGCGTCAGCGCGGACGCGGGCCACACCCGCACCTTCGCGCCGCCCGCCTTGGTGACCGCCGCGGTGAGGTCGTGCGTGGTGATGTCAGCGGGCGTCGCGACCACCAGTTCGTCCAGCACACCGGACTCCAAGTGGTGCACGTGCACGGTCAGGATATTGGCCTCGCGATCCGCGAGATGCGCGGCCAGCGCCTCGAGCTGACCGGGCCGATCGTCGACGTGCACCCGTATCCGCCACAGGGCGGGCGCCCGATCGGCACGATCGCGGTCCCGCAATTCCGGCCCGTGCAGCCAGGATCCGAGAAACCGCATCGCCGAAGGCTCCACCACCCAGATCACCAGAATCGTGGTCGTGATCGTGAGCAGCAGCACCGCCACCAGATACGACGGATGCCAATGAATCACCAGCGCGTGCAACGCCAATTCCACCGGAAAGACGGCCGCCAGCTTGGCCAGCGCCAAACGGGTCCGTCGTGGATGCGGCAACCGGCCGCACACATCGCACGCCAACGCGTGCACACGGGGTCGAGCTGCGATCGGCCTCATCCCCCGACGATCTTGGTAGAAGATTTCCTTTCCCGTGCGGGCCTGTAACGCGGGCGTGAAACATCGCAGCAAATCCCTTGACCTGCAACAACACTCTCCGTGACACCGCCCACACTCCACCGCGAACGGTGTGCAAACTCACCGTTGCGAAGCACCGCGCTCCACGGAAGGACGACTTGGCCGTGCACAGCGGGCAGCGACCAAGTCGTCCGGCTCTCACTTGGGTGGCGGGACGACCGGGGTGAGGAGCATTCGACCTGTGGTGGAGACGGCGGATACCGGAGCGGACGTGACGGCCCAGAAGTCGTTGGCAGCCAGCATGTTTCCCGCTGAGCGGTCCTCCGCCCCCGCACGGTGCAGCCGCCCGCACGGCAGCGACCCCCTAGCGGACAAAGCCGGGCGTAGTAGTCGACAGCCCGCATGGGCGGAGCGAAGGCCACGTCGGCCGCTTCACGCCTCGGCGGGGCGCGAAAGGTATCCCTACTTGGCGGGTGGCGAGAACGGCGAATTGATGGTGGTGAAGTACTGGATGGCCGCGCCGATGGCGACCGGCGCGGTCACGAAGATCTGCCCGGCGAGGGTGCCCAGTGCGCCGACGGCGATGATGCCGCCCAGACAGCCGACCGCGGCGGCGGGAACGAAGGGACCGAAGAGGCCGATGATGGTGGCCGAGGCGACCGTGGCCCCGACGATGCCGCCGAGGACGCAGCCGACCGCCCCACCACCGAGGCCGCCGACCAGCGTGCCGATGCTGGCGCCCATGCCGATGGTGCTGGTCATGCGCGCCCAAGCCGCTTGCTCGCGCTCGTATTCGCTCTTCCATGGCGCCTTGTCCTCGAAGGGCAGAGCGACCGGCTTGTAGACGGCTTTATCCATCGTCAACTGCGGGGTGAGCGTGGCGGTGCGGCCGGCGATGTCGGCGGCTATGGGGAATTCGAAGTCATCGATGCGCAGCGTGAGCGGGGTCCCCGCGACTACGGTGCCGTCGGCTGCCTCGATCTTCAGCACGTCGTCCTCGACCACCAAGGCTCCGGCGTCGATCTCGATGATCGAGGCGGTGTCGGTCGCGCGTGCCGTGAAGCCGATCGTGTCGGCAGGTTGCGCCGTGGCCGTCCCCGCGACGACGGACAGCGCGGCAATGGCCAGGGCGGCCGGTGCGGCCAGTTTCCTCAACAACATTGATCCTCATCCCAGATACCGGCCGCGCGCGGTGCGCGACCGCAACGCATACTAATGAAAACAGTTTTCATTAGCGCGAGCGGGTGCCGACCAGCACCCGACAGCGCTCAGATCACGTAGGGAATCAACGCTTTCCGCTCGGCCGGGTAGTCGGCGAACTTCTCCTTGTACCAGCGGTGCGTCGCGAACGCGCGCGGCACCAGGTTCCCCGCCGTGATCAGGAAGATCACCACACCCGCCAACGACCAGGTCAGCAGTGCGAACCCGGCCCACGCGATCAACTCCCCGAGATAGGCCGGACTACTCACGAAACGGAAGCCGCCGCCGTAGGGAATGCGGTATTCGGTCGCGCCGGGATCGCTCTTGTCGCGCAGGTTGCGCACGATCGCCTCGGACCGCACCAGCAGCCCGAAACCGCACAGGTACACGACGAGGCCGATCAGGAAACGCGGGTCGGTGAGCCAGTCGGCGCCGTATTGGTTCTTGTAGTCGTGGCTGAAGAACGCGCCGTTGAGGTAGCCGTGCAGCGAGGTCACGAAGACGCCCGCGGCGAGCACGGAGATGTTGAAACTGCTGCGCTTGCCCGGCACCTGCCGAATCGAGAGCGGGAAGAACCAGCCGCGATTGCCGTAGTGCAGCAGCCAGATGCACGCGAGCACCAGGGGCGTCGGCTCGAAGCGATCCGGCCCGCTCAGGTAGAACACCGCGAACACCACGGTGGCGGGCAGCTCCATCAACCACCAGCCCAGCTTGGGATTCAGGTTGAAGCCGACCTTCGTCGAGGCGAAACGCCCGTACGGACTCTGCGCGAACAGGCCGCCGACCAGCACGAAAGCCGCGAAGGCGAAGGCGATCGCGAGCACGGTGTCGTAGGTGGCGTTCCCGGTGTACCAGTCCATCGAGATCCTTCGTCGAACGGGGCGCCGCGCGCGGTCTGCGGTTCGGCGGCACCGAAATTAGAACATGTTCTACCATGGATCCGAGCCGTGGCGAGACTATGGAGGACCCTCATGCCGCTGGACCCGACCGCCGAACACCTGCTGGCGGCCGTTCACGCGTCGCCGCGCGCGGTGGCCGCGCACGACAAGACCGCCTGGGTCGGCCTGTTCGCGGACGATGCCGCGGTACACGACCCGGTCGGCTCGCGCGCGCACATCGGCCGCGTGGCGATCGCGCGGTTCTACGACACCTTCATCGGCCCGAACTCCATCGCGTTCCGGGTGGACCGCGACCTGGTCGCCGGGCAGACGGTGGTCCGTGACCTGCACATCGAGACGACCATGTCCACCGGTGCCACCGTCACCGTGCCGATGCACCTGCGCTACGACTTGGTCGACACCAGCGACGGCTGGCGGATCGCCCGCTTGGCGGCGCACTGGGAACTTCCGGCGATGATCGCGCGACTGCTGCGAACCGGGGTGCCGGGGCTCCTCGCGGGCGCGAAACTCGGCCCGCAACTGGTCGCGAACCTCGGCGTCGACGGCGCGATGGGCATGATGCGGGCATTGCGGAGCGTGGGCAGACCGGGCAAACGCGCCGCGCGCCAGCTGTTCGAGGCGGCGGCCGCGACCGACATCGGCCGCGTGCGCGCGCTGCTCGGCGAGCACGCGGTGGTGGAATTCCCTGCGGGCAACCCGATTTCGGTCGAGGAGTTCACCAATCGCGCCCGCGCCGTGCGCTGGGACAAGCTGATCGCCGCGGGCCGCACCGTCAGCGCGAGCGTGCGGCTCGGCGAGTCGCACGGCGTGGCATTCGTCGAATTCGAGGCGAGCGGCCCCCGCATCACCGGCGTGACGGTCTTTCTCGACGCGAATCTATAGCGCGCTCGCGGACTGGACGCCCCAGACGGCGCGGGCCCCGGAATCGCCGACGCGGTAGCACAGCACACCCGCGGCGATGCCCGCGACGAGCGCGAGGATCGCCAGCAGCGCCGCCGGTCCGCGACCGATCGGCCGGCCCCGCAGCTCGAGCAGGTGAGTCGCGACCACCAGCACCGCGATCACCAGCAGCGCCACGGCGAAGTAGACCATGCTGCGTCCGAGCTCGATGTGGGTGCGCAGCGCGTCGCTCGGGGACGGGAACCGCTCGGCCAGCGTCTCGCCCGCGTCGGCGGTGACCGGGGTGAGCACCGTACCGACGAGTGCGAGGGCCGCGACCAGCCAGACCAATCGCCGCCGCACCGCGGGCACGAGCGCGGACAGCACCAGCAGCAGCGCCGTCAGCGGCACCAGGACGACCACCCCGTGGACCAGCAGCACGTGCGCGGGCAAACCGTTGATCGTCTGCATGGGGGCGCCCTCCTCGTGTGTTCACCCGTTCCACGGAATCCGCCGCGCGATGGTTCACGGGTGGCGCCCCATCGGAAGAATTTGGGCCGCACAGGTTCGTCTTCCGCGCCAATTTCCCGGCCGAGCTCCGGCCGATACGTTGAATGGGACTGCCGCGCCGGAATTCCGGTCCGAATCCGCCGCACCGCGGCGCCCGAGCCGTGCGCCGCGCGCGTGAAAGGACGAACACGAATGAGCGTGGGCATCGCAGAAGACGCAGCCGCACCGGTCACCGAGCTGTATCCGGATCCGCTACGACCGCTGATTCCCGAGCAGGATCCGTTCTACGTGGCGCCGCCGCACCTGGACCGGTACTCCCCCGGCGCGATCCTGCGCACCCGTCGCGTCGAGCTCGCCCTGTTCGGCGTTGTACCGCAGCGCATTTCGGCGTGGCAACTGCTCTACCGGACCTGCGATCTGAACGGCGTCCCCGAGGTCGCGGTGACCACGGTGCTGCTGCCGTGGGGCGCCGACCCGACGGCGCCGCGCTCGCTGGTGTCGTTCCAATGCGCGATCGACGGCGTCTCCTCCCGCTGTTTCCCCTCCTACGCCCTGCGCCGAGGGGCGCGGGCGCTGGGCGCGATCCCGCAGCTCGAGCTACCGGTCATCGCCGGGGCGCTGGCGCGGGGGTGGGCGGTGTCGGTCCCCGATCACGGCGGCATGTCGGGACAGTTCGGCGTGGCCCGCGAGCCGGGCTACCGCTCCCTCGACGGCATCCGGGCGGCGCTGAACTTCGCCCCGCTCGGCCTGAGCCCCACCACGCCGGTGGGCCTGTGGGGGTATTCGGGCGGCGGCCTGGCCACCGCGTGGGCGGCGGAGCTCGCCGCCGAGTACGCGCCGGAGCTGACGATCGTCGGCGCGGTGGCCGGTTCCCCGGTCGGCGATCCGGCGTCGGCGTTCACCCGGCTCAACGGCACCTTCCTCTCCGGTTTCGCCACCGTCTGCGTCGCGGCGCTGCGCCGGGCCTATCCCGCGCTGGACCGGCTGCTGCTCGACGAGGTGAACCCGGAGTTCCTCGGCCTGCTCGCCCAGGCCGAGTCGCGCACCACCTTCGAGCTGATTCCGCGGTTCGCGGGCAAGAACATCGACAAGTACAGCCGCACCACGTTCGAGGAGCTGCTCGCGCGGCCGGAGATGCGCTACGTCCTCGACGACATCCGCCCCGGCGCGCAGGCCCCCGCCATGCCGATGCTGGTGGTGCAGGGCGTCAACGACGAACTCATCGCCGTCGCCGACGTCGACGCGCACGTCGAGCGTTATGTCGCGGCCGGGGCCGCCATCCGATATCTGCGCGACCGGCTGAGCCTGCACCTGCCTCTTCTCTACATCGGCACCCCGTTCACCATGAACTGGCTCGCCGACCGCTTCGACCAGCGCGACACCGGCCCGACCGGCACCGACACGGTGTGGTCGGTCGCCTTCGGCCGCCGAGAGGCGTTGGGTCACTTGCGTTTCGCCAAGCTGTTCGGCCGGATGCTCGCCTCCCGCCCGATCATCGCGGCCGGCGGACCGACATCGCCCGCACTGCCGCGCCGAACGGTGGCCTGAGCCGGTGGCGACTCAGAGCTGACCGGTCACGCTCGCAAGATCGCGAGTTCCTCGGCGAGCACCTTCACCGCGTAGCGGATCTGCTCCTCGGTATGGCATGTGGTGATGAAGAACCGCAGCCGGGCTTTGTCCTCCGGCACGGCCGGGTGCAGGATCGGGTTGACGTTGATTCCCCTGCGCAGCAAAGCGTTCGACAGCGCGAGCGTCCGCATCGAGTCGCCGATGATGCACGGAACGATCGGGGTGTCGTGGCTGTCGCCGGTGTCGATGCCCGCCTCCTCGGCGAGTTCGAGGAACATCCGCGACAGACCGCGCAGCCGATCGAAAACTCCAGGTTCCGAACGCATCTGGCGCAGCGCCGCCAGCGAGGCGGCGGCGTTGGCCGGAGTGATGCCGACGCTGTAGACGAATCCGGGGGTGGTGTACTTCAGGAAGCGGATCAGTTCCCGGCTGCCCGCGACGTAACCGCCGCAACCCGCGAACGCCTTCGACATGGTCCCGGACCACAGCTCCACCTCGGCACGGTCGACGCCGAAGTACTCGCCGACGCCGCCGCCGCTGGCACCGAGCACGCCGACGCTGTGCGCCTCGTCGATCATCAGCAACGCCTTGTGCTTCTTCTTGACCTCGATGATCGCGGGCAGATTCGGGATGTCGCCGTCCTGGCTGTAGACGCCCTCGATCACGATCAGGACCCGCCGGTAGCGGCCACGGATGTCGGTGAGTATGCGGTCCAGCGCGGAGTGGTCGTTGTGCGGGAACGGCCGCCGGGTGGCGCCGGAGAGCTTGCAGCCCTGCAAGATGCTGTCGTGGGCCAGGCTGTCGTGGACGATCAGGTCCTCGGGACCGACGACGTGCCCGATGACTGTCACATTGGTGGCGTGGCCGCTGGTCAGCGTGATCGCGTCCTCGGTGCCGAGCAGCGCGGCGAGCTCCTGTTCCAGCTCGGCGTGGATCGTCTTCTCACCCGAGAGGAGGCGGCTCGCCGAGACGGAACTGCCGTACCGCGCCACCGCGTCCTGCACCGCGGCGGTCACGGCCGGATGCCCGGACATGCCGAGGTAGTTGAAGCTGGAAAAGTTCAGCACCTCGTGGCCTTCGACGACCGACGTGTCCCGGGTGACTCCGTCGTTGATCAAGAAGTAGGGGTTGGACACGCCGGACTTCTCGGCCAGGTCGATGCGGTCGGAGATCGCCTGTACTTCGGGGAAGTCCGCGATGCGGTACTGCGGCTCCACGTCGGAGCGATCCGGTATGTCGAGCATCGCTTTCGCCGTGACACTTTCGGGAAGCACTGTTGCCGGGACGCTTTCGGTTCCGCCGACGTGCGACGCGACGAGCCCGATCACGTCACCGAGAGTCGTCGCCTCCGTGAACCAACTCGGCTCGATGACGAGGCCCGGGACTTTGCGCGCGAGACCGCTGAACAGGTCGGCGGTCATAATCGAGTCGAAACCCATTTCGCCGCAGATCGTTTCGCGGTCCTTCAGCTTTTCGACCGGAAATCCGCTGACTCGCGCGGCCTCGGCGCGCACCACGGCCGCCGCATCGATGCCCGCGCCGACTCGCCCTGACTCGCCGAGAAGGCGGGGCTGGGTCGGCTGCGTCGCCACCTCCGCGTTGGCGGCCGCCGCCAGCACCGCGGCCTGCTCGCGGAAGAGGGCGATGAGTTGATCCATGGTGGTTTCCTCGGTGTGTTGCCTTGCGGAAGTGCTGGTTTCGGGTGCTGGGTTCGTTGTTTCAGGAGCGGTCGGCGTCACGTCGACCTGCGTCCAGAACCGGTGGCTCGTGTCGAACTCGTATCCGCCGACGCGCTGCCGGACCCGGGCGGCGGGTTCGTACAGCGCGTCCCAGTGCGGATCGAGTCCGTCGCGGTAGAGCGCGGCGATCGTGTCCGCCAATTCGTCGCCGGTGGCCCGCGGTCCCGGGCAGGGCGTCAGCATCGGCACCGAGAGTCCGGGATGGGCCCGGCCGATCATCGGTGCGAGCGTGCGCTTCGGGCCGATTTCGATCAGATGCGTCGGCTCGGTGGTCAGCGCGGCGGTCGCCGCGTCGGCGAAACGCACTGTGGCGCCGATGTGTTCGACCCAGTACTCGGCGTCCATCGGATCGTCGGCGCCGAGCAGGCGGCCGCGCAACGTCGAGTAGATCGGGATGCTCGGCGGGTTGTACGCGCAGTCGCGCGCGACCTGCGCGAACTCGTCACGCATGGGCGCCATCAGCGGCGAGTGGAAGGCATGCGAGACGGTCAGCGGGCGAACGGTGACACCGCGATCCGTCAGCACCGCGCCGACACGGGCGATCGACTCGGCGGCACCCGACAGCACGGTCTCGCGCGGACCGTTGACGGCGGCGAGCGCCACGTCGGGCTCTCCCGCGATCAGCTCGGCGACCGCGTCGGCCGTCGCGCGGACCGCGAGCATCGCGCCGCCGCCGGGCAGTCGCTGCATGAGTCGCCCGCGGGCGGCGACGAGCCGACACGCGTCGTCGAGGGAGAACACCCCGGCGACGGCGGCCGCGGCGAACTCGCCGATGCTGTGACCGACCAGCCACGCGGGCTCGACGCCGAGTTCGGTGAGCGCCCTGGCCATGGCGTATTCGACCGCGAAGATCGCGGGCTGCGCGAACTCGGTGCGGTGCACGATCTCGTCGTCGCCGAGCAGCAATTCGGCCACCGATCGGTGCAGGTGCGCGGTCATCCGCTCGTCCACCTCGGCGAGTGCGCGCCGGTACGCCGGGGACGCCTCGCGCAGCGCGCGTGACATGCCGGGATACTGCGCGCCTTGGCCGGTGAACAACCAGCCGATCGACGGTCGTCGGGCGACACCGGAGTAGGTTTCGAGTGCGGCGTCGTCGGCGCAGGCACGCAGCGCCTCGACCGCCCGGCCGCGATCCCGCACCACGAGCGACAAGCGGTGGCGGCCCGAGGACTTCACCTCGTTGCTCGACCAGCACAACCGGCTCAACGCGACGGAATCCCGCTCCACGACTTCCGCTAGCCGAAAAACGTTGCGCCGCAGCCCCTCACGATCGTTCGACGACAGCGTGAGCACGCCACCGCCATCCGCCTCGACCGTGCGCGGCGTAGGCGGAGCGCTCGCGAGCACCATGTGCGCGTTGGTGCCGCCCATGCCGAAGCTGGAGACCGCACCGTGAATCCGGCCGTCCGGCAATGTCATCGGCTCGGCGAGCAGCCGCAGACCCTGCTCGGCCATGCGCAGCCGCGCGTTCTCGTCCGCCGCGTACCTCGTGGGCGGCACCACGCGGTGGTGCAGGCTCAACGCCGCCTTGATCAATCCCGCGATCCCGGCGGCGCCCTCGGTGTGGCCGAGATTGCCCTTGATCGAGCCAAGCGCACAAGGGCGCTCGCGCCGCGCCGCGTGCACCGCGCCCAACGCCTTGACCTCGATCATGTCGCCGAGCACCGTTCCGGTGCCGTGCGCCTCCAGGAAGGCGACCTGCGCCGCGTCGACCCCCGCACGTCGGTACGCCTCGGCGACGACCTGCTGCTGCGCCCATCGGTTCGGGGCGGTGATCCCGTTGCTGCGGCCGTCGTTGTTCACCGCACTGCCCTTGATTACAGCGTAGATCGGCAGCCCATCCGCCTGTGCGTCCGCGAGCCTGCGCAGCACGAGCACCGCGACGCCCTCGCCGCGGCCGATGCCGTCGGCCTTCCCGCTGAACGGTTTGCAGCGACCGTCCGGCGCGGAGAGGCCCGCCTGCGTGTAGAAGACGTTGAGCGCCGGGGTCACCGCGATATTGACGCCCGCGGCGAGCGCCTGATCGCACTCTCCGGCGCGCAGCGCGACGCAGGCCTGATGGACGGCGACCAGCGACGACGAGCACGCGGTGTCGACCGCCATGCTCGGTCCCGTCAGGTCGAGCTGATAGGACAGCCGGTTGGCCGTCATGAAATAGCCGTTGCCCGAACCCATTTGCGGGGTGATGCGCGCGTAGTCGCGCATGTGCACGGTGGCCCATTCATTGGCCATGACACCGACGAACACACCGGTGTTCGAGCCCGCCTGCCGCCGCGGGTCAAGCGTGGCGTCCTCGAAAGCCCGCCACGCGGACTGCAGCAGCAGCCGCTGCTGCGGATCCATCGCCTCGGCCTCACGCGGCGCGATGCCGAAGAACTCGTTGTCGAACGCGTCGGCGTCGGCGAGGAAGCCGCCGGTGCGGTGGTCGACCCGGCCGCTCCCACCGGCGGGATCGTGGAAATCGTCCACATTCCAACGCTCGGCCGGAACCTGCGCGATCGCGTCTCCGCCCGCCATGAGCAGCGCCCACAGCGCCCGCGCATCCGGCGCCTGCGGGAAGCGGCAGTCGATGCCGACGATCGCGATCGCGTCACTCGGCTCCGTCGCCCGCGCGGCTTTCCCGCATGTCATCCACTCGGTGCGTCGGCTCATGCCTGCACCTCGCCGACGCTCGCCTCCGGCATGCGCTCACTTCGTTCGCTCATGCGGCGAGCCCGAGTCGGTCGGCGACCTGGTCGGTGATGTACACGGCCAGGTCGATGATCGTCGGGTACTCGAACACGATCGTCGGGTCCAGGTCGAGATCCCACTCGTCCTCGATCTCGCCGCAGATGTTCACCGCGGACACCGAATCGAGGCCCAACTCGGCCAGCGGAAGGGTGGGATCGATATCGCGCGCCGAGCGGCCGAGGTAGTCGGCGACCCGCGCGGTGATCCAGTCGGCGACGAGGGCGCCCTGCTGGGCCAGCACAAGTGTTCTCATCTGCGGTGATCTCCTGAGTCTTGTCGGTGCTTCGGTCAGACGGTGGCGAGAGCGCGGGCGCGCAGACGCTGGACGGACGGTTCGATCTCCTCGTGCAGCACGCCGTCGACCGTGTTGTCCAGGAACGCGGACCGCATCGAATTGCGTTGCACCTTGCCGCTGGTCGTGCGGTGCACCGCGCGATGCTCGACCAGCACCACGTTCGGCGCGGGCAGGTCGAAACCGCGCGACACCATCGCCCGGATCCGGGCGGACAATTCGACCGAAGGCAGCTCACCCAGCGCGGCGGTGCGCACGCCTTGGACGACCAGCAGTCGCTCCTGGTCTCCCGCGTCGATCGACAGCACGACGCCGGGCGCGTCGGCAACGGCCGGATGGGCGTCGCGCACGGCCTCCTCGATGTCGTGCGGATACAGGTTGCGGCCGTTCATGATGATCAGGTCCTTCAGCCGCCCGGTGATGAAGAGTTCACCCTCGTGGCGGGCGCCGAGATCGCCGGTCCGCAGATACGGCCCCGCGCCTTCGGTGTAGGCGGCGAACCTCTCGCGCGTATCCTCCGGCCGATTCCAATATCCCTGCGCCACACTGGGTCCGCCGATCCAGATCTCGCCGACCTCACCGTCCGGCAGTGTCCGCAGGGTCGCGGGGTCGACGATCCGGATGTCGAGACCCGGCGCCGCCGTACCGCAGCTCACCAAGCGAGTTCCATTGTCGGCGGGGACGATTCGATGACGTTCCAGTTCCGCCGTGTCGACGTCGAGGTACACCGGCGGATGCCCGACCCGAGCCGCGGTCGCCATCAGCGTCACCTCGGCCATGCCGTAGACGGGAAGGAAAGCGTCGGGCGCGAATCCGGCGGGGCCGAGCCGCTCGATCACCGCGTCGAGCGTGCGGGCGCGGACCGGTTCCGCGCCGTTCAACACCGCGCGCAGCGTGGACAGGTCGAGTCCCGCGAGCTGTGCGTCGGTCACCCGGCGAGCGATCAGCTCGTAGGCGAAGTTCGGCGCCACCGTGATGTGCGCGCGGTACCGATCGACCGCCTCGAGCAGCCGGACCGGGCGCTTCAGGAAGGTCGTCGGCGACATGAAGACCAACCGGCCGCCCGCGAACAGCGGCTGCAGCAGCATCCCGATCAGTCCCATGTCGTGGAAGTGCGGCAGCCAGCCGGCGACGGTCGTTTCGTCGTCCATGGAGCTCGCCGCGCCGATAGCGGCCTCGTTGTGCACGAGGTTGCCGTGCGAGACGACAACGCCCTTGGGCTCGCTGGTGGAACCCGAGGTGTACTGCAGGAAGGCGGTGGAGTCCGCGGTCAGCGCGGGCACGACCCACGCGTCCGGATCGCCGAGCGGCTCGTCGGTGGCCGCGACCGCGACACCCGATTCGTCGCTGTCGCGCAGCCACGCGGCCAGCAGCTCGCGGAATTCGGCCGTGGTGAGAATCAGCCGGGCGCCCGCGTCGTTCAGCATGCCGAGCACGCGCCGGGTGCTGCGCGCGTCGTGCGGCGCGGGGGCGGGTACGGCGATCACCCCGGCATAGAGGCAGCCGAGGAAGGCGCGCAGGAACTCGAGGCCGGGCGGGTAGAGCAGCAACACCGGCCGGTCGGCCTCGTCGCGTCGTGCCAGCCACTCGGCCAGCGCCCTGGCCTCCCGGTCCAGCTCCCGGTAGGTGGCGACCTCCTCGACCAGCTCCCGGCCGACCTCCCGCAGATAGGTGTACGACCTGGTGTCGCCGTAAGCGGCTACCTGCCCTCGCACGTGTGCGACAAAGTTGGAATGCATCCGGCGAACTCCTGGCGAGGGTGACTCGTGTATCGGGGGTGAAGGTGAGGTCTGGCCTGTCCCGTGTACCGGCCTCGATAGCTATCGTCCGCTCGCAACTTCTCGGCAAATAGGCACCAAAGGTGTGGAGCGCGCCCACCCCGGGGGTCCGCGCCATGCCTCGGGGGTACGGGGTGCACGCGACGTGCGGCCTCGGCACCCGCTCCCGAGCGGGCCGGATGCATGCGGTCGGCCGATCATCGGCCAAGTGGTGCGGGTCACGACCGTTGGATCAGCGTCTGTGAGCCGCAGTCAATTGAAAGGCGCGGGGCGACCGCTGCCGCGCCCGCAAGGTGGGCATCGCCGCGCTCGCCAACGCGAAGCTACGTTCAGCTTCGGTCGAGACCATCGCGATGCGTGCGGCCTCCCCCGCCCTGGTGGACGCGTAGGACCTGTTCACCCCGGCGCCGAACCCGGGAAGGACGAAGTGCCCGCCGCCGCTCGCCCTCGCGGGGCGACATCGGGCGCGGCGGGCTGACCGACGCGGGACGCGTGCCCGCCAATTGCTGTCGGTCGGGATTCCCGCCGTCGACGCCCTCCAGCCGGTCGAAGATCACCGCGCCCGAGCAGCCGACGAGGGCACGGACGCGTGCGCGGATCCGGGACAACGCGAACAATGCGACGGCAGGGCGTGAAGCCGCGCGGGTGAAGACGACCACGCGACCTGTCGCCGGGCAGCGTCAGTGTTTCGTGTGGCGTCCGCTATTCGTTCTCGGCCACAAAGAAATTCGCGGCGATGGGCTCGAGTTCCTGTGAATGCGCGAATCGGAGTGGATCGAATTTCGGGCGGCCGAGTTGCCGGACGCCCATTTCCTCCGCCTGCCGGTAGACCACGAGCACATATCGGTGCGGCCCCGAGCCCTTGGGCGGGGTCGGACCGGCATACGGCACGATCTCGGAACCGCGCGCGATATCGAGTCCCGGAATGTCGCCCACCGCCCAGTGCAGCCAGCACAGTCCGTGCGACGTCGACCTCGACGGCGCGTCCACGTCGAACATCAGAACCGCGTACGCGGCGGATTCACCGTCCGGCACCGACCATTCCAGATCGGGCGCGCTCGCCGTCTGCTCGACCGAGAGTTTCCCGCCCGGCGACACCGGCACACCGCCGTATTTCGCGGATACCTCGTCGCCCGGAAACGCATCGATCTGGTCCGGGACCAATCGCTCGCGCCGCAACGCGGCCAGGAGTGCCTCATTGGCGTTCACGTCCTGGATTATTACGCGATCAATGCTTTCGACCCGACAAGACGCGCCGCCGGACACCGATACGTCGGCACGACCGGCACTTCAGAGTTCGGCGACGCAGACCACGAAACGGCGTTGGTTGTAGACGAATCCGTAATTGCCGGAGGCGCATTGGTTGACGTCGGTGACGCCCTGTTTGACTTCCAGCACCCGCACGCCCTTGGCCGTACCCCCTGCGGCGCAATCGATGTGTTTCGGATTGCCCGCGCCGAGTTCCATGCAGCCACCGACGACCCAGTCGATGTCCATGCACAGCGATCCCTGCTCGACCCCGCGCACACGCTGGCCGTAGGACTGGTCGGCGTCGGCCGGGCATTTCCCGTCGGCGGGCACCTTGTCGAAGACCTTGTAGCTCGAAGTGCCGCCACCGCAGGCGGCTTTCTCGATCCCCTCTTCGCCGGCGCCGAGCACCACGCAGTCACCGACATTCATCAGAATCGCGGTCGGGGCCTTGCTGGCCGGGCTGAGCTCGCCATCGGCGATGGGCTCCGAGCGGACCGGATCGGGCTCGCGGGTCGTCGACGGCGTCGCCGAAACCGTTGCCACCCTGGTGGTCTCGACGAGTTGCGGGCTCGCGCTGCTCGTGGGCTCCGGCTCGTCCATGGCGAACGCGACCATGATCGTCAGGCCGGTGCACAGCGCGCAGACCAGCATGAATGCCGCGAGCGCGAAACCGGCACGAACACGTTGGCGCGACACGTCTCGCCCTCCACAGCTGTCACGCTTCGAACCCCGCCCCTGACGAGATCTGAAGTCTGAAACTTGCACTCTGAAACTCACGAAATGCTTACACGACTCCGGCTGGGATGTCGAATCCGGGCATTTCGGTCAACCGACTAGGTCACGAATGGGCAACGATTCGACCGATTTCCTGCCGAATCCGGGTGTAGTCCAAAGAGTTTCGGACGCTGTGTAGCCCGCGCGCTATACAGTCACCCGCCATCCGGCCACGGGAGCCGGATATCTCGTCAAAAGGAATTCAGCATGAAGTTCGGCATGCTTGCCACAACGACACTCTTGACCGCCGCCGTCGTCGGCCTCGCCGCGGGCACTGTGCACGCTAACCCCACTGAGCAGCAGGAGGTTTCGGCGTCGGGCGTCGACCAGGGAGTCGGCTATCGCACTGTACTGTCGGATGCCTCGCGCATCGTCACCACGACCGTCGACAGCGGCCGGTTCGAGATCGCCGAGGGCGGCGCGAAGGTGGTGCTGAAGTCCGACCGCGGCGAGGTCGTCACCGACGTGCCGCTGACCTACGAACTCTCCGGACACCGCCTGTCGGTGGCGAACGAGATCAGCGAAGACGGACGGAAGCTGAAGCTCACGCCGACGGTCGACGCGAAGGCGATCGGCGAGATGCAGCCGGTCGACTCGCAGGCGCGCCTCGCCACGGAGATCAACAAGAACGTGGTCGGTCTCGTGGCGGGCGGAGTGCTGGGCGGCCTGATCGGCGCGGTGCTCGGCCTCGGCTTCTTCAGCATCATCACCGGACCCATCGGCGCGGTCGTCGGCGCGATCGCCGGCGGCTACATCATGGGCGGCCAGCCGTTCATGGACGCGATGTCGGCCGCCATCAGCGGCCAGCCCTGATCTCGAACCGAGACGAAAATGACTCGAGGCCGGAGAGGAATCTCTCCGGCCTCGAGCCGTTTGTAGCGGGGACAGGATTTGAACCTGCGACCTCTGGGTTATGAGCCCAGCGAGCTACCGAGCTGCTCCACCCCGCGTCGGTGAACACCAGATTACACACGTCTACGCGGGGAAGGCAAATCGCTTACCGAGAAGCTCGTTCGGCCAGGTCAGCGCGCCATCCAGAGTTCAGGCACCGCAAGTGGCAGTCCCAACGACGCCGAAATGCGCACGTCGCCGCAGCGAGCGGCAACTCGTCGACACCGTTCCACAGGCGTGAGAGTCGACGCGGACGGGCTGGGCGACAGAGGGAACATTGCGCATTCGGTCCGCATATCGGCGGCCGTCGACGCCCATTTTTCGCAAGCCGACCGACCAGTTCCGCGCTTCAAACGTGACAGCGGTCACTATTTCGTGGTGATCTCGCACACATAACGGTGCTATAACGTACCGTCCAGAACTCGCGCTCGAGGCATTTCTTACCTGGGAATTCGCGGATTTTCACGTTATTCGCTTCATGCAATTCCCGGAGTTATCAAGATGTGATCTGCCGAGATTTCTTCGTTACGGTCGGTCCACGGCCCGGATCAACCGTGATGGGCTCGAACTCGAACCGCCGAACACCGGCGACCCTGTCCCGCGGTTCGAGGATCCCCGACCTCCTGGGGACAGGGACGCGGCGGCACTCGTCGAGTCGGTGGGCGCAGGGAGGGAAACCACCATGTCTGAGAACCGGAAGTTCAGCACCCGCGCCCTCGGCCTCGCCGCCATCACCGGCGCCTTTGTTGCCGTCCCGTTCGCGATCTCCACCGCCTCGGCCTCCGCCGCCACCCACAACTGGGACGGCGTCGCCCAGTGCGAGAGCGGTGGCAACTGGGGGATCAACACCGGTAACGGCTACTACGGTGGCCTGCAGTTCTCGCACAGCACCTGGACCGCCAACGGCGGCACCGGCTACGCCCACAACGCCAGCAAGGAAGAGCAGATCCGGGTCGCCGAGAACGTGCTCGCCACCCAGGGCGTCGGCGCCTGGCCGTCCTGCGGCCGGTACCTGCAGGCGGGCCAGTCCGCTCCGGAGCCGGAGCCCGAGGCCGTCGCCCCCGCGCTTCCCGTCCCCGCGCCCGAGCTTCCCGCCCCCGCGGTCGAGCAGAGCCAGGACATCGTCGAGCAGGTCAAGAGCACCGGCGCCGAGCTGGCCAAGCAGTACGGCCTGGAGGGCCAGTACCAGCAGCTGCTGTCGCAGCACAGCGCGCTGATCGACTCGCTGGGCAACTGACGCCGAAACCCCGTCACCGCACCAGCACACAGAAGCGGCGCTGCCATCACTGGGGATGGCAGCGCCGCTTCTTGTTTCTCGGTGCCGCTCGGGCTCAGCGACCGCTAGCTTCGTACGCCTTGATCGCCTGCTCCAGCCTGCTGAACGCCGCACCGAGACTGGCGAGGTCACCGCTGCGCTGGGCGTCGCGCACATTGCGCAAGGCGGCGTCCAGTTCCACGACCGCCGCGTCCTTGGCGTTCGGCGGCGGCGGGGTCGTCCCCTGGGCAGGCGGCGGCGCGGTGACGTCCTGGTTCGGCGGCGGGGTCGTCCCCTGTTGGTTCGGCGTCTCGGCCTTCGGCGCCGTCGCGGCGCTGCCGCTGCCGGGGAAGATCTTCTCGAGCGCGGCGGCGAGCGTCGGCTCGTAGCCGACGAGCACCGACCCGGTCGCGGGATCGCGATAGCTCACGAGCACGCGGGCCAGCTGGGGGAAGGTCGAGGTGTTCGGTCCGCTGTTGCGTTCGGTGTACAGCGGCTCGACGTAGAGAATGCCGCCGTCCGCGATCGGCAGGGTGAGCAGATTGCCGTATTTGATCTTGTTGGAGCCCTGCAACAGCGTCTTGTCGCGCGAGACCTCGTCGTTGATGGTCATCGTGTTCTGCGTTTGCTGCGGACCCTGCGTCTGCGAATCCGTCGGCAACTGCAAGACCGTGAACTTGCCGTAGTTCTGCGGATCCGAGCTCACCGAGATATAGGCCGACAGGTACTGCCGGTTGAAGCCGACCATAGCGCTGGTCAGATTGAACTCCGGCCGTCCGGTCTTCGGGTCACCGACGAGCGCGTAGTACGGCGGCTGCTTGAAGGTGCCGCCCTCGATCGTCGGATCGCTGGGCACCGACCAGAACGCGTTGTTGGTGAAGAACTCTCGGGGATCGTTCACGTGGTACTTGCTGAGCATCTCGCGCTGCACCTTGAACAGGTCCTCGGGGTAGCGGAAGTGCGAGCGCAGTTCCGCCGAGATGTCGCCTTCCGGCTTCACCGCGTTCGGGAACACCCCGCGCCAAGCCTTCAGCACCGGATCGGCGCTGTCCACCTCGTACAGGGTGACGGTGCCGTCGTAGGCGTCGACGGTCGCCTTCACCGAGTTGCGGATGTAGCTGACCTCCTTGCGGGGCAGCAGCCGTCCGGTCTTCTTGTCGACGCTGTCCTCGACCGCGCCCTCCAGCGAGGTGCTCTGCGCGTACGGGTAGTTGTCCAGCGTGGTGTAGGCGTCCACGATCCACACGATGCGCTTGTCCACCACCGCGGGGTAGGCGTTGCCGTCGGCGGTCAGCCAGGGCGCGACCTTCTCGACCCGCTCGCGCGGATCGCGGTTGAAGATGATCTTGGAGTCGTCACCGATGGCGCCGGAGAACAGAATGTTGCGCTCGGCGTACTTGGCGGCGAAGGCGAGCCGGTTGAACCAGGACCCGATCGGCACGCCGCCGGAACCGGTGTAGGTGTACTGCACGTTGTCCAGGTCGTATTCGCGCGCGGGCTGCCCTGCCGCGCCGACGATGGCGTAGTCGGCGTCGGACTGGGAGATCAGCTCACCGAAGTAGATTCGCGGCTGGTCGACCTTGATGGCCTGGCGGTCCTGCGGCGTGGAGATGTCGCTGACGAAGCTCATCGGGCCGTCGTCGAACACCGGAGAACCGCTGTCGCTGCTGCCCGCGACGGTCGCGTCCTTGGCCGCCGCCTTGTTGATGCGGTTGGCCGGGGCGGCGACGAAGCCGTTGCCGTGGGTATAGACGGTGTGCCGGTTGATCCAGTCGGTCTGGTTGTCCTTGAGGCTCTGCGGCTCCAGCTCACGCGCCGCGACGATGTAGTCCTGGACCTCGTCGCCGATGGTGTAGCGGTCGATGTCGAGCGGGTTGGGGAAGCCGTAGAAGTTCTTCAGCTGGCGCAGCTGAGTGAAGGTGGGCGACAGGATGTTCGGGTCGAGCAGCCGGATGTTGGAGATGGTGGTGCGGTCGGCGGGAACGTCGCGCGGGTTCTTGGTGCCGTCGCCCTTGTAGTTCTGGTACTCGACCTTGTCGTCGGTGATGCCGAACGCCTGCCTGGTCGCGGCGATGTTGCGCTCGATGTATTCCGACTCCTTGTCCGCGGCGTTCGGGCGCACCGAGAACTGCTCGACCACCAGCGGCCACACCGCGCCGACCAGGATCGAGGAGAGCACGAGCAGCGCGGCGGCCATGGCGGGCACCCGCAGGTCGCGAAGCACGATCCCCGCGAAGAATGCCAGCGCGCAGATCACCGCGATGGACAGCAGGATCAGCTTGGCGGGCAGCACCGCGTTGATGTCGGTGAACGAACCGCCGGTGAAGGTGGGCTCCTTGCGTGCGCTGGAAAGCAGCTCGTAGCGGTCGAACCAGTACGCGATCGCCTTGAGCAGCACGAAGATTCCGGCCAGCACCGCGAGCTGGATGCGCGCGGGCTTGGTGAGCGTCCCCTCGCGCCCGCTCAGCCGCAGGCCGCCGAAGATGTAGTGCGTCACCAGGTTCGCGAAGAACGCGATGACCACCGCGACGAAGAGCCAGTTCAGCACCATCCGGTAGAACGGCAGATCGAAGGCGTAGAAGCCGACGTCGAGGCCGAACTGCGGATCCGTCTCGCCGAACGAGCCGCCGTTGAGGAACAGCTGCACCGTCACCCAGTTCGACTGCGCCACCAGGCCGGAGAGCAGACCGAGCAGCACCGGGATGCCGATGCCGAACAGCCTGAGCTTGCTCATCACGGTGGTGCGGTAGCGCGCGATCGGATCGTTCGGCCCGGCGACGGGGACGAACACCGGCCTGGTCCGATAGGCCAGCAGCAACGCAAGCCAGACCACGAGACCGACGAACACCGCCACCGCGAGGAACAGCAGGATGCGGGTCCGCAGCACGGTGAGATACACGTCGCGGAAACCGACCTCACCGAACCACAGCCAGTTGGTGTAGGTGTCGGTCAGCCGCGGTCCCAACAGCAGCAACGCCGCCAGGATGATGGCCGCCACCAGCAGCACTCGGCTGCGTCGGGACAACGAAGGTAAGCCGGTTGGGGGCCGCATGCCCACGGTGCCACTCTCCAGGGTCCGGCGGCGCGCGACCGGCGTATTCGGTCGGTGCGCCGCATTCCGACGTTGCGGTTCGGTCCTCGCGGACCGTCTGGCGCCCACTCTACGGAAACGGACATCGCGACGTCGTGTGTGGCCTCGGTGAGCTCGGCGGAACCGATTTCGGTGGCTTCGCCGATCGGCTCGCGGCGGTGATGCGAGGATGTCCACCGTGAACGCCGATCTGCACGCCGAGGTTGTCCTGTCCCGCGCCGTCCGGGAAGTCGCGGAGTTCGCCGACGCCGAGGGCTGGGGCCGTCCGCCGCAGATGTTCGCGCTGGTGCCGACCGCCGATCTGGTCGCGGCCGAGCCGGGCCTGCTCGATCAGATCGACCAGGGCGACGAGCTGACGCCGATCGCGCAGGAGCCGTTGCCCGACGACATCACCGGCGGTTCGATGGCCCTCGACGAATTCCTCGCCACCACGAGCTGGCCGCCCGCCGTCAAAGGCTGTGTGCTGGTGCAGGAGATCGTGGTCCTGCCGCCGGACGCCGAGAGCACCCTCGACGACGCGCTTGCCCCGCTGCTCGCCGACCACGAGGCCGCCGACGCCGCGGCCCGCGCCGCCGCCGAGGCGCATCCCGGCCGTCGCGAGGCGCGCCTGTTCGCCGCCGTGCTGCGCGACGGCGCGTCGCTGTCGCTGTTGCAGGTGCGCCCGCAGGACGACGAGGACGATTTCGGCGATCTCGACCTGCGGACCTACCCGAACCTGGCGCCGAACCTCATCGAGGCGCTGCACCACACGCTGGACTGATCGGCCGCGGGATCAGCCGCAGCTCGGCGCCTCGGCGCCCGCGTTGATCGCGTTCAGCGACTGCACCGCGCCGTCGAGCGTCTCCACCTTGACAAGGCGCAAGCCTTCGGGGGTGCGCTGCCTGGCCTCGTTGCAGTTGGCCGCGGGCACCAGGAAGGTCTCGGCGCCCGCCTCGCGCGCGGCCATCATCTTGTATTGGATGCCGCCGATCGGGCCGACCGCGCCTTCCTTGTCGATGGTGCCGGTGCCCGCGACGAACTTGCCGCCGTCCAGATCGCCGGGGCTCAGCTTGTCGATCAGGGCGAGGCTGAACATCAGGCCCGCCGACGGGCCGCCGATGTCGGCGAGGTTGAAGGTGACCCCCATGGGCGGCAGCGCGCCCTCGCCCGGTGTGACGCCGAGGTAGCCCTTGGCCGGGTCGTCCGGACGCGCGCCCAGGGTGACGATCTCGGTCCGCTCGGCGTTGTCGCGGCGGACCACCACGCTCAGGCGGCTGCCCGGGGGCAGCGAGGACACCGCGGACACGAGGTCTTTGGGGGTCGCGATGGGCGCGCCGTCGACGCTGACGATCTGGTCACCGGGGCGAAGCACGTCCTTGGCCGGGGCGTCGTCGCCGACGTTGCGGATCAGTACGACGGTCGGCAGCTTCAGGTAGTGCAGCGCCGCGACCTCGGCGTTGCCCTCGGAGTCCTTGAACTCCTGCTGGTTGGACTTGTCGATCTCCTCGCGCGGCACGCCGGGCGGATACACCTCGGCGCGCGGGACGAGACCGTGCTGGCCGCTCACCCAGAAGCCGAAGGCCTCGAACAGGTTCAGCCCGTCGCGCACCGCCACCGTGGTCATGTTCAGGTGCCCGCTCGTCGGATCGAGTTCGGCGCCGACCACGTCGACGACCTGCTTGCCGTCGACCTCGCCGAGCGTGTTGAAGGTGGGCCCGGGTCCGAGCGCGACGAACGGCACCTTGACCACGGTGCCGATGACACCCAGCACGAGCACCGGAACGAGCGCGGCCAGGAGGGTGAGGATCCGACGATTCACCCCGCCCACCATAGTGATCCTCCCCGGCGGCGGACGGCGCAGGCGCGGAATCCGCGCCGCGCGCCGCACGCTCGTTCGCTGTGCGCGTAAAGGACCCGCCAGCTGGTCGAGCACGGGCCGCCCACGTCGCGCGCCGATTGTCCGCGCGTAACGTTAGAGGCATGACTGACTTCCCGTTCGGATTCTCGAACCGTGACGACGACGACGCGCGCAAGCGCGGCGAGGAGCCGAACGGTCCCGGGGCGAACAATCCGTTCGGCTTCCCGATCGGCGGCGGCGCGGCGGGATTCGACCCCGCGCAGCTCGGCCAGATGCTGACCTCGCTCGGTCAAATGCTCAGCGGCATGGGGCAACCCGGCGGCGCGTCCGCGGGTCCGGTCAACTACGACGTCGCCAAGCGCCTGGCGCGCCAGCAGCTCGGCTCCGGTGTGACGCCCGTCTCGGCGAGCACCCAGAAGGCGGTGGCCGACGCGGCGCGCCTCGCCGAACTATGGCTCGACGGCGCGACGACGCTGCCCGCCGGCGCGACGAAGACCGTGGCGTGGACGGCCAACGACTGGATCGAGGAGACGCTGTCCACCTGGAAGCGGTTGTGCGACCCGGTCGCCGAGCAGATCGCGGGCATGTGGACCGCGCAACTACCCGAGGAGGCCAGGGAATTCGCCGCGCCGATGGTCGGCATGCTCGGCCAGATGGGCGGCCTCGCGTTCGGCTCGCAGCTCGGCCAGGCGCTCGGCCAGCTGGCCAAGGAGGTGCTGACCTCCACCGATATCGGTCTGCCGCTCGGCCCGACCGGCACCGGCGCGCTGCTGCCCACCGCGATCGCGGAGTTCAGCGCGGGCTTGGAACAGCCGGAGAGCGAGATCCTGGTGTTCCTCGCGGCGCGGGAAGCGGCCCACCAGCGGCTGTTCGCGCACGTGCCGTGGTTGCGCCAGCAGGTGCTCGGCGCGGTCGAGGACTACGCGCGCGGCATCAAGATGGACTTCTCCGCGCTCGAGCAGGCCGCCCAGGGCATCGACCCGATGTCGCTGACCGACCCGTCGAAGCTCGAGGAGATCCTGGCGCAGGGCGCGTTCGAACCGCAGACCACGCCGGAGCAGAAGCAGGCGCTGGAACGGCTCGAGACACTGCTCGCCCTGATCGAGGGCTGGGTGCAGGTCGTGGTGATCGACGCGGTCGGCGACCGGCTGCCCGGCGCGGGCGCGCTGGCGGAGACGCTGCGCCGCCGCCGCGCCACCGGCGGGCCCGCCGAGCAGACCTTCGCCACCCTGGTCGGCCTGGAGTTGCGGCCGCGCAAGCTGCGCGAGGCGGCGCAGCTGTGGCGTCGGCTGACCACCGACGCGGGTATCGACGCCCGCGACGGCGTCTGGGCGCACCCGGACCTGCTGCCCGACTCCGATGACCTGGACAACCCCGCAGGCTTCATCGACTCGGTCATCGGCGGCGGCGCGACCGCGTTCGACGACCCGCTGGCGCAGCTGGCGGAGACCGAGGCGCGCGAGCGCGCGGAGGCCGAGCGCGAGGGCGGCGACGGACCGGACGCACCCGACCTGGGCAAGGACGACGACAAGTCCTGAGAATTTCCCCTGTGAACAGCGCGAATTCCTGTGGATAACCTCGGGTTTCGCGCCCGTTCGCGTAGGGCGTGGTGCGCATACTGCTGGGCATGACCACGTTGCGCCCGCAGGGCCCGATGCTGCACCCCCGGGTGACGATCCTCGTTCGCCCGTCCGGTGTGGTCCAGCTCGGCTGGGATCCGGAACGCGCACTGCTCCTGGAACCGCCGGACCTGGACACCCAGACCGTCCTCGGCTTCCTCCGCCTGCTCGATGGGCTACGGACCCGGCCGCAGATCCTGTGGCAGGCGGGCCGTAGTGGGATCGCCGCCGAACGCGCCGTCACGCTGCTGGAGGAGATCGATGCCGCGGGTTTGCTGGTGCAGCCGCGGGACCGTCCCGGGCCGATCCGCACGGTGCGGGTGCACGGTCTCGGGCCGCTCTCGGACGCGATCTCGGCGGGATTGCGCCGCGTCGGCATCCGTCCGGCGCGGTCGCGCGGGGACGCGCCGGAGGCCGTGGTCACGGGACCACGCGCCGACGATCTCGTGGTGCTGGCCGACACCGTGGTCACCGATCCGCGGTTGGCGAGCGCACTTGTGCTGCACCGCATTCCGCATCTCCCGGTGCGCGTGCGCGACGGAACGGGCGTCGTCGGCCCGCTGGTGCTGCCGGGCGAGACCAGCTGCCTGCGCTGCGCCGATCTGACGCGGGTCGACTACGACGCGGAGTGGCCGCACCTCGCCGCCCAGCTGCTCGGCCGGGTCGGGCACGCCTCGCCCGCCGCCATCGCGGCGACGGCGGCGCTCGCGCTCGGCGAACTCGAGGCGATCCTGGACTGCTCGCCGCGCCGGCCGCCCGCGACGCTGGACGCCACGCTCGAGTTGGACCTCGATTCGCACTTGCTCCAGCGAAGGTACTGGGCGCCACACGCCGCCTGTGGTTGTCGCACGATCGGCGCGGGGAGCGCAACGTGAGATCGAAAACTTCCAATTGCCATGGCACAGCTCCGGGTGCTTCGGCCATGATGGGGAGGTGTCTGAGATCGTGCGCCGTGGCTCGTCCCGCAACGCCAAGTTAGCCAAGATTCCGCTGGGTATCGCCGGTCGGGCCGCCGTCGGCTTCGGCAAGAGGCTCGCGGGCGGTGACAAGGGAGAGATCAGCGCGCAGCTGAACCAGCGTGCCGCCGAACAGCTGTTCACCGTGTTGGGCGAGCTCAAGGGCGGCGCGATGAAGTTCGGGCAGGCGCTGAGTGTGATGGAGGCCGCGGTTCCCGAGGAGTTCGGCGAGCACTACCGCGACGCGCTGACCAAGTTGCAGGCCGCCGCGCCGCCGATGCCCGCCGAGACGGTGCACCGGGTGCTGGATCAGCAACTCGGCACCCAGTGGCGGCAGCGCTTCCGTTCCTTCGAGGACGCCCCGTCCGCCTCGGCGAGCATCGGACAGGTGCACAAGGCGGTGTGGTCGGACGGTCGCACCGTGGCGGTGAAGGTGCAGTACCCGGGCGCCGACGAGGCGCTGCGCGCCGATCTCAAGACGCTGTCGCGGATGACCGGCCTGATCTCCTCGGTGATCCCCGGCGCGGACGTCAAGCCGATCCTGGCCGAGATCACCGAGCGCACCGAGGAGGAGCTGGACTATCGCAACGAGGCCGCGAACCAGCGTGCGTTCGCCAAGGCCTTCGACGGGCACCCCGAGATCGTGGTGCCCAAGGTGGTGGCCTCCGCGCCGAAGGTGATCGTGACCGAATGGCTCGAGGGGACCCCTGTGTCCCAGATCATCAAGGCGGGCGCCGAGGATCCGGACGGCACACTGGCCCTGCGCAACCGGGTCGCGCTGCTGATGGGGCGTTTCCACTTCTCCTCGCCCGAGACCGTCGGACTGCTGCACGCCGATCCGCATCCGGGCAACTTCATGGCCATGGCCGACGGCAGGCTGGCCGTGATCGATTTCGGCGCGTGCGCGCCGCTGCCCAACGGTTTCCCCGAGATCCTCGGGCGGATGCTGGCGATGGCCGTCGAGGAGGACTACGACGGGCTGACCCAGTTGATGTACGACAACGGATGGGTGATCCCCGGCCGCACCGTCACCCACAAGGAAATCGCCGACTACCTGCGGCCGTTCGCCGACCCGATCAAGACCGATTCGTTCCACTTCACCCGCAGGTGGATGCAGCGCGTCGCGGGCAAGGCGACCGACTTCAACAGCGCGGAGATGAAAACGGCTCGGGCGCTGCAACTTCCGGCCGAACACGTGATGATCTTCCGGGTGCTCGGCGGCTCGGTGGGCATCCTGGCCCAGCTGGACGCCGAGGTGCCGTTCATGCAGCTGGCCGCGACCTGGCTGCCCGGTCTGCGCGACGAACGCTCGGCCAGCTGACCGGCACGAAATACTCCCCCACAACGCAAACGGGCCGCCCACCTGATCTCGAGGTGAGCGGCTCGTCTGCTTTCTCGTTCCTGGGCCCGGGCGGTATCCGGATCGGACGGTTGGGCCTCAGCGACCGGAGGGAGGGGAGGCCAGGGCCCGGCTCTCACGCCGGGACCGCGACCTTGCGCGGACGACCGCGCGGACGCTTGCGGGCGATCACGACACCCTGGTCGAAGATCTCACCGCCCCATACGCCCCAAGGCTCGCGCCGATCGATGGCCGCGCTCAGGCAGCCCTTGCGGATCGGGCAAGACGCGCACAGCGCCTTGGCCTGTTCCAGCTGGCCCGGGCTCTCCGCGAACCAGAGATCGGGATCTCCGGCTCGGCAAGGCAGGACCTTGGTGACCTCCCGGGTGACAGCGGTGGCCTGCGGCCAGCTCTCTGCGGGGAACACGTCGTTCTCCTTCAGTTCGGTTTGCAGCGGTTCGTTAGTTGTCCACGAAACCGGTGGCAAACGGCTGAAGGGCCGCTTAAAAGTACTGGCCACGGTTTCGCTTCGTGCGAGCCGTGGCCAGGAGGTCTGGGATGGGTCCCCTACCTAGGTCGACACCTGTGTCGATTCCTGATCACGGTCGCTGGGTGTGCGGTGCGGAGGCGTGCTGCCCGCAGATCGATGTCTGCCATGGGCTCGGCCGCCGGCTCATAGCCGGCTTCGCGGGCGAAGACGCCGACTGCCGCGTTGGCGGTCGGGTGCCAGCCTCCGTTGGGCTTGTCCTGGAGAAGGGTGTGAATCGGCCGAAGCGCCGGCGAAATCGTCGCCGGCGTACCAAAACCGCACACACTTACCGAGGACAGACCGATCCCCTGCAATGCGAGGATCCCCCGGGAGGCCGACATGGACGTATCGACCGCAACGCCAATGGCGCCGAAGTTGTTGATGCCGTTCATTGGTCTGCCTCCCTCCTGTTCTCGTCGTGTCGAAACTGTCCGGTGTCGAACCCAGTGGTCTGAAGCAACCCGGTGTCCGAAACTCTGCGCGCCGGAATGCCCTCCCGGTGCGTGATTCCCACCATATGCAATGTCGGCGGAACCGACAACCTATTTTCTACCTGCGGTTTTGTGATGTCGATCGGACTCGCGACGCGACGATCGCGAGCACGTCGGCCCCGTAGTCGACGATCTTCTTCGCACCGATGCCCGGGATCGCTTCCAGCGCACGGTCGTCGGCGGGCAGTTGCTCGGCGATCGCCGTGAGCGTGGTGTCGGTGAACACGACGAACTCCCGAACCCGCAGTGCCTCGGCCTTTTCGGCGCGCCACTCCCTGAGCGCCTCCAACAGCGCAGAATCGAGTTCCGCGGGACAGCGACGGCAACGGCCGAGCATGGTGGCGTAGGTGCCGATCAACGGCTTGGCGCAGACCCGGCAGGACGGGCGTATCCCATTGCCCTCGGGACGGCCGGTCGACGCCGCGATCCGCGAGGCCGGGGAATCGTCGGGCACCAGACCGTTGAGGAAACGGGAACGCCTGCGGGTGCGCCTGCTGCCCTGACCGCGCGACAGCGCCCAGGACAGCCGCAGATGCTCGCGCGCCCTCGTCACGCCCACGTAAAGCAGCCTGCGTTCCTCTTCCAGCGCGGCCTGATCGCCGACCGAACCGTCGTCGGCGAGCGCGTGCGCGATCGGCAGCGTGCCGTCGGCGAGCCCGACCAGGAACACCGCGTCCCACTCCAAGCCCTTGGCCGCGTGCAGCGAAGCGAGCGTCACGCCCTGCACGGTCGGTGGGTGCCTGGCCTCGGCGCGGGCGGCCAGCTCGCGCAGCAGGCCGGGCAGCTCCAGGTCGGCGTCGTGCTCGACCAGTTCCTCGGTCAGCCGGACCAGCGCGCCCAGCGACGACCACCGTTCGCGCGCCTGCGCGCCCGCGGGCTCGGTGGCGGTCAGACCGACCGGCGCGAGCACCGCGCGGACCAACGTGACGAGGGCCGCGCCCCGGCGGGACCCGTCGGGCAGGTCGTCGCGGGCGGCGGCCTGGCGCAGCGCCTGCACGGCCTGCCTGACCTCGGCGCGCTGGAAGAAGCCCTCGCCACCGCGCACCTGATAGGGAATGCCGCGCTCGGTGAGCGCCTGCTCGTAGGCCTCGGACTGGGCGTTGACGCGATAGAGCACGGCGATCTCCGCCGCCGGGGTGCCCGCGGCGATCAGCCGCTCGATCTCGTTCGCGACGCCCGCCGCCTCGGCCGGTGCGTCGTCGTACTCGGTGAACTCCGGCTCCGGACCGTCCGGGCGCTGGCCGATCAGCTGGAGCCGGGTGCCCGCGATGCGGCCGCGCGCGGCACCGATCACCCGGTTGGCCAGCGACACCACCTGCGGCGTCGAACGGTAGTCGCGCTCCAGTCGCACGACCGTCGCGTCCGGGAAACGCCGCGAGAAGTCCAGCAGGTAGCTCGGGGTGGCGCCGGTGAACGAGTAGATCGTCTGGTTCGCGTCGCCGACGACCGTCAGATCGTCGCGTTCGCCGAGCCAAGCGTCGAGCACCCGCTGCTGCAGCGGCGTGACGTCCTGATACTCGTCGACGACGAAACTGCGGTAGCGACCGCGGAATTCGTCGGCGACGGCCGGATAGTCCTCCAGCGCGGCGGCGGTGTGCAGCAGTAGATCGTCGAAATCGAGCAGCAGGCCCTCCGCGGAGGTCTTCAACGACTCGTAGCCCGCGTAGACCTCGGCCACCCGCGCCGCGTCGTACGGCGGTTCCCTGCGCTGCTTGGCCACCGCCGCCGGATAGTCCTCCGGCGCCAGCAGCGAGGACTTCGCCCATTCGATCTCGCTCAACAGATCACGGACGCTCTCGGTCGCGGTGCTCAGCCCGGCCCGGTGCGCCGCCTGCGCGACCACCGCGAACTTGCCCTCCAGCAGCCGCCACGGCACATCGCCGACGACCTGCGGCCAGAAGTACTTCAGCTGGCGCAGCGCCGCGGCGTGAAAAGTGCGGGCCTGCACCTGATTCGCCTCGCCGCCGAGACCGAGCGCGCGCAGCCGGGCGCGCAACTCGCCCGCGGCGCGCGCCGTGAACGTGACCGCGAGCACCTGATCGGGCTTGACGTGCCCCGCCGACACGAGGTGCGCGATCCGATGCGTGATGGTGCGGGTCTTGCCGGTGCCCGCGCCCGCGAGGACGCAGACCGGCCCGCGCGGCGCCCGGACGGCGGCGGCCTGCTCGGGGTCCAGGGCGTCGAGGTCGATAGCGGGCACGGGCACCATCATGGCAGCCCGGTCCGACAACCGGCCGCCGCGCCTTCCTCGCCGAACCCTGGAACAGGACGAGGTGGTACAGCGTTGAATGGTTCCGTGACTGACGTGAACCCCGTTCTGACCATGTACTCGACCACCTGGTGCGGCTACTGCCGCAGGCTGAAGAAGCAGCTGGACGAGTCCGGTATCAGCTATGTCGAGATCGATATCGAGCAGGACCCGGTCTCGGCCGAGTTCGTCGGCAGCGTCAACAACGGCAACCACGTGGTGCCGACGGTGAAGTTCGCGGACGGCTCGACGGCGACCAACCCGTCACTGGCCACCGTCAAGCAGACCCTCGCCGCCCTGGCCTGACGCTCAGTCCAGCGCCGCCCACGATTCGACGATGGTGCGCGCGATCGAGATGGAGCCGGGCAGCAGCAGTCGCACGCCCTCGCGTTGGCCGGACCAATCCCCGGCGTCGAGCGCCTCGCGCACCTCGGCCCTGGTGAACCAGTGCGCCTCGGCGATCTCGCCGTCGGAGAAGGTCAGCGGCTGCTCCGGGTCGGCGACGGCGGCGAAGCCGAGCATCAGCGACCGAGGGAACGGCCACGGCTGACTGCCCAGGTAGTGGATGTCGCGGACGTCGAGGCCGACCTCCTCGCGCATCTCGCGCGCCACGCAGCGCTCCAGGGACTCGCCTGCCTCGACGAAACCGGCGAGCAGCGAGAACAAGGTCTTCGGCCAGGTGTTCTGGCGCGCGAGCAGCACCCGGTCGCCGCCGTCGTGGATCAGGCAGATGACGGCCGGGTCGATGCGCGGGAACTCCTCGTGCCCGCTCGCGGTGACCCGCGACCAGCCGCCCTTGGCCGACGACGTCGCCGACCCGTCGTACGCGCTGAAGCCGGACTTGTCGTGCCAGTTCAGCAGGGCCATCGCGGTGGAGAGCAGTCCGGCGGTGAAGTCGTCCAGCTCGCCCGCGACGACGCGCAGGTCGGTGAGCTCGCCGGTGAGTTCGTTGTCACGCACCGCCCACAGATGCCTGCCCTCGGCGACGCCGAGGAACACCGCCGCGGGGTTCGGCTCGGCGGACAGTTCGACGGCCGGGGTCAGTACCAGCGCGCCGCCCTCGAAGCGCACCTGCCCCCTCCGGTTGATGCGGAGCAGCCCGGCCTTGGCCCACCCCTCCTCGAGCGCTTTCTCGTCCGCGCGGATCTCCTCGGCTCGATCGACCGCGGCGCGGGACAGCAGAGGAATGGCGTTCAACTCAAATGACACGCTTCGAGATTACTTCCGCACGGCGTCACTTCGCCGTGCGCCGGATGTAGAGCAGCTTGTCGCCCGCCTCGATCGCGTCCACCTCCGGCTCGCCGACCCTGATCAGGTCGCCGTCGCGCACCACGCCGAGCACGATATCGCTCAGATGCCGTGGCGAGCCGCCGATCTCGCTCGGCTCCACCTCGCGCTCGGCCACCGCGAATCCCTGTTCGGGGGTCAGCAGGTCTTCCATCATCTCCACCACCGTCGGTGTGGTGGTGGCGATGCCGAGCAGGCGGCCCGCGGTCTCGGAGGAGACGACCACCGAGTCGGCGCCGGACTGCCGCAGCAGGTGGATGTTCTCGGCCTCGCGGATGGCGACCACGATCTTGGCCTTCTTGGTGAGCTCGCGGGCGGTCAGCGTGACCAGCACCGCCGTGTCGTCGCGGTTGGCCGCCACGATCACCGCCGCGGCGTTCTGCACGCTGGCCAGTCGCAGCACATCGGACTGGGTGGCCGAGCCGTGCACGGTCACCAGTCCCGCGTTGGCCGCGCGCTCCAACGCGACCATGTCGGTGTCGACCACCACGATGTCCGCGGGCTGCACGCCGTCGCCGAGCATGGCGTCGATCGCGGTGCGCCCCTTCGTGCCGTATCCGACGACCACGGTGTGATTACGCACGCTGCGCCTCCAACGCTGAATCTTGAATGCCTGACGGGATCGTTCGGTGAGCACGCTGATGGTGGTACCGACGAGCACGATGAGAAAGAGGACGCGCAGCGGGGTGATGATGATGATGTTCGCCAGCCGCGCCTCGGGCGAAGCCGGGGTGATGTCGCCGTAGCCGGTGGTGGACAGCGACACCGTCGCGTAATAGAACGCGTCCAGGAAGGACAGTTCGTCGCCGGTGTTGTCGCGGTAGCCCGCCCGCCCCAAATACACCACGGTCGCCGCGGTGAACAGCAGTCCGATGGCGAACGCGATCCTGCGGCTCAGCGAAACCCACGGACTGATCTGGATCTCCGGAATGCGCAGCACGCCGACCAGGGCGAAGTCCGGACGGGTCGCCAGGCCCACCCTGGCCGCGCGGTCTCCGAAATCACCGAGCATCGCACTCACCCGTTCGCCCGTTCGCCGCGGTCTTCCTCCGGCACTGTTTCTCCCTCCGGCACAGCACGGGAGCCTACCGGGTCCGGCTCGCACCGCTCGGACTCGACGCGAACACTCGGTGAATGTCAGGGTGATTACCCATGGCAGACATTCGACCGACCACCGACGATGGCCGACGGCCCGCGCTGCTGCTGGCAGCCTTGCTGTTCGGCGCCGGGGTGATGCACTTCGTGGCGCCCAAGTTCTTCGACGCGACGATCCCGCGAGCGTTGCCCGGCCGGGCGCGCGACTACACCTACGTCTCCGGCGTCGCCGAATTCGGTGTGGCGGCCGCGCTCGCGGCGCCGCGCACCAGTCGGCTCGGCGGGCGGCTCGCCGCACTGCTGTTCATCGTCGTGTTCCCCGCGAACGTGCAGATGGCCGTGGACGTGGCGCGCAGCGAGAGGGCATCCCGCGCGCTGAAGATCGGAACCGTCGTGCGGCTGCCGTTGCAGATTCCGCTGGTCACCACGGCGTTGAAGGTGGCGCGCCGGAGCCGATAGGTCTTCGCGGGACGGCTCGCCCTGCGGCCGAACGGGTCTCGCGGCGCAGCCGAGTCAGTCGTCCTGTCTGACCGGCGCGGCCGAACGGATGAGCTCGGCGAGTTCCTCGGGTCCGGGCAATTCGGCGGGCGCGATGGTGCGGCCCGAGCGCACGTAATGGAAAGCGGCGCCGATCTTGTCGAGCATCTCGTGCTCGGTGCCGCCGTGTCGCGCGGCCATCAGGCGGGCCCAGGCCAACCGGTAGATGGCCAGCTGCATGGATACCGCGGGTTCGTCGGCGGGTCCGGGTTCGGCGCCGGTCTTCCAGTCGACGACGGTCCAGCCGCCGCCGGGTTCGGCGAACACCGCGTCCATGCGGCCGCGGATCACGGTGCCGGCGATCGAGGTCTCGAAGGGCACCTCGACGTCGAGCGGACTGCGGTGCGCCCACGGTGAATTCAGGAACGCGTCCTGCATCCTCGCCAGTTCGGCGTCGACGCTCGCGTCGTGCGGGTCGGGTTCACCCGCGCCCGGCAGTTCGTCCAGTCCGAGCAGCCGCGTGCCCGAGAACCAGCGCTGCACCCACGCGTGGAACGCGGTGCCGCGCCGGGCCAGCGGATTCGGCGGGTACGGCAGCGGACGGCGCAGGCGCCGAGCCAGTTTCGCGGGATCCGCGCGCATCTCCACCAGGGCCGTGGCGGGAATCTGCCCGGGCAGTTCCACCTCTTGGGCCGCGGCGAGGCTCGCCTCGTGCTCGGCGAGCAGCGCGTCCACGTCGGCGGCCCAGCCCTCCGGGTCGTCCGGGTCGACCGCTCGATCGAGCGAAAGGAACTCGTCCGGCGGCGGCTCGAAATCGTCGGGCGGCGGCGCGAAATCGTCTGCGGAAGCGCCGAGTTCGTCGATCGAGAACAGCGCGTCCGGTTCGGCCTCGAGCACCGGCGCGGTTCCTTCGGAGACACGCTCACCCTGTCCCTGCCGGGCGGCGGGCGCCGCGGGCCGCTCGTCGGCGGGCTTGGCGCGCAGGTCGGCCAGCGCGGTACGGACCATGGCGGCGCCCTGCTCGATCGGATCGCGACGCGGGCCGAGCGGGTCGCGCGGCCACTCGGCGGTCGCCGGATTGTCGGTGAACGGATTGACCGCGTCGACCTCGGGCGGATCGTCCCACCTCGCGACGTCGAGAACACCGAAGGCGGACCCGTCGGCCGACTCGTTCGCGTTCTTCAGCTCCAGCAGGAAGTCCGATGGCCCCTTGGGCGTCGAGCCGGTCTCGGCCCAGTGGTGCGCCGAAACGAGCAGCACCCGTTCGGTTCTGGTGAGCGCGACGTAGAACAGCCGCCGTTCCTCGTCGAGGCGCCTGCGGTCCAGCGCGCCTTTGTGCGCCTTGATGGCGGCTTCCAGGTCGGCCCGGTCGTAGAGATCCGACAGGTCGAGCACCGGGACGCCCTCGGCGGCGTCGTCCTGGATGCGGTCGCCGCGCAGCGAGGTCGGCAGCTCGGCCAGCGCGCCGAGCCACGTCGCCGAGGCGGCGCCCGAGGGGAACACGCCGCGCACCACGTGCGGAACCGCGACGATCTCCCATTCCAGACCTTTGGCCGCGTGCACGGTCAGCACCTGCACGCGGTCCTTGGCGACCTCCACCTCGCCGGGCTCGAGCCCGTTCTCGACCGACTCGGCGGCGGCCAGGAACGCGAGCAACCCGCTCAGCGTGGCGCCGGTGTCGGCGGCGTAGCCCGCGACGACCTCGGCGAACGCGTCGAGGTGTTCGCGTCCCGCTCCGGTACCGGCCATGGCGCGACGAGCCTGGGTCTCGACACCGACGCCGATGGTGCGCTCGACGTCGGCCACGAGCTCGACCAGCGGCTGGCCGCTGCGTTCGCGCAGTGCGGCGAGCTCCCTGCCGAGCGCCTCGATGCGGCTGTAACCCGAGGCCGAATAATTCTCCGGCGGACCGGGATCGGCGATCGCGTCGGCCAAGCCCGCCTGCTCGGCCGGTTCCGGGGCGACCTCGCGCAGCGCGGCGGCGAGCGCGGCGCTGTCGGTGATCTCGTCGGTCTCCCCGCCAGAGAGTCTGCTGATGGACAGTTCCCGCGCGCGCTTGGCGAGCGCGGCGAGGTCGGCGACGCCGATGCGCCAGCGGGCGCCGGTGAGCACACGCACGGCCGCGCTGCCCGCTGCGGGCTCGGCGATCAGGCGCAGGGTGGCGACGATGTCGGCCACCTCAGGCGTGGCGAGCAGGCCGCCGAGACCGACGATCTCGACCGGAAGCCCTTGATTGCGTAACGCTTCCGCGAGCGGCGACGCATCGGCGTTGCGGCGCACCAGGACCGCCGAGGTCGGCGGCGGCTCCCCCGCCGCGTGCCGCGCGGACCATTCGGCCGCGATCCGCTCGGCGACCCAATCCCTCTCCTCGGCAACGGTTTCGGTCAGTGCCACCGCGACGACGCCCGGTTCGGCGTTGGGTTTGGCGCGCAGCGCGTCGACGGTCACCCCGCCCGCGTCGAGCGCGGTGCGGCGCAGCGGCTCGGCGACCAGGTTGGCGAGCGCCAGCGCCTCGGGCGGATTGCGCCAGCTGGTCAGCAGCGGCAGGATCGGTGCGGGCACGCCGGGGGCCAGCGGGAAGTCGGTGGCGAAACGGGGCAGGTTGGCGGCCGACGCGCCGCGCCAGCCGTAGATGGACTGCATCGGGTCGCCGACCGCGGTCACCGCCAAACGCTTTGCCGCACCTCCCGTTTCGGGCCGCATCTCGGAGGCCGCGGGCGCTTCCCCGCCGAACAGCGCGGCCAGCAGGATGCGCTGAGCGTGGCCGGTGTCCTGGTACTCGTCGAGCAGCACCAGCCGGAACCGGCCACGCTCGGCGGCCGCCACCTCCTGGTGCTCGGCGGCCAGCCGCGCCGCCAGCGACATCTGGGCGCCGAAGTCCAGTGCGCCGCGTCGCCGCAGCGCGGCGGCCAACTGCTGGACCAGCGGCAGCAGCGCCACCCGCTCGCGCTGCACCTGCACGATGGACAGCAGCGCCTGGCTCGGCCCGCCGCGCTGACGCGGTCCGGCGGGCAGGGTGTGCACGAGCTTCTCCAGCTCGGTGTGCGCCTCGGCCAGCTGTTCGGCCTCCACCAGGTGTTCGGCGAGCTGACCGGACAGCGCCAGCACCGCCTCGGTCACCGAGACCGGCGTGCGATCGGTGTCCAGGTCACCGTCCCACGCCCGCACCACCTGGTGCGCGAGCTGCCACAGCTGGGTCTGGGTGAGCAAGGTGGCCGACGGCTCCACCGGAAGCAGCAGGCCGTGCTCGGTGAGCAGCCGACCGGCGTAGGAGTGATAAGTGCTGATCTCGGGTTCGGCGCCGGCGAGCTGGGCCCGCAGCTCCCCCGACGCGTCCAGATCGCGCAGCAGCTGCGAACCCGCCAGCCGGGCCAAGCGGGTACGGATGCGAGCGGTCAACTGCTGCGCGGCTTTTCGCGTGAAGGTCAGCCCGAGCACCTGATCGGGCAGCACCAGCCGATTGGCCACCATCCACACCACGCGCGCGGCCATGGTCTCGGTCTTGCCCGCGCCCGCACCCGCCACCACCAAGGTCGGCCCGGGCGGCGCGGCGATCACCGCTGCTTGTTCGTCGGTCGGAGGGGGCAGGCCGAGGGCCTCGGCGATCCGCAGCGGCGACACCGCGGGGTGACTCACTCGTCGGTCACCTGCCTTCCGGTGTCCTGCACCGGGCAGCTGCCCGCGACCGCGCAGTGACGGCAACCGTCGTTGCGCATGGCGAGGTAGCTCGGGCCGCGGGTGGACGCGGCGGCGTCGTGGATGGTGTCGCGCCACTTGTCCAGCGCCGCGCGGTCGAGCGGCTCCTGCATGCGCTGGGTGGCGCCCTCTTTGCTGCTCGGCTTGGCCACGTACACGAGACGAGCGCCGCCCGGTTCGGCCTCGGATTCGGTTGGCGCGCCGTCGTTCTCGGCGCTCGATCCGTCCAGCGCGCCGAGTGCGGCCGCCACCTGGTAGGTCGCCAGCTGCGCGTGGTCGGCGGCGGCCTGCTTGCTGATCGGCGTCTTGCCGGTCTTCACGTCGACGATCACGAAGCGGCCCATGGCATCCCGCTCCAGCCGGTCCACCCTGCCCTTGATCCGCACCGGCGGTTCGCCGTCGCCGCGCGGCGCGAGCACGGTGTCGACGGGCACCTCGACGCCGACCTGAGTGAGCTCGCCGCGGGTGTTGCGGATCCAGGCCATGAACGTCTCCAGCATCGCCTCGGTGCGCCGCAGCTCCTGGCGGGAATGCCAGCCGGTGCCGGGATCGATGGCCTGCCAAGCCCGGTCGAGCGCCGCGCGCACCTGCGGCTCGGGCACGTTGCCAGCCAGCGCCTGCACCAGGGTGTGCACCAGGTTGCCTTTGACGGCGTGCGGATTGTCGCCGTCGGTGCCGCCGTGCCGTTCCAGCGCCCAGCGCAGCGGGCAGGTGCGCAGCAGCTCCACGGTGGACGGCGACAGCGCGACCGCGGTCTCCTCGTCGTCCCACAGCGGACGCATGGAGCTGAGTTCGGCTGTGCCGTACCACTCCTCGGGGTGGGTGCCGCGCACACCGGCGTGCGCCAACCGCGCCAGCTGGTGCGCGGCCCTGCGGCGGCGCTCCGGATCGGCCTCGGCGTCGCAGACCACGCCGCGCAGCTCGGCCACCAGCGAATGCATGACGAGGGCGCGACCAGGATCGGCCACCGGCAGCGCGCCGGGCTCGGTGTCGTCGTCGTGGCCGAGCAGCTCGGCGAGGAAGCGCGAGGGCACCAGATCCCGTTCGCCCGAGACGGATTCGACCGCCGTCACCAGCAGCGAGCGCCGAGCCCTGCTGCACGCGACGAGCAACAGCCTGCGCTCCTCGGCCAGAATCGGCGCGGCGCGGCTGACCTGTTCGCCCGCGAGACCTATGCCCGCGCCGAGATCGACCAGGTCCTCGGTGTGCAGCAGGGTGCCGCGCGGCCGGGGGTTGGGCCAGATGCCCTCCTGGACGCCCGCGACCGCGACCACGTCCCACTCCCGGCCCGCCGCGGCGTGCGCGCTGAGCAGGGCGACCGCGTCACCCGGCGCGGTCAGCGGCGCGGTGTCCTGCGGAATCTCCTGTTGCACAAGGTATTCCACGAAACCCTCGATACCGGCTCGCGGAATGCGGTCGACGTAGGCGGCCGCGGCGTCGAACAGGCCGACGGCGGCGTCGAGATCACGGTCGGCCTGCATGCCGACCGCGCCACCGCGTTCGGACTGTCCGACCCAGCGCCGCTCCAGCCGCGAGGCGGTCCACAGCGCCCACAGCACGTCCTCCAGACCGGCGGCCCGCTTGCGCGCCTTGCGGCCACGATCCAAGGCGTCGAGCACGCGGCGCAGCGGGGCGGCCTCGACGTCGGTTAGACGGTCGAGCAGTGCGCGATCGCCGATGCCGACGAGCAGATCGCGCAGGACCTCGGCCGACGACTGGTCGAGTGGGCTGGGACGTTCGGCGTCGCTCGGGGTTTCGTCGTCATCTGCCGAATTGCCGACTTCGCGATCGGCCGGAAGCTCGTCACCGGGACGGCTCGGGGTAGAGCTGTCGTCCGCGTGCTCGGCGACCTCCAGGCCCCATTCGAGGTCGGCTTCCCGCCACTCGGATTCGCTGACGATCCAGTCGGGGTCGACGGCGGACCACTCCGCGTCTTCGGCGCTCGGATCGAAATCCGCATCGTCCGGCGACGCGTCATCCGGCAGCGGCGCATCGGTCGGAGGAGGCACATCGCCCAGCAGCGCGTCGTCCGGCGACAACGCATCGTCCAGCGACGACGCGTCATCCGGCAGCGGCGCATCGTTCGAAGGAGGCACATCGCCCAGCAGCGCGTCGTCCGGCAACAACGCATCGTCCGGCGGCAGCGCATCGTCGGGTGGCGGGACGTCCTCCGGCGGCGGCACCGCCTCCGCCGTCCACGCCTCCCCTTCCGCACGCTTCGCCGACTTGCGCTCCAGCTCCAGCACAGCGCGCCGAACACCGCGACGCAACCGCCGCAAGGTGATCTGGTCCGCGCCGCCCAGCGGACCGGAGAGCAGATCGAGCGCGTCCTCGGCGGAGAACATCGACTCTCCGTCGCGGCGGGACCGTTCGCCCGCGAGCAACGCGCGCAACGCGAGCAGCATCCAGGCCGCGCCGCGCCGCCGCGCCAACGGCACGTCCAGCGCGGGTTGCTGCACCGGAACGCCCGCCGCGAGCAGCGCGCGCCGCAGCGGAGCCAGCGAGAGCGGTACCGAGCGGACGATCACGGCCATCTCCGACCACGGCACCCCGCCGGTGAGGTGGGCGCGCCGCAAATGGTCGGCGATCAGCGCGGCCTCCTTGGCGGGCGTTGCGAGCACCCGGACACGGACCGCGGCGCCGTCGTCCGCGGGCGCCGACGCGCGGTCGGGCAGCGGAAAGCGTTGCGGCGCACTGCCCGGCAACCTGGCCGCGACCCTGGCGACGGCCAGCTGCACCTGCGGTCCGGACCGGTGATTGTGCCGCAACACGATGCGCCGTTCCTCCGGCCCACCGGGATCGGCCGCGAACCGAGGGTCGGCGCCGCGGAAGGCGAAGACGCCCTGGTCCGGATCTCCCGCGACGACCGCGCAGTGCGCCGCCGCCCCGATGACGCGGATCAGGGTGGCCGCCTGCGGGTCGAGGTGCTGCGCGTCGTCGACCAGCAGGTAGTCGATCCTGGATCGTTCGGCGGCAAGCAGGTTCGGGTCGGCGGCCAGCGCGTCCAGGGCCGCGCCGATCAGCTCGGCGGCGTCCAGCGCGGGCGCGGTGGCCTCGGGCGCCTCGACACCGACCGACCAGCGCAGCAGCATGGTCTGCTCGTAGCGCTGCGCGAAGCGGCCCGCCGCCACCCATTCCGGCTTGCCGTGCTCGCGGCCGAGCGCCACCAGATCCTCCGGGCCGATACCGCGTTCGGTGGCGCGCAGCATCAGGTTGCGCAACTGCTCGGCGAACCCGGCGAGACCGAGCGCGGGCTGCAATCGCTCCGGCCACAGTCCGGTCGCGCCGTCGGCGATGTCGGCGAGGTCGCCGCGCAGCATCTCGCGCAGCACGGCATCCTGCTCGGCACCGGTCAGCAAACGCGGCGGCGGGTTGCCGTGCGCGGCGGCGTGCCTGCGCAACACCGCGAAGGCATAGGAGTGCAGGGTGCGCACCAGCGGCTCTCTCGTCGCACCGGGGACGCCGCCTTCGGCGTCGGGTCCGGTACCGCTCAGCCGCGCGGTGATGGCGTCGCGCACGGTGGCCGCCGCCTGCTTCGAATGGGTCAGGAGCAGCACCGATTCCGGATCGGCTCCGGCCGCGATGCGTGCGGCGGCCAGGTCGGTGAGCAGCGCGGTCTTGCCGGTACCCGGCCCGCCGAGCACCTGCCAGGGCCGCCATCCCGGGCGCGCGGGGGCGGGGCCGGCCATGGCCTCGAGCAGTGGGCGCACGTCGGCGCCCCAGAGCCGCGCCCGGGGTGCCGTTGCGTTCCGGCGAACAAGTCGCACCGCGCTATCCGATCGCACCACGTCGGCTATTGCAACAGACGGGGCCGACACGCCGCGGCCCCGCTCCGGCCGGACGTTGTCCACGTCACGGCCACCTCCGCGACACCGGGCGTCGACCACCGCCGACCGGCCTTCCGGGATGACGCGGCACGCCCGACCCGACAGAATGGCCCGGTGCCGACTCTCCACGTTCATCGCTTCGGTCCCGCCGCGGGACCGACCGTGCTCGCCCTGCACGGGCTCACCGGGCACGGTCACCGCTGGGCCGCGCTGGCCGCCGAGCATCTGCCCGACGTCCGCGTCGTAGCGCCGGACCTGCGCGGACACGGCCGGTCGACATCGCTGCCGCCGTGGGACTTCGAGACCATCGTCGCCGACCTCGTCGAACTGCTCGCCGCCGAGGCCGACGGGCCGGTGCTGGTGGTGGGCCATTCCTTCGGCGGCGCGGTCGGCGTGCACCTGGCCGCACGGCACCCGGAGCTGGTGCGCGGGCTCGTCCTGCTGGATCCCGCGATCGCGGAGGACGCGGGCCTGCTATCCGACATCGCGGCGCGGACCGTCGCGTACCCCGACTACGCCGACATCGAGCACGCGCGCAGGGACAAACTCGCCAGCGCCTGGCACGACGTCGATTCCCGGCTGCTGGAGGCGGAGCTGGCCGAGCACCTGGTGCCCACCGAGAACGGCAGGGTCGGCTGGCGGCTGAGCCTGCCCGCCGTCATCTCCTATTGGGGCCAGCTGGCGCGCGCGTTCGTGCTGCCGCCCGCCGAGCTGCCCACGGTGCTCGTGCAGGCGATGAAGGTGCAGCCGCCGTTCGTGACCGCCGAGTTCCGCGCGGCACTCGCCGCGCACCTCGGGCCGCGGCTGACCGTCCACGAGTTCGACTGCGACCACATGGTCGCTCAAGCGCGTCCGGCCGAGACCGCGGCCCTGATCCGCGCGGCGCTCTAGGGGCGCGGAGCCATGCCGACCTCCGACGCGCAGATCGAACTGGTGCGCGAGCTCGTCGCGAGCATTCCGCCCGGCATGGTCGCCACCTACGGCGACATCGCCGCGGCGGCGGGGCTCTCCACTCCGCGCACGGTCGGCTGGATCATGCGCACCGACGCCGCCGACCTGCCGTGGCACCGCGTGCTCCGCGCGGGCGGCAAGCCCGCGTCGCATCTGGCCGACCGGCAGTTGCGCCTGCTCGCCGCCGAGGACGTGCCGATCGAGGACGGCAGGGTGAATCTGCGTGAGGCGCGTTTCCGGTTTCCCGAAGTTCGGGATGCGCCAAGGAGTTAACGTGGAATCATGTCCACCCGCCTGGCGTGTGTCGTCTTCGATGCGCAGCGGCCGCGCGTCGTCGCGGAGTTCTGGGCTCAGCTGCTCGGCTGGTCGGTGACCGTCGACCGGCCGGACGAGGTCGACGTCGCCGCGCCCGACCCGGACGGCCTCGACATCGCACTGACCTTCCTGCCCGCGGACACCGCGAAGAGCGGCAAGAACCGTCTGCACCTCGATCTGGCGAGCCGCTCGCTGGACCACCAGCGCGTCCAGGTGGACCGGGCGCTGGCACTCGGCGCGCGACACGTCGACATCGGACAGGGCGGCGTGCCGTGGGTGGTGCTCGCCGACCCCGAGGGCAACGAGTTCTGCGTGCTCGAGCCGAGGGAGCAGTACGTCGACACCGGCGCGGTGGCGGCCATCGTGGTGGACACGCGGGATCCGGCGCGGCTCGCCGCGTTCTGGTCCACCGCCTCGGGCTGGCCGATCGCGCACTCCGGCGCCCAGGTGGCGGGTCTGCGTTCGGCGACGGGCCTCGGGTCGTGGCTGGAGTTCGTCCGCAACCAGGACACCAAGCAGGGACGCAACCGGCTGCACCTCGATCTGACGGCGTTCCCGACCGACGATCCCGCCGCCGAGCTGGCACGGCTGCGCGAAGCGGGCGCCACGCCGGTCGACGCGGGCGCGTTCGGCGGCGTCCCGGGCACCGTGCTGGCCGATCCCGAGGCCAACGAGTTCTGTCTGCTGCGCCTGGCGACCGACCTCTCGCGCGTCTGAGCCACGACCGGGATCGCCCCGGCGACGGCCTGCGTGCCCCGGCCGCGGCGCGCCCGAATTAGCATTTCGGACATGGTGTACCTCGGTGCGGAGCCAATCCGGTGACGGCCGCCGACGCGATCGTGCTCGCGGGCGGGCGGGCCAGCCGCATGGGCGGGGTCGACAAACCCGCGATCGTGATCGGCGGGCGATCGATGCTGGACGCGGCGCTCGCCGCGGTCGCGGGCCGCGGGCGCACCGTCGTCGTCGGGCCGCACCGGCCGGAACTGAATCCGGAGATCCGGCAGGTCCGCGAGGTGCCGCCGGGCTCGGGTCCCGTGGCGGCGGTCGACGCGGGATTGCGCGCGCTCGCCGGTTCCAGGGCGCCGCTGGTCGTGGTGCTCGCCGCCGACATGCCCTTCGTGACGCCGGGAACGATCACCGAATTGCTCAGGCACGAAGCAGAATCCGGCGCCGAGGCGGTGTTCGCCGCGGACGAGTCCGGGCGCCCGCAATATCTGATCGGCGTCTGGCGCCGCTCCGCGCTCAATGCCGCGCTGGCCGAACTGGATTCGCTGATCAACCAGCCGATGAAGGCGCTGGTGCCCGCCGACACCGTGATCGTCGGCCTGTCCGGTATCGCCGACTGCGACACCGAGGACGAGGTGCGCCAGGCCCGCGCCCGAGCCGCGGACACCACGCCGCTGACACTCGACGAGGCGCGAAACACGCTGCGCGACGGCCTCACCCGGCTCACCGTCTACCGAACGGACCTGCCGAGCGTGCGCGGCGCCGCGCTGGCCGCGCCGCTCACCGCGGCCGAGGCGCTGCCTCGCTTCGACGTGTCCGCGATGGACGGGTACGCCGTCGCCGGGGAGGGGCCGTGGCGGTTGCGCCGCGACATCGGCTTCGCTGGCGGACAGCGTCCGGTCGGTCTGCTGCCGGGTGAGGCGGTGCGCATCGCCACCGGCGCGCACGTGCCCGACGGCACCACCGCCGTGGTCCGTGACGAGTTCGTCCGGGTCGGCTCGGGCGAAACCCTGCACCGCCTGCCGGAGACGCCGATCCGCGAGGACATCCGCCGCCGCGGCGAGGATCGCTCGCCCGGCGACCTGGTCGCGCCGGAGGGCGCACGGGTGACCGCCGCGCTGATCTCGGCCGCCGCCAGCGTGGAGGTCACCGAGGCCGCGGTGCGGGGGCCCGTCCGCGCGCGCGTCGTGATGACGGGAGACGAGATCCGCAGCGACGGCCCGTTGCGCGCGGGCCAGACCAGGGATTCGATCGGACCGATCCTGCCGGATCTGCTTGCGGGATCGGGCATTCGGACGGTGGACCGGGTGCACCTGCGCGACACACCCAACGGCTTCGACGAGGTCCTCGCCGCGTCCACCGACTGCGACCTGCTCGTCATCGTCGGCGCGACGGGTGGCGGCGCGGCGGATCAACTGCGTGGCGCGATCGCGCGCGCCGAGGCCCGGGTGCTGGTGCCCCGCCTGCGACTACGTCCGGGCGGGTCCACCATCGTCGCCGAAACCCCCAGCGGGACAACGGTTCTAGGACTGCCCGGGAATCCGTTCGCGGCCGTCGCGACGCTGCTCGCGCTCGCGCCCGCGATCGTGGCCGGACGCACCGGCGCGCACCCGGACCGCCCGCTGACCGGTCCGCTGCACAATGCCGCCGACGTGTCGGGACCGGTCACCCGCATCGTGCCCGCCCGCATCGCCCCGACCGGGGGCTGGATCGGCGATCCAACGGTGCGCACAGCCCATTTGGGCGGTCTCGTCGACCGCGACGGGCTCGTCGTCGTCCCCGCCGAGGCGTCCGACGGCATTTCCGTGGAATTCCTACTTCTGCCGTTCTGAAAATCGGCCCCCTACCGGGGCGTCTCGACCTATTTCCACTTTTCCCTTCCTCGAGTGATGTGCGATCGCTATGGTGTTGTCGTTAGGCGAAATCAAATCACTTCGGAAAGGACCGAGTGGAGATGGCTGAAAAGTCGAAGAAAACGCCTAAGAAAATGCCCAAGCAGATGCCCCGGCAGCAGCAACAGCAGCGCCAGGAGCAGGACCAGAGGGGCATGAATCGAGCTGGGCGAGACCGGATGCCCGAAGACCAGCGGGAGCAGGACCGGCGTCACGGCCAGAACTGAACGACTCCGAACTGCGTCTGCCGGTTTCTGCGGAACCGGCAGACGCGGTTTTCTTTTCGTAGGGCTCATTAATTCATTCGGCCGTTACCGCGCACGGGTTCCGCGCAGCTCGCGTCAAACCCTGGTCGGCCCCGGCTTTCCGGCCGTCTACTGAGAAGATGGCTGTTCCATCCGCCGCGCGCGGTTACGAATCCTTCGGCGGCGCCGTCGGTCGCACCACTGCCGACTCGACGCCCGAGTGGACCTACCCGCCCGCGGCGCCGCAGGGCGCGCCCAACATCGTCGTGGTGCTGGTCGACGACATGGGATACAGCGACATCGGACCGTTCGGCTCCGAGATCGAGACGCCGACGCTGGATCGGCTGGCCGCCACCGGCGTTCGCCTCACCAACTACCACACCACGCCGCTCTGCTCGCCCTCCCGCGCCTCGCTGCTGACCGGAATCAACGCTCATCGAGCCGGTTTCGGCTTCGTCGCCAACGCCGACCCCGGTTACCCGGGACTGCGGCTCGAGCTGGCCGACGACGTGCTTACCCTGCCGGAGATCCTGCGCCACAACGGGTATGCCACCTACGCGGTGGGCAAGTGGCATCTGGTGCGCGACGCCACGATGAACCCGGCCGCGCACCGCGATTCGTGGCCGACCCAGCGCGGGTTCGACCGGTACTACGGTTCGCTGGAGGGGCTGAACTCCTTCTACTACCCGAATCAGCTGGTGTCCGACAGCTCGGTGGTCGACGTCGAGGAGTACCCGGCGGGCTACTACCTCACCGACGATCTGACCGACAAGGCGATCTCGTACCTGAAGGATCTGCGCGCGCACGACGCGACCAAACCGTTCTTCCTCTACTTCGCCCACGTCGCCATGCACGGCCCGCTCCAAGCCAAGCCGGAGGACCTGGCCAAATATCGCGGCCGCTACGCCACGGGCTGGGACGAACTGCGCCGCAGCAGGTTCGCCGCTCAGCTCGCCGCGGGTCTCTTCCCGCCGGGCACCGAGCAGAAGCCGCGCAACACCGAGCCGGGTTACGAAGCCGCCGAATGGGATTCGCTCACCGACGACGAGCGCCGCCGCTTCGCCAGGTACATGGAGGTCTACGCCGCGATGGTCGACAGCATCGACCAGAGCGTCGGCCGCATCCTCGACACACTCGAGCAGCTCGGCGAGCTGGACAACACCATCGTGGTGTTCACCTCCGACAACGGCGGCACCGCCGAGGGCGGACCGGAGGGCACCCGCAGCTATTTCGCCGAGTTCGCGCACATCGACGACCCCGAGTGGATCGGCGACGTCCCGCACGACGAGGAGCTGATCGGCACCGAACGGCTCGGGGTGCACTACCCGCGCGGCTGGGGCCAGGCCTCCAACACGCCGTTCCGCTTCTACAAAGGCCAGACCTTCGCGGGCGGCGTGCGGGTGCCGCTGCTCGTCTCGTGGCCCAAGGGACTGCCGCGCGCCGCGGCGGACGACGGGATCCGCCACGAGTACGCCTACGTCACCGACTTGGCGCCGACGCTGCTGGAGCTGGCCGAGCTGACGCGGCCCAGCGTGCGCAACGGCCTGCCCGCCAAGGATTTCGACGGCGTCTCGGCCGCCGAGCTGCTGCGCGACCCGTCTGCGCGGACCCGCCACACCGAGCAGTACTCGGAGATGACCGGGCATCGCGGCTTCTACCGGGACGGCTGGAAGCTGCTGTCGCTATACGAACCCGGCGCCGACATCGACGCGCCGAACTGGCAGCTGTTCGACGTCCGCGCGGATCCCACCGAGCTGCACGATCTTTCGGCGCGGTATCCGGAGAAGGCGGCCGAGCTGGCCGCCGCGTGGGACGAATCGGCCTGGGCCAACACGGTTTTTCCGCTGTTCACCCGTCAGGATCTCGCCGTCCGGCGGCCCGAGGAGGCCCGCTTCGCCGCGCCGGTGCGTTTGCTGCCGGGCACTCCGACACTGGAGCGCTACCGCTCGCAAAGGTTGATCGCCTACCGCGACTTCGCGATCACCGTGGAGCTGGGCGGCTACCGGCTCGGCGACGAGGGCGTGCTGGTCGCGCACGGCGATCCGCTCGGCGGCTACCTGGTCTACCTCGAGGACGGACGGGTCGTGCTCGGCGTCAACAGCTACGGCGACTACGCCGAGGCCGCCACCGAACCGCTCCCGCCCGGCGTGCGGCGAATCACCGTCACCGCCGCAGTGCGGCCCAGGCTGCGCTGGGATTTCCACGTCGAGGTCACGGGTGGCCCGAGCGCCGAACTGCGCGACCGGGTGCAGCTGGTGGGCATGTCGCCGTGGACCGGCATCTCCGTCGGCGTGGACGCGCGCGGGCCGGTGTCGTGGGACCTGCGCGAACGCCGCGGCCCGTTCCGCTACACCGGCGATCTGCGCGCTGTCACCTACACCCCCGGACCGACTCAGGTGCCGCGGCAGACGATCGACGCCGTGGAGCGCGAGGCAGAGTTCGTCGCCGAATGAGAAGCGCCGCACCACAGCATCTTCCGCGCTCGGCCCTTACCTCTCAGGTAATCGACGGGGAGCACGAGCGGCGATACGTTCGGCGCACCGCTCACCACGCAGCGGCCCGCCGCGTCGAAGGGACCGATCATGTCCGCGTATGGCTTCGCCCACCTGCGCAGTCGCCGTCCACATCCGGAGATCTTGGAATACCTGGAACGCATCCAGGCCACCCTCGACCCGTTCGAGGGCCGGTTCGTGATCCACGGACCACCGGCAGAGGTGGTGGAAGGCGAGTGGCCCGGCAGCATGGTGCTGATCGAGTTCCCGGATCTGGCGCGGGCGCGGGCTTGGTACCACTCGCCCGAGTACCAGGCGATCTTGCGCCTGCGCGCCGATCACATCGACGGCGACCTGGTGCTCATCGAGGGCGTCGGGCCGGACTACGACCCTCGCGAACGGGCCGCGAAGCTGCGCGCCGAGTCCGCCGAGCGCTGAGCCGATTGTCGGCGGCCCGGCCCGGTCGGATACCGTTTACCAGGCAGAATGCAGCTCTTCGCGACAAAGGATGCGCCTGATGGACGACAGTTCCCTGGTCTGGGACGACGGTGCGCTGGTCACCATCGACCAGCGCGGGCTGCCGCACGAGGTGCGCGAGCTGCGCCTCGGCACGGTGGACGAGATCATCGAGGCCATCAAGACGCTCGCCATTCGTGGCGCGCCGGCGATCGGGATCGCGGGCGCGTTCGGCGTGGTCATCGCGACCGCCGCGCACACCGTCGACGGTGTGGTGGACGAGGCGCGGGTGCGTGCCGAGGCCGACCGCATCGCGGCCGCGCGACCGACCGCCGTGAATCTTGCCTGGGCCGTCGAACGGGTTCGCACCCGCATCCCGGCGGGCGCCGACGCGGTGCTCGCCGAAACCCTGGACATGCTCGCCGAAGACGGCCGCGTCAACCGGGCCGCCGCCACGCACGCCGCCGACCTGGTCCAGCGACTCTGCGCGGACCGCCCGCTGCGGGTGCTCACCCACTGCAACACCGGTCGCCTGGCGACCAGCGCGTTCGGCACCGCGATCGGCACGCTGCGGGTACTCGCCGAGCGCGGCGCGATCGAGAACGTGCTCGTCGACGAGACCCGGCCGCTGCTGCAGGGCGCGCGGCTGACGGCGTGGGAGCTGGCCGAGGCGGGCATTCCGCACCGGCTGACCATCGATTCGGCCGCCGCGTGGGCGATGGCCACCGGCCAGGTCGACTGCGTGCTGGTCGGCGCGGACCGGGTCACCGCCAACGGCGATGTGGCCAACAAGATCGGCACCTACGCCGTCGCCCTGGCCGCGCACCGGCACGGCATCCCGTTCATCGTGGTGGCGCCGGAATCGACGCGGGACCCCAACACCGCCACCGGCCGCGACATCGTCGTCGAGGAGCGGGCCGCGGCCGAGGTCACCGGATTCGGCGGCGTCGCAACGGCTCCCGCGGACACCGAAGTGTTCAACCCGGCCTTCGACGTGACGCCGGGCGAGCTGGTCACGGCGGTCGTCACCGAGAACGGCGTGGTGCACGGCACGAACAGTGCAGCGACACAGCCTGTTTCGGCCGCGCGCGCCGAACTCGCCGACATCGCGAAGGAACTCTACGGCCGCGGCTGGATGCCAGGCACGGCGGGCAATCTCTCGGTGCGCGACGGCGCGACCGCCGTGGTCACCGGCAGCGGGCTGTCGAAGGGCGAGCTGACCCCCGGGGACATGGTGACCGTGGCCGTCGAGGACTCCGCCCCGCTGCCGGGCCAGCGGCGTAAACCGTCCGCCGAGACCACCATTCACACCGCGGTGTATCGCACCACCGACGCCGGAGCCGTCGTGCACGTGCACTCGCCGTACGCGACCGCGCTGGCGACCGAGGCGGGCGCGGCCGAACGCGAAACCACCCTGCGCATCACCGATTTCGAACTCATCAAGGGCCTCGGTTCCGCCGACCCTTCGGCGATCGATATCCCGGTGTTCCCCAACTGGCGCGACGTCCCGCGCATCGGCGCCGACATCGAACGCTATCTCCGCGACAACCCCGCCGTCCCACCCGTGTTGTGCATCGCCGGGCACGGCATCACCACCTGGGGGGAGAATCTCTCCCGGGCGCGCGATCGCGCCGAATGCCTGGAGGCACTGTGCGAGCTGGTGATTCGCACCGGCCGCAGACACGCCTTCGCCACGCCCGCCGAGTCACTCGAGATTGGACTGACATGACCCTGCTCCAGGTGATGGCCGCCGACAACGCCGCCGACGTGCGGGTGCGGACCACCGACGACACCGTGATCGCCGCCGAACTCGCGGCGCACGGCATCGCGTTCGAGCGCTGGCCCGCGCTCGCGGAGGCCGCCGCGACCTCTTCCGAGGACTTGCTCGCCCACTACGCCGACCGGGTCGCCGAGCTGAACGCCTCCGGCCGCTACAAGCACATCGATATCGCGCGCATCCACCCCGACGACGCGAATCCCGAGTGGCCCGCCATCGCCAAGGGCGCACGGGAGAAGTTCCTGAACGAGCACCGGCACGCCGAGGACGAGGTGCGCTACTTCGCCGCCGGCCGCGGCTGCTTCTACCTGCACCTGGGCGACGAGGTCCTCGCGGTGGTCTGCGAGGGCGGCGATCTGCTCTCGGTCCCGGCGGGCACGCTGCACTGGTTCGACATGGGTACCCGCCCCGATTTCATCGCGATCCGCTTCTTCGAGGAGGAGGACGGCTGGGTCGGCGACTTCACCGGCGACCGGATCAGCGAGGGCTTCCCCACCCTCGACGAACTGCTCACCGCCTCGTGACCAGCGCGATCGTCCTCGACATCGAGGGCACCACGAGCCCGACCAGTTCCGTGCGCGAGGACCTGTACGGCTACACCAGGGACCGGCTGCCGCAGTGGCTCGCCGACAACGGCGCCGACGCGGCTGCGCCGGTCCTCGCGGGCACGAGAGAACTGGCCGGACGTCCGGACGCGGACACCGCCGAGGTGGCCGAGATCTTGCGCGGCTGGCTCGGCTCGGACGTCAAGGCCGAGCCGCTGAAGACCGCGCAGGGCTTGATCTGCCACGAGGGTTTCCGCAGCGGGGCGCTGCACGGCGAGTTCTTCCCCGATGTCGCGCCCGCCCTGGCGAACTGGAAGGCCGCCGGGCTGACGCTGTATGTGTACTCCTCGGGTTCGGTGCGCAACCAGCGCGATTGGTTCGACTTCGCGCGCGGCGGCGAGCTCGGCTCGCTGATCAGCGGGTACTTCGACCTGTCCACCGCGGGCCCGAAACGCGAGGCCGCGTCCTACGCCGAGATCGCCGGCGCGATCGGTGTGCCCGCGGCCGAGATCCTGTTCCTCTCGGACCACCCGGACGAACTCGACGCGGCCGTCGCGGCGGGCTGGTCGGCCGTCGGCGTGCACCGGCCCGGCGAACCCAATCCGCCACGGCCGCCGCACCGGTGGATCGGCTCTTTCGCCGAGATCGATCCCGCCTGAATTCCCGGATCGGGCCCTACCGCCCGAATCCGGATCGGCCTACCTTTGCTCCGCCGTGCGCCGAGTGTCAGGCCCCGGACGCGCGCACCTGCGGACGCACCGCGCCGATGCGGCCGTGCTGCACGGTCGCGAAGATCCGGCGCGCGTGCACCGCGACGGGACTGGTCGACCACGGCGCGAGCGCGGTGGTGAACATCAGCTCGCACCAGGACAGCGCGGGCACGTCACCCGCGGCAAGGGTGGCGATGAGCGACATCTCGGTGTCGTGTCCGGCCCACGCGGCGAGCAGCCAGCCCGCGTCCAGCCTGCCGAGGAACTCCTCGGCGTCCTCCGGCGGGCCGTGCGGGGTGTCCACCGCGAGATGCACGGTCGCGGCGATCGCGTGGCGCATCTTGGCATCGAGGCCGACGGCGTCGTGCAGCAACAGCGCCTCGAGCGCGGCGCGCAACTCCACGCCGAGGTCGACCGCCTGCTTCCCACCGATCGAACCGATGTCTCCTGCGTCGCGGATCATGGGCAACCCTTCCTCGATGTCGTTGTTCCTGTAGGTATCGACGGCGCGTAGATGTCTGCCGGGTGCCTGCTCCTGGGATTCGGCGTCGATCAAACTGACCAGCGCGCCCGGATTCCAGTCCAGGCCGCCGAAGACCTGGCACCAGTCCAGCGCCGGATTGTCTTCCGAGCAGATCAGGTCGAGCACGAGACCGGAGATGGACGCGGTGCAGGCCAGGGTGACGATGTCGATGTCCGGTTCGGTCACCGTGAGGTGCAGGGTGGCCTCGGCGTGGCCCGCGTCCGCGCGAGCCCGTCCGGCCAGCCACACCGCCCGGTTCGCGGCCGCCATCGCGCCCGCGCACCGATCGCCGTGCGGATGATCGGCGTCGCCGTCGAGAAACGGTCCGTACCACAGCGCGCGACCCTCGTCACCGCAAACCGCGAACGTTCCATTCGCGCAGTTCGCCGCGGCCGCCAGCGAGATATGCGGTACCAAACCGATGACATCGACCATGAGCACTCACTCCCGCAATGTTCACGCAATCCGTTGTCTTCCGAGATCGATGCACAGTCTCGCAAGTAATTGCCCAACCGCGCCGATAAACGGATCAAATACGTTTCCCGAACCGTTGTCCAGACGAAGTGGAACTTCTCGCGCACCCTGTGAGGTGCCCACACCGACCAGTGAAAGTACCGCCGAGCCGGTACCCGCAACGGGGTATGGCATATCTCCCGCAACGCATTTCGACAGCGTAGCCCGCACGGTAAGGTCCACCCATGGCTTTCGTCCGAACAGGCTCTCCCCCAGCGGTTTTCGCGCACGAGCGAGCGCGTCGCCACCCCGGCGGGCCGCTTTCTCGACGGGCCGACGGTCGCGCGCCGGGCGATACCGCGCGGTGCGTTTTCCACGAAACCCGCGCTGCCACTCTGTTTTACGCCGGACTACCCGCCTCGGGAGCCGTTGACCGCCGGGCGGCCCGCGAGGCCGGACCGCGCAAGGTGGCTGGGCGTGCGGATACCGAGGAAGAATTGAATCCGGCCGGGATGACTTCCCGAATCCACCCGGTACAGCTGCACGTCCAGGCTGAACGGCTTCCCCGTTTCGATATCCCGGAGCAGCATTTGCGGACTTTCCCGGCCGTATGCGGTTCCCCCGGCCGCCCACATCCGGCGGAATTCCGGATACCGGCCGAGTTCGGCGAGCAATTCGGTGGACCAGTCGGCGCTCGCGGACTGCCCGATGAGTCCGCGCAGCCAGTCCACGGTGAGCGCGGCCTCGCGCTCCCATTCGACCATCACCCGCTTGGACACCTCGTTGCCGAAGAACCACCGGAGGATGTTCACGTCCTCGACAAGGCCGGGGAAGACCGCGGCGTAGGCCTCGTTGCAGGACAGGACGTTCCACCTGGTGTCGAGATAACCCGCCGCGTTCGGCTCGTGCACCGCGAGGCCGTCGCGCATGTCCTGGGTGATCCCGGCGCGCAACTCGGCGACCGTCGGCGCCGAGGCGTGCGACAGCCCGGCCAGGTCGAACAGGTGTCTGCGCTCGGCGTCGGAGAGCGGCGCGATCCGGTGCAGGTAACCGACGAGCGCTTCGACCACCACTTTCGTCGGGTGGGCGCGGTCGCCGCCCTCCAGGTGCGTGATGTAGCTGGAACTCACCCCCGCTGCGAATGCCAGCTTTTCCCGGGAGACCCGCCGGTCGTCGCGGAACCTCCGCAACAACCCGCCGAAGGTCGGCGGTCGCAGGAGATCGCCCGGCCCGGCTTCGGTCGACTTGCGTGACACAGCTATTCGCTCCTATGAAACCGTAGATGTACCAACCAGTTGGCTACTTCCAAGTGACAGCTTTGCCGAACCTCTCGCGTTCGCAGCACCAAGATCGCGATGCTGTTGTGCACGGCTCCAATCGTGGACGATCCGAGCGGTTGCCCACAGCGGACGATATTAACTGATATACCTTCTTTATATTCCGCACCACGCATGTGTCATAGTTACATTTCAGCTATCTCACCTGGCGCGTAAACTCACCTGCGCCAGCGCCATTCACGACGCCGAGCACCTGCTCAGCGGGCCCGCGGTCGCTCGGCCGACTATTGGAATGCGCGCACGTACGGCGCAATATCCGACCGGTCGGTACCCATTTGTCGCGCCTGATGCCGCCCAAAAGAATTGGGCGAATCGATTCGAGAATGCCCGCCGGCTCGACGACGCGCCTCACCCCGCCGCGGCGACCACCGCACCGATTCGCTTCGCGCGTGTCTCCGGACGTTCGGCCGACTCGATCGCGCCGACGAGCTGACGGCGTCGCGAAGTCCTCGGACACCGCGACCGTCTCCGGTGCCGCGGCGCACGGTGACCGCGACGGTGTCGCCGGGGGTTCTGCCGAGCTGCTCGCGGATCGCCTTCGACATCTCGAGGCACGGGCGGCCCGCCCATCGAGACGATGGAGCCGGTGTGGGTGATTCACGCGCCGCCGCCAGGCACGGTCTCGGCCTCGAATCGCTGCGTACGCGCAGCCTGAACGCGCCACACCGGACGGCCGCCGACTTGCGGCAAACAAATGGCGAATCAGACGGGTCTGGACGAATCGGGGTTCGACATGGTAGCCACGTGGGCAGTGGGCGGCGCCACAATTCGGGCCCGGCAACCCCGCCGAGTTGTGTTAACGATTGTAAACCGCCCGAGAACCCCCGGTTTCGAAAGCTTCACCGGCAAGGCCCCGAAACGCCTGCCCGCTGCCGCATTTCGGCCGGTCAGCCCGCATCGGCCCAGGTCACGTGAATGTCACCGAAGGTCGATCGCAACCGTCCAGTGACCGGCACGTTGCCGCGACCTCACAACTCACCGATGGCCTCCGCGCGCTGTGAGAGAATCGTTTGGCCGCGCGTCTCCACCTCCTTACAGTCGGTGCAACAGCCCGATTTCACAGCTCGAAGGGGGCGTCGTGGTTAACTCACGCACTCATGTTTCGGCACCCTCCGATCAGGCGGGCCCGCTTTCCTCCGACGCCGGTGACGCATTACTCCGGCTGGGCAAATACTTTCAGCGCGGCGAGGTCTCCTCGGACCAGCGCAGCCTGCACAAAGTAGGCGGCCGCGGCGCCGACGATTTCTATCGCGACCGCTGGGCGCACGACAAAGTGGTGCGCTCCACGCACGGCGTGAACTGCACTGGCTCGTGCTCATGGAAGATCTACGTCAAGGACGGCGTGATCACCTGGGAGTCGCAGCAGACCGACTACCCCTCGGTCGGCTCGGACAAGCCCGAGTACGAACCGCGCGGCTGCCCGCGCGGCGCGTCGTTCTCCTGGTACACCTACTCGCCCGCACGGGTGCGCTACCCGTACGTGCGCGGCGCGCTGCTGGAGCTCTACCGCGAGGCCAAGACCCGGCTCAAGGATCCCGTGCTGGCCTGGGAATCCATCGTGGAGGACCCGGCGAAGGCCAAGCAGTACAAATCCGCCCGCGGCAAGGGCGGTTTCGTGCGCGCCGAGTGGTGGGAGGCCGCCGAGATCGCCGCCGCCGCGCACGTGCACACCATCAAGCGCTACGGGCCCGACCGGGTCGCGGGCTTCTCGCCCATTCCGGCCATGTCGATGGTCAGCCACGCCGTCGGGGCCCGGTTCATCTCGCTGCTCGGCGGGTCGATGCTGTCGTTCTACGACTGGTACGCCGACCTGCCCGTCGCCTCGCCGCAGGTGTTCGGCGACCAGACCGACGTGCCGGAATCGGCCGACTGGTTCGACGCGGGCTACCTGATCATGTGGGGCTCCAACGTGCCCGTCACCAGGACCCCGGACGCGCACTACATGACCGAGGCCCGCTACCGCGGCCAGAAGGTTGTCGTCGTCTCCCCCGACTACGCCGACAACACCAAGTTCGCCGACGAGTGGGTGCCCGCGCGGCCGGGAACCGATGCGGCGCTTGCCATGTCGATGGGACACGTGATCCTGAAGGAGTTCTTCCTCCAGCGCGACACCCCGCGGTTCCTCGACTACGTCAAGCGCTACACCGATCTGCCGTACCTGGTCTGCCTGGACGACCCGGAGGGCTGGGACGCCGAGGGCGTGTACCACCACGACGGCGCGCTGGCGGGCAAGTTCCTCACCGCCGCCGATCTCGGCGAGACCGCCGAGGGCGCGGAGCACAAGCCCGTACTGCTCGACGACGCGGGAAACCCGGTGGTGCCCAACGGTTCTCTCGGCCACCGCTTCACCGAGGGCGACGCGGGCAAGTGGAACCTCGACCTGGGCGGGGTCGACCCGCTGCTGAGTCTGTATGGCGCGCGGGACAACAAGCCCGTCGCGGTGCGGCTGCCGCGCTTCGACACCGACAAGGCGGGCGTGCTGCTGCGCGGCGTGCCGACAGTGACCGTCGCGGGCAAGCGCGTGACGACCGTGTTCGACCTGCTGCTCGCCCAGTACGGCGTCGGGCGCGACGGACTGCCCGGTGAATGGCCGACCGGCTACGACGACGCCTCCACCCCCTACACGCCCGCCTGGCAGGAGACCATCACCGGCGTCCCGGCCAAGCAGGCCGAGCGCATCGCGCGCGAATTCGCCGACAACGCCGACCGTTCCGGCGGTCGCTCGATGATCCTGATGGGCGCGGGCACCAACCACTGGTTCCACTCCGACCAGATCTACCGCGCCTTCTTCACCCTGACGCTGCTCACCGGCTGCCAGGGCGTGAACGGCGGCGGCTGGGCGCATTACGTCGGCCAGGAGAAGTGCCGTCCGGTGACCGGTTGGGCCACTTTGGCTTTCGGCCTGGACTGGCAGCGTCCGCCGCGCCAGATGCAGGGCACCGTGTTCTGGTACCTGACCAACGATCAGTGGCGCTACGACCCGTTCACCGCCGAGTCGTTCGCCTCGCCGCTCGGCAAGGGCGCGTTCGAGGGCCGCACGGCGGCCGACAACATCGCGCTGGCCAGCAGGCTCGGCTGGATGCCGAGCTACCCGACCTTCAACCGCAACCCGCTCGATCTCGTGGACGAGGCCGAGGCGGCGGGCACCACCCCCGCCGAACACGTGGTGGCCGGGCTGAAGTCGGAAGACCTGCGCTTCGCCTGCGAGGACCCCGACGCGCCGGAGAACTTCCCGCGCTGCCTGACCGTTTGGCGGGCCAACCTGCTGGGCTCCTCCGGCAAGGGCAACGAGTACTTCCACAAGCACCTGCTCGGCGCGGACTCCAACCTGCAGGCGGGCGAGGCGGCCGGGGTGCGACCGCAGGAGCTGGTCTGGCGCGACGAGGCGGCGACCGGAAAGCTGGATCTGCTGCTCTCCCTGGACTTCCGGATGACGAGCACCACGCTGTTCTCCGACATCGTGCTGCCAGCGGCCACCTGGTACGAGAAGCACGATCTCTCCTCCACCGACATGCACCCGTTCGTGCACGCGTTCTCCCCGGCCATCTCTCCGCCGTGGGAGGCCAAGACCGATTTCGAGGCGTTCCACCGGATCGCCCGCGGCTTCTCCTGGATGGCCGAGAAGCACCTCGGCAAGCGCAAGGACATCGTCGCGGTGCCGTTGCAGCACGACTCGGCGGATGCCATGGCGCAAGCGGGCGGCCGGGTGCTGGACTGGAAAGCCGGTGACTGCGAACCGATTCCAGGCAAGACCATGCCGAAGCTGGTGGTCGTCGAGCGCGACTACCCGAAGGTGGCCGAGAAGATGGCCGCGCTCGGACCGCTGGTCGACACCCTCGGCGTCACAACCAAGGGCGTGACCACCCACCCGAACGCCGAGGTGGAGTACCTGGCGGGCATGAACGGTACCGTGGTTTCCGGTGTGGCGCAGGGCCGTCCGTCGCTGGCCAAGGACACCCACGCGGCCGAGGCCATCCTGGCGCTGTCCGGTACCACCAATGGCCGCCTCGCCGTGGAAGGCTTCGAGGAGCTGGAGCGCCGCACCGGCACGAAGCTGGCCGACCTGGCCGCCGAGCACGAGGGCAAGCGAATCACCTTCGCCGACACCCAGGCTCGGCCCGTGCCGGTGATCACCTCGCCGGAGTGGTCCGGCAGCGAGACCGGCGGACGCAGGTACTCGCCGTTCACCATCAACACCGAACGGCTCAAGCCCTGGCACACCCTCACCGGACGCCAGCACTTCTACCTCGACCACGACTGGATGATCGAGCTCGGCGAGCAGCTGCCGATCTTCCGGCCGCCGTTGGACATGACCGCACTGTTCAGCGAGCCCGGCGTGGGTTCGGTGACCGAGAAGGGCGTGACCGTGCGGTATCTGACGCCGCACTCGAAGTGGTCGATCCACTCCGCCTACCAGGACAACCTGCACATGCTGACGCTCTCGCGCGGCGGTCAGTCGATCTGGATGTCGGACAAGGACGCCGCGAAGATCGGTGTGGCCGACAACGATTGGATCGAGGCGATCAACCGCAACGGCATCGTCGTCGCGCGCGCCATCGTCTCGCACCGCATGCCGGAAGGCACCGTGTTCATGTACCACGCGCAGGACCGCGCGGTGGATGTGCCGCGCATCGAGGGCACCCCCGAGGTGAACGACGCGCGCGGCAAGCGCGGCGGCATCCACAACGCGCTCACCCGGATCATGATCAAGCCCTCGCATCTTATCGGCGGGTACGCGCAGCAGTCCTTCGCGCTGAACTACCACGGCCCCACCGGAAATCAGCGCGACGAAGTGACGACTATTCGCAAGCGGTCGCAGAAGGTGGAGTACTGATATGCGTGTCATGGCACAGCTCGCCATGGTGATGAACCTGGACAAGTGCATCGGCTGCCACACCTGCAGCGTCACCTGCAAGCAGGCGTGGACCAACCGCGGCGGCACCGAGTACGTCTGGTTCAACAACGTGGAAACGCGTCCCGGACAGGGTTATCCGCGTCAGTACCAGGACCAGGAGAAGTGGAAGGGCGGCTGGACGCTCACCAAGCGCGGCAAGCTGACCCTGAAGTCCGGTTCGCGAATGAAGCGGCTGCTCAACATCTTCGCCAACCCGGACCTGCCCACCGTGTCGGACTACTACGACCCGTGGAGCTACGACTACGACAACCTGCTGTCCTCCCCCGCCATCGACACCACACCGGTCGCGCGGCCGAAATCGCTGATCACCGGCGAGGACACGAAGGTTACCTGGGGCGCGAACTGGGACGACGACCTCGGCTCCGGCCCCGAGCAGGTGGGCAAGGACCCGCTGCTGAACAAGCTCTCGGACAAGGTGAAACTGGAGTTCGAAGAGACCTTCATGTTCTACCTGCCGCGCATCTGCGAGCACTGCCTGAACCCGTCGTGCGCGGCGTCCTGCCCCTCCGGCGCGATCTACAAGCGCGCCGAGGACGGCATCGTGCTGGTCGACCAGGACAAGTGCCGCGGCTGGCGGCAGTGCATCACCGGCTGCCCCTACAAGAAGATCTACTTCAACCACAAGACGGGCAAGGCGGAGAAGTGCACCTTCTGCTACCCGCGCGTCGAGGTCGGCATGCCGACGGTGTGCTCGGAGACCTGCGTGGGGCGGCTGCGCTACATCGGCGTCATGCTCTACGACGCGGACAAGGTGCTCGAGGCGGCGTCGGTCACCGACACCAAGGACCTGTACCCCTCGCAGCTCGGCGTCTTCCTCAACCCGCACGACCCGCGGGTGGTCGCGGAGGCCGAGCGCGCCGGCATCTCGCCGGAATGGATTCAGGCGGCGCAGGATTCGCCCGTCTACAAGCTGATCGTCGACTACCAGATCGCGCTGCCGCTGCACCCGGAATACCGGACCATGCCGATGGTCTGGTACGTGCCGCCGCTCTCGCCGGTGGTGGACGTGCTCACCGAGACCGGGCACGACGGGGAGAACCACGCGAACCTGTTCGGCGCCATCGACGCGCTGCGCATTCCGGTGGAGTACCTGGCGGAGCTGTTCACCGCGGGTGAGCTCGGTCCGGTGCGCGCGTCGCTGCAAAGGCTGGCCGCCATGCGGTCTTTCATGCGGTCGGTGAACCTCGGTGAGGAGCCGGATCCCTCGATCGCGCCGTCGGTGCGGCTGGAGCCCGAGGAGATCGAGGCGCTCTACCGGCTGCTCGCCATCGCGAAGTACGAGCACCGCTACGTGATCCCGCAGGGCGCGACTTCGCAGGCGCACGAACTGGATTCGCTCGCGACCGGATGCAGTCTGGACACCGACGGCGGGCCCGGTATGACCGCGTTCGATCAGATGGTGGAGAAGTTCCATCTGACCGACACCAACGGCGCCGCGCCGGAGGAGAAGTCGAACCGGATCAATCTGCTCAATTGGGACGGGAAGAGCACCAAGGGTTTGATTCCGTCCAGCAATGGAGCCGGGACCAACGGCGCTGAATCCAACGGCGCTGGGTCCGAGAAAGCTGCGCAGAACGGCTCGGCCAACGGCACCGAGCCCAATGGCGCAGAGGCGAACGGCAGCAACGGCGCTGCCGCGGTAGGGGCCGCTAACGGCAGCAACGGCGCTGCCGGGAGCGGTTCGTCCACCGGGGACGTGACCGCGGCATCGAGCGGGGCCGCCAGATGAGTTTGCTGAAGCTGCGCCGGCGGCCCGAGCCCGCCGTGCGGATGGCGGAGCGCGACCGCCGCCTGGTGTGGCGGCTCGCCGCGCTGCTGCTGGACTACCCCGGCCGTGACCTGCTGGCCATGCTGGACGAATTGTCCGGTGCCGCAGAACAATTGCCGGACGAGGTGCGCCCGCAGCTGGCCGGTCTGCTGACCCACCTGCGCACGACACCGCCGATCGATCTGGCCGCGGACTACGTCGCGACCTTCGACATGCGGCGGCGCGCCAGCCTGCACCTGACGTTCTACGCCTACGGCGACACCCGCAAGCGGGGCATGGCGCTGCTGCGTTTCAAGCACGCCTACCGGCACGCCGGGGTGGAACTGGGCGATCAGGAACTGCCCGACCATCTGCCCGTGCTGCTCGAATTCGCCGCGACGGTGGACCCGATCGGCGGCGAGCGACTGCTCGGCGAGCACCTGCCGGTCATCGAGCTGCTGCGACTCTCGCTGTCCGACAGTGGTTCTCCCTACACGGGTGCGCTGGCCGCGGTGGTGGCCACGCTGCCGCCGCTCACCACGGCCGATCGGCGGCGCATCGCCGAGCTCGCGGCCGAAGGTCCGCCGGAGGAAGAGGTCGGCCTGGAGCCCTTCGCCATGGACCCCACGATGTTCGCTCAATCGGAAGGCCGTCGATGAACGCCGTCCCGCACCTGCCCGTCGAGTTGTGGCTGATCCTGCCGTACGTCGCGTTCACCTCGTTCGTGCTCGGCCACATCTGGCGCTACCGCAACGATCAGTTCGGCTGGACCACCCGCTCCTCGCAGATCTACGAGAGCAGGCTGCTTCGGCTGGGCAGCCCGCTGTTCCACTTCGGCATGCTCGGGGTGTTCTTCGGGCATGTGCTCGGCGTGCTGATTCCGGAATCGTGGACCGCGGCGGTCGGCATCAGTGATCACACCTATCACCTGATCGCCGTCGGCGCCGGTTCGGTGGCCGGGCTCTCCGTGCTGGCCGGTGTCGGCATTTTGCTGTACCGCCGGTTCACGGTGCCCGCGGTGCGCAAAGCGACCACCGCCAACGACAAGCTGATGTACGCCCTGCTCACCGCCGCGCTGGTGACCGGCCTGACCAACACCTGGGGCGCCAACCTGCTGTTCGGCACCTACAACTACCGCGAGACCGTCTCCCCCTGGTTCCGCAGCCTGTTCACCCTGAACCCGCAACCGGAGCTGATGGTCGACACCCCGTGGCCGTTCCAGCTGCACGGGCTGGTCGTCCTCGTCCTGGTCGCCCTGTGGCCCTACACCCGCCTGGTCCACATGTTCAGCGCCCCCATCGGCTACCTCACCCGCCCCTACATCGTCTACCGCCACAAACAACCCAACGCCACCGACTCCCGCCGCTACGCCCGCGCCTGGGACGCCCCGGTCACCCCGGAACGCTGGCGCTGAACCCCCTCGCCCCCACCGACTCTCGGTGGGGGCGAGTTCGTTCGATGCGGTGAGTCCTCCGCTCTCAGGCGCAGGGTGGGGCGGGGGCGTCTTGGAAGAGGGGGGCGCCTGTTGGAGGGGCGTAGACGACGTCGAGGACAAGGGGGTCGGGGCCGAGGTTCTGGCCGATGTGGACGTTCCACTCGCCTGCGGGTTCGTAGATGAAGTCGCCCGTGCGGTAGACCGGCGCAACACAATCCGGGCCGGGGTGGGTGAGGGTTCCGGAGCGGATGAAGCCGAAGACCGGGCCGTCGTGGTAGTGCCAGCCGGTCGAACCGCCGGGGCCGATGGTGATCTCGCGAACCACCAGATCGGTTCCTGCGACGAACGGCAACAATCCGGCCGGAATCTGCGCCTGCCCGAGGGTGACCGCCGTGATCTCCGACCCGGGCGTCGCCTCCGCCCGCACCCCACCGACCAGCGACCCGCCGACCATCGCCGCAACGACCGCTCCGCGCACAATGGGCGTCATCGGCGCAGCGTATCGCTGTGTGCGACGGCCGGGAAGGGTCGACGACGAATCCGTCCGTACTGTCCGATTCGATCGGCAACCGGCGGACTTTTGGTCTCTCGCGTTGTTCAGGGGCCTTTCACCATTTCTCTCCCGTCGATAGAGAAATGAATACGACGGTAGTCATATGGTGGTGAATTGATCTTGGTAAGCCACCATTCGACTCCCGTCGATCTGGCGGGCACTCAGCGCTTGGGTGGGAGGGACCGGGCGTAGGTGACGCCGCGGGCGATCCAGGCGCGCAGGGCGGATTCGTCGTGCAGGGCGGTGGGGGTGACGCGCAGCCAGCCGCGCATTTCGCGGCCCCCCATGGTCATGGTCGAGACGGATTCGCCGTCGATCAGATCCTCCGCCTCGGCCGGGTCGACGCGGACGAGCAGGCCACCGTCGCGAATGGCCGACACCGCCATGTTGCCGTCGACGAGGAAGGCGAGACCGCCGAACATCTTCTTCTCGACCACCTGCGGACCGGGTTCGATGAGATCGCGGATCCGCTCTGCCAGCTTCTCGTCGTATGCCATGGGTCACAGTGTGGACCCCGGCACCGAGCCGCGAAAGCTCGGACCGAGGGCGTTCAACGTACGCGTGTATCGACCATTTCCCGCACGGCCGCGCGATAACGATCCGCGATGAGCCGGACGACCGCGGGATGCACGCCGATGGGCTCCGCCACACCGTCCGCGCCCGCGTCGTGCAGCCGCTGCTGGAACAACCCGTGCGCCAGCAGATAGGACGCGACGAAGACCCGCCGCGCACCGGAGGCACGCAGATCGGCGACGACTTCCGGGACGCGCGGCGCACCCGTGGCGACGTAACCGATGCGCACCGGCGCACCGAGGTGCTCGGCCAGCATCGCGGCCGCACGCCGGACATCCTGCCGGGCACGGGCATCCGAGGAACCCGCCGCCGCGAACACGACCGCGTCACCGCGCCGCCAGCCCGCCGCGCGCAACCGCATCGCCATGATCCTGGCCAGCGCCGGATCCGGCCCCATGGCCGCGGTGACGGCCACCGCGTCGTGCCCGCTCTCGGCGACCTCGCGCGGCACGTCTTGGTAGACGTGGTAGCCGGAGGCGAGGAACGCCGGGACCACCACGGCGGGAACGGATTCCGCCGCAGCGTTCAGATCGCGCAACACCTCCGACGGCGACGGGCCGAGCACGTCGACGAAGGCGGTGCGCACCACGGGCGCGTCGGTACGGTCGCCGCGCCCCGAAATCGCGGCGACCGTTTCCGAGACCGCACCGAGTTCACGGGAGACCGCCTCGGCCAGAGCCGCGATCATCTCCACGCCCCTGGTGCTTCGGGTGCCGTGCGCCACCAGCACCAGGGCGGGGGTGCTCACCAGCTCCCCATCGGTTGCGGAGCGTACTTGGGAGCACGCATGGGCGCGCCGACACCGGGCACCTGCGGCCGCGCTTGCGGCACCTGGCGCGGATTGTTGTCGGTGCACTCGGCGGCGTCCAAGGCGAGCCGGTAACCGCGCTTGACCACGGTCTGGATCGCCTTCGGCGTGCCGAGCCCGGCGCGCAGCCTGGCGATCGCGGTCTCCACGGCGTGCGTGTCGTCACCGCCGCCGGGCAGCGCGGAGAGCAGGTCCTCGCGGGACACCACCCGACCGGGCTGGCGGGCCAGCGAACGCATCAGCGCCATCGGCGCCGGCGCGAGCTGACGCACCTGGCCGTCCACGACGACACACGCGCCGCGCACACTGATGTTGTGTCCGGCGGCCTGAATCCGGTTGGCGCGCCGGGGCAATTCCTCGGCCACGTGCCTGGCCAGCGCGCCGAGTCGCGCACGCCCCGGCATCGAGGTCGGCACGCCGAGCTCTTCCAGCGGCGCCGCGGTGATCGGACCGACGCAGGCCGCGAGCACCCGGCCGCGCAGGGCGTGCAGCACGCCCTCCAGCAGACCGGTTTCCTTGGCGCGCATCAACATCGACGCCACGGCGGGCGCGCTGGTGAAGGTCACGCAGTCCAGGCTCGCGGTGACGATCGCCTCGATCAGCTGGTCCATCGGGCCCTGATCGGCGGGCGGCGTCCAGCGGTACACCGGCACCGGAACGACATCCGCTCCGGCGCAACGCAATACCTCGCAGAAGTCCGGTACCGGCTCCCACTCGGTGGTGGCGCCGTGCAGCTGCACGGCGATGCGCACGCCCTCCACGCCCTCGGCGAGCAGGTGATCGAGCACCTCGGCCGACGACTCGGAGGCGGGCGACCATTCCTCGCGCAGTTCGGCGGCGCGGATGGCGCCCTTGGCCTTCGGGCCGCGCGCCAGCATGCGGGTGGCGGCCAGCGTGCTGCGCAACTCCTCGGCCAGCCCCCAGCCTTCGGCCGCCTCCATCCAGCCGCGGAAACCGATGCCGGTGGTGGCGACGGTGATCTGCGGCGGCTGGGCGACCAAAGTCCTTGTTACGCGCTCCAATTCGGTGTCGTCGGCCAGCGGAATGATCCGGATGGCGGGCGCCGTGACGATGGTGGCGCCCCTCCTGGTGAGCAGGGTGGCGAACTCCTCGGCTCGCCGCGCCGCCGTGATCCCGACCGTGAATCCGGCGAGACAGGCGCCCGCTTCAGTTGTCGTCATAGAGGTTCATCCGTCCGAAGAGTCGAGCGCCACCGGCTCGTTGGAAACCGAAACGATGCCGTCGTCGACCCGCACCGCGTACACCGGCAGCGCCGCCGATTCATCGTCCAGGCAACGCCCATCGAGCAGCGAGAACGCCTGCTTCAGCAGCGGCGAGGCCACGACGGGCACGCCGCCGCGATCACCGACGATCCCGCGCGACATCACGGCCGCGCGACCGAACGGATCGATATTGCCGACGGCGTACAGGCTGCCGTCGGTCAGTCGGAACAGTGCGGCCTGCTGGCCACCCTTCAGCAATACCGCAACGCCGCGGCCTGGAATCAAATAGTCGAGTCGGCACGCTTGCGTCCAACCGGTGGCCGTAGCTGGCGAGATGCTGGGTGTATCGATCACGGTCATCGGGTTCCTCCTCCGAACGCCTTACTCATTGGTACCGGCGTCCTGTTTCCGCACGGTTAAGTCGTTATTTCCCGTGCGTGGCGGCCGGCATTTGTGGCACGCCCAACAGCACCGGCACCTTCCGCTCGCCGCTGTCGTCGAACGAGATGGTCGGGTCGGCCTCCTCCGGCGCGTTGACGAACGAGACGAAGCGCGAGAGCTTCTCCTCGTCCTCGAGCACCGCGGCCCACTCGTCCTTGTAGCCGTCGACGTGCTTGGCCATGGCGGCCTCGAGTTCGTCGGCGATACCGAGGCTGTCCTCGCAGACGACCGCCTTGAGGTAGTCCAGGCCACCCTCGAGCGCCTCCTGCCACGGCGCGGTGCGCTGCAGCCGGTCGGCGGTGCGGATGTAGAACATCAGGTAGCGGTCGATGTACTTGATCAGCGTCTCGTCGTCGAGATCACCGGCGAGCAGCACCGCGTGCTTCGGCGTGAGACCGCCGTTGCCGCCGACGTAGAGGTTCCAGCCGTGCTCGGTGGCGATCACGCCGACGTCCTTGCCGCGCGCCTCGGCGCACTCGCGGGCGCAGCCGGACACGGCCAGCTTCAGCTTGTGCGGGGAACGCAGTCCGCGGTAACGCTTTTCGAGCAGCACGGCCATGCCGACCGAGTCCTGCTGACCGTAGCGGCACCAGGTGGAGCCGACGCAGCTCTTGACGGTGCGCAGCGACTTGCCGTACGCGTGACCGGATTCCATGCCCGCGTCCACCAGACGCTGCCAGATCTGCGGCAGCTGCTCGACGCGCGCGCCGAACAGGTCGATGCGCTGGCCGCCGGTGACCTTGACGTAGAGGCCGAATTCCTTGGCCACCTCGCCGATGGTGATCAGCTGCTCGGCGGTCACCTCACCGCCGGGCATCCGCGGCACCACCGAGTAGGTGCCGTTCTTCTGCAGGTTGGCCAGGAAGTGGTCGTTGGTGTCCTGCAGCGCGGCCTGCTCACCGTCGAGGATGTGGTCGCTCGAGGTGGAGGCCAGGATCGAGGCGACGGTCGGCTTGCAGATGTCGCAGCCGGTTCCCTTGCCGTACTTGGCGATCAGGCCGGAGAAGGTACGGATGCCGGTGACCTGAACGATCTGGAACAGCTCGGCGCGCGACTGGGTGAAGTGCTCGCACAGCGACTTGGAGACCTCGACGCCGGACTGCTCGAGCAGCTTCTTGAGCATCGGCACGCAGCCACCGCAGGAGGTGCCCGCGTTGGTGCAGCTCTTGATGGCGGGCACGTCGCAAGCGCCCTCCGCGATGGCACCGCAGATCGCGCCCTTGCTGACGTTGTTGCAGGAGCAGATCTGGGCGTCGTCGGGCAGGGCGTCCGCGCCGAGTTCGGCACCCGCGGGGGAGATCAGCGAGGCGGGATCGGCGGGCAGCGGACGGCCGACCAGCGGACGCAGCGCGGAGTACGCGGACGCGTCGCCGACCAGGATGCCGCCGAGCAGGATCTGCGCGTCGTCGGAGACGACGAGCTTGGCGTAGGTGCCCTTGGCCGCGTCGTGCAGCACGACCGACAGCGCGCCCTCGGTGGTGCCGTGCGCGTCACCGAAGCTGGCCACGTCGACGCCGAGCAGCTTCAGCTTGGTGGACATGTCGGCGCCGGGGAATTCGCCCGCGCCGCCGAGCAGCCGGTCGGCCACCACCTCGGCGGTGCTGTAACCGGGGGCGACCAGGCCGTAGCAGACGCCCTCGACCGCGGCGCACTCACCGATGGCCCAGATGTTCGGGTCGGAGGTCTGCAAGCCCAGGTCGGTGACGATGCCGCCGCGCGGACCGACCTCGAGGCCCGCGTCACGGGCGATCTGGTCGCGCGGACGGATGCCCGCGGAGAACACCACGAGCGAGGCGTTGTCGATGGTCGACTCGTCGGAGAGGGTCAGCTTCAGCTTGCCGTCACCCGCGGCCTCGATCGACTGGGTGCCGACGCCGGTGTGCACGTTCAGGCCGAGGTCGGTGACCAGGCGCTCCAGGATCGCGCCGCCGCCCGCGTCGACCTGCGCGGGCATCAGCCGGTCGTTGAATTCGATGACGTGCGGCGTCATGCCGAGCAGGCGCAGCGCGTTGGCCGCCTCCAGCCCGAGCAGACCGCCGCCGATCACCACGCCGACCGCGCCGGGACCGGCCGCCTCGGCGGTGGCGCGGATGCCGTCCAAGTCCTCGATGGTGCGGTAGACGAAGCAGCCGTCCAGGTCGTGGCCAGGCACCGGCGGCACGAAGGCGTAGGAGCCGGTGGCCAGCACCAGCGCGTCGTAGGCGATGGTGTCGCCCGCCGAGGTGACGACCTTGCGCGCGTCGCGGTCGATGCTCTCGGCGCGCTGGCCGAGGCGCAGCTCGACGAGGGCGTCACCGGCGTACTCGTTGCCGGGCAGCGCGAGCAGGCTCGCGTCCCAGCTGCCGACGTAGGACGACAGTCCGACGCGGTCGTAGGCGGGCAGCTGCTCCTCGCTGAGGATGACGATCTGCCACTGGCCGGCTTCGTCACGCGAGCGCAGTGCCTCGACGAAACGGTGCCCGACCATGCCGTGGCCGACGACCACCGCGGTCTTGCGCTGGGCGGGATCGACTGTGGGGTTCATGGTGACCTCCCTGGGGACGGTTCGGGCGTCAGGCGCGAGCCGACGAGTTGGACTTGGATGCGGCGGCCTCGGCCTCGAGGACGAGCGCCTCGGCTTCGTGCACGACGTCGCTGTCGGCGGCCATGGTTGGACGGCGGAGGAAGACGAACCAGGTCACCGCGGCGCAGGCGACGTAGAAGGCCATGAACACCCAGAAGGCGGTGGTGGCCGAGTTGGTCGAGGCGTAGGAGGTGCGCAGCACCAGGTTGATGCCGACGCCGCCGAGCGCGCCGATGGCGCCGACGACGCCGATGAGCGCGCCGGAGGTGTTCTGCGACCAAGCCGCCTGCACCGAGGGGCTGGCGTCGAGGCTCTTGGACTTGGCGTCGAAGACCGACGGGATGATCTTGGTGACCGCGCCGTTGCCGAAACCGGAGAGCACGAACAGGGCGATGAAGCCGATGACCATGACGGTCATCACGCCACCGCTGGCAACGCCGCCGTTGCCGTCGGCCACGGTGCTGGCCATTCCGACCACGAGGGTGGCGGCCATCATCGCGGCGAAGACGAAGATGGTGACCTTGCTTCCGCCGATCCGGTCGGCCCACTTGCCGCCGTACGGGCGGGCCAGCGAACCCAACAGCGGGCCGATGAAGGCGATCGACGCGGCGTGCACGGCGGCCTGCGCGGCGGTGTCGCCGCCTGCCTTGAAGCTGATCTGCAAGATCTGGGCGAAGGCGAAGCTGTAACCGATGAACGAACCGAAGGTGCCGATGTAGAGGAAGGCGATGGCCCAGGACTGCGGCACCTTCAGCGCCGTCACCATGTAGGACAGGTCGGCCTTCTGGTTCTTCAGGTTGTCCATGTAGAGCGCGGCGCCGACCGCGGTCAGCGCGACGAGCACCAGGTAGACGGCGCAGATCAGGGAGCCGTAGCCGTCGCCGAGGGTCGCGAGGACGAGCAGGCCGAGCAGCTGGATGACCGGCACGCCGATGTTGCCGCCTGCCGCGTTCAGACCGAGGGCCCAGCCCTTGAGCCGCTGCGGGTAGAAGGCGTTGATGTTGGTCATCGAGGAGGCGAAGTTGCCGCCGCCGAAGCCCGCGAACGCGGCCACGATCATGAAGGTCGTGTACGAGGTGCCCGGCTGGTTGACGAAGTACAGCGTCAGCAGCGTCGGGATGACCAGCAGGAACGCACTGAAGATGGTCCAGTTGCGTCCGCCGAACCGGGCGGTGGCCACGGTGTAGGGAATGCGCAGCAATCCGCCGACCAGCGTCGGCAGCGCGGCGAGGAAGAACTTGCCCGCGGGATCGATGCCGAACTTGTCGGCGGGCATGAACAGCACCATCACCGACCAGATCGACCAGACCGAGAATCCGACGTGCTCGGCGAAGACCGACCAGATCAGGTTGCGCTTGGCGATGTCTTTGCCGCCCGCCTCCCAGGCCGCGACGTCCTCGGCATCCCAGTGCTCGATGTTGTGGTTACGCGTCAGCGTGCTCAACAAGGGCCTCCCAAAATCGGTTGGCCCCAACGGTAGGAAACAGGTATTGCCGAAATGCTGCGGTAAATGACCGCCAAATCAACGGTTGCTCACGATTACCCGGATTCCGGGGTGAGTTCCAACGTTATGTTTCACCCGTGTGACACAAGAGTTTCCACGGGTGACAAACAGCCGATCTCGCGCACAGCGGCCGGTGAGGTGTGACGCGCACAGCATGCGCCGCACCGCACGGGCACGCAACTCGAACCGGGAGATTCCGCCCGATCAGTTCCAGGTGTCCTCGAGCATGCGCGGCTTGCACGCCTGCCACGCGCCGGCGAGCAACACCAGCACCGCGACGCTCAGCATCGCGAACGGCGCGAGCCAGCCGCCCGTCGCGGTGTGCAGCATGCCGAACAGCAACGGGCCCGCGCACGCCACCGCGTAACCGACGCCCTGGGTGAAGCCGGACAGCGCCGCCGAGCCGCGCGGGGTCTTGGTGCGCAGATTGATGAGGGTGAGCGCCATCGGGAAGGTGCTCGGGCCGAGGCCGAGGATCACCACCCACAGCACGGGCGCGCTCATCGGCGCGATCAGCAGGCCCGCGAAGGCGGTGAAGAACAAGGCCGCGCAGCCGACGACAACGGGGAACGGATTGCGGAAGCGGGCGACGATCGTCGGCGCCGAGAGCGCGGCCACCAGACCGACCAGGGCGAACAGTCCCACCATGGTGCCGCCGAACGCCGCGCTCGCGCCCGCTTCGCTGAGGATCTTGGGCAGCCAGGCGAAGATCGCGTAGGTGGTCAGCGAGGTCATGCCGAACATGCCCGCCATGCCCCAGGCGACCGGCGAACGCCAGACCCGGCCCACGGACTCGGCGCCTTCGGCGGGCAAACCCGTGGTGTCGGCGATGTCGCGACCACGCCGATCGCGCAGCACTTTGATCCAGGGCAGCGCGGCGGCGAAGCCGAGCAGCGCCCACAGACCGATCGAGATCCGCCAGCCGTGCGCCTCCGCCACCGGGACGGCGATCAGCGCGGGCACCACGGTGCCGAGCTGCACCATGGTGATGTAGAGGGAACTGATGACCGCCAGCCGGTCCGGGAAATACCGCTTGACCAACGGCGGGATCACCACGTTGCCGATGCCCATGCCGCCGAGCGCTAGCGCGGAGAAGATCAGCAGTTCGGCGGTGCCGTGCGTCATGGCCCGGATCAGCATGCCGAGGCCGGCCATCAGCATGGCGGTCAGCGCGGTGCGTTCCAGGCCGAGGCGACGCACCAGGATCGGGGTCAGCAGGCCCGAGAGGGCGAACATCGCGGTCGGGATCATGCCGAAGACACCGACGACCGCGGTCGAGTAGCCGATATCCGCGCCGATGCGCTCGGCAAGCGGGCTGAACGCGGTGACGGCGACCCGCAGCACCAGTGCGGACATCACGATCGCGGTGAGGACGAGCAGTCGACCCTCTACCAGCGCGCGCTTGCGCTGCTCGAGAGCGGCGGAATCCTGACGGGTCGCGGTGTTCGAGAGGGTCGCTGTCACCGAGAAATCATAGGATGACCCGATGATCGTCGGCAACAATTTGTGACGGGCGGTACTCTGTTCCGGTGCAACCCGTCCGGCGCACCAGCCTCATCGCCCAGGTAACCGAACAGCTGCGTGCCGAAATCCGTTCCGGCCGTTGGGCTATCGGCTCCCGCATCCCGACCGAGCCGGAGCTCACCGAGCTAACCGGCACCGGCCGAAATACGGTGCGCGAGGCCGTCCAGGCGCTCGTGCACGCGGGCATGCTGGAACGGCGCCAAGGGTCGGGCACCTATGTGATCGCCGCCTCGGAAGTCGGCGGCACCCTTGGCAAATACTTCGCCGACGCCGAGGAGCGCGACGTCCTCGAACTACGCCTCGCGCTGGACACCACCGCCGCCGCGCTCGCCGCGCGCCGCCGCGACGACGCCGATATCGCGAACCTGCGCAGGTTGCTAGAGGAACGCAGCCACCACTGGGACGCGGACACCCACAGCGCCATCGCCGCCGACGTCGCGCTGCACCGCGCGATCGTGGTCGCCAGCCACAACGCGGTGTACCTCGAGTTCTACGACTCGCTGCTGCCCACCATCGAACAGGTGATCCGCTCGCGGACTTCGAAATCCGACGATTCCTACGACGCCGAGCACAACGAACTCGTGCAGGCCGTCGTCGACGGCGACGCCGATCGCGCCGCGCAGGCCGCGCGCTGCTTCCTCGGATCGCTCATCGCGGAATACCCGGACGCCCGATAGTTCCGACCGGTCCCGCGGCGCCATCGCCAGGTAACCAACTGGTCACCGAGGGCGTTTCCCCCATGTGAGTCGGATTTGCCGGGAACGTCACCGAAGGCCACGGGCCCGCAACAACTGGCTTCTACCTTTGTCTCGACCGTACAAAAGGCAACTCGACGGCCCCTCCCCGACTTGGATGGGCGTCCCGAGACGAATCAACGTCGCAATGGCGCGACGATTGCCGCGATGAGGGTCGGTCGAGCCTAATCGAGAGGAAGCCGATGACTGCCACAGTTGCTGCCACCGGCCAGCAGTCGGAATCGTTCAGCCACCAGAAGCGTGGCCGCTGGCTGGACCACTGGGAACCGGACAACCTGAAGTTCTGGGAATCGGGCGGAAAACTGACCGCACGCAAGAACCTGATCTTCTCGGTCTTCGCCGAGAACCTCGGCTTCAGCGTGTGGGTCATCTGGGGCACCGTGGTCACCAGCATGGGCGCCGCGGGCTTCGACTTCCTCGCCGGGCTCGGCAAGGGCAACCCCACCGCGGTGAGCAACGCCCTGCTGCTCACCTCCACCCCGACGCTCGTCGGTGCGGCGCTGCGCATTCCGTACACCTTCGCCATCCCGAAATTCGGCGGGCGCGCATTCACTGCGTTCAGCGCGGCCATGCTGCTGATACCGACCCTCGGCCTGGCCTACTTCGTGAACCAGCCGGGCACCCCCATGTGGGTGTTCATGGTCCTCGCGGCGCTGGCCGGCTTCGGCGGCGGCAACTTCTCCTCCTCGATGGCCAACATCTCGTTCTTCTTCCCGGAAGGGAAAAAGGGCGCGGCCCTCGGCATCAACGCCGCCGGCGGCAACCTCGGCGTCGCGCAGACCCAGCTGGTGCTGCCGCTGCTGATCACGTTGGGCACCCATCTCACGGCCAAGGATCCGGCGGGCTACCGCTTCGGCATCACGCTCTCGGTGCTGGTCTGGGTGCCGTTCATCCTGATCGCCACCTTCGGCGCCCTGCGCTACATGGACAGCATCAGCACCGCGAAGTCCGACGGCAAGTCCTACAAGCTGGCGCTCACCAACCGGCACACCTGGGTGATGTCGTTCCTCTACATCGGGACCTTCGGTTCCTTCATCGGCTTCTCCTTCGCCTTCCCCACCCTGATCAAGGCCAACTTCCCCGACCTGGCCAAGATCGGCTGGATCACCACCCTCGGCAACCTGGCCTTCCTCGGCGCCTTCGTCGGCTCGTTCAGCCGCCCGTTCGGCGGGTGGGTCTCCGACAAGGTCGGCGGCGCGAAGATCACCGTGATCGTCTTCAGCGGTATGGCCGTCGCTGTCGCCGCGATCATGGCGGCGCTCGAGCTGAAGAGCTTCCCGCTCTACCTGGTCGCCTTCCTCGCGCTGTTCGTCCTCACCGGCATCGGCAACGGCTCCACCTACCGCATGATCCCGTCCATCTTCAACGCGGAGGCCAAGAAGTACGCCTCCGAGCACGGCATGGACATCGCCGAAGCCTCGGCGTCGGCCAAGCGACAGGCGGGCGCGGCGATCGGCGTCATCGGCGCGATCGGCGCCTCCGGCGGCTACCTGTTGCAGCAGGCACTTCGCCTGTCCAACATCAACTTCGGCAGCATGGCGCCCGCCTTCTGGGCCTACTCGGCGGCGTTCATCGTGATGGCGGGGGTCACCTGGTTCTTCTACCTGCGTTCCTCGTTCGCCATCGGCCGCATCCCCTCGCTGGCCTACGCCAAGGTGTAACCGCATCGCCGTCCGGCGTTCGGACCGAACCCCGAACGCCGGTCGGGGCCGGGCGGTCCCGATTCCCCTCCGGTGACCGCCACGCCCTCGTTCGACCCGAATGCCGCTGGGAAGGGTTTCCTCCCAGCGGTTTTCGGCGTCTCCGGGCGACCGTCGAGCAACGCCGCCCGAAACGACCGGCCGCACTGATTCCGAACCTCGCAGTACCACACCGCTTTACGCTGGAGTCAGACTCACGCAGGGGAGACAGAGGTGAGCCATTGGAAATCGGGGCAAGGCCGGGGGCTGTCTACCGGGCCGCGACAGTGCACGACCTCACGGACATCGCCGCGCTCGAACTGGAACAGTTCGCGGACCACGCCTACCCGTACGCCGCACTGCGGCAGCTGTTCGATCTGCACGGATCGCATTGGGTGGTGGCCGAACTCGACGACCGCGTCTGCGGATACGCACTCGTCGGCCTAGGGTCACGCAGCCGAGGCTGGGTGATGGGCTTGGCCGTCGCCGCACCGTATCGGGGACGCCGGATCGGCCGTGGGCTGCTGGAACGCGCGGTGCACAGCTGCCGGACCGCCGCGGCGGATTCGGTCTACATCACCGTGCGCCCGAGCGATCAGCTCGCCACCAACCTGTACAAGACCGCCGGTTTCGAGGTGACCGGTCACGAGGACCAGTATTTCGGCCCCGGCGAGCCGCGCGATGTGCTGCGATATCGGCTCACCCCGAAACCCGCCGCCGGCCGGGTGCCCGAGCCGACCGACCCGCACTGGCTCAAACAGCGGCCCGGCCGATAGCCGAATCACATTGCTATGGTGGATGTCACGTCGAGACGACGCGGACGATGCCGGGGGGCACCACACACATGACCGAATACGTAGGGCAGTCACAGCTGCCGCACGCGGTGCTGTCGATGACCACCTTGATCGACAGACACGCCGACCGGTACACCACCGACATCCTCAAATTCCTGAACCAGAATCACGACGATCCGGCGCGAACGCCGGAGAAGCTGATGCTCAGGGCATTCCACAACCACGTCGAGAACCTCGTCCTGGATTACGATTCGGCGCCCATCGCGCCGGGCGGGGACACCTTGATATTCCGGCACATCTACGAGGCAGCCGAACTGCCGATCGGGCACCGCGAGCAACCCGGCTGGACGCCACTGACGATCCTGACCGCGCTCCTGGCGGCCGAGGTGGAGTTCCGCGGACCGCGGCGCCTGAGCCGTACCCAGAACATGCGGCTTGCCGAGATCTACGAACAGCTCGGTCATCGCCTCACCGACGCCGACCTGCCGTCGCACGCGGCGCTGGCGTTCAAGCGCGCCACCGCGTTGCACGCGCTGGAAGAGGATTTCGGCAAACAGGACCGCTGCCGTCTCGCGCTGGCCAGAGCCCGGCGGCGCGCGACCTTCCCGGTGTGGAAGCGCATCCCTGGCGCTATCTCGGATCTGCTGTGCGGGTATGGCTTTCGCCCTTTCCAGCTGCTCGGCTGGATCGCGCTACAGCTGCTCGCCTTCACCGCGGCGCTGTGGCTGACCGACCGTGAGCCGATCTCGACGACCTTCCACCTGTGCCTGGTCAACTATCTCAATCCGGTCGGACTCGGCGATCTCACCGACATCGGGCGGGCGGGCCGGGTGCTACTGATCGTCGAGTCCTACACCGGAATCGTGTTCACCTCCGTGTTCTTCGCGCTGCTGGTGCGGCGCTGGTTCCGGCTGTGAATCCGTCAGTCCTGCGGCATTGTCCTGCTGTGCCGCAACGCGTCCAGTGCCGCGACGAGCACCCGGTCACGGACCTGGTCGACCAGTCCCCGCCGCCCCGCCGTCAGGCCGGGCGCCTCCTCCAGCCCGTCCCACAGTGCGCGCAGACCGGGTGGGGTGTGCGCGCGCGGCATCCAGACGTGGGCAAGGTGCCGCAGCACGGGCAGCAACACCGCGACCGACTCCGTACTCCCCGGCGGGAAGAGGTCGGACTGGTCGATCGCCGCCGACGTGGCCGTCAGCAGCCAATCGTGCACCGCGAGATCCTCACAGAAGCGCTGGACGTCATCCAGCTCCGCCGCGCTTCCGACGGTCACCAGGACCGCCCGCACCCGGTCGTCCTGGAGCCGGAACCGCACGGACGGCGGATTCCCCCGGTCGACCCGCGCCGCCCAGCGCAGCCGCGTGGCCTCCGACGGCAGCGGGACCCGCTGGTCGAGCCGGCTGTCCATCCGGATCCGGCCGAGCAGCCGGTTCGCGATCGATGTCAGGTCGAGCGTGCTGTCGGAGGCAGGTCCCGGCACCAGGAAGCCCTCGGCCACACCGGTTCCGGTGTCCTTCGCGATCTTGGAGACCGTTTCGAGCACGCCGGCCCGGCTCAGATAGTGCGACCAGGTCTGGCGCTGCCCGTTCGCGCCCGCCACCACCCTGGTCACCGACGAACTCTGCAACACGCGGCCGCCGAACACCAGCGAGCGCGTCGCGACCGTCCCGATCGCCCGCACGCTCGTCCGCGTCGGCACTTTCAGCTGGCAGTCGACTCCTTCGACCGTCGGCGGCGAGATGGCCAGTGAGATCGGGCGCTCCCGCCAGAAGATGGTGCTGTCGGGCATCAGCTGCCCGAGCAGGTCGATCGTCTCCTCGCGGCGCAACGCGGTACCGGTCGGCAGCAGACAGGTTTCGACTTCACCAAGCACGACGGGCAGTTCGGGCGGCGGCGTCCGCGGTTGGGCCCGCGCGCCGCGCGCGACCAATCGAGCCGGGCGGCCCCGGCCGCGCGCGGGAGCCGAGCGGTTCGCTCGAACCCCGCGCCGCGCGGGCGCACCGTCGGAACTCGTCGGGCCGGTCAACTCAGACCCCGTCCAGCAGAACGTGGCCGATGCGATCGGTGACCTTGCGCGGCAGCGTGATTCCCTCTTCCCGACCGCGGCTCACGATCTGGTCGACCACGTCGTCGTCGAGTTGGATGTGGTCGAGGATCAGTTGCACGGCGGCTTCGATCTTCAGATAGCGCTTGGGCAGCAGCGAGATCGACCGATACGCCGCGAACGGCTTGGCCTTCGGATTCAGCTGGAGCACCGCGGGCATATCCCACCAGTTGTCCGGCCACTCGTCCCCCGGTCCCCACGGCTGCGGTTCCACGATCGGCGCCCCCTGCATGCGCAGCATTCCCAAGCGCAGCAGCTGCCAGATGGAGGCGAGATAGGGGCACGACCATTTGGTGTGGCCGTCGGCGCGCCCGTTCACTTTCGTCCGCCTGCTCCACATCTCCACGTCGAGGAAGATGGAATGCTCGCGCCGCCCGAGCTCTTCCGGCGGCGTGTAGGCCTCCTCGTGCATCGCCTGGCCGGAATCGCCTTCGTTCGCGCGCTTTCCGTTGCACAGCCAGCCGGATTCCATTGTCGGCGGTCGTCGCCCGTTGGTGCCCTCGTACGGCTCGGGAACAATGCGGCTGCGCACCATATCGGCGAGCGGAATGCGTGACACGCTCACCCCTTCGGGACCCGCGACCGGGACCTCGAAGCAGCCGGCTTCCCTCGCCAGATAGTCGATACGCAAACCGCATTCGTCGGCGATGCCGAGCAGCTTGCGCAGGATTTCCCCTGGATTGGTATCCGAGCGGAAATAGTCGTCGATCAGAAAGCAGGTGCTGACCCTGGCGCGCGGACCGTACTCGCTTTTCGCGATCTCGGTGTAGGCGCCGACCAGTGGAACGATACGGCGAAATTGGGTGCGAATGCGATCCTCACCGTTGGTGAGATCGTTCATGTAGAAATGCCCCACCTCGATGGACATATGGGACAGCGGCACCCTGGCGAGCCGAGCGCTCTCGGTCGCCTCGCTGTAGCCTGTGGCGTTCTCCACCGTGTTCAACGGCCCTTTCCGGGTTGGCATTCATGCGGGTCAGGTCAGAACCGAATCCAGGTCGCCTCGTCGATCAAACGCTTGGCGAGCAGGTCGAACGCGACGACGGTAGGCCTGTTCGCGATTTCCTTCTTCACATCGATATCCAGGATCAGCTGCTCGCGGTATTGCAGAACCGGTTCGACCGGGGTCTCGCCGAGCAGCGCACTCGCTCCGACCTCCTTGGTCGACGCCAAATGCTTCAACATCGCGTCCTGCTGGTGCAGCCAGGCAGCCTGCGGCCCGGAACCGCCCGTGGCCATGTTCAATTGTGGCACCGCGGTCCGCACGTATCTCAGGTTGTCCAACAATGTCTCCCGGTCGTGTCCGACCCGGACACCGCACTCCAGCAGACCGTGCTCACCGTGCACCAGACCGTTGGCGGCCAGAATGTGCTGCCGGGTCCACCGGTGGAAGACGAGCCAGCGAACCGTTCGCGTCGCCAATTGCGGCAGCGCTGTCGCCTTCAGCGAGATGTCCATCGCGACCGAACGTCCCGAACTGAGGTCGACCAGACAGACGTCGAACGCCTGGTCCAGTTCGAGCAGCAGACGCGCGCACCGCTCGACGATGTCGTCGTTCGCCTTCTTGTCGAATTCGCCGCCGCCGAGGTCACCGGGGAGCAAGACGAGTTTGCCGGTGGGACCGGGCAGCTTGCGCAGATCGGTCCGGTCGGTGTTTCCCCGCACGTCGACTCGGGTCGCGACATCGATCTTGCCGAGCAGATACGAATGCAGGCCGGAGCCGCTCGAGATGCCGCGCTCCATACCGCCGATCTCGAAAAGCGCTCCGGCGGTGGGCGATCCGAAATCGAAGTCCAGATAGGCGACGTTCTTGCCCATTTTCGAGCACAGCCGGTAGCCGAGATTGCAGCTGGTCACCGACCGGCCGGTACCCCCTTTGTCGGAGGTCGCGAAGACGATCATGCGATCAGGAACTCCTTGTCGCGTCGTCGCGCGCGGCAGCGAGTTTGTAGAGTTCGCGCAGCGCGTCGAGCGTGTGCACCAGCGTCGTCGCGGCGTCCTCCCGTAACTGCTGCCGCGCTTCGTCGATGTTGCGCTCGACCTCCACCAACGTCTCGCGGTTCGGGGAGGCGTCGAGGACGCTGGCGCCGAGCAATTCCTGATCGAAGCGGTGTTCGGCGGTGTTCAGCATGACTCGCGCCACCGCTTGCAGCTCGGGCCAATTGGGCGGCGACTGCCGATAGGTCTGCTCCGCGGCCACCATGCACTCGATGACGCGTTCGGTCATGTACCACGACGGCTCGGACACCGTCCCGGCGCCGTTGCCGCCGAAAACCCTTGTGGGGTCGTCCCACAACCCGACGGCGCCGACGCGCAGCACGCGCCGGTGCAGATGGTCCATCGCCGCCTTGGACAGTTCCATCAGCTTGTCCCGCGCCGCGACGTTGTTGGACAGGCGTGCCGCCTGCAACATGCGCTTGAGCAGCACGGCGGCGAAGTCCGACACCTCCCACTGCAGGACCGATCCGTTGTCCACCTGCTCGCTGCCGCGCAGGCGCAGCCGGACGCCGGGGTTGTGCAGCGCGATGGCGGGGTCATCGACCGTCGGCCTGCGGATGATCCTGCCCCGCCCGGCCAGCTCGTCGAAAATGGCAACGGCCCTTGTCAAGTCGTCGTCGGTGGCGGTGCGGGCGACCAGGTCCTGGATCAGCACCGCGGACACCGTGAGACTGAAGTAGTCGGACTGCTCGTTGTCCGACGTCCGCCACGGAATGTCCTCCAGCGGCCAAGATCCCGTGCCGAAGCGCGCGACGGTGGACCAATAACGCTGGGTGAGTTCCCATCGCGTGCGCAGCGCCTGCGCCAGCCGGTGCTGCTGTTCGTTGAGCAGACCGAGTTCGCCGGTGCGCGGGGCGACGAGGTCGTTGATGCCGTCCAGGGCGACGATGGTGAAGTACAGGTAGGGCCGCGGATCGGCGATGCCGGGCTGATCGCCGATCCGCGCTTCGACGAAGTCGACTTCGGTGGCGTTGCGCACCACGCCCCAGCTCCAGCCGCACTCGAACAGCAGGCTCTCGTCCTCGAGCGCCTTGACCGATTCCTCCTGCCCGAGCACGACGTCACTGCGCAGCCGGGCCCGCACGCGCGCGAGCGCACGGCGCACACCCTCGACGAGTCCGGCGTCCTCACCGGGACCGCTCTGATCGAGCATGCTCAGAATCGCCTGTCCCTCAGGCGATTTCTGCCGCACCGTGTTGACGACGAAGCTGCGCACCAGACCGGTCATGGCCGCCGTCAGCCGGACACTGAGCTGATCGGACAGCAGCTTGATCCGCGCCTTCAGATCCTCCGAACGCGTCCGCTCGGAATAGGAGCGCAGGAAGCGCAGACCGGCCATACACACGGTCAGCGACATGGAATAGGCGTCGACCACTTCGATCCGGTACTGCTCCGGCGTCGGCTCGCCGTCCGCGGCGCGCAGATAACTGCCCGCGGCGAAGTCCGGCTCGCCGGAATCCTTGGTGTTCCGCTCGACGTACTGTTCGAGCAGCCACAGCACGAAACCACGGATCTGCGTGGAGTCACCGATCGGCGCGAGCGCGGCGAGCACGTCGTCGGCCATGCTGTCCGGATTGTCCAACGAGAACGTGTCGATCTCCGTCGCCGGATACAGCAGGCACAGCAGCTGCTCGGAGTCGCTGATGGAATTGGCGGCCACTTGGCCGTCCCACTTCCAATCATCGCCGTCCCAACAGGTGGCTACGAGCGCCTCCCACACGTTCAGGATCTGTTGTCTCGGTTGAATTCTCACCTGCCGAAGTCCTCACCCCTCGTCGCCGATCGCACGGGTTCCCGGAATCCGAAGGACCCCGGCGGCGGCGATCTCGCGCACAACATGATACGGGCGCCGATTGGACATCGCGCCGCGAATCCTTTTTGTTTACAAAGGTTTAGAGCTACCGGACGAACCCGTCGAACGGGCGGGCAGCCGGGTCTGGCCATGAGTCGAACGTCGAGAACCGGATCGAAAGCCGCGGCCCGAGCCGACCCGAGTGATGCGCGGCGCAGAGAGCTTAACGCACCGCGCGGGCGCTACCAGAGCGAACCGCTATCGGAGAATCAGAGCGTCAGCCGGACCATATCGGCGGTCCGCGCCAGCCCGGGAAAGGCCTCGGGGGTGGAACGGGGGTGCAGCGCGTGCACGGCGAGGCGGAACATGACGGCGCGCAACAACATCTGCGGCCACTCCGGCAGATCGGACCAGCGGTCGAGCAGGCCTTCGTCGGCTCCGCCCCAGGAGAGCGCGTCGATGACGATGACGCCCGCTGCCCACGCGGCGGGGCGCCAGTACGGGGTGATGTCGCTGAGGCCCGGGCTGTCCGCGTCCGCGAAGAGGATGGTGCCGAACAGGTCGCCGTGCACCAGCTGGGCCGGGGTCCGCACCGGCTTGCGCAGCGTGGCGAGCTGGCCGATGAGTTCCATGCTGCGCTGCCCGTCGGGCGAGGTGGTCGGGACCGCGCCGCCCGCGCGCAGGCTGCGCAGCGGCACGGCTTCCCATGCCGCGCGATCGGCGGCCACGAAGACGTCCACGTCGACCCACGGTGTGACCGGCGGCTGCACGAGGAAGCGCGGGCGCTCCAGCCGCGTGGTCGCCTGGTGTAGCCGCAGCGAGATCGAGACGACCTCGTCGTGGCGCGGCTCGGGGCGGCCTTCCAGGTAGGTGTCGGCGCGCCAGCCGGAAACCACGTAGCGGCCGTCGGTGGCGCGCACCGGACGAGCCACGCGTAGCCCGTCGACCTTCAGCGTCTCGCGGATCTTGGCCGACCAGGCCGCCCGCGCGTGGTCGGCGACCGGGCTGAGCACCACGTCACCGCAGCGCCAACCGCCGTCCCAGTCGCCGAGCGGGACCGGAGTCACTTCGCGCAGACCGAACGTGGCCCGCACGTGCTCGGGGGGTTCCACAGAAGTCACGGCCGTACGGTACCGCCGGTGCGGGGCCGTTTTCGGGCGCCGCGCCGGTCCGGCCGCGCACCCGGCTACCGCACGGATCAGGGTCCTGTACGGCCCGGATCCGGCGTAGCGCTGCCGTGCGCGTCCGCCGGGCGAACCCGCGCCGCGGCGGGCACGGGCACCGGCCCGCCGGCGCTCAGTAGACCGGCAGGCTGGTGTCGACCTGGTTGGCCCAGGCGACGATGCCGCCCTGCACGTGCGTGGCGTCGGAGAAGCCCGCGTTCTTGAGCACCGCGAGCGCCTCGGCGGAACGGATGCCGGTCTTGCAGTGCAGCACGATCGGGCGGTTCTGCGGCAGTTCGGACAGCGCCTCGCCGGAGAGGATGCGGTCCTTGGGAATGAGCCGCGCGCCCTCGATGTGCACGATGTCCCATTCGACGGGCTCGCGCACGTCGATGAGCTCGATGTCCTTGCCCGCGTCGAGCAGTTCCTTCAGCTCGCGCGCGGTGATGGTCGACCCGGCCGCGGCGGCCTGGCCTTCCTCGGACACCACACCGCAGAACGCCTCGTAGTCGATCAGTTCGGTGATCCGCTGACGTTCCGGATCGCGGCGCAGCTTGATGGTCCGGTAGCTCATGTCCAGTGCGTCGTAGACCATCAGACGGCCGAGCAGGGGGTCGCCGATGCCGGTGATCAGCTTGATCGCCTCGGTCACCATGATCGAGCCGATGGACGCGCAGAGCACGCCGAGCACGCCGCCCTCGGCGCAGGACGGGACCATGCCGGGCGGCGGGGCCTCCGGGTAGAGGTCGCGGTAGTTCAGGCCGCGGCCGTCGGGGGCGTCCTCCCAGAAGACCGAGACCTGGCCTTCGAAGCGGTAGATCGAACCCCACACGTACGGCTTGCCCGCCAGCACCGCGGCGTCGTTCACCAGGTAGCGGGTCGCGAAGTTGTCGGTGCCGTCGAGGATCAGGTCGTAGTCGCGGAACAGCTCGACCGCGTTCTCCGGCTCCAAGCGCAGCTTGTGCAGGCGAACGTCGATGCCGGAGTTGATCTCCAGAATGGAGTCGCGCGCGCTGTCGGCCTTGGGCCGGCCGATGTCGGATTCGCCGTGGATGATCTGGCGCTGCAGGTTCGAGGAGTCGACCTCGTCGAACTCCACGATGCCGAGCGTGCCGACGCCCGCGGCGGCCAGGTAGAGCAGTGCGGGCGAGCCGAGTCCGCCCGCGCCGATCACCAGAACCTTGGCGTTTTTCAGACGCTTCTGCCCGTCCACACCCACGTCGGGAATGATCAGGTGACGGCTGTAACGGGCGATTTCGTCCTTGCTCAGTTCCGCGGCCGGCTCGACCAGCGGCGGCAGGGACTTCGGTGATGACACGTCCAGGACTCCTCGAATCGAATTGGCCGATCGCACGATGTGCAACGCGGACGATCGAACCGTTCTTCCCCAGTATCGTCGCGTACCGCGTCCGCGATCAGCCGCGCGGGTACGGCCAGGGGTTGAATCGGCAGCGTTTGCCGTCCATCGGGACCATGCCGTCGGGATCGAGCGCGGCGATGTCGTTGTTCCTGGTGCCGAAGGTCTGCTGCATCATGATCGGCGCGAGTCCGCCGTCGGTCTCGCACGGCTGGTGCTGGTGGTAGCCGATGGCGTGGCCGACCTCGTGGTTGATCTGGTACTGCCGGTAGGAGCCGATGTCGCCTTCGAAGGCGAGCGCGCCGCGCACCCAGCGCACCTCGGAGAGCACCACCCGGTCCAGCCCGGCGTTGAAGCACGAGGAATCGATGGGAATGTCGAAACCGCAAGCTGTGCGGGTGGTTTGGCGCGAGGTCAGTGAGATGCGGAAGTCCGGGTCGCCCTGATCGACGCGGCGGAAGGCGAACCGCTTGTCCTGGACCCAGCTCTTCGGATTGGCCAGCGTGCTGTCGATCATCTTGGCCACCGACTCGTCGCCGCCGAAGCCGGAGGTGTCGATGCCGTTCTCGATCTCGACGGTGTAGCTGAAGTGGTACTCCGTGCCCGCGCCGACCTCGGCGGTGCCGCCGGGGACCACCCGCCAGGTGCCTGCCCCGTTCTCTGTGAAGGGGCCGCCCTCGGGGACCGCGCCGGCGGGCAGGTCGGCGGGGAACTGTCCGTCGCCGGGCGGTGCGCCGATGACGCCGGTGTTCGTGGCGTGCGGGCTGAGCCTGCCGAAACTCGGCTCGACGGTCGACCCGGCGCCGCCCCCGCCGCCGCGCACGGCGTCGGCGATCACGAGCACGGTGACCACGAACAACACGGGGAGGGCGTACGCGCGCCACCCGTAGGTGGACACGAAACGGCCGAGCGCGCTCTGCTTCTTGGCGTTGCGATCGGGCCGCGGGCCGCGGGCGCGAGTCGGATCCGGCGCCGTGGGGTCCCAGCGCGCCCGAAGCGGCTGATGGGAGCGGTCGGCGGCCTGGTAGAGACCGAGCGGGTCGTAGATCTCGACGCCGTTGGCGTCGCGTGCCGTAGGGGGTGTGGGCGCGGGTGCCGCGTCGTCGCCGTCGGGTTTCCGAGGCCACGGGTCGGTGCGGGTCCCGCGCTCGGGTCTGGATCGGCCGGGCCGATCTGGGATCCCGGACCGCGGTACAGCGCCCGATCGGGCAGCCGCACCCGAACGAGTTTCGGGACCGGACCTTGCCACGGGTTCTGAGCCTACGGAACCGGGCGACCCAGAGCCAATGGGGGCCGAGCTCCACTGTGCGCCACATCTCACCCGGTGGACGAGATCGACAACCCCGATCGGCATGTGAGCTACAACCGGGTATCGTTCATTGGATACCCGGTGCACAACCCCTTTTGCCGGGGACTCGACTGGGAGAGCCGAAATGACTGACCTCGTGGACCGGATGACGTCCCGCAGAATGTCGTCCGAGGCCATGGTGCCGACGAAACGCGGTACACGGTTGCCGCGCGACGAGCGGCGGCAGCAGCTACTCCTGGCGGCGAGCGAGGTGTTCGTGCTGCGCGGCTATCACGCGGCGGGCATGGACGAGATCTCGCAGGTCGCGGGCGTCAGCAAGCCGGTGCTGTACCAGCACTTCACCAGCAAGCTGGAGCTGTACCTCGCGGTGCTGCAGAACTACGTCGACATGCTGGTGTCGAGCGTGCGCCAGGCGCTGCGCTCCACCACCGACAACCGCCAGCGCGTGCGCGCCGCCGTGCAGGCGTACTTCGACTTCGTCGACAACGAGATGCAGGGCTTCCGGCTGGTCTTCGAATCCGACCTGACCAGCGAGCCGCAGGTGCAGCGCCGGGTGGAGCAGGCCACCGAGGCGTGCGTGGACGCGGTCTTCGACCTGGTCGCGCACGACTCCGGCCTCGATCCCTATCGCGCGCGCATTCTCGCGGTCGGTCTGGTCGGCACGAGCCAGTTCACCGCGCGCTACTGGCTGGAGGCGGACCGCCCGATCCCCAAGGACGAGGCCGTCGACACCACCGTCGCGCTGGCGTGGGGCGGTCTGTCGCACGTCCCGCTGCACCCGATCGACAACTCGGGCAACTCCACGCGCTTCTGATTCGCGGCGCGGTCCCGAATCGCGAACGAGCCCTCGGGTTCTCGGTCATGAACCGGAACCCGAGGGCTCGTTGTCGTTGGGTCGTCAGACGGCGGCGAAACCGACCCGGCCGCTGGCGGCGGTGCCGATCTCCACGTAGGCGACCTTCGAAGCCTGGATCAGGAACTTGCGGCCCTTCTCGTCGGTGAGCGCCACGACGCCGCCGGTGCCGCTCAGCGCCTCGGACACCATCGCCTCGACCTCTTCCGGGGTCTGCCCGCTGTTGATCACGAGTTCGCGCGGGCTATCCGAAATACCGATCTTGACCTCCACGGCCAACCTCCGAACCTAGAGTCCTGTGCGGCGGTCGGACGTCGCGTCCGCCCGAGCGCTCTTGCTGTCCGGTCCAAGGCTAGTGCAGGGCAACGGCCGCGCGGCACCGCACTGCCTACGCTGATCGCGAACAGCGGTCAGGCCTCGCGGCTGGTCACTTGGGTTCGATCAGCTCGATATCCAACTCGATCTTCACCGCGTCGCTGAGCATGCCGGGCATCGGGCCGCCGACGCCGAAGTCGGTGCGCTTGATGGTGCCGGTCGCCGAGAATCCGGCGTGCCGCTCGCCGGTCGGGCCGAAGTCCTGGACGCCGCCCCATTCGACCTCGAGGGTGACGGGCTTGGTGATCGCGCCGAGGGTGGCCTCGCCCTCCACGGTGAAGTTCTCGGCGATCACCACCGGCCGCGGGGCACGGAAGGTGAGCGTCGGCCGGTTGGCCACGTCGAGGAAGTCGGCGTTGCGGACGTGGGCGTCGCGGTCGGCGTTGCCGGTGTCGAAGGAGTCGAGGTAGATGGTGGCGCCGAGGGTGGCGGCGCCGTTCTCGTCGACGACGAACTCGGTGTCGAAACGGGTGAACCCGCCGCGCACCTTGGAGATGCCGAGATGGCGGATGGTGAACGCGACCGAGGAGTGGGCGGTGTCCAGTGCCCAGGATCCGGGCTTCAGCTGCTGGGTGGCGGTGGTTGCGGAAGTGTTCGTCATGCCATCGACCTTGTCCGGACCTCGGTCCGGTAACCAGACCGCCGTTATCCTGGACCTCTCAGGGCGAGGCTGAATGTCCGAGGACCGGGCACGATGGAGAGCATGGCACGCAACGGTTTCGCCGAATTCCTCGTCGCCCGCCGCGGCGAACTCCGGCCCGCCGACGTCGGGATGCCCGAGGGCGGCAGGCGCCGCACGCCGGGACTGCGCCGCGAGGAGGTCGCGGTGCGGGCGGGGGTCAGCGCCGACTACTTGGCCCGGCTCGAGCAAGGCCGCGACACCAATCCGTCGGTGGCGGTGGTCGACGCGCTCGCCGACGCGCTGTTGCTGGAAGGCCCGCAGCGCCACCACTTCGGGCTGCTCGCGATGGCCTCGGGCAACGAGTCCCGTTGCCCGGGAAGCGAATCCCCGCGCGAACAGCTCGGCGAGACCATCACGGCGGTGCTCGCCGCGCTCCAGCCGACGCCCGCCTTCGTCATCGGAAGGCGGCTGAACGTGCTCGGCTGGAATCCCGCGTGGGCCGACTTCGCGACACCGCTCGGTCTGCTCGGCGAGGACGGCGAAGCGAACCTGGCCTGGTACGTCTTCACGGACCCGCGCGCCCGGCGGACGCTGCGCGACTGGCCCGCCGCCGCCGACACGTTCGCGGCGGCGGTGCTGCGCGCGAAGGTTCGCTGGCCCGGCGACGACCAACTGCTCGGGATGATCGACGCGCTGCGGCGCGAGCCCGAGTTTCGCGAGCGGTGGAAGCCGCACCAGGTCGGCGGCGGGCCCGTGTCGAGCGTGCTGAAGTTCGATCACCCGGTGCACGGCGCGGTCGACGTGCCGTTCGAGACGATGGAGACCGACCGCGACCAAAGCGTCGTCGTCTGGCTGCTCGACCAGGCCGCTGCCCGTGCGACGGGGCTGCGGCTGGTGCACAACCGAGCCGCGAACGAGTAAGGGGGGCTAGATTCCCAGGACCGCCATGCGCTGGGCGTGGCTGGTCTGCATGCGCTCGAACAGCGCGGCGATGCCGTTGAGATCGCCGGTGGCCGTGAGTACCAGGTCGGTGAGCTCGTCGCGCTGCGCCATGACGTACTGGGCCTGGGTGATCGCCTCGCCGAGCAGCCGCCTGCCCCAGAGCGTGAGCCGGTCGCGCTCGGAGCGGCTGGTCGCTACCGCCCGGCGCACCTCCTCGACCACGAACTCGGAGTGGCTCGTCTCGGCGAGCACGTCGTGGACGACGGTGGCGACCTGCGGCGAGAGCGCGCCCGCGATCTCGCCGTAGAAGTCCGCGGCGATGCCGTCGCCGACGTAGAACTTCACCATCGACTCGAGCCACGTCGAGGGATCGGTGGACGCGTGGTAGGCGTCGAGGGCGCGGACGAAGGGCGCCATCGCGTCGAACACCTCGACGCCGCGGTCGGCGAGCGCCGCCTCGAGCGTCTTGAAGTGGTCCATCTCGGCGGACGCCATCTTCGCGACGGCCACCTTGCCGCGCAGGGTCGGCGACAGCTTGGCCTCCTCGGCCAGCCGGTAGAACGCGGAGATCTCACCGTAGGCGAGCACGGCGAACAGGTCGGTCACGCCGGGATGGTCGGCGGCGATGGGCGAGGTTGCCGGATCGAACGAAACGCCAAGCGTTGACTGTGCTCCCATGGGCCCTAGCTTAACGGGCGCAGCCCGACGAAGTCCGTCGACAGCCGCGTCGGCCCGGCGGTCAGCCCAGTTCCGCGAGGAACTTGTCGAGGTAGGCCCACGTGGTGTCGCGGGCGGTCTCACCGGTGAGGATGCCGAGGTGGCTGCCGGGGGCGGTCTCGTAGCGGACGTCCGCGGCGCCGGTCAGCGTGCGGGTGCCCGCCTCGACGGCGGCGGCCGGGGTGATGACGTCGCTCGGCCCGCCGACGAGCAGTACGGGGGCGGTCACGTCGGCCAGCGCGATGCGCCGTTCGCCGAGCCGCACGACGCCGCGGCCGATGTCGTTGTTCAGGATCAGGCGGCCCCACAGCTGGCCGTAGAAGCGGCCGGGATAGCCCGGCATCGCCGCCATGAACCGGTCGATGGATTCCATCTTGGCCAGCGTCTCGGTGCGCGCGATATTGCTCGCCACGAACCACGGCCTGGTGAGCTCGCGGTCCCACGCGGTGACCCGGTACGCGGCCCGGGTGAGCCCGGCCGGGATGCCACCGGCGGCCCGGACCGCGGTCGAGGTGGCGATGCCGCCGGTGAGCTTCGCGACCGCGCGCAGTTGCGGGATGCCGGTCATCTTGTCGTAGTCCAGCGGCGAGCCGATGGCGGTGATCGAGCGGATCGGCAGGTGCGCGTGCGCGGCGGCGGTGAGCAGCGCCAGCGTTCCGCCGATCGACCAGCCGACCAGGTCGACCGGCTTGCCGCCGACATCCGCGGAGGTGCGCATGATCGCCTCGGGCAGGATGTCGTCGAGCCAGTCCTCGAAGCCCATCCTGCGGTCGGCGAAGGTGATGTCGCCGTAGTCGACGACATAGGTCGCCCGGCCGCTGTCGCGCAGGAAGCGCGCGACGCTCTGGCCGGGGCGCAGGTCGAAGCAGCTGGCCGGGGCGGCGAGCGGTGGCACGAGAAGCACCGCGGACGCGCCGTCGGTCGCGCCGCCCTCGTAGCGGCGCAGCTGCCGGTGCGGCTCGTCGCACAGCACCGTCGACGGCGCGGGATCCGGCGCCTCGACACCCGAGCCGAAGGTCAGCGCCCAGGCGTTGCGGGCAGCGATGGTGACGGTCTCTGCGATGCTCACCACAAGAATGTCTCACATGCCAGTACCGCCGGTAACAGGCAAGGTCCGGTTTGCGAGGCTTCGCGGCGGCATCGAGACCGCTCCCCCGGACCGTCGCGACCCGCCGCGCGCGGCGCACGCGAATAGCTCCGCGCGACCCGCTTTTCGGCGCCGCACGGATTCCGGCTCGGCGATGAATTGTCAAGTCGCGCAGCGTCGGTCGGCGACACTCGGGGCGGAAACCGGAGTTTTGCCGTGGAATAACGGCGACGGCAATTCGAGCCGCGCACAATATCACGCTACAATCACTGCGGACAACGGAAACTTTCGTTACCCATGCGTCCGCCACCAGGTGTGGCGCCATGGCTTCCGTCGTCCAGGAAAATGTGCGCGCACCAGATCCGCATCCGACTGCGCTGCGCCGATGTTCCCAGGTAGTTGCCGTCATCGGACGGCACCCGACGACATCCGGCTGCGGCGCGCATTACCGGCGGATACGTGGTCGTCGTGGACCGGCCGGTCCGCCCCACGCCTCGGGCGCGCGTGACGCGATAACGAGGAAGGCACGAACCTGAGCAAGATCACTGTCGAGCAGGAACCCGGTGTGGCGGACACGCTGTTGACGGCCGAACTGGACGCGACGCATACCGCCCCGACATTCGCCGAATTGGGGGTGCGCGAGGAAATCGTCCGAGCGCTCGCCGAGATCGGCATCGAACGAACATTCGCTATTCAGGAACTGACTCTTCCGCTGGCGTTGGCCGGCGAGGATCTCATCGGTCAGGCACGCACCGGCATGGGCAAGACCTTCGGTTTCGGCGTGCCGCTGCTGCATCGCATCGCCACCGCCGATTCCGGCACGACGCCGCTGGACGGCACGCCGCGGGCGCTGGTCATCGTGCCGACCCGCGAGCTGTGCATCCAGGTCACCGCGGACCTGGAGAACGCGAGCAAGCACCTGAGCAACCACAAGGGCAAGCTGCAGGTCGCCTCGATCTACGGCGGCCGCCCCTACGAGTCCCAGATCGCCGCGCTGCGCGACGGCGTGGACGTGGTGGTCGGGACGCCCGGCCGACTACTGGACTTGGCCAAGCAGAACCATCTCATCCTCGGCAAGATCGGCGTGCTCGTCCTGGACGAGGCCGACGAGATGCTCGACCTGGGCTTCCTCCCGGACATCGAGCGCATCCTGACCATGGTGCCCGAGAAGCGCCAGACGATGCTGTTCTCGGCCACCATGCCCGGCCCGATCATCACCCTGGCCCGCACCTTCCTCACCCGCCCGACTCACATCAGGGCCGAGGAGCCGCACGATTCGGCAGTGCACGACCGCACCGCGCAGTTCGTCTACCGTGCGCACGCGCTGGACAAGAGCGAGCTGATCGCGCGGGTGCTGCAGGCCGAGAGCCGCGGCGCCACCATGATCTTCACGCGCACCAAGCGCACCGCGCAGAAGGTCGCCGACGACCTGGCCGAGCGCGGTTTCGCGGTGGGCGCGGTGCACGGCGACCTCGGGCAGATCGCCCGCGAGAAGGCGCTGACCAAGTTCCGCAAGGGCACCATCGACGTGCTGGTCGCCACCGACGTAGCCGCCCGCGGCATCGATATCGACGACGTCACGCACGTCGTCAACTACCAGTGCCCCGAGGACGAGAAGACCTACGTGCACCGGATCGGCCGTACCGGCCGGGCCGGGCGCACCGGCGTCGCGGTGACGCTGATCGACTGGGACGAACTCAATCGCTGGGCCGCCATCGACACCGCGCTCGGCCTCGGCATCCCGGACCCGGTGGAGACCTACTCGCGTTCACCGCATCTGTTCGCCGATCTCGGCATTCCCGAGGGCGTCACCGGCACGGTCCGTAAGCCGCGGCCTGCCCGCGAAGAGGACGACGTGGTGGTCGAGCGTGAGGCGCGCAGCCCACGCAAGCGCAACCGCAGGCGCACCCGCGGCGGCAAGCCCCTCGACGGGGCCGAGGCCGGCACCGAGTCGACCGTCGATGCCGACGGGACCGACGCCGAGGCGAACGGCGCCGAGCCGAACGCGGACGAGGGTCGGTCGCGCCGCAGGCGCAGGCGGCGTCGCTCCGGCGGCGCCGAGGGCGCGGACAACGGCGTGGCGGAAGTCGCCGCCGAGGGTGAGCCGACCGAGAACGCGGGCGAGAGTGCCGAGGCGGAGACCACCGAGGCTCCGGCGCGGCGCAGGCGTCGTCGTCGGAAGTCCGCGGATGCCAACGGCGCCGAGGCGGCCGAGAACGGCGTGGCCGAGACCGCGGCGGCTGTCACGGATGAGACCGCTGCCCAGGCCGAGACTTCGGCTCCTGCCGCGGCGGAGACCACTGCTGCGGTACAGGCCGAGACCGCTGCTCCTGGCGCGACCGAGACCGCTGTGCAGGCAGAGCCCACGACTGCTGTCGCGGAGGACTCCGCGTTGCAGGCAGAGTCCACGGCATCCGCCGCGGATGACGCCGAAGCTCCGGTGCGGCCCGAGACCGCGGCGGTCGCGGACGAGACCCCGGCGGTCGCCGAGGAAGCGCCCGCGAAGCCCGTCCGGCGACGGACCCGCAAGACCGCCACGGCCGAGTCGACGGACAACGGCACCGCCGAGAACGGCGACGGCGCGGCGGCCGAACCGGTCAAGCGCCGCCGCACCCGTAAGAAGGCCGACGAAGTGGTCGACGGGAACGGCGACACTCCCGCCGACGCGGAGGCCGCCGAGAAGCCGGTGCGCCGCCGCCGTCGCAAGGCCGACGAGGCCGAGGCGAGCGAGGCCGTGGCCGCGACCGCGGGAACGGCTGCTTCGGCATAGTTCGGCGGATCCGCTAGTCTCGCAATCGTGCTCGCACCCGAGCGGCGGACGCGCGCCGACATCATCTCCGCAGTCGCGATCGCCGTGCTCGTGGCGGTCGCGGGGCTGGTGGTGTGGGCGCGCGGCGACGCTACGGGCACCGAATCGGTGACCGCGGCGACGCCCGCGACCACCCCGCCGACGGCCGACAAGATCCCCGCGAACCTGCGGGAGTTGTGGCACGCGCCGGACGACGCCGGCGCGCGGGCGCTGGCCTCCGGCGGCGCGGTGATCACCGGTTCGGGCGGTACCGTCACCGGACGTGATCCCGCCACCGGCGCCGAATTGTGGCGCTACCGGCGGGATATGCCGCTGTGCGGTGTGGAAGCGCAGTTCGGCATGGTGATCGCGGTGTACCGGGACCAGCGCGGGTGCAGCCAAGCCACCCTGCTGGCCGGTGACACCGGGGAACGCCGCACCGCGCGCAGCAGCTACATGGATCCGAGCGTGCGGCTCTCCGTCGACGGCACCTATGTGCTCGCGTACGGCGAACAGCGACTGGAGATGTGGCGCTCGGATCTGGTGCGCACGCTGGAGTACGGCTACGTCGACGCGCCGGTGAACGTGAAAACCCAACCGCGCAAAGGCTGCACGCTGCTCTCGGCCGGTTCCAGTTCCTCCCGGCTCGCCGTGCTGGAACGCTGCCCCGACGATCCGGCGGCCCGGCTGACGGTGCTCAATCCGGCGCCGAAGGACAACACGGTGCCCGAGGAGTACGGCTCGCACGTGCTCTCCGGTCCCGGCGCCGACGCGCCCGGCACCCGGGTGATCGCGGTGTCGGACAGCCGGATCGTGCTCTATCTCCCCGGCGGAACCGCCTCCGGCACAGGCGAATCCACGCCGCCGCGCCTCGGGGTGTACGACAGCACCGGCAATCCCGTTGTGATGCATCAGCTTTCCGCTCCGCTCGGGGAGAACGCGACGACCACACGGATCGGCTCGGCGCATCTCGTGTTCACCGGCAACAGCGTGATCGCTTTGAACGCAAGCACTTTCGACCCCCTCTGGGCCGCGCCCAATTCCCTGGGCTCCCCCGCGATGATGGCCGGACGCCTGCTGCTGCCGGTCGCCGACGGCCTCGCCGTCCTCGACCCCACCTCCGGTGCGGAAGTCGGCCGCATCCCGTTCCCGCGCCCGGGCTACACGGGCGGCCCGATCTCCCTCGCCGTACTCGGAAACACCGTGCTCGAACTCCGCGACGGAGAACTGCACGCGCTCGGCTGACGGCCGCCGGCCTCCTCGGCGCCCGAATCTGTCGGTGCCTCGCGTCACACTGGCCGCATGAGCGAAACCGAGTCCAGCGCAGCGGAATCGAAGCCCACCATCACGTCCTACGACGATCCCGACGCGCCGTGGAATCAGAAGTACTCCGACGCCGAGATCGCGCACTGGAACGACGGGGTGATCGAGGAGTTCCGCGCCAACGGCGGCAAGGTCGGCGGCGCCTACGAGGGCGGTGAGATAGTGCTGCTCACCACCACCGGAGCGAAGAGCGGTAAACCGCACGTGGTTCCGCTCGGACTGCTGCGGCGCGAGGAGACCATGTACGTGAGCTCCTTCATCGAGGACAAGTACCCGGCCTGGTTCTACAACGTGAAGGCGAACCGCGACGTCACGATCGAGTGGGGGCCGACCACCTATCGCGGCACCGCGCGGGCGCTGTCGGGCGCCGAGTACGACGAATTCGCGGGCTGGGTCGTCGCCAACAACCCGTTGCTCGCCGAGTACCAGGCCAAGGTCACGCGCCCGTTGCCGCTGGTGGTGCTCGAACTGGGCGAGCCGATCTGAGACCGGACGAACCCGGCTCGGGCGGCGCGGCGCGTTTCTGACCATGATGGAGGGCATGTCCGCACACGAAGACGCCCGGCTGGTCCTACTCCGGCACGGCGAGACGTCCTGGTCGCGCGAGCGGCGGCACACGAGCCGCACCGATCTGCCGCTCACCGAGCGCGGCGAGCGGCAGGCGGAGGCCGCGGGACGGCTGCTCGCCGAACTGAAGCTGCGCGATCCGCTCGTCCTCACCAGTCCGCGGCAGCGCGCGGTGCGCACGGCGGAGCTGGCGGGCTGCACCGAGACCACCGTCGACCACGACCTCGCCGAATGGGACTACGGCGACTACGAGGGCCTGACCACACCCGAGATCCGCGAGACCACGCCCGGGTGGACCATCTGGACCGGCACGGCGCCCGGCGGCGAGACCGCCGCCCAGGTGCGGGCGAGGGCCGATCGGCTGCTCGCCGCCGTCGAACCCGTCCTGCCGGAACGGGACGTGGTGCTGGTCGGGCACGGACACTTCTCCCGCGTGCTGATCGCCCGGTGGGCCGAGTTCGAGGTCGTCGAAGGCCGCCGCTTCGCCATGTCCACCGCCGCCGTGAGCCTGCTCGGCTACGAGCACGACGCGCGAACCATCCACGCGCACAACATCGTTTCGACCAACGAGGGAGCCAAGTGACCGCCGCGATCCGCCGTGCCACCCCCGCCGACGTCCCCGCGCTCGTCGATCTCGTCTACGACCTCGCCGAGTACGAGAAGGCGCGCCACGAGTGCACGCTGACGCTGGAGCAGCTGCAGGCCGCGCTGTTCGGTCCGTCGCCCGCGCTGTTCGCGCACGTGGCCGAGGACGAGACCGGCGTGGTCGGCTGCGCGATCTGGTTCCTCAACTTCTCCACCTGGGACGGGGTGCACGGCATCTACCTGGAGGACCTGTACGTCAGGCCGGAGACGCGGGGCAAGGGCTACGGCAAGGCGCTCATCGCGGCGCTCGCCAAGGAGGCGCTGGACAAGGGCTACAGCCGCGTCTCCTGGTCCGTGCTCACCTGGAACACCCCCTCCATCGACTTCTACCGCTCGATCGGGGCCGTCGAGCAGGACGAGTGGGCCGGGTATCGGCTGGCGGGCGGCGAGCTGGTGAAGCTGGCCGCCGAAGCGTCCTGAGCCGCGCGGAGGATCGGTTGCTGATCGACAAACCCGATCGCTGGCCGGCCGACGCTGCGGAGGCGAGGGCGATCCAGGACGAGCTGCGCCCGCGCGTCGTCGCGGCGAATCCCCGTCCCCCACGGTTCCGGACGGTCGCCGGGCTCGACTCGGCCTACGACGACGCGAGCGGTGTCGTCACCGCGGCCGTCGTGGTGCTGGACGCGGCGACGCTCGTGACGGTCGACATTGCGGTCGCGCACGGCACGGTGAGTTTCCCGTACGTGCCCGGCCTGCTCGCGTTCCGCGAGCTGCCCACCACCCTCGGCGTGCTGGAACGGCTCGGCGCCGCACCGGATCTGCTGATCTGCGACGGCCAGGGCCTCGCCCATCCGCGCCGCTTCGGGCTGGCTTGCCACGTCGGCGTGCTGGCCGGGGTGCCGACGATCGGGGTCGCCAAGAACGCGTGGGGCGACCACCGCGAACCGGGGCCCGCGCGTGGTGACGCGTCGGATCTGGTCATCGACGGCGAGGTGGTCGGCAGGGCGCTGCGCACCAGGGCGGGCGTGAAGCCGGTGTTCGTGTCGGTGGGGCACCTGATCGATCTCGACACCGCGTGCGCGCAGGTGCTCGCGCTCACGCCGCACTACCGTCAGCCGGAGACGACCCGCCAAGCCGATGCCCTGTGCCGACAAGCCCTCCGCGCGGCGATCGCGTCGGCGCGGTAGCGCCTTACTCCGCCCCGTACTCCCTCGCCATCCAGCGGGTCGAGGACGGGACGAAGAGCAGGATGAGCGCGGCGACCACGACCACTCCGAGCAGCCCGCCGTAGACCGGCTGGTGCGAATCGGTGAGCAGCGACCACACCACGGGCAGCAGCAACACCTGGGCGATGACCGCGATGGCGCGACCCCAGCGGTGGCCGAGCAGCAGTCCGATGCCCGCGGCGAGCACCGCGCCGCCGAGGATGCCGAACCATGCCGCCGTGCCATAGCCGCTGGCCTGCGATTGGTCGTGACCGAGCAGACCGCGCACCACGAGCACGATCGCGACCGTCACCGCGACCGCGCCCTCCAGCGCGACGAGCCCGCCGGCACCGCGCACCGTCGCGGGAACCGCGTCCGCCGAAACCTCTGCCTTGCCGCTTTCCGCCACGCGCCAAGCCTACGACGCGGCGTAGGGTGCGCCCGGTCACGGCCGCCCGGCCTGGGGCCCTTCGCTCCCGCACTAAGCTGCGAACGTGCGGACGTTGCTGATCGTGAACCCGAATGCCACCTCGACCACACCGGCGACCCGAGACCTACTGGCCCACGCCTTGGAGAGCCGCACCCAGCTGACCGTTGCGCACACCCAGCATCGCGGCCACGCGGCCGAACTCGCCCAGTGGGCCTCGACCAACGAGATGGATCTGATCGTCGTGCACGGCGGCGATGGGACGGTCAACGAGACCATCAACGGTTTCCTCCCGCTGCCCGAACTGAACGACGGACAGGCCTGGATTCCCCGGCTCGGCGTGATCCCCGGCGGCTCGGCCAACGTCTTCGCCAGGGCGCTCGGCATCTCCCCCGACCCGGTGACCGCGACCAACCAGCTCATCGACCTCCTGACCCTCGCGCACGACCGCACGATCGGCCTCGGCCTGGCCGACGACCGCTGGTTCACCTTCAGCGCGGGCGTCGGATTGGACGCCGACGTGTGCGAGGCCATAGACGCCAGTCGCGCCAAGGGCCACGCGGCCACGCCCGGTCGCTATGTTCGAACAACCGTGCGACAATTTTTCCGCGCGAAGCGTCGGGAACCGCAGATTCGGATCGAAATTCCCGGCCTCGAAGCGGTCGACGAGGTGCATTACGCGTTCGTGACGAACGCCAGTCCGTGGACCTACCTGAACGCCACGCCGGTGCACACCAACCCCGGCACGAGCTTCGAAACGGGCCTCGGCGTGTTTGCCGTGCGGTCCATGGCGGTGCTACCGACCCTGCTGCTCGCCAGGCAGCTCCTCGCCCCGAACGGAAATCCCAAGTCCCGCAATTTGTTTCGTGACGACGACGTGCCGTCGGTGCATATCGAGACGAAGGAGCCCATCGGCCTGCAAATCGATGGCGACTTCATCGGGAAACGCAACGTGGTGGATTTCACGGCGGTCCCCGACGTGCTGGAAGTCGTGGCGCCGCAACCCCGTCGCTGACGAAACGCCGCGAAAACTCGCGGGTTGTGCTGCGAAAACCTGCTCGAGCGAGTACAAAGGACCGGGCAGGTCCCCCCTGGGGGCACCTCGATTGCGTGAGCTTCCCCACGGTGCACCGGATACCTATTGACATCTACGGTGTTCGTGAAAGCATTCACAAGCAACCGTGCGGAAACATTCGAGTCGCACAAGTGAACGATCCACAAACGACCGGCGCCCTTTGCGGCGCCCAGCAAAGGAGCAGAGGAATGGACTGGCGCCACAAGGCCATCTGTCGCGACGAGGACCCCGAACTGTTCTTCCCGGTGGGTAACAGTGGTCCTGCGCTCGCGCAGATTGCCGATGCCAAGCTGGTCTGCGCTCGCTGCCCCGTTACTGCCGACTGCCTGTCCTGGGCCCTGAAGTCCGGACAAGACGCCGGCGTGTGGGGTGGTATGAGTGAGGACGAGCGCAGGGCGCTCAAGCGTCGCAACGCGCGCACCCGCACCCGCACCGTCGTCTGACAAGACGACCGGCCTTACCGGGCCCTTCCAGCCCGGCCCGGTAAAGCATTCAGCCCGGCACCCGACAAAGGTGCCGGGCTCAGTTATTTTTGCCGCGACTGTGTTTGTTTGCCGCGACTTCGTCGCGGCGGTTCGCGGCCCCTTATGTCTCGCGCCCGAGCGGTCGAGACTTGCGACTGCGTCGCGTGCGCTTCGACCGCTCGGGCGCGAGACGGCCGCGAACTTTGATGCTAGGTCTCGCTTCGCTCGAAACCTGTTGTTGGACAAGCCCACTGCAATGGCTGCGGTTGCGACGGGGCGCCGGCACACGTGGTGCGCGACGAACCGGGCGTCAGCGCCCCGAGCGACGCCCGAGCGGCACCCGTAGGACCGCGTCGGTGCCGACGTCCGCGCCGGGGTGGAGGCCGATGGAACCGCCCAGTTCGGCGGTGACCAGCGTGCGGACGATCTGGAGGCCGAGGCGGTCGGAGGCTTCCAGGCTGAAGCCGGGCGGGAGGCCGCGGCCGTCGTCGCTGATGATCACGTCGAGCCAGCGTGCGGAACGTTCCGAGCGAATCGTCACGGTACCGGTCTGGCCGGAGTCGAAGGCGTGCTCGATGGCGTTCTGCACCAGCTCGGTCAGGACCATGACCAGCGGGGTGGCGCGTTCGGCGGAGAAGACGCCGAGCGAGCCCGCGCGGCGGACCTTGATCCTGGTGGTGTGCACGGTCGCGACGTCGGCCATGATCGGCAGCAGCCGGTCGACGACCTCGTCCAGATCGACCTCTTCGTCCACCGACATCGACAGCATCTCGTGCACCGAGGCGATCGAAGTCACCCTGCGCACCGACTCGGTTAGCGCGACCTGCGCCTCCTCGTTCTCGGTGCGCCGGGCCTGCAAACGCAGCAGCGCGGCCACGGTCTGCAGGTTGTTCTTCACCCGGTGGTGGATCTCGCGGATCGTGGCGTCCTTGGACAGCAGCGCGCGGTCGCGCCGCTTCACCTCGGTGACGTCGCGCACCAGCACCGCGGCACCCGCGAGTTCGCCGTGCGGGCGCAGCACGAGGGTCCGCAGCAGCACGGTGGCGCCGCGCGCCTCGACCTCCATGCGGCGTCCGGTGCGTCCGGCCAGCGCGGCCTGGATGTCGCCGACGACCTCCTGGGCGTCGAACGGGTCGGTGATCAGCGAGCGGGTGGTGACGGCCAGATCCTGTCCGGCCAGATCGCTCTGCAAGCCCATCCGGTGATAGGCCGACAGCGCGTTCGGGCTGGCGTAGACCACGGTGCCGTCGGTGTCGAGCCGGATGAAGCCGTCGCCCGCGCGGGGGCTCGAGTGCGTGGCGGCCCGGTCCTCGGGGGTGGGGAAACTGCCGTCGGCGATCATCTGACAGAGGTCGTCCGCGCACGCGACGTAGGCGATCTCCAGGGTGCTGCGGACCCGGGAGCGCTGCATGTCGGTGTCGCGGGAGAGCACCGCGATCACGTCGTCGCCGCAGCGCACCGGAATGGCTTCGCGGATGGCGTGCACCGGGTGCGGGTGGTAGACGCCCCGCGCCTCCACGTCGCTGTCCGCGCGCACGATCTTGCCGGTCATCAGCGCGTCGAAGACCTGGGGGTGGTCGGCCTGCACGGCGGTGGTGCCGACCAGGTCCTCGACGTGCACGGTGGCGGCCGTCGTCGGGCGGCACTGGGCGACGCACACGATGTCCGCGCCCTCGACCACCGGTCCCGCGCCGACCCACAGCAGCAGGTCGGCGAACGACAGATCGGCGAGCAGCTGCCAATCGCCGACCACCCGTTGCAGGTGGTCGACGGCGACGCCGGGCAGGTCGGTGTGTTCGGCAAGAAGCTCGCTCAGTGTCGCCACGTTCGGTCTACCGCTTCGCCCTAGGAAATGACGGCGATGAGATCGCCCTGCTGTAGCACCTGGCCGGGCGCCACCGCGATCGAGGTCACCTCGCCACCGGTCTCGGTGATGACTGGGATCTCCATCTTCATGGACTCCAGCAGGATCAGCGTCTGGTCGATATCGACATGGTCGCCGACCGCCACCTCCACGGTCAGAACCGTCGACACCATCTCCGCGCGCACTTCCTCAGCCATGACACCCCATTCACTCGCTTGTTCGGGCGGCTCCGCCGGTCGTCCGGCGGCGACGCCGCACCGCGCCTGTATCCGCTGAAGGTACAGCCAACCACACGTGAAAGAATGGCCTTCAATCAGAAGGGAGACTACCGATGGGTAAGCGCGGACGTAAGAAGCGCAGCCGCAAGGGAAACGCGGCCAACCACGGCAAGCGGCCCAACGCCTGAGCCGCAGCGCACCGAAACGACGAGCGGCACGCTCTCCGAATGGAAGAGCGTGCCGCTCGGTCGTTTTCGACTCGTCAGGCGTCGGTGGCGTCGGACTTGGTCACCGTGAACCTCTTGTGGATCTCCAGGGTGAGCCGGTCGCGCAACGAGTCCGGCGCCTTGTCGCCGCCGCACTTGCGGCTGAGCAGACTCTTGATCTTCTCCTCGATGCCGTACGCCTCGATACACGGCGAGCAGTGATCCATGTGATGCTGCAGACGAGCGCGGGTCGCGTCGTCGCATTCGCCGTCCAGCATGAGCCAGACGTCGGCTAGTACCGCCGTGCAGTCGAGCTCCATGTCGGGGTCCCGCTCCACACTCACTGCTTGACCTCCTGGCGCTCGCTGCGGTTGAACCCCCGTTCGCGCGCCACGTCGGCGAGCAAACCCTTCAGTTGCTTGCGGCCGCGGTGCAGCCGGGACATCACCGTACCGATGGGAGTGCCCATGATGTCGGCGATCTCCTTGTACGGGAAACCTTCGACGTCCGCGTAGTACACCGCCATGCGGAACTCCTCGGGCAGCTCCTGCAGCGCGGCCTTGATGTCGTCGTCCGGGAGGGCGTCGAGCGCCTCGACCTCGGCCGAGCGCAGACCGGTGGAGGTGTGCTCCGCCGTCGCGGCGAGCTGCCAGTCGGTGATCTCGTCGGTCGGGTACTGCGCGGGCTGGCGCTGCTTCTTGCGGTAGGAGTTGATGTAGGTGTTCGTCAGAATCCGATACAGCCAGGCCCGCAGGTTGGTGCCCTCCTTGAAGGACTTGAACCCCTGGAACGCCTTGACGTAGGTCTCCTGCACGAGGTCCTCGGCATCGGCCGGGTTCCTGGTCATACGCAGCGCCGCGCCGTAGAGCTGGTCGAGCAGCGGGAGCGCGTCGCGCTCGAATCGCTGCGCCAGTTCGGCTTCATCGACCGCGGTGCCGACCTCGCCGTCGTCGCGCACCACGCCTTCGTCGCTCGTCACACCTGTCCCTTCGATAGCTGTACCTGCCAAATCTACCGGCAAGTCCAGCTCCGAGGGGAAACCGGCTTCCGTCGGCGACGCGACGGTCCACACCGGACGTTCGTCGAGCAGTACGGACACCGACATCTCCTTCACGTCGTCCATCGGGTTGTTCGATCGGCGCGGCGGCGCCTGTATCGCATGCAACATGCCCGCCGCACGCTGTGTTCCCACGCGGTCCGCGTCTCGTTTCGCACGGCCGGGAAAATGGGTTGCGGCCGGGGTGCGGCGCGCAATTAAGGTGTCGCCCATGGCAGGCGCCTCGACTCCCGCGATCCGCACCCTGACCAAGGCCGGTATCGCGCACCGCGTGCACTCCTATGCCCACGATCCGCGTGCCGACTCCTACGGCGCCGAGGCCGTCGACGCGCTGGCCGCCGAACTCGGGGTACACGCGGCGCAGATCTTCAAGACGCTGGTCGTCGAGCTCTCGACGGGTGTGCTCGCCGTCGCGGTGCTTCCGGTGCCGAACACCCTCTCGCTCAAGGCCGCCGCCGCGGCGCTCGGCGCGCCGAAGGCGACGATGGCCGACAAGACCAAGGCCGAACGCACCACCGGCTACGTGCTCGGCGGCATCTCTCCGCTCGGGCAGCGCAAGCGGTTGCCGACCGTGATCGACGACTCGGCGCTCGGATGGGATCGGATGCTGTGCAGCGCGGGCAAGCGGGGGCTGGAGATCGAACTGGCCCCGGCGGATTTGGTCCGGGTCGCCGGAGCGGTGACCGCGCCCATCACCGCATAAGGGCGCTGTCTCGTGCTCAGCCCGCGCATGGCCGGAGCGAATGCGAGGTACGCCCGGAAAGGCGCTGTCGGACGAAGTCCGTCCTGAGGCTGCGCGCATGGCCGAAGCGCGTGCGGCGGCGTACTGAGCGAGCCTTCGGGCGACACCGCCGCGAAAAGCGCCGGGCTCGCGGGTGTTCGTGCGTTACTGGTCTCTGCGCGACCCGGTTCGCGCGTCGCTGATTTCTGCGTTACCCGAACAAGGTCCGATTCGTCCGACCCCGAGGATGTGATGCGAAATGTCCAAGCACCACCGTCTGCGCACCGCGCTCGTCGCCCTCGCCGGAGCCGCCCTGCTGACAGCGGGCTCCGCGGCTCTCCAGGCGCCCGAGGCGACCGCCGCTCCGGGTGGCCCGGCCGCGACCCAGGTCGACCATCCCTTCGACTTCGGCGGCGAGGAGCAGACCGACGAGGACGAGAATGACGAACCTGCGGAGCACGCGGAGAAGGCGGAGAAGAACGGCGGCGATGTCGCCACCAAGGTCATCGACATGCTCACCGGCAACGCCGGCGAGGCCATCGAGTTCCTCGGCGGCGTCGTCAAGTGCACGCTCAACGTCGCCACCGACGCGGTGAAATGCGATATGTGATCGACGGATTCGGCGGCCGGGCGATCACAACAGGCTGATCTGCCCGGCCTTTTCCGTATCCGCGCCGGACACTTCGGCGAGCAGTTCGGGTCCGTTGTTCTTGACGCTGTTCACCAGCGGCGACACCGGACGCGCGACGATGCCCGCCACGGTGTCCTCGCTCGGGGTCGCCAACAACTCCGCGGGGGCCGGGTGATCCGGATCGAGCCAGGCGTCCCAGTGCTCGCGCGGCATCGGCAACGGCATCCGGTCGTGGATGCGGGTCAGGTCGCCGACCGCGTCGGTGGTCAGGATGGTGCAGGACAGCAGCGGCTCGCTGTCACGCACCGAACGGTCCCGCCACACCGACCACAGGCCGGCCATGTACAGCAGGGAACCGTCGGCGTTGGCCATGAAGTAGGGGTGCTTGACGGCCTTGCCCTTGCCGCCGCCGACCGGATCGGGTTCGGTCAGCCACTCGTACCAGCCGTCCATCGGCACCAGGCAGCGCCGGGATTTCACGGCGTCGCGGAACGAGGGGGTGGTCGCCGCCTTGTCCGCGCGCGCGTTGAACAGCGGTTTGCCCTTGGCCGGGACGCCAGGCTCGGCCGCCTTCGTCCAGACCGGGATCAATCCCCAGCGCATCCGCCGGATGCGCAGCTTCGGATCGTCGTCGGGGTGGTCGTGGTCGTGCCGCTCGACCACGGTCAGCACCCGATTCGTCGGCGCCACGTTATAGTTCTCGAAACCGCCCGTGCGCGAATCGTTTTCGCTGCCGGTCTCGTCGATGGCGTCGAGCTCGACCGCGAGCCTGCCCGGGTTCGTCGTCGTCGCGTATCGTCCGCACATATCTCCGATACTCCCACCCCGCACCGACAAGCTCGGGGACAATCGATACGGAGTGGTGACCTGGTGAGAGTTTTGACTTAGCATTCTCTCAACGGATGGGACGGCCATCACACCCATCCGCTCCGGCACGCGCACCGACCGGCCACCGTAGAGGCAAGAGGAGAGCACCACGTGACAACCACCGAGACCACCCCCGCCGCGCCCGACACGCTGCTGAAGTCTGTCGATCCGGCCACGGGCGAGGTCATCGCCACCTACCCCATCGCCGACGAGGACGCGGTGCGCGCGGCCGTCGCCAAGGCCCGCACCGCCGCCGCCACCTGGGGCGCGCTGAGCTTCGACGAGCGCCGCAAGCATCTGCTGCGCTGGTCCAGCCGCCTGGTCGCCGACTCCGAGGAGTTCACCCAGCTCATCCACAAGGAGAACGGCAAGCCGCTCGACGACGCGTTCCTCGAGCTCATGCTCGCGCTCGAGCACATCGCCTGGGCGGCCAAGAACGCCAAGAAGCTGCTCTCGCCGAAGAAGGTCTCGCCGGGCGCGCTGATGTCGAACTTCGCGGCCCGACTGGAGCAGCGTCCGCTCGGCGTCATCGGTGTCATCGGACCGTGGAACTACCCGGTCTACACCCCGAACGGCTCCATCGCCTACGCCCTCGCCGCGGGCAACACCGTGGTGTTCAAGCCGAGCGAATTCTCCACGGGCATCGGCAATTTCCTCGCCGACGCGTTCAAGAAGGCCAACCCCGAACTACCCGAGGGCGTCTTCGAGACCATCAACGGCTACGGCGCCACCGGCGCGGCGCTGGTGAAGTCCGCCGTCGACAAGATCGCCTTCACCGGCTCCACCGCCACCGGCAAGCGCATCATGGCCGCGGCCGCCGAGAACCTCACCCCGGTCCTGCTGGAGTGCGGCGGCAAGGACGCGGTGATCGTGGCGGGCGACGCCGACGTCAAGGCCGCGGCCGACGCGGTGGCGTGGGGCGCCACCGCCAACAGCGGTCAGACCTGCGCGGGTGTCGAGCGGGTCTACGTGGACCGCTCGGTGCGCGAGGAGTTCGTCGCCGAGGTCAAGCGGATCCTGTCCGACATCAAGCCCGGCTCCGACGACAAAGCCGCCTACGGCCCGATGACCATGCCGAGCCAGATCGACATCGTGCGCCGCCACATCGAGGACGCGCTGAAGAAGGGCGGCACCGCGGTGCTCGGCGGGCCCGAGTCGATCAAGGGTCCGTTCATCGAGCCCGTCGTGCTGGTCGACGTGGACGAGGACTCGGAGGCGGTGGCCGAGGAGACCTTCGGGCCGACCGTCACCATCCGTACGGTCGACGGCGTCGACGAGGCCGTGGAACTGGCCAACAAGTCCAAGTACGGCCTGTCCTCGGCGGTGTACTCGAAGAAGAACGGCCTCGACATCGCGCGGCGGTTGCGCGTCGGCGCCACCTCGGTGAACTCGGTGCTCGCCTTCGCCGCCATCCCCGGCCTGCCGTTCGGCGGGGTCGGCGACTCCGGCATCGGCCGCATCCACGGCGAGCCGGGTCTGCGCGAGTTCGTGCGGCCGCATTCGATCGCGGTGCAGCGCTTCACGGTTCCCGGCATGGCGCTGCTCAGCTACACCCGCACCGATTCGACGATGAAGCTGCTGCGCAAGCTGGTCCCGTTCCTGCACGGGCGGCACAAGTAGGCAGTGCTCGGTACGCGCGAGCCCGTGGGTTCGCGCGTACCACGCGGGCAGGCTCCGTACGACCCAATTCGGCCGCAGTTCGCGACCGCCGGTGTGTCCGGCGACCCGATGGGTCAAGATGGACTGGTGACTTTCTGGCCTGCGCCCCACGTCGATGTCCCGGTACACGCGACCGTCACCCTGCCCGGATCCAAATCCATCACCAATCGCGCCTTGATCCTCGCCGCGCTCGCCGACGGGCCGTCCACGATCACGGGGGCGCTGCGCAGCCGCGACACCGATCTGATGATCGCCGCCCTGCGGGCGCTCGGCACGAGCATTTCCGGTGACGCCGACACGCTGCGCGTCACCCCGGCGAAGCTCGGCGGCGGCACGGTCGATTGCGGGCTGGCGGGCACCGTGATGCGGTTCCTGCCTCCGGTGGCGACGCTGACGACCGGCGACGTGGCCTTCGACGGCGACGCGCAGGCCCGGGTGCGTCCGCTGCGCACCATCCTGGACGCGTTGCGCGGGCTCGGCGCCGACATCGACGGCGACGCGCTGCCGTTCACGGTGCACGGCAAGGGCGCGCTGCGCGGCGGCCCGGTCACCATCGACGCCTCCGGGTCCTCGCAGTTCGTCTCCGGGCTGCTGCTCTCGGCCGCGCGCTTCGACGAGGGACTGACCGTGCACCACAGCGGCAAGGCCCTGCCGTCCATGCCGCACATCGAGATGACCGTGGAGATGCTGCGTCGCGCCGACGTTCGCGTGCAGGCGCCCGAGGACAGCCGCAAGGCGCAGACCTGGGTCGTCGAACCCGGTCCGATCCGCGCCGTCGACTGGGACGTCGAGCCGGACCTGTCCAACGCCACGCCGTTCCTGGCCGCCGCCGCGGTCACCGGCGGCGAGGTGAAGATCCCGCACTGGCCGCGGCTGACCACCCAGCCCGGCGACGTGATCCGCGAGATCCTGGTGCGCATGGGCGCGGAGGCGCGCGTCTTCGACGGCGTGCTCACCGTGCGCGGACCGGAACGACTGGCGGGCATCGACATCGACCTGCACGACGTCGGCGAGCTGACCCCGACGGTCGCCGCGCTGGCCGCGCTGGCCGATTCCCCGTCCCGGCTGCGCGGTATCGCGCACCTGCGCGGGCACGAGACCGACCGGCTCGCCGCGCTGTCCACCGAGATCAACCGCCTCGGCGGCAAGGTCACCGAGACCGAGGACGGGCTGGAGATCGTGCCGACACCGCTGCACGGCGGCGCCTGGCACTCCTACGCCGACCACCGGATGGCCACCGCGGGCGCGATCCTCGGACTGCGGGTGCCCGGCGTGGAGATCGAGGACATCGGCACCACCGCCAAGACGCTGCCGAACTTCGTGTCCCTGTGGGAGCACATGCTGAACGACGGAGCCGCACACTGAGCCGGCCACGTCGCTCCGCCGCGGGCTACGACGAATCCGATGTGCGGGTTCGTCCGGGCCGAAGTTCGCGCCCGCGCACCAAGACTCGTCCGCAGCACAACGACGCCGAGTCCGGGATGGTGGTCTCCGTCGACCGCGGCCGCTGGGGCTGCGTGCTGGACGGCGACCCCGAACGGCGGATCGTGGCGATGCGGGCGCGGGAACTCGGCCGCACGCCGATCGTGGTCGGCGATCAGGTGGACGTCGTCGGCGATCTGTCCGGCAAGCCCGACACCCTGGCCCGGATCGTGCGCGTCGGCGATCGCCGAACGGTGTTGCGCCGCACCGCCGACGACACCGACCCCTTCGAGCGGATCGTGGTCGGCAACGCCGAGAAGCTGTTCATCGTGGTGGCGCTGGCCGACCCGCCGCCGCGCACCGGTTTCGTGGAGCGCTGCATGGTCGCCGCGTATGTCGGTGGGCTGCACCCGGTTCTGTGCCTGACCAAGCACGATCTGGCCGCCGACTCCGAATTCGCCGCGGCTTTCGACGATCTCGATCTCACCATCGTCTACGGCGGCATCGACGATCCGCTCGAGCCGATCCTCGACCTGCTGACCGACCACCTCACCGCGTTCATCGGCCACTCCGGCGTCGGCAAGTCCACCCTGGTGAATCGTCTTGTGCCGGATGCCGATCGGGCGGTCGGCGAGGTCTCCGGCGTCGGCAAGGGCAAGCACACCTCCACCCAGTCCATCGCGCTGTCGCTGCCCGGCGGCGGCTGGGTGATCGACACGCCGGGCGTGCGGTCCTTCGGACTCGCGCACATCACGCCGGACGACGTCATCCTGGCGTTCAGCGATCTGGCCGAGGCGATCGAGGACTGCCCGCGCGGGTGCACCCACCTCGGACCGCCCGCGGATCCCGAGTGCGCGCTGGACGCGCTGCCGGACAAGGAGCGGCGGGTGGCCGCCATCCGCCGGTTGCTCGTCGCATTGAACTCCAACGAGTCCTGGTAGGGCGCGAGGGTATCGACGCGCGCGTCGTCGGCACGCCGTACGCCGCAGGTGCGCCTACAGTGGAGCGGGTGACTCAGGAAGCCGCCGTCGCCGATCTGCTCCGCGCCACGCTCGGGCCCCGGTTGCTCGGCGCCTACCGCCACGGTTCGGCGGCGCTGGGCGGATTGCGGCCGCACAGCGATATCGATGTTCTGGTGGTCACCGATGGTCATCTGGAGACCGAGCAGCGACGCGCGTTGGTCGATGGATTGCTTGCCGTTTCGGGCGATCCGCGTGTCTCCGGTGCGCCGCGGCCCGTCGAACTCAGCACTGTCGCGCAGACCGACGTCCGGCCGTGGCAGTATCCGCCGACCCTGGATTTCCAGTACGGCGAATGGCTGCGCGACGACTACGTGCGCGGCGTGCTGCCCGTCGCCGCGCCGGACGCCGACCTCGCCGTCTTGATCACCATGACCCTTCAGGCCGACTCCCCGTTGCTCGGCCCGCCGCCCGCCGAACTCCTCGACCCCGTCCCGGCGGAGCATCTGCGCGGCGCGCTGCTCGACGACATCCCCGACTTGCTCACCGAACTCGACAGCGATACCCGCAACGTCCTGCTCCGCCTGGCCCGCACCTGGATGACGTTGGAAACCGGCGAGATTCGCGCCAAATCCGAGGCCGCGAGCTGGGCCATCGACCGCCTCCCCGACGAACTCCGCCCCGCACTCGCCCACGCCCGCGCCGTCTACCTGGGCGACGCCGCCGACACATGGGCCGACCGCCTGCCGCAGGCGCACGACACCGCCGCCGCCCTCGCCGGCGAGATACTCCAGTACAGCGCGTGAATCGCGCGGCCGCGACAGCCGTTCGGCTCTGAACCGACCCGCTCGTCGGCGCTGATGTGGTCAGTGACCGTCGGGTTGCCCCGGCGCGAACGGCCACTCCTCGAACTGGACGCAACGGCCGGAATCGTCGAAGCGGACGATCCACAGGTCGCGCCAGCGGGCGGGATCGTCGCGCTCGTATTCGACCTCCACCCTGACCACTGCGGTGTCGTCCTCCACCGCGACGAGATCGGAGGTCATGGTGAACGGCTCGTCGGCACCGTCCCGGCCCGCTTCCCAGAACTCGGCGAGAGCGGCCCGCCCGACAATCGGGGCCGCCCACGGGGACACCACGTAGACGGCATCGTCGGCGAACAGCTCGGCGAGTGCGTCGGTGCCCGGTGTGCGCCAAGCCCGTTCGTAGGCCGCCACCCATGCGCGAACAGCATCGCGATCCATAGTCCGGACGGTACTCCTCCGATCGGACAACTCCCGTGAACTGGACCGCTCTGATCTGCGCTCTCGAGAAATTCCCTGGCAGCCACCTGGTTTCCCGAGCTGTCACCGAAACGGCGTCCCGCCGCCGACGGCGTGTCCAGACCATGATCAGGGCAGCCGCCGAACGGGCCCCTAACAGCTGCCCGAAAATGCCCTCGGTCCAGCGCTTTCCGCTAACGTCCAGACTTCCACCGGGGGGCTTCGGTTAAACCACGGGCCGCCCGGCGCGAACCGTCGCTTCCGACGGCACGCCATCGAACCGCCGCGCATTTCCGTGCTGTCGCGTGCGGCAGTCCCAGCACCGCGCTCGCCCCGCAGTCGAGAAAGGAATACCGGCATGACCAATCCGCAGATGCCGCAACAGTCGTGGCCCGGCACGAATCCGCACTACCCGCCGCCGCCGAAGAAGCGGGCGGTATGGCCATGGGTGCTCGGCGGGTTCTGCGCGTTCGTGCTGCTGTTGTTCGGCGGATGCGTCGCGCTGTTGAGCAGCGCGGCCGACGAAGTCGCCGAGAGCGCGGAGAAACAAACCTCCGTCTCCCCCGCGGGTTCCGAGGTCCGCGACGGCAAATTCGGTTTCGTCGTCACGCGCGTCGAACCGCCGGTCGCCTCCGTCGGCGACAACCAATTCCTGAAGAAGGACGCCCAGGGCGAATTCATCCTGGTGCACGTCGACGTCAGCAACACCGGCGACCAACCGCAGACCTACTTCGGCGACAACCAGAAACTCGTCGACGCCCAAGGCCGCCTCTACAGCAACGACACCGCGGCCGAAGTGAACCTCAACAAGAACCTCGTCACCGAAATCAACCCCGGCAACAGGATTTCCGTCGTCCTCGCCTTCGACGTCCCGAAGGGCACCACCCCCACCGCCATCGAATTCCACGACTCGGCCTTCTCCGGCGGCGCCCGCGTCGCCCTCCGCTAGACCCCAGAAACGCCGAAGGCGCCCAGGAAAACCCTGGGCGCCTTCGGTGTTCGACCTGTCAGTGCCGACGACGCGACTTCGGGCCGCGCTTGCCCTTGCTCTCGGCGCGCGCCGCTTCGCGACGCTCCCGGCGGGTGGCGTGGGCGCCGGAGTCGGAGCCGTACTCCTCGGCGTCGCTGTGGACTTCGGCGCCGCCGCGCTCGCCGGGGCCCGAGTAGCTGAAGCCGCGGGTGGTGCGCTCGTCGATGCCCTTGGCGCGCAGGGCGGCCGGGGCGCCGTTGGCGGCGGGGGCGGCCTGCTGGGTGGGCAGCGGGGCCGGAGCGCCGGACATGGCGCCGACCGGGGAACGCAGGCCCGGGTCGACGGCGACGCCCGCGGGCTGCGGCTGCTGAACCTCGACCTGGAGGTTGAACAGGAAGCCGACCGACTCCTCCTTCAGGCCGTCGAGCATCGCGGCGAACATGTCGAAGCCCTCGCGCTGGTATTCGACCAGCGGATCCCGCTGCGCCATGGCGCGCAGGCCGATGCCCTCCTTGAGGTAGTCCATCTCGTAGAGGTGCTCGCGCCACTTGCGGTCCAGCACCGAAAGCAGCACCTGCCGTTCGAGATTCCGCATGGAACCCTCGCCCGCCAAGCCGTCGATCTCCTGCTCGCGCTTCTCGTAGGCGTCGTGCGCGTCGTCGAGCAGGGCGTCGAGCAGCTCGTCGCGGGTCAGGTCGCCCGCCTCGCCGACGCCGGTCTCACCGGTCAGCTCCTTGTAGTCCACGCCGACCGGGTAGAGGGTCTTCAGCGCGGTCCACAGCTTGTCCAGATCCCAGTCCTCGACGTAGCCCTCGGCGGTGGCGCCGTCGACGTACGCGGTGATCACGTCGGTGATCATGTTCTGGACCTGGCCCTCCATGTCCTCACCGCGCAGGATCCGGTTGCGCTCGCCGTAGATGACGGTGCGCTGCTGGTTCATCACCTCGTCGTACTTGAGGACGTTCTTGCGGATCTCGAAGTTCTGCTGCTCGACCTGGGTCTGCGCGCTCTTGATGGCCTTGGAGACCATCTTCGCCTCGATCGGCACGTCGTCGGGCAGGTTGAGCCGGGTCATGATCGCCTCGAGCGCCGCGCCGTTGAAGCGCCGCATCAACTCGTCACCCAGCGACAGGTAGAAGCGGGACTCGCCGGGATCACCCTGGCGGCCGGAGCGACCGCGCAGCTGGTTGTCGATACGCCGGGACTCGTGGCGCTCGGTGCCGAGCACGTACAGACCACCGGCGTCGCGGACCGCCTCGGCGTCCGCCTCGGTCTGCTGCTTGACCTGCTCGAGGGTCGGATGCCAGGCGGCCTCGTACTCCTCCTGCGTCTCGACCGGGTCGAGGCCCTGCTTGCGCAGCAGGATGTCGGCGATGATGTCCGGGTTGCCGCCGAGCACGATGTCGGTACCGCGGCCTGCCATGTTGGTGGCGACCGTGACCGCGCCCGGCCGACCGGCCTCGGCGATGATCTCGGCTTCCTTCTCGTGGAACTTCGCGTTCAGCACGTTGTGCGGGATGCCGCGCCTGGTGAACTGCTTGGACAGGTACTCCGAGCGCTCGACGCTGGTGGTGCCGATCAGCACCGGCTGGCCCTTCTCGTGCCGCTCGGTGACGTCGTCGACCACGGCGGCGAACTTGGCCTCTTCGGTCTTGTAGATCAGGTCCGACTGGTCGGCGCGCACCATCGGCTTGTTCGTCGGGATCGGCACGACGCCGAGGCCGTAGATCTGGTGCAGCTCGGCCGCCTCGGTCTCGGCGGTACCGGTCATGCCGGAGAGCTTGTCGTAGAGGCGGAAGTAGTTCTGCAGCGTGATGGTGGCCAGCGTCTGGTTCTCCGGCTGGATCTCCACGCCTTCCTTGGCCTCGATCGCCTGGTGCATGCCCTCGTTGTAGCGGCGGCCGACCAGGATGCGTCCGGTGAACTCGTCGACGATGATGACCTCGCCGTCGCGGACGATGTAGTCCTTGTCGCGCTGGTAGAGCTCCTTGGCCTTGATGGCGTTGTTCAGGTAGCTGACCAGCGGCGAGTTGGCGGCCTCGTACAGGTTGTCGATGCCGAGCTGGTCCTCGACGAACTCGACGCCCGCCTCGTGCACGCCGATGGTGCGCTTCTTGATGTCGACCTCGTAGTGCAGGTCCTTCTTCAGCAGCGGCGCGATGCGCGCGAACTCGGCGTACCACTTCGAGGAGGCGTCGGCCGGACCCGAGATGATCAGCGGCGTACGGGCCTCGTCGATGAGGATGGAGTCGACCTCGTCGACCACGGCGAAGTTGTGCCCGCGCTGGACCAGGTCGTCCAGCGAGTGCGTCATGTTGTCGCGCAGGTAGTCGAAGCCGAACTCGTTGTTGGTGCCGTAGGTGATGTCGGAGTTGTAGGCGGCGCGGCGCTGGGCCGGGCTCATGCCGCCGAGGATGACGCCGACCTCGAGCCCGAGGAAACGGTGCACGCGGCCCATCCACTCCGCGTCGCGCTTGGCCAGGTAGTCGTTGACCGTGACGACGTGCACGCCCTCGCCGGACAGCGCGTTCAGGTACGCGGGAAGCACACAGGTCAGGGTCTTGCCCTCACCGGTCTTCATCTCGGCGATGTTGCCGAGGTGCAGCGCGGCGCCGCCCATCACCTGGACCTTGTAGTGCTTCTGGTTGAGCACCCGCCAGGACGCCTCCCGCGCCACCGCGAACGCCTCGAGCAGCAGGTCGTCGAGGCTCTCGCCGTCGGCGTAGCGCTGCTTGAACTCGTCGGTCTTCGCGCGCAGCTCGGCGTCGGTGAGCTGCTCGTACTCCGCGTCGAGCGCGAGGACCTCGTCGGCGAGATGAGCGAGCCGCTTGACGGTGCGACCCTCACCAATCCGTAGCAACCTCGTCAGTGTCAGCGCAGGCACGGGTCTCGTCAGTCCTCTGGTCGGTGTGTCAAATGTTTCGGCCCCCACAACCTCCGCCGGACACGGCGGAAGCCGCAGCACCCCTCATGGTAATGCCGCAACCATGCGGAGCGCGGGTGACCAGCGTCGTATCACGTCGCCCGGCATCGCCGCGGCGGCCGCGTGGCATCGCTTCTCACCGTACTCGCCTCGCGTCGCGCGCGACGCCCGCAGCGGCCTCGGACCTGGGCTTCGGCGCGACCGACCGTGTCGTCGCGCCGGTCCCCCTGGCGAACCTCGGGTGAATCACGCTGGAGCCGAACCGCTTCGAACGCCGGTGCCATACGATGGCAGACGTCCGGCGCGCCGTCGGCGGCGTGCGATCGGACCGAACGCTCCCGCAACACCTCGGCACGCGGGACAGGCAAGGGCAGTGCGGCTCGTGATCCCCCGATGCGGAGCGAGCGAAAGCGACGGTCGTCGACTGTGCAGTCCCACCACTCGAGCGAAGCGGACAACCCTGCCACGCGGGCGGCCACGGGTAAAGATATGGACCGATTTCGCTGGATATGCCACAGGATCCACCACCTTTCAGTTGTGACGAACGACAATTCAGTTGTGACGAACGACAATGAGGCGGGGACACGGCATCGGAAGGAGCACCGGGCAGCGTGATCACGCGTTTGACGCCGCAGGACGCGGCGTTCTATCGGCTCGAGTCGAGCAGCAATCCGATCCACATCGGCTCGCTCGCGATCGTCCGCAACACCGACGAAGGCCGGCTCGACGGCGAAGCGGCCCTCGACTACGACCGCCTGGTCGACCTCGTGGAGAGCAGACTCGCGCTGGTCCCGCGCTACCGGCGCAAGGTGCGCGAGATTCCATTCGCCCTGGGCAGGCCGGTGTGGGTGGAGGACAGCCGCTTCGACATCACCTATCACATCCGCCGCTCCGCACTGCCGAGTCCGGGCACCGACGATCAGCTGCACGACCTGGTCGCGCGGCTGGCCTCGCGGCCGCTCGACCAGAGCAAGCCGCTGTGGGAGATGTATCTGATCGAGGGGCTCACCGAGGACCGCTGCGCGATCTTCACCAAGACTCACTCGGCGCTGGTCGACGGCGCGAGCGCGCTGGAGATCGGACACGTCATCCTGGACAACAGCCCCTCGCCGCGCGGTCTCGCCGACGACTCCTGGGTCGCGCCGCGCGAACCCACCGATGTGGAGCTGCTGGTCGGCGCGCTCACCCATCTGGCGGCCCAGCCGCGCGAGGCGCTGGAGGTGGCGCGGGACGCGAGCGCCGACGCCTTCGCGATGATCGGCGCCGCGGGCCGCGCTGTCGACTCGGTCGTCTCGGCGGTGCGCACCGCCGCCATCGGCGCGCCGGACAGCCCGCTCAACGCGCGAACCTCGCGCAGCCGCCGCTTCGACGTGGTACGCACCGACCTCGGTGACTACCGCAAGATCCGTCAGCGCTTCGGCTGCTCGACCAACGACGCGATCCTCGCCGTGGTCACCGGCGCGCTGCGCAACTGGCTGCTCTCGCGCGGCGAGGCGCTGATCGAGTCGACCACGCTGCGCGCGGTGGTGCCCATGTCGGTGTACGTCGAGGGACCGGACCACGATCGGCTGGAGCCCGCGAGCGAGGTGTCCTCGTTCCTGTTGGATCTGCCGGTCGGCGAGCCCAATCCGGTGATCCGGCTCTCGCACATCGCGCACGCCACCGAGGCCAACAGCAGGGGCCGGCGCGGGGTGCGGGCGCGCACGCTGGTGCACATGGCCGGGTTCGCTCCGGCCAGCCTGCATGCGATGAGCGTGCGGGCGGCGAGTACGTTCGCAGAGCACACGTTCAACTTGGTGATCACCAACGCGCCGGGTCCGCAGACGCCGATGTACATCGGCGGCGCGCGGATGCTGGAGATGTATCCGGTGTCGCCGCTGCTGCGCAATCAGGCCTCGAGCATCGGGATCACGTCCTACGACGGACGCGTCTTCTACGGGCTCAACGCCGACCGCGACGCGATGGCCGACATCGAGGTGCTGGCCGCCGCGGTGCACGAGTCCATGGAGGAGATGCTCGGTGCCTGCGTCTGATCAGAAGAACACCATGCGGGTGTACGTGCCCGCGACGGTGCCGATGCTGCGCGAGCTGGTCGCCGAGCGGGAGCTGTTCCCGATCGGCGGCACCGCGTTCGCGGTCACCCCGGCGCTGCGCGAGGCCTACGCCTCCGGCGACGACGAGGAGCTGGCCGAGGTGGCCATGGCCGAGGCCGCCCGGGCCTCGCTGCGCCTGCTCGCCGCCGAGCGCGATGCCGTCGTCGAGGACATCGAGGACGGCGAACCCGCGGCCGCGCGCCCGTCCGGCGGTCCGGTGTACCGGAGGGCGGTGATCGCCGCGGACGTCGCGGGCGCCAAGCTCCGTCCCGACCTCGACGACGCGGTGGTCAAGCTCGCCGGCCCGATCGCCTACGACCGGATCGCCTCGATCCACGTCGACCTGGCCGAGGCCGAGCCCGAGGTGGCCAAGGCGGTGGACGTGGTCGACGCGGCCGATCTCGGCGACCCGGACGCGGAGTTCGTGCTCGGCGACGCCGAGGACCACCAGCTCGCCTGGTACGCGGCGCAGGAGCTGCCGTTCCTGCTCGACCTGCTCTGAGGCGCCGGGTCGTGGTCGGAGCTGCCCGCTAACCTACGATGCCGTAACCTAGCCGGGAGCGACCCTGACGGCGGTCGCCACTCGACAGAAAGACGAAACGGCACCGATGGTCTTCAAGAATGTCCGCGACTGGCTCGAAGCGCCCGCGGCGAGCGTCGCCGAGCGCGGTGGTCGGCTCAACGTGTTGCGCGGGGCCGTCGCCCGGGTGACCACGCCACTGCTGCCCGACGACTACCTGCACCTGGCCAACCCGCTGTGGTCCGCGCGCGAGCTGCGCGGCCGGATCGTCGACGTGCGCAAGGAGACCGCGGATTCGGCGACCCTGGTGATCAAGCCGGGCTGGGGCTTCGACTTCAAGTTCCAGCCGGGCCAGTACATCGGCATCGGCCTGCTGGTGGACGGGCGCTGGCACTGGCGGTCCTACTCGTTGACGTGCCCGCCGGACTGGAATGCCCCCGAGCACGGCGGCAAGCGGCTCATTTCCATCGCCGTGAAGGCGATGCCGGAGGGCTTCCTGTCCAGCCACATCGTCGGCGGCGTCAAGCCGGGCACGATCGTCCGGTTGCAGGCGCCGCAGGGCGGGTTCGTGCTGCCCTATCCGCCGCCCGCCAAGGTGCTGTTCCTCACCGCGGGCAGCGGCATCACGCCGGTGATGTCGATGCTGCGCGCGATGGACCGCCGCGGTCTGGTCTCCGACGTGGTGCACCTGCATTCAGCGCGCACCGCCGAGGACGTGATGTTCGGCGACGAGCTGCGCGCGCTGCACGACCGGCACCCGAGCTTCCAGTCGCACCTGCACCTGACCGGCGAACAGGGCAAGTTCGCGCTCGCCGATCTGGACGCGAAGTTCCCCGACTGGCGGGAGCGCGACACCTGGGCCTGCGGTCCCGCCGCCATGCTGGACGAGATCGAACAGCACTGGCGCGCGGCGGGTCTCGCCGAGCGGCTGCACGTGGAGCGGTTCGAGATCGAGCGCTCGGCGATCGGCGAGGGCGGCACCGTCAGCTTCGGCAAGAGCGGCCGCAGCGTCGAGGTCGACGGCGCGACCAGCCTGCTCGAGGCGGGCGAGTCGGTTGGGGTTCAGATGCCGTTCGGCTGCCGGATGGGCATCTGCCAGACCTGTGTGGTGACCTTGAGTTCCGGACACGCACGGGACCTGCGCAACGGCGATGAGCGCCGCGAGGGCGACAAGGTGCAGACCTGCATCTCGGCGGCCGCGGGCGACTGCACACTGGACGTGTGATCGGCCGGTTCGGCGGAGGCCGCGCGGCGTGACCACGCGGCGCTCCCTCGCGGACCGCACCGATACCGCCTGAGACACGGGTACCCTCGACCCCATCAGTCGAGCAGAGAAGGGACTCCGGTGGCCATCACCGATATCCAGACGTTCTCCCACCTCACGGCCGCCGATATCGAGACCCTGGGGCAGGAGCTCGACACCATCCGGCGTTCCGTCGAACTCTCCCGCGGCGAACGCGACGCGAAGTACATCCGCCGCACCATCGCGGCCCAGCGCGGCCTCGAGGTCGCCGGGCGCGCGGTGCTCTTCGGCAGCCGCAACCGCTGGGCTTGGCTCGCGGGCACGGCGCTGCTCTCGGTCGCCAAGATCATCGAGAACATGGAGCTCGGGCACAACATCAGCCACGGGCAGTGGGACTGGATGAACGATCCGGAGATCCACTCCAGCACCTGGGAGTGGGACCAGACGGGTCCGTCGTCGCAGTGGCGGCGCGCGCACAACTACTCCCACCACACCTACACCAACGTCCTCGGCAAGGACGAGGACCTCGGCTTCGGCATCCTGCGGATGACCCGCGACGAACAGTGGCGCCCGATCCACCTGGTGCAGCCGCTGGCCAACCTGCTGCTGGCCGCCACCTTCGAGTGGGGCATCGCGCTGCACGACTGGGCTATCGAGAAGGAACTGACGGGCACCCCGAAGTCGGAGCTGCTGTCGGCGCCGAACCGGGAGTTCGCCCGCAAGATCGCGCGCCAGGTGAGCAAGGACTTCCTGCTCTACCCCGCGCTGACCGGACCGGCCTGGAAGTCGACGCTGAAGGCCAACGCCACCGCCAACCTGGTGCGCAACCTCTGGGCCTACGCCGTGATCTTCTGCGGCCACTTCCCCGACGGCGCCGAGAAATTCACCATCGAGCAGCTCGAGGACGAGACGCAGGCCGAGTGGTACCTACGCCAGATGCTCGGTAGCGCCAACTTCAAGGCCGGGCCCGCGATGGCCTTCATGAGCGGCAATCTCTGCTACCAGATCGAGCACCACCTGTTCCCCGACCTGCCGAGCAACCGGTACCCGGAGATCGCCGCGCGGGTCCGCGAACTCTGCGACAAGTACGACCTGCCCTACACGACCGGCTCGCTGGGCAAGCAGTACCTGCTCGCCTTCCGCACCATCCACAAGCTGGCGCTGCCGGACCGGTTCCTCAAGCGCACCGCCGACGACGCGCCGGAGACCTCCTCGGAGCGCAAGTTCGCGGGCATCACGCTGCCGAACACCGAGCGCTGGGCCGACAACAACTGGCTGCTGACCGATCCCGAGACCGGGCAGCGGCGCGGTCTGCGCTCGGCGCTGCACGAGGCCAAAGTCGTGCTGGAGGAGAAGGCGCGGCACGAGAAAGAGGTGTTGCGCGAGGCCAAGCGGGCGCTGAAGGAGAAAGCACGGCAGGAGAAGGAACTGCTGCGCGAGGCCAAGATCGCCCTCCAGGAGAAGGCGCGCGTCGAACAGGCCGCGCTGCGCCGGAAGACCGTGCGGGAAAAGGGATTCCGCGTGCGCTTGCGGCGCGCCTGATATAACATCCGGCCGTCAGGTTCGCAATGCGAGATTTGCCACGGTAGAGACTCGAATCCCCGCAACCTACGGTGTCGTAACTTACGGTACTGTAACCCTCATGGCGATCTCGGATGTCAAGGAATACGCGCACCTCACCGCCGCGGATGTGGAGGCGTTGGGCGCGGAATTCGACGCGATCCGGCGGGAAATCGAATCCTCGCGCGGTGAATCGGACGCGCGATACATTCGCAATGTCATCAGGCTGCAGCGCGCGCTGGAGATCAGCGGGCGCGCGGTCCTGTTCGCCGGTTTCCTTCCGCCCGCCTGGCTCGCCGGCGTCGCCCTGCTCGGCACCGCCAAGATCATCGAGAACATGGAGATCGGGCACAACGTCATGCACGGGCAGTGGGACTGGATGAACGATCCGGAGATCCACTCCAGCTCGTGGGAGTGGGACAACACCGGCCCGTCCAAGCACTGGAAGCACACCCACAACTACCTGCACCACAAGTACACCAACGTCCTCGGCATGGACGACGACATCGGCTACGGCCTGCTGCGGGTCACCCGCGACCAGCGCTGGAAGCCGTTCAACCTCGGCAACCCGGTCTACAACCTGCTGCTGCAGCTGTTCTTCGAGTACGGCGTGGCGATTCAGCACCTGGAGCTCGGCAAGCTGGCCGCGGGCCGATACAAGCCCGGCAGTCCCGAGCGCGCCGAGTTCGAGCGCAAGCGCAGCGAGGTGCTGAACAAGGTCGGTAAGCAGGCGCTCAAGGACTACGTGGTCTTCCCCGCGCTGACCGGCCCGCTGTTCTTCTCCACACTCACCGCGAACCTGGCCGCCAACATGATTCGCAACGTGTGGTCCAACGCGGTGATCTTCTGCGGCCACTTCCCCGACGGCGCGGAGAAGTTCACCAAGGCCGACATCGACGGCGAGACCCAGGCCGAGTGGTACCTGCGCCAGATGCTCGGCAGCGCCAACATCTCCGGCGGCCCGGTCATGCACTTCATGACCGGCAACCTCAGCCACCAGATCGAACACCACCTGTTCCCGGATCTGCCGAGCAACCGCTACGCCGACATCGCGGTCCGGGTGCGGGCGCTGTGCGACAAGTACGACCTGCCCTACACCACGGGATCGCTTCCGGTGCAGTACTTCAAGGCGTGGCGCACCATCCTCAAGCTCGCGCTGCCGAACAAGTACCTGCGCCACACCGCCGACGACGCCCCGGAGACCGCCTCCGAGCGCAAGTTCGGCGGCAACGCGGTCAGTACCTTCGACCCGGTCACCGGCAAGCGCCGCGGGTTGCGTACCGCGCTCGCCGAGGGCAAGCGGCGCATCGCCCGTCGCGCGGCCCGGTCGGAGCGCGCGCTCCAGCTCGCGAAGTAGGCGGATCTCGAGCACAGCGGACCGGCGGGTGGACCCGCCGGTCCGTTTTGGTTGACTGGGCCGGTGAGTGCTGATCGCCTGAGTGTCTACGAGGCCATTCGGTTGCGCCGCGACGTGCGCGCCGAATTCACCGGGGAGCCCGTCGACGAGGAGACGCTGTGGCGGATTCTGGATGCCGCGCACCGGGCGCCGAGCGTGGGCAATTCGCAGCCGTGGGATTTCGTGGTGGTGCGTGAGCCCGGCACGCTGGGCCGGTTCGCCGATCATGTGGCGGGCAAGCGTGTGGAGTTCCGGGACGCGCTACCGCCCGAGCGCGCGGCGACTTTCGAGCCGATCAAGATCGAGGGCATCGTGGAGAGCGGCACCGGCGTCGTCGTCAGCTACGACCACGGCCGCGGCGGACCACAGGTGCTCGGCCGCGCGACCATCCCCGAAACCGGCGTCTACTCCGCGGTTCTCGCGATCCAGAACCTGTGGCTCGCCGCCACCGCCGAGGGCATCGGCGTGGGCTGGGTGTCCTTCTACGACCCGGCGTTCCTCGCCGACCTGGTCGGCCTGCCACCCGGCATCCAGCCCGTCGCCTGGCTCTGCGTCGGCCCGGTGCACGAATTCCAAACGATCCCAGACCTCCAGCGCTTCGGCTGGCGCACCGGCCGCCCCCTGTCCGAAGCGGTCCACCGGGAAACCTTCGGCGGGACCGGTTTTGCCTCCGAACCGCCGACGGACAGCGCAGCGGTGGAGACCGCCGCGCCCTGACGAATCGCACGCGACCCGAGTCGCGGAGCACCCCATATCCCGCCCGAGACTCCGGCCAGGCGTTGTGATCGGAACGGCTCATCGCTTGCCGTACCGCGCGTCGCCGTCGCGGCGGTCGCCGGCGAGGGCTCGCGATCCTTGGAGATCGCGCTCGAGCGCCCGATGACCCGGACGGCCAGCACGCCCGGCGACAGGCGGACGGCGATGGCGGAGCATCGCCGGTGCGGCCCAAGGGGATCCGCACCGGCGACGGCCGGGATCAGACTCGCTCGAGTACCGCCGAGGCGCCGATGCCGCCCGCGGCGCAGATGCCGAGGAGGGCGGTGTTCTTGCCGGTGCGGGCGAGTTCGTTCGCCATCGTGGTGACCATGCGGGCTCCGGTGGCGCCGAAGGGGTGGCCGAGGGAGACGGAGCCGCCGTGCACGTTGAGTTTGTCGATGTCCACGGTGCCGACGGCCGTGTCCCGGTCCAGCCGAGTCTTGGCCCATTCGTCACTGGCGAGCGCGCTCAGCACCGAGAGGGTTTGGGCGGCGAAGGCTTCGTGGATGTCGACGAAGTCGATGTCGGACAACGACATTCCGGCCTTGTCGAGCGCGCGCGGCATGGAGATGGCGGGGCCGATGAGCACCTGATCGGTGGGATCGACGCTGATGTAGCTCCAAGAGCGGAACGCGGCGAGCGGACGGTACCCGAGCTCGCGGGCCTTCTGCTCGCTCATCAGCAGCACCGCCGAGGCGCCGTCGGTGAGCGGGCTGGCGTTGCCCGCGGTGACGGTGCCCTCCTTGGCGAACACCGGCTTCAGCTTGGCCAGCTTCTCGACGCTGGTGTCGGCGCGGACCAGCCCGTCGCGCTCGATGTCCACGCCCTCCGGCGTGCGCACCCGCAGCACCTCGTCGTCGAAGCGTCCGGAGGCAATGGCCGCCGCGGCGCGCTGGTGCGAGCGGGCCGCGAACTCGTCCTGTTCGGCCCGGCCGATGCCGTGGATGCGCGCCATCTTCTCGGCCGACTCCCCCATCACCTCGCCGGTGGTGCGTTCGGCGATCTTCGGCCTGCTCGGCAGGATGTCGGTGAACGGCGCCAATTGCGCTGCGGCGGAGAGGTAGTCCTTCACCTTCGGCTTGCCGAGCGCCAGCGGCGCGCCCGCGTGCACCAGCTTCTGCGGCAGTTTCACCTCGGCGTTGCTGGTGGAATCGCTGCCGCCGGCGATCATGATGTCGTACTCGCCGCGTTCGATCGCGGCCGCCGCGGAGGTCACCGCCTGCAGACCGGACGCGCACGCCCTGGTGACTGTGTAGCCCTCGCAGCCGGGATCGAGGCGCAGATCGAGCGCGATCTCCCTGGCGATGTTGGGCGCGGCGCTCGGCAGGATCACCCCGCCCCACACGATGGCCTGCACTTGGGCGCCGGGCAGCCCGGTGCGCTCCAGCAGGCCGCGCACGGCGGCGTCGGCCAGCGCGATGGAGTCCATCCGGGTGAAGTCGGTGAACGCGCGCACGAACGGGGTGCGGGCGCCGGACACGATGACGGCACGGCGAGCGGCGTCGGAAGCCATGCGAATTCCTTTCCAGAGACGTACACCACAAACTTACTCTGAAGTAAGTTTCTGGTCCACGCGCGCACGGGAAAGCGCCTCCCCGCACCCCACCGGGCGGGCAGGCTTTCGCTCCCGACGATGCGGTCCCGCCGGGGCGGGCAGCCGCAGGCGGCTCAGCGATCCCCTCCAGATGCCGCTGAGCCGGCCTGCGGCGCGCCGTTGCGCTGCAGGCCGGGGCGCCCGTCCCGTCGAACGCCCCTGCTCGTCCCGGAACCGCTTCATGTGGTCGGCACCACGCATCCGACGCAGAAAGAACAGTAGCGTTCTTTCGACCAATTTTTCAAATCTTTTCTATGAAGTTGTCATTACCGACGGGTCCGGCCTACTATGAGGCCCACTATGAGAAGCCCTTCGGAGCTGTCGCGGCAGAAGCGCTTCGGCCGGATCATCAAGGAACGCCGAGACGAGCTCGGCCTCACCCAGTTGCAGATCGGCGATCTGGGTGGGCCTTCCGCGCCGACGATCCGAAAGATCGAGGACGGCGACGCCGCGATCAGCACCCACACGCTCAACAAGCTGGACGCGCCGCTGCGCTGGCTGCCGGGCAGCGCGGCGCGCACCTACGCGGGCGGCGCGCCCGCCGTGCGGGAGGCCGGGCCGGGCGAACCCGCCACCGACGAGTCGATCGTCGCGGGCCCCACGTCGATCCGTTTCGACGTCTCCGACCTCACCGGCCTGCTCGCCGCGACCGGCAGGCTGACCGACGCCGTGGAGCGCGGCCAGACCTCCGAACCCGCTGTGGTCGAGGCGATCTCGGACCTGAACCGGGTGGTGTCCCGGCTCTCCGCCCGCTACGCCACCGTCATGCTGGAACGCAACGGCGGACCGGGCCGCCAGCTGCACCCGCTGGTGGAGATGGCGTTCTCGCACCTGCTCGAGGTCCCCGCCGAAGCCGACGACGCGACCGAGCTCGAGGAGCGCCGCTACCGGCGCTGGCTCGCCGGTCGCTCCGAGAACGTGGGCGCCGCGACCGAGGCCCAGTTCCGGGCCAGGTGGTTGGCCGCCAACAGCACGACCGCGCCGAATCGCAACGGCAAGCACTGAGGTGATCGACATGACCGAGGCCGCGCACCTGCCGCTGAGCCACAAGATCAACCGACTCTTCGCGGTGATGCACCCGCGCTCGGCGCCGGAACGCAGCACCGAGTCCGTCGCCGAACAGGTCAGCGACCAGCTGGACCGCGCGGTGGCGGCCAGCTACCTCGAAGAGCTGCGCGACGGCCGCTTCGACGACGAACGCGACGGCGCCGCGGTCGAATTCGAGATCCTCGCGGCGATCGCCAGTTGCTTCGGCGTCGCGCCGCGCTATCTGACCACCACCGGGCAGGCCGCCGCCAGCATCGACAGGGAGCTCGAACTGCTGGCCACCATGCGCGACGCCAACGTCGCCAGTATCGCGCTGCGCGGCTCCGACGTGGACCGGGCGATGCTGGCCCAATTGATCCGCGGCGCCGAGGATTCCGCCGAATCGGGCGCCCCCTCGCACTGACCTCGCGTCGGCGGCCCGCGGGTCGCCCGCGGTGCGCCGCCCTGGGTACCATTCTCAGCTACACGGGGCGGGACCGCGGAACTGCTGTAGGAGATCGCATCGCATGGCCGGTATGGACACCCGGTTCCGGGAGCTTTCCCGGCACGTACCGATACCGCACCCGTGGAATCTGACCACCTATCTCGATACCGTCGCCGAGTTCCGTGACCGCCCGATCACCTTGCAGCCGGTGGACACCGCGGTGCTCGCCGGCGCGGGCTGCGGCACCGGCAGCGGATTGTGGATCGCCAAGCGGGACAGCGATGTGATCGTCTACGGCGCCGACACCACCGAATGGCACGCCGAGCACATCATCGCCCACGAGCTCGGGCACATGCTGCTCGGACACGGCCCGGAAGCGGAGCCGTCACCGAGCGACCAGACCGCGCACACCCTCGCGGCCGTCGCCGAGCTGCTGCCCTCCATCGCACCGGAATCCATCGCGCACGTGCTCGGCCGCACCGACTACGGCACGAGCCGGGAACGCGACGCCGAGACGTTCGCCGACATGGTGATGCTGCAGGCGATGCGCCCGCCGCGCCGCGACTCCCTGCTGCACCGGACGTTCTTCCGCGACCGTCGCAGGTGAACTCCCCCATACCGGGGGTGATCGCGGCGCCGCTGATCGGATTCGTCGTCCTGGTGGCCATCGGCAGGTGGGCGCTGCTGCACCGGACCACCACCGACCGGCTGCTGAACCGGGCGCTGGCGTGGTCGGCGGTGGGGATGGTGCTGCTGGAGCGCGGGATCGCGCCGCGATTCGGCAGCCTCATGCACCAACTCTCCATGGGCTGCATGCTCTTCGCGATCATGAGCGCCTACGGCGCGGCCATGCTGTGGGCGGGCGCGGACCCGTCGGGGGCGCGGCGACGGCAGCGCCGCTACCACCTGATCGCCGCCGCCTGCGCCGTCGTCATCCTGGTCGTCGGCACACCCGCACGGCACGAAGGGACACTGCTCGGCCAGACGCCGGGGATGTGGTCGGCGATCTCGGCGCTGGCGTTCTGCCTGCCCGCGATCGGCTGCGGCCGGGTGATGGCGAGCGCCCTGTGGCACGAACTCGCTCGCCAGGACGCCACGCGGCGGGAGCGGCTGGTCTACGGCTCGCTGCTGGCGGCGTTGGCGGCGGGCGCGTGCAGTCTGCCGTTCTCGGCGCTGCTCTTCGGCGGGATTCTCGGCGACGCCGTGCGCATCGAGGATCCGGACCTGATCCGCTGGGCGTGGCCGAACTTCACCGTCATCGTGGTCAGCGCCGCGGTGCTGGCGGTGCCGCTGCTCGGCGTGCTGGTGACGCGCGCGGGCTGGGATCGTTCCGGGCGCTACTGCCGGCGACTGCGTCCGCTGTGGACGGACGTGACGCGCGCGGTGCCGGAGATCGTCCTCGACCTCCCGGCGACCGGGCGCGACGAGCCCGAGGTCCGGCTGATCCGGATGACGGTGGAGATCCGCGACGCCCTGCTGCACCTGAACAGGTATGCGCCCCATGATCTTCCGATGCCCGCCGCAGTGAGCCCGACGGAGCGCTACGCGCGGCGGATCGCGCACGGGATACGCGCCAAGGCCGAAGGACGAGGCCCCGCCAACGCGGCAGCGAGGGCCGTCACGCCCGCGTCCCGCGACCTCGATTCCGAACTGCGCCAGCTGCTGGAACTGGCACGTGTGTGGCCGCGAGCGCGGGTTGCCGCGGAGACCAGCCGGCCGACGCCCGAGGAGGCGTCGGCCGGCCTTTTTCGACGTTTGGCTATGCGAGCCTGATCAGACCGTAATCGAAGGCGTGACGCCGATAGACAACCGACGGTCGGTCGGTCTCTTTGTCCTGGAAGAGGAAGAAGTCGTGGCCGACGAGCTCCATCTGGTACAGGGCGTCGTCGACCGTCATCGGTGTCGCGTCGTGCACTTTGGTGCGCACGATGTGGCCAGGACCGGCCTCGTACTCGGGCTCCGCCTCCTCGGCGCGCTCACCGGGATGCGCGTGCGCCGTGGCGGATTCGCCCGTAAGGGTGAACAGCGAATCGTCGACCAAGTCGGCCGTGGCCTCGGCGACCGAGACGGGGGTCTTCTCCCCGTGGTGGACCCGGCGCCGGTCCTTGATGCGGCGCATTCGGCTCTCCAGCTTGGCGGTCACCGACTCGAAGGCGGCGTAGAAGCTGTCCGCGCAAGCCTCCGCCCGGACGACCGGGCCCTTGCCGCGCGCGGTGATCTCGACGCGCTGGCAGGCTTTGCGCTGACGACGGTTGCGTTCGTGGAACAGCTCGACGTCGAATAGGAAGATCGTGGGATCGAAACGTTCCAGACGGGAGAGTTTGTCCGCGACATAAATTCGATAATGATCGGGAACCACGACGTTGCGGCCTTTCACCACGATGTCGGCGCGAGTGGCCCGTGGTTGGTCCGCTGCGGGTTGCTCTGTCGCATCCATGGTGCCGGCATCCAGCACCGAAGGATCTGCGTCTTTCACTGAAGGACGTGAAGAAGTCGTCACGCGTACCTCCCGGATCTGGCCGCACGGACCGATTTCCCGTGCGGCGGGATTGAGCCGTGCCGAGCGGAATCCGGAGGTCGAGGGGTGCGCGAGAGCCGTTCGTTGTCAGACAGGCTGACGCCTTCGGGCTTGGCTCACACCGGGGATTCGCACGACACGAAGTTGTCCGAGGCGCCACCTCCAAACTCTCGGTTCGGGTGTGTGATCGCGACGGTAGTACGCCAACGGGCGGTCCGCCAGTGTTCACGCAAATTTCCCGGAGTCAAGCAGAACACGTCACCAGGACGGCATTTGTTTCGACTCCGGCCCCGCGTAGCGCACGCACCGATTCGCGGGCTGTCGCGCCGGTCGTCAGCACGTCGTCGACCACGACTACCTCGGTGTTCTGTACACTGCGCAGGCCCGCCAGAGGCCCACGCCGCACCGAGATCCTGCCGTGCAGATTGTGTTGGCGCTCACCGGGTGTCAATCCCACCGAATCGCGCACACCCCACCACACCCGCAACATCGGCACCACCCGGCAATCCGGTAGCCACCCCGCCGCCGCGCACGCCGTCCGCAGCGCCGGATCCCCGCCGCGGCGCCGCGCGGACGCGCCCCGGCTCGGCGCGGGCACCAACACCAACACGCGATCGGGCGTTCGCAATCGGGCGAGACCGCGGGCCATGGCCAGTCCGAGCGGCGCGGCCAGATCGCGGCGGCCGCGTTCCTTGGCGGCGAGCACCGCGCGGCGCGCCGCACCGGCGTACGGCGCGAGCGCCCAGCACGGGACGCCCGGATCGGCGCGCGGACGCACCCGCGTCGGACCGCCCGTCAGCGCCGCCGCGCAATCCGCGCACCATCCGGCACCCACCGCACCGCAGCCCGCGCACGAGGCGGGCAGCGCCAAGTCCAACAGGGCGACGAGGTGTTCGGCGGCTCCCATGGGCGAAGTCTGCACCCGCCCACCGACATTCGGCGGGTGGATCAGCCGGGCAGCACCGGCGCGGTGTCGGATCCGAGGCCGGGGATCTCGGTCCAATAGCGCAGTTCGCTCGTCTGGTTGTTGGTCAGCTCGAGCACGCCGCGCGAGTCCGCCACGTACTGCGTCGTCGGCGAGGCGGCCACCACCCGGACGGGGGCCGTGAGGTTCTGCGAGGTCAACGGGTACTGCTCGGAACCGTCGATGGTGACGGTCAGCACCGGATTGATGTTGCCCTCGCGCGCGACGATGAGCGCTTCGCCGCCAAGCCAGTCCAGCGCGAGCGCGCGGGTGCTCAGATCGACGGCCAGCGGCAGCGGCGAGGTGAGCGCGTACTTGCCGTCCGGCCGTCGTTCCACCACCGCGACGTACACCTTGCCGTCGGCGATGAGCGCGGCACGCACGCCGGTGCGGGAGATGCGCAATTCGGAGATGGGACCGCGGAAGTTGGGCCCGGACGACGACCCCGTCAACGCCGAGGTGTCCACCTCCTGCACCGAGACGTTGCCGGTGCCGCGGTCGTTGACGGCGCGGATCACCCGTTCCCCGTCGATGACGGCCCAGGCGGCACTACCGTCGGCGGTCCAGGACGGCCTGCTGATCGTGGTGCCCTCGGCGACCGGAAAGGCGTTGCCGCCGTAGGTGCCGATCATCAGCGTGCGCGGCGGCTCGGGCGCCGGTCGCCCATTGGCGGCGACACCGGCGACCAACTGCCCGTCGGGCGAGAGAGCCACCGACTGCAGGTTGTTCACCGTCCCGAAGTAGCCGGGCGCGTTCACCACCCCGCGCTCGTTCACCTGAGCAAGCGCACCGCCGCGCAGGGCGTGCAGCCCGATCCGGTTCTGGGCGAACATCTCGGGGCTCAACTGCTCCACGTCGGCGACCGACCAACCGTTGGCGGCGAACCGGTCGTCGAGCGGTTTGCCGTCGGCGAGCAGCATGTACGGACCGAGAATGTCGGCGCCCGCCAAAGTCAGCACCACCTGTGCGGCCAGCAATTCACGGTCGCGCGGGCTCAACCCGCCCGCGCCCGCGAAGTCGACGCGCACGCCGCCGAGCCCGATACCGACCTCGTCCGGATCGCCGTTGGCCTTGGTGATCGGACCGCGCAGCGCGACCGGCTGGGCGAGCTGGTTGCGCACGACCGGGGCGAGCTCCGGCTGCGGTCCCTCGGTGAGCAGCGTGAGCAGCCGCTGGGTGAGCTGATTCTTGGACACCGAGATCCAGCGCAGATCGGGCACGACCGAGGCGCCGCCGGGCTCCACGAAGTAGAGCACGTTGCGACGGTAGGACTTGTTGAACGCCGTGCGGTCCATCACGACGCCGTCGGGCAGCTCGTCGATGCGCCATTCGCCGTCGACCCGGCTCATCTCGATCTTGTTCTCGACCGTGCCGTCGACCGCGCGATAGGTGCCGTCCGGAGCGAGCTCGCCGACCTTCTGCGCGCGGATCACGTAGGTGGCCTTGTCACCGGTGCGCGATTCGCGCAGGGTGTCCGGCTTCTCGACGATCGTCGTGCTCGCGCCGTCCTCCCACTGCGCCGAGGCCGACGGCGTCATGTACTGGCGGGCGGCCAGATGCCGGTTCGCCGGGTCGGCGGTCGCCTGCAGGAAATCCCGCAACAGCAGATCGGGATCGCGGCCCTGGATGGGCGGCGGCGGCCCGTCGGAGGTGGGTTCGCGATTGAGCGTGCCGAGCGCCTGCGGGGCCGAGGATTCCGGCAGGCTCGCGCAGCCGCCGATCGCCAGCAGCGCCGTGACGAGCACCGCGACCGCGGCCAGTCGGGACGATCTGGCACCCAGCATTCTCATGACTGTACGTCTCCGCGTTCGGTGAGCACCCCCCGGCCGGAGCCGGACCCGTCCGGCCCTTGCGCGCCCGAGCTTCCCGTGTCGGCCGCGTGCGACCCCTCCTCGGCCTCGCTGACGCCATTGTGCGCGCGGGTCGGCTCTTCGACACCGTTCGCCGCCGCCGCGCCGGGAGCGGGGTTCTCCGCCGCTTCCCGCGTGCCGACGCCGTTCGCCGTACCGCTCGACGGCGTCCCGTTCGTGCCGACCGGCTCGCCGAGTTGGTCCACCACGCCGGGAGCCGACTGCGGGAACGGCACCGTCGGCGTATCGGTGTCGGCATCGGACGGCCGCGGCGCCGTCCGGCGACCGGGCTCCAGCGGCAGCGGACTCGGGCCCATCTTGCGGCCGCGCACCAGCGGCAGGGTCAGGCGGAAGCTCGCGCCGACGCCGACCTCGCCCCAGGCGTCCAGCCTGCCCTCGTGCAGGTTGGCGTCCTCGACGCTGATCGACAGCCCGAGGCCGGTGCCGCCGGAGCGGCGCATGCGCGACGGATCGGAGCGCCAGAACCGGTTGAAGACCAGCTTCTCCTCGCCGGGTCGCAGGCCGACGCCCTGGTCGCGCACCACCACGGCGACGGCGTTGGCGTCGCTGTCGCCGCGCATGCGGATCAGCACCGGCTTGCCCTCGCTGTGGTCGATGGCGTTGGCGAGCAGATTGCGCAGCACCCGTTCCACGCGGCGCGGGTCGACCTCGGCGACCAGCGGATCCTCCGGCAGGTCGATGACGACCTCGACGCCGGATTCCTTGGCCAGATGCCGCACGGTCGAGATCGCGGCCCTCGCGCACATCCGCACGTCCAGCGACTCCACCTGGAGTTCGGCGACGCCCGCGTCGTGGCGGCTGATCTCCAACAGGTCGTTGAGCAGACCCTCGAACCGGTCCAGCTCGGTGACCAACAGCTCGGCGCTGCGCGCCAGCGCGGGATCGAGATCCTCGCTGCTGCCGTGGATCAGGTCGGCGGCCATGCGCACCGTGGTGAGCGGCGTGCGCAGCTCGTGGCTGACGTCCGAGGTGAACCGCCGCTGCAGATTGCCGAACTCCTCGAGCTGGGTGATCTGGTTGGACAGACTCTCGGCCATTTCGTTGAACGCCTGCGCCAGCCGCGCCATGTCGTCCTCGCCGCGCACCAGCATGCGCTCCTTGAGGCGACCGTCGGCGAAGCGGCTCGCGATCCGCGCCGCGGACCGGATCGGCAGCACGACCTGCCTGGTGACCAGGGCGGTGATCGCGGCGAGCAGGACGAGCAGCACCAAGCCGCCGATCATCATGGTGCCGCGCATCAGCGCGAGGCTGCGCTCCTCGTTGGCCAGCGGGAAGATCAGATAGATCTCCAGCGTCGGCACCTCGGCGCTCGGGCTGCCGATGATCAGCGCCCGCCCCTGGTAGCCGTCCGGGTCCTCGACCGTGGCGAACTGGTAGCTGACCTGGTTGCGCTGGACGAACCGGCGCAGTTCCTCCGGTATCTCGGTGATCGGGCCGGACGAGATCGGCTGCTGCGGCGTGCCGCCGACCATGCTCAGCGCGGAGTCGAAACTCCCTGCGGCGCCGGTGGATTGACCGGTCCCGCCGCGGTTGGACAGGGCGTTGCGCGCGTCGGTGAGGCGCTGCTGCTGGGTGCCGACGTCCTGGACGCCGACCAGCTGGCTCTCCACCGTGTTGCGGGCACGGTCCATCTCCTCGACGGCGGCGTTGATCTTCGCGTCCAACAGCCGGTCGGTGATCCGACTGGTCAGCACCACGCCGAGGATGGTGATCACGATGAGCGAGAGCGTCAGCGTGGAGACGATGACGCGCAGCTGCAGCGACCGGCGCCAGACATGGCCGATCGCGGTGCCCGCCTCCTTGAACCAGGCGGCCACCGGGGCGAGCGAACGCTCGAGACGTGCCAGCGCCCCGCGCGCCGCGCCCGGCCGATCACCCGCGGCGGACGCGGCCTCTTTCGAGCCCTGGCCGTCCGCCTGCTGGGCATCGCCATCGGTCACGGCGGTCCGGCCTTGTAGCCGACGCCTCGGACGGTGAGCACGATCTCGGGATTCTCCGGATCCTTCTCGACCTTGGCGCGCAGCCGCTGCACGTGCACGTTGACCAGCCGGGTGTCGGCCGCGTGCCGGTAGCCCCAGACCTGCTCGAGCAGCACCTCGCGGGTGAACACCTGGCGCGGCTTGCGGGCGAGGGCCACCAGCAGGTCGAACTCGAGCGGGGTCAGCGAGATCTGCTGACCGCCCCGGCTCACCTTGTGCGCGGGCACGTCGATCACGATGTCCGCGATCGACAGCAGCTCCGCGGGCTCTTCTTCGGTACGGCGCAGGCGGGCGCGCACCCTGGCGACGAGCTCCTTCGGTTTGAACGGCTTGACGATGTAATCGTCGGCACCGGACTCCAGACCGAGCACGACGTCGACCGTGTCGGTCTTCGCCGTGAGCATGACGATCGGGACTCCGGAATCGGCCCGCAGCACACGGCACACGTCGATGCCGTTCATGCCGGGCAGCATCAGGTCCAGCAACACCAGATCGGGGCGGATCTCGCGAACCGCCGCCAGTGCCTGCGTACCGTCGCCGACCACGTGCGGGTCGAACCCTTCCCCGCGCAGGACGATCGTGAGCATCTCAGCGAGTGCCATATCGTCGTCGACGACCAGAATCTTCGGCTTCATAATTACTATGTTGTCATCTCCCAGGCCAGGATCGGGCCGCCACGCCAACACTGGTGCGAACCCGCCGCACATCCAACCCTATCGGGCAACAATTTCGGCGATACGCGCGGCCAGCGATGCCGGATCGTCACCGATTCGGTACGTCCACCACCGGCCGTGCCAGTTCCGTTCGGCCAGCTCACGGTACACCTCCAGGGTGCGCCGCTGGAGCCCGCCGTCGCGTTCGTACGCGTCGAGCGCCCGGGACTCGTCGAGTTCGCCGCGCAGGCGCGCACGTTCGGCGGCCACCTCGGACGAGACGTCCAGCAACACTTGCACGTCGGGCTTCGGCAGGCCGAACCGGCCGTACTCCAAATCGGCTGTCCAGCGGGCCATCTCGCCCTCGGCGGACTGGTGCAGCCGGGCGGCGTTGTAGGCCGCGTTGGAGGCCACGTAGCGGTCCAGGATCAGGATGTCGTTGTCCGCCAAGAGTTTCGCCAGCTCCGCGCGCGCGTCGGCGCGATCCAGCGCGAACAGCAACGCCATCGCGTACACCGAGTCGGCGAGGTCGCCGTGCGCGCCGCGCAGCGCCTCGGCGGCTAGATCGGCGTGCACCGACCGGCCGTAGCGCGGGAAGGCCAGCGTGGCCGCGCGCAGTCCGCGGTCGGCGAGCGCGGCGATCACGGCGTCGGTCAGCGTGCGCTTCCCGGCGCCGTCCAGACCTTCCAGCGCGATCAGGGCACCCATGGCAGGTCACAGTACCGATCGCCGCCGCGGCAGCCGCCACCGACACCGGCGGCCCGAACGGCAGGTCCGCGCGCGTCGAGGCCGACGGGTTCGGCGGACCTCGATCGCCGTGCCCCGCGCCGGTCCGCGGATCGGGCCGTGCGTCTCGGCGCGCTTGCGCGACAAGGGCTTACACGCCGAGCGGCCCGGCAACCGCGTGGGTCGCCGGGCCGCTCGCGCGAGGGAAGGCTCAGTACCGGTAGTGGTCCGGCTTGTAGGGGCCTTCGACGTCGACGCCGATGTACTCGGCCTGGTCCTTGGTGAGCTTGGTCAGCGTGCCGCCGAGCGCCTCGACGTGGATGCGGGCGACCTTCTCGTCCAGGTGCTTGGGCAGGCGGTAGACCTCGTTGTCGTACTCGTCCGGCTTGGTCCACAGCTCGATCTGGGCGATCACCTGGTTGGAGAAGCTGTTCGACATCACGAACGACGGATGGCCGGTCGCGTTGCCCAGATTCAGCAGCCTGCCTTCCGACAGCACGATGATCGACTTGCCCGAATCACCGAAGGTCCACTGATCGACCTGCGGCTTGATGTTCAACTTCGTTGCGCCGGAACGCTCCAGCGCCGCCATGTCGATCTCGTTGTCGAAGTGACCGATGTTGCCGAGGATGGCCTGGTCCTTCATCGCCTTCATGTGCTCGAGGGTGATGATGTCCTTGTTGCCGGTCGAGGTGATCACGATGTCGGCGTTCGCGATCGCCTGCTCGACGGTCACCACGTCGTAGCCGTCCATCAGCGCCTGCAGCGCGTTGATCGGGTCGATCTCGGTGACCTGAACCCGGGCGCCCTGTCCGGCAAGCGATTCCGCGCACCCCTTACCGACATCGCCGTAACCGCAGATCAACACCTTCTTGCCGCCGATGAGCACATCGGTGCCGCGGTTGATGCCGTCGATGAGCGAGTGCCTGGTGCCGTACTTGTTGTCGAACTTCGACTTGGTCACCGAGTCGTTGACGTTGATCGCCGGGAACACCAGCTCGCCCGCGGCGGCGAACTGGTACAGGCGAAGCACGCCGGTGGTGGTCTCCTCGGTGACACCCTTGACGCTCTCGGCGATCGCGGTCCACTTGCCCTTGTCGGTCTCGAAGCGCTCGCGCAGCAGGTTCAGGAAGACCGTGTACTCCGCGGAGTGGTCCTCGTCGGCGGGCGGGACCACACCGGCCTTCTCGAACTGCGCACCGCGCAGCACGAGCATGGTGGCGTCGCCGCCGTCGTCGAGGATCATGTTGGCGGGCTCACCCGGCCAGGTCAGCATCTGCTCGGCCGCCCACCAGTACTCCTCCAGGGTCTCGCCCTTCCAGGCGAAGACCGGGGTGCCCTTGGGCTCGTCGATCGTGCCGTGCGGGCCGACGACGACCGCGGCGGCGGCGTGGTCCTGGGTGGAGAAGATGTTGCACGAGGCCCAGCGCACCTGCGCGCCGAGCGCGGTGAGGGTCTCGATCAGCACGGCGGTCTGCACCGTCATGTGCAGCGAGCCGGAGATGCGCGCGCCCTTCAGCGGCAGCACGTCGGCGTACTCGCGGCGCAAAGCCATCAGACCGGGCATCTCGTGCTCGGCCAGACGGATCTCCTTGCGGCCGAACTCGGCCAGCGACAGGTCCGCCACCTTGTAATCGATGCCATTGCGGACATCGGGGGTCATGGACGTGCGTGCGGGAAGTTCTGAGGTCGTCATCTGCCTCTCCATGGTCGGCTGTACCGATGCAAGGCTAGTCGCTGAACGCCTCGCGACGTACCGCGCGCCCGTCGAGGGCACGCCTCGACGGGCACGGACGCGGCGCTCAGGCCGTCGCGCGGTAGGTCGCGAGGATCCGGGTGCGCTTGCGCGGCTGGATGTTCGCGCGGGTGATGTCGCCGTCGTAGTGGGCGAGCACCCGGTGGTCCATGATCGAGCGCCACAGCGGCGGGATGGCGGCGAACACGATCATGCTCGCGTAGCCCGCGGGCAGCTGCGGGGCCTCCTCCGAGCTCCGCAGGGTCTGGTACCGACGTCCCGGATTGGCGTGGTGGTCGCTGTGCCGCTGGAGGTGGAACAGGAAGATGTTGGTGACGAGCCGGTCGCTGTTCCAGCTGTCGCGCGGCGAGCAGCGGGCCCAGCTCCCGTTGGGCTTGCGCTCGCGCAGCAGGCCGTAGTGCTCGACGTAGTTGACCGTCTCCAGCAGGGCCGCGCCGATCACGGCCTGCAACAGCAGCCAGGGCAGCACCGCGATGCCGAAGGCGGCGATCAGCGCGCCGAACAGCGCCAGCGTCATCGCCCACGCCTGCAGCACGTTGTTGTGCACGGTCCACCAGGGCAGGCCCTTGCGCGCCAGGCGTTCCTTCTCCAGCGCGAGCGCGGACCGGAAACCGCCCGCGACGCTGCGCGGCAGGAACTCCCACAGCGACTCACCGAGCCGCGCGCTCGCCGGGTCGTCCGGCGTCGCGACGCGCACGTGGTGGCCGCGGTTGTGTTCGACGTAGAAGTGCCCGTAACCGGACTGCGCGAGCGCGATCTTTGCCAGCCAGCGCTCCATGTGCTCCACCCGGTGGCCGAGCTCGTGCGCGGCGTTGATGCCGATGCCGCTGACGAAGCCCAGCGTGGCGGCCAGTCCGAGCTTGTCCAGCACGCTCAGCTCGTCACCCGCCCACATGTAGGCGGCGATGATCAGGCCGATCAGCTGGATCGGCAGGAACAGGAAGGTGCACCACCGGTAGTAGCGATCGTTGGACAGCAGTTCGTAGTCCTCGTCGCGCGGATTGCTGCCGTCCTCGCCGACCAGCCAGTCCAGCAACGGAATCACCATCAGCACGATGATCGGTCCGATCCACCAGAACACCGCGGCGCCAGTGTGCAGCACAAGCTGTGAGGGCAGCAACGCGGAAGCCGGTGCGATCAGGCCGAGAACCCACAGATGGCGTTTGGGATCAGCCGATCCCGCCGGTTTGCCAACCGTTTGCACGTTTGCCCCGCTAATTAAGAATCCTAACTCCGATGTATGAGAATACTTACAGCCTCGAAGTCCGTTACACCGGACTTCGCGGTCCAAACGTGTCGACCGTTACAAGCATGGCGGTCGGATTTTCAGGGAGTTCACATGTGATAGCACTCACGGCATACCTCCCGCAAATCGGGGATTCGCCCCTAAGGTTCCCCTAACCAGGGCGGCGGTGGCCCCTATTTCTCGGGGCCCCATCCCCTAATCGAGCGAATCCGAGGCAGCCGGTCGACCCACTTCGCGGGCGGCCAGGATGGCCTCCACGTAGGGCCCGAGCAGTTCGGCCAGATCGGCGGGCGCGTTGCGGCCCGGCCCGGGCGGCGTCGGGATGTAGCTGAGCGCGATCCGGACCAGTGCGCCCGCCAGCACGACCGACTCCGCCTCCGTCGCGTCCACCCAGCTGTGCTGGAACACCGTGGCCAGCCGCTCGGTGGCGTGTTCGACCAGCGGCGCCGCGTCCAGGGTGATCAGGCGTAGCAGGTCCAGCTTCACCTCGCCGACGATCAGCGATTGGATCAGCGGATCGGCGGCGGCGTCGAGGAAGAAGCCGGACAGCGCTTCGCGGAACGCGGAGCGGACGTCGCCCTCGTTGCCCGCGATGGCGCTGCGGACGTGGTCGACCAGGTCGTCGGCCAGGCGCAGGGCGTACCCCTGCGCGAGGCCGGCGCGCGAACCGAACTCGTTGTACAGCGTCTGCCTGCTCACGCCGGCCCGCGCCGCGACGTCGCCGAGGGTGATCTTGGACCAGTCCCGCTCGGTCAGCAGTTCGCGCATGGCGTCGAGGACAGACGTGCGCAGGAGTTCCCGCGCCGCCTCCTGGTACGGAACCCTCGGTCCATTGCGCGGCATACCCGCGAGGTTGTCACGGGCATCCGCCCCAGTCAAAATCTCACGACCGCTCGATCTCGACCATGAAGAAGTCGGCCTTGGCCGCGCCGCAGTCCGGGCAGGTCCAATTGTCCGGGATGTCGTCCCACCTGGTGCCGGGCGCGATGCCGTCTTCCGGCCAGCCCTTGGCCTCGTCGTATTCGAAGCCGCACTGGATGCACTGGTACAGCTTGTATTCGGTCACGAGGTCACTCCTACCGGTTCGAAATCGATCTTTTCCCGCACGCCGCAGTCCGGACAGCACCAGTCGTCGGGCACGTCGGCCCACCGGGTGCCTGCCGGAAACCCTTCGTGCGGAGCGCCTTTGGTCTCGTCGAAGATGTAATCACAGACGGGGCAACGGTATACGGTCATGATTTCACCTCCGCCCCGTATCGCGCGAGGATCCGATCCCGCTTGCCCGGGTGGATGTTGGCCAGGGTGATGTCGCCGCCGTAGTGCGCGAGCACCCGTTTGTCCATCACCTTGCGCCACAACGGCGGAAAGTAGGCGAGCAGGATCATGCTCGCGTACCCGCTCGGCAGATTGGGCGCGCCGTCCCAGCTGCGCAAGGTCTGGTAGCGGCGGGTCGGGTAGGCGTGGTGATCGCTGTGCCGCTGCAGGTGGTACAGGAAGATGTTGGTGACGATGTGGTCGCTGTTCCAGCTGTGCACCGGGGCGGGCCGCTCGTATCGACCGGTGTCGGTGCGCTGGCGGACCAGCCCGTAGTGCTCGAGGTAGTTGACCGCCTCCAGCAGACTGAAACCGATCACGGCCTGCAACACCAGGTAGGGCAGCACGCCGAGACCGAACACCGCGACCAGCGCCGCGTACAGCACGACCGACATCAGCCAGGCCGAGAGCACCTCGTTCCGCGGCGACCACGGCTTCTTGCCCAGCCGCTCGAGCCGCACCTTCTCCAGCCGCCAGGAAGACTTCAGGCCGCCCCACACGGTCCGCGGCCAGAACGCCCAGAAGGTCTCGCCCACACGGGAACTCGCGGGATCCTCCGGTGTGGCGACGCGGACGTGATGGCCGCGATTGTGCTCGATGTAGAAGTGGCCGTAGAACGACTGGGCCAGCGCGATGCGAGACAGCCACCGCTCCAGGTCGACCTTCTTGTGCCCGAGTTCGTGCGCGGTGTTGATGCCGATGCCGCCGATCGTGCCGACCGTGATGGCGAGGCCGATCTCGTCCACGACGTGCAGGCCACCGTCGATGCCGAGCCAGCTCAGATCGTCGGCGCTGATCAGGTAGCAGGCCATGATCAGCGAGGCGTATTGGAACGGCAGGTAGAGGTAGGTGAGATAGCGGTAGTACTTGTCGTTCTCCAGGTACTCCATCACTTCGTCGGGCGGGTTCTCGCCGTCCGGACCGAAGAAGATGTCGGCCAGCGGGATCACCAGGTAGACCAGGATCGGGCCGAGCCAGAACGGCACCTGCGCGAGGCGATGCCAGCCGAGTTCGTTGAGCGCCCAGATGAGCGGAAGCCCGATCGTGAACAAGCCGGTCGGCGCGAACAGCCCCCAGAGCCAGAGATAGCGCTTGCGATCGCGCCAGGCCGGGGCTTCGACCGGGCGCTGCGGCGCGTCGGCATCCGTCGACATCGATGTCTCCCATCAGTGCGGCGCACACCGGGGTGTGACGCACAATACTTCTGAGGTGGACATTAGAACGACAACTGTCTCATGTCTATACAAAAGAAATGATTTGTAAAGTTGTTATGACGTAACGAAAGGCGTTCGGCCGGAACGAACCACCGGCCGAACGCCTTCCACCACGAGCGCCGCTCAGTACAACAAGACCTCGGCGTCCTCCGGCAGCGCGTCCACCGGCCACCACCGCAGATCCGTCGACTCCGCGCTGCGCACCGGGACCGCACCGGCGGGCGCGGTGATACGGAACAGCAGATCGAGGTGGCGGGTCGGCACACCCAGCGAACAGGTGATCGGATGCGCCTGCGCACCGTAGAGGCCGGGCTCGATCCGCAGGCCCGGGATACCGGACTCCTCGGTCGCCTCCCGCAGCGCGGCGTCGGCGACGGTCTCGTCGCCCTCCTCGCAGTGCCCGCCGAGCTGAATCCAGCGCCCCACCTTCGGATGCAGTGTCAGCAGCACCTCACGGGCGTCGTGCGAGAACACCACGGCGGAGGCCGTGATGTGGCCGGGGGCGTGCTCGCGCAGACACCCGCGCGGCGCGGAACCGAGGAACGCCAGCATGGCCTCGCGCAGCGACCGATCCTGGTCCGCCACGGGCCGCCAGGTCTCCAGCAGCGACGTCGCCGACGCGTGCAGCGACTCGGCGCTCACCGCGCCGCCCCGTCGACTCTCGGCCCGATCGTTCCGACGACTCGCGCACTCACAGCACGACCAGCCCGTCCCCCGGCCCCGCCACCGGTCGTGGCGTCAGCTCCTCCAGCGGATGACCGATGGCGATGGCGCCCAACGGATTCCAGTCCGCGGCGAGACCGAGCACGTCCCTGGTGATCTCGGGGGCGAAGATGGTCGAGCCGATCCAGCAGCTGCCGATCCCCTCGGTGGCCAGCGCGACGAGCAGACCCTGCACGGCCGCGCCCACCGCCACGGTGAACATGGTGCGCTCGGCGGCGCGACGGCGTTCGTCGGGATAGTCGTGCGCGCCGTCCGGCACGCAGAACGGGATGATCACCTCGGGGGCGTCGAACAGGATCCGGCCGCGCGCCACGCGCCGCTCCACCCGCTCGGGGTCGCGTCCGTCGGCCGTCAGGTCGGCCCGCCACTTGTCGGCCATCGCCTCCAGCAACCGGTTCCGCAGGTCTCGATCACGCAGCCAGACGAATCGGACCGGCCGGGTGTGATGCGGCGCGGGCGCGGTCAGCGCGACGGCGACCGCCGACCGGATGCGTTCCGGGTCGACCGGGGTGTCGGCGAACTGGCGCACCGAACGCCGCAGCAACACGGCCTCGCCACGCCCGCGCTCGATGGCCTCGGCGGTGCCCAGCCAGAACAGGTCGTCGGTGCCGCGGCGCAGCAGATCCGTCGCGCCCGAACCGTCGTCGACGAACGGCAGCCCGCGCACCACCGCGACCGGGACGCCGCCCAGCTTGCCCTTCACCAGATCCGCGGCGGCGGCCAGCTCGTCGGCCACGGCCACCTGGGTGACGTGCAGTTCGTTGCCCTGCCCGTCCACCGAGCCCGCGTAGTCGTGCAGCACCCGCAGCCCGGCCGCGCCGATCGCGGCGTCGATCTGCCCGTTGCGCCAAGCCCGTCCCATGGTGTCGGTGACGACGACGGCGACGGTCACGCCGAGCCGTTCGGCCAGCGCGGCCCGCAGCGCCTTGGCGCTGGCGTCCGGATCGCTCGGCAACAGCACCAATTCGCCCTGCTCGACATTGGAGCCGTCCACGCCGGAGGCCGCCTGGACGATGCCGAGCTTGTTCTCGGTGATCAGGGTGCGACCCTTGCGCGCGAGCACCCGCACGGCCTCCTGATCCACCAGCGCCCGGCGCGCGGCGTCGCGCTCCTCGGGATCCAGTGGCGCGGCGACGATTCGGCCCTCGGCCTTGGCGACGATCTTGCTGGTGACCACGAGGATGTCGCCGTCGGCCAGCCAGGGGGCGCGCGCGGCGATGTGCTCGGCGATGTCGTCGCCGGGGCGGAACTCCGGCAGGCCGGTGACGGGCAGGATGCTCAGCTCGCCCGCGGCGTGGTCGATCGAGGTCACGGCTTCACCCCCGCGAGATCCAGCGCCTCGCGCACGATTTCGGCGGTCGTCGGCGGGTCGGTCATGAGCAGCGGGACGCTGCGCACCTCGACGCCGGGCACGTCGGCGGAGTCGGTGCTGTGGATGAGCCAGCCGTCGAGAATGCCGGTGGCCGAGCGGGCGCCGTAATAGCGGCCGATCGCCTCGGCCGTCGTCTCGACGCCGATCACCGACAGGCACTCGTCGGCCATGCCGCGCAACGGTTTTCCGTCGATCACGCCGGAGACGCCGATCACCTTCGCCTCGGTGGTGCGCAGCGCGCCGCGGATGCCGGGCACCGCGAGGATGGCGCCGATGCTCACCACCGGGTTGGACGGCGCCAGCAGCACCGCGTCGGCGGACGTTATGATTTCCGTCACATTTGGGGCCGGTTTTGCTTCATCCGCCCCGATTGTGGCGAATCCATGGGTGTCGATGTTCGCGCGGTATCGAACCCACCACTCTTGGAAATGGATCGCGCGGCGTTCGCCAGGGTTCTCGGGGTCGCTGACAACCACATGCGTTTCACACCGATCGTCGGTTGCCGGGATCAGTTTCACGCCGGGTTGCCACCGGTTGCAGAGCGCTTCGGTGACCGCCGAGAGTGGATACCCGGCGCGCAACATTTCGGTGCGAATCAAGTGCGTCGCGATATCGCGATCGCCCAAGCCGAACCAGTCCGGCTGCGCGTGATATTTCGCCAGCTCCTCCTTGGCGTGCCAGGTCTCGCCGACGCGGCCCCAGCCGCGTTCGGTGTCGATCCCTCCACCGAGGGTGTACATGCAGGTATCGAGGTCGGGGCAGATGCGGAGGCCGTGCATCCAGACGTCGTCGCCGACGTTCACGATCGCGGAAACGTCGGCTTCCGGCAGCAGTTCCCGCACGCCCTGCAGGAAGCGCGCGCCGCCGACTCCACCGACCAGGACGGCGATCTTGGGCCCCTTGGCGGGCGCGATGTCCGCTTGTTGTCCAGTCACATCCGCACAGCCTATGCGGTGCCGAAGCGAGCGGTGTTCGGGCTATATTTGCTGGTCATTTGCTATGCCATACACCAAGATCAGCACGGAAATCGATCGCGGATAGTAACGGAATAGCGACGGCGGCTTGACCATCGACACGTCCGGCGTGTCTAATCACAGTCATGTCATTCCGGGTTCGCGCGAGAGTGCAAGGCGCGGACGACTTTTCGAACAGATGTTCGAGCCGGAGTGACGCGCTCGGGGATGTCCGCGGGACAACGTCGCGGGGTAGGGCCGTCGGTGTGCGTGTTGGTCCGACGGAAAGAATCATTCTGCGCTAACACACAGTGAGGAGGCGGAGCGATGGCCAACGATATGGTCTCGCAACCCGATTCCACAGCAGGCGCAGCACGTGGCGTCTGCGCAGACATCGGCCGGAGCGAGCAAGACGGCGGTGACGCGGTGTCGACACCCCGGCTCAGCCTGGTCGTGACGGGCTTCGACGAGATGTTCGAAAGCATCGAAGAGCAGTGGCAGGAGCGTGCCCTGTGCGCGCAGACCGATCCGGAGGCGTTCTTCCCCGAGAAGGGCGGCTCGACCCGCGAGGCGAAACGGATCTGCATGGGCTGCGAGGTACGCGGCGAGTGCCTGGAGTACGCACTCGCACACGATGAGCGCTTCGGCATCTGGGGCGGTCTCTCCGAGCGGGAGCGCCGGCGCCTCAAGCGCGGTATCGGCTGACACGAAGGTGTCGCACCGACCTCGATGCGCGGGGTCGGTGCGAGTTCACCTAGATTTTGGGTATGTCCCGTTCCCGCCATCGACGCCCGCCCACCGCCCGGTCGGTGATCCGACGCGGCCGCGGGGTGCGCGGGCCGATGCTGCCGCCGACGGTGCCCGCCTGGCGCACCCGAGGCCAGCAGTTCGACCGGCTCGTGCTGGAGGCGTTCGCCCCGCTCGACAGCCGCTGGCACGATCGGCTCACCAAACTCGACATCGCCGTCGACGATGTACCGAAAATCCGTCCGCTGCACCCTGATTCGGTCACCTGGCCGGACGAGGTGGTGGCCGACGGACCGGTCCCGCTGTCCCGGCTGATCCCCGCGGGCGTCGACCGGCACGGGCAGGCGACCCGCGCGCGGGTCGTGCTGTTCCGCAAACCGCTCGAGCTGCGCGCGAGCGATCCGGACGATCTGGTCGAACTGCTGCGCGAGGTGCTCGTGCAGCAGATCGCCACCTATCTCGGCGTCGATCCGGACGTCATCGATCCGGAGGCGGAGGAGGAGTAGGTCCCGAATCGGGCGATTCGCGCCGGACGGACACGGCCGTACGAGTCCGCTCGACGACCACGCATGGCCGGAGACACGCGTGTGAGCCGCCACTCTTCGCGCGTGTCTGTCCACATCCGGAGGCCAGGGGGGTTACTCTCATCGGCGTGATCCCCATGCGTCGTTGCTGCCGACCCGGCTGCAAGAATCCGGCCGTCGCGACGCTCACGTATGTCTACTCGGACTCCACCGCGGTGGTCGGTCCGCTCGCGACGGTCGCCGAACCACACTCGTGGGACCTGTGCGAAACGCACGCTTCCCGGATCACCGCGCCGAAGGGCTGGGAGCTGGTCCGCCACGAGGGCGGCTTCTCCACCACCCCGGACGACGACGATCTCACCGCACTGGCCGAAGCCGTTCGCGAGGCCGGTCTGCGACGGCGTCCCCCGGAGCCCGATCAGCGCGGCTATCGCGACTATGCCCCCGCGCCGCAGCGCACCACCCGCACCGGCAGGCGCGGGCATCTGCGCGTGCTGCCCGATCCGCCGAACTGAACTCGCGCTCTCGTCTCGCGACACCCGCACGCCTATTCGCGCCTCCCGGCCGGGTCGTCACGCCGTCTTCCATTTGCCGGCGAAATCGGTTGCCCGCGGTGGCCTTCCGATCGCTACGGGACGCCTGGGCCACGGCCCCGCGGGGTGAAATCGGGGCGCAGGGTAGGGAGCGGTCCCACGGTGTCGGCGGGGCACACTAGGGTAGTGCCCATGACAGTCGCCCGCTCTGCCGAATTCGTGAACGCGGTGATCAAGGCCTACGACGTTCGCGGTGTGGTCGGTGAACAGATCGACGCGCAATTCGTCAGGGACGTGGGCGCTTCCTTCGCACGGCTGATGCGCGGCGAGGGCGCGAGCCGCGTGGTCATCGGCCACGACATGCGCGAGTCCTCCCCCGAGCTGGCCGCCGCCTTCGCCGACGGCGTGCGGGCCCAGGGTCTCGACGTTGTGCACATCGGTCTCGCCTCCACCGACCAGCTGTACTTCGCCTCCGGCCGCCTCGGCTGCCCCGGCGCCATGTTCACCGCGAGCCACAACCCCGCCCAGTACAACGGCATCAAGCTGTGCCGCGCGAACGCGCTGCCGGTCGGCCAGGACACCGGTCTGGCCGCCATCAAGGACGAGCTCGTCGCGGGCGTGCCGGAATTCGACGGGCCGCACGGCAGCGCCACCGAGATGGATCTGCTCGCCGACTACGCGCGATTCCTGCGCGGGCTGGTGGATCTGGAGAGCATCCGCCCGCTCACCATCGCGGTGGACGCGGGCAACGGCATGGGCGGGCACACGGTGCCCGAGGTGCTCGGCACGCTGCCGCAGGTGACCATCGTGCCGCTCTACTTCGAGCTGGACGGCTCGTTCCCCAACCACGAGGCGAATCCGCTCGACCCGAAGAACCTGGTCGATCTGCAGCGGCTGGTCCGCGACTCCGGCGCCGACATCGGTCTCGCCTTCGACGGCGACGCCGACCGCTGCTTCGTGGTGGACGAGAACGGCGAGCCGGTCTCCCCCTCGGCCATCACAGCGCTGGTCGCCGAGCGCGAACTGGCCAAGGAGCCGGGCGCGACCATCATCCACAACCTGATCACCTCGCGGGCGGTGCCGGAGCTGGTGCACGAGCTGGGCGGCACCCCGGTGCGTACCAGGGTGGGCCACTCGTTCATCAAGCAGCAGATGGCCGCCACCGGCGCGGTGTTCGGCGGCGAGCACTCCGCGCACTACTACTTCCGCGATTTCTGGGGCGCCGACTCCGGCATGCTCGCGGCGCTGCACGTGCTGGCCGCGCTGGGCGAGAAGGACCGCCCGATCTCGGAGCTGATGTCGTCCTACGAGACCTACGCCGCCTCCGGCGAGATCAACTCGACGGTGGCCGACGCCAAGGAGCGGACGCTGGCCGTGGTCGAGGCGTTCGAGGATCGCGCCAAGTCGGTGGACCGGCTCGACGGGGTGACCGTCCAGCTGGCCGACGACGCCTGGTTCAACCTGCGCGCCTCGAATACCGAGCCGTTGCTGCGGCTGAACGTCGAGGCCCGATCGCCGGAGGAAGTAGACGCACTCGTGACCGAGATTTTGGGCATCGTCCGGTCCTGACTGGGATAGTGGAGTTACGACGGAGTGGAATCACACGCTCAGGATTCGACCGTGGAAGCAGAAGGCTCTGCCCAACGCGAGATCTCGAGCAACGATCGCTCCCGACTGGAATAGTGGAATCACTGACATTGGATTCGCCCGACCTGGGCTCGGTGTGGACGATCCGGACGCAGCGCGATGAGGGGAGGTGGGACGCCCGATGATCGCTGGAACACCGGTGCTCGACCTCGACGATGCCGCTTCGCTCGAGGCGGCAGACAGTGGCGGCGCCCTGCGCTCGGCCGCTTCTGGGGGCGCCCAAGTGCGCGCAACGGCGGCGGCCATCGGCGAGCAGGCGCTCGCCCGCCTCGCCGACCTTCGCCCGCGCAGCGTGGTCCTGGTCTCCGGCTCCGGCCGCGCCGCGCGCGCCGCCGGTCTGCTCGTCGCCGCGCTCGGCGACCGGGCGGGTCTACCGGTGGTGTCGGTCGCCGCGCTGCCGCCCTGGGTGGGTCCGCTGGACGTGGTGCTCGTCGCGGGTGACGACGCGGGCGATCCGCGCCTGATCGACGCGGTGGACCGCGCGCTGCGCCGTGGCGCCGAGGTGGTCGTCGCCGCGCCGCACGAAGGTCCCCTGCGCGCCGCCGCCGCCGGCCGGGCCGCGCTGCTCGAACCACGGGTCCCGGTGCTCGACCACAACCGGTTGCTGCGCTTCCTCGCGGCCGGGATCGCGGTGCTGCGCATCGTCGATCCGACCCGCACCGGCGCGGCCGTGCCCGACCTGACCGAGCTGGCCGACGTGCTCGACGCCGAGGCGCTGCGCGACGGACCGCACAACGAGGTCTTCCACAACCCCGCCAAGACGCTTGCCGCGCGCATGCAGCAGCGCGGCATCGTACTGGCGGGCGACTCCCCCGCCGCCGCGGAACTCGCCGAGCACGGCGCCGAGGTGCTCCTGCAGGCCGCGGGCAAGGTCGCGACGGCGGCCGATCTCGCCGAGGCGGTCGCCGCGAATCCGCGCATGGTGGAGGCCGCGGGCGAATCCGCGCCCGACTTCGATCCGCTGTTCCACGACGAGGAACTCGACGGCCCCGCGCCGGTGGAGCGGATCCGGGTGTTCGTGCTCAGCGCCGATCCCGATCAGGCCGCCGCGCGGCGCCGGGTCGCGGTATTCGGCGGCGCCGGATCCGGGCTGGTCGACGCCGATCTGGTGAGCGCCGACGTCGACCTGCTGCAGAACAGCCTGACCGATCCGGCCGCGCCGACGCCGGCGCGCGGCGAGGAGTCCGGCGGGTCCGGGCGCAGCACGGAACTGGAGCAACTCGCGGTGCTCGCGCTGCGCTTGGAGATGGCAGCGGCCTACCTGCGGCTGATCGGCTCGCGCGGCGCGGCCGCGGAGACCCCCCGCGGCTTCGGCGGCGAACAGTACGACGGGGGACGCTACTAGTGCACGAACTCGTTGGTGCACTGCGTTCCTACGCATGGGGTTCGCGCACCGCGCTCGCTCAGCTGTGCGGCCGTCCCGTCCCCTCCGCACACCCAGAAGCCGAACTCTGGTTCGGCGCGCATCCCGCCGATCCCGCGCACGTCAAGACGCCGGTCGGCACCACATCGCTGCTGGAGCTCGTCGCCGCGAACCCGCATCGCGAACTGGGCGCGGCCGCACCGGAATTCGGTGGCAAGCTGCCGTTCCTGCTGAAGATCCTGGCGGCCGAGGAGCCGCTGTCGCTACAGGCGCATCCGTCGGCGTCGCAGGCGCGCGCCGGTTTCGAGCGGGAGAACCGCGCGCGGGTGCCGCTGGACTCGCCCATGCGCAACTACCGCGACGAGAACCACAAGCCGGAACTGGTGGTGGCGCTGGACCGCTTCGAGGCGCTGGCCGGGTTCCGCGAACCGCACCGCACCGTCGAGCTGTTCCGCGCGCTGGATGTGCCCGAGCTGGCCTCGTACACGGAGATGCTTGCCTCCCAGCCCGATTCGGCGGGCTTGCGAACGCTGTTCACGACCTGGATCACGCTGCCGCAGCCGGTGCTCGCCACGCTGCTGCCCGCGGTGCTGGACGGCTGCGTGCGGTATCTGTCCGGGAAGGGCAAGCGGGCCTTCACCCTCGAGGCGCGCACCGCGCTCGAACTCGCCGAGGCCTATCCCGGCGACGCGGGCGTGCTGGCCGCGCTGCTGCTGAACCGGGTGACGCTGGAGCCGGGCCAGGGACTGTTCCTCGACGCCGGGAACCTGCACGCCTACCTGCGCGGGCTCGGCGTGGAGATCATGGCCAACTCCGACAACGTGCTGCGCGGCGGGTTGACGCCCAAGCACGTCGACGTGCCGGAACTGTTGCGGGTCCTGGATTTCGAGCCGATCGATCTGCCCGTCGTGCTGCCGGAACCGGCGGGCGACGGCTCGGTGCGGTATCGCACGCCCGCGCCGGAATTCGCGCTGCGCCGCTTCGATCTCACCGCGGGTTCCGGACAGGTGCCGCTCACCTCGGCGGGGCCGGGCATCGTGCTGTGCACGGGGGGCACCGTGCGGCTGCTCCAGGACGGCGCGGAGCTGCTCGTCGGGCGCGGCGGCGCGGCCTGGATCTCGGCCGCGGACAGCGATATTCGCGCCCAAGCGGTGGACGGACCCGCCCAGGTGTTCTGCGCCTGCCTCGGCGCGGGCAGCTGACCGGCCGGCCAGCGCACTCGGCCGAGGATCGGCGAACACGCTAAGTTAGCCGTGATCGGCGAAACGAGAGAGGACCTTCAGGACATGTCTGCTGGCGGTGGCAAGAAGGCGATTCTGGCCGCGTTGACGGCGAACGCGGGGATCGCGGTGGCGAAGTTCATCGGCGCGGCGATCACCGGTTCGGCCTCGATGCTGGCCGAGGCGGTGCACTCGGTGGCCGACACTTCCAACCAGGGCTTGCTGCTGTTCGGCCAGCGTCGCGCCGAACAGGAGGCCGACGAGCTGCACCCGTTCGGTTACGGACGCAACCGCTACTTCTACTCGTTCATCGTGGCTCTCGTGCTGTTCACGCTCGGCTCGATCTACGCCATCTACGAGGGCATCCACAAGATCCAGCATCCCGAGGAACTGACCTCGCCGATCGTCGCGATCGTCATCCTGTTGATCGCCATCGGCTTGGAGACCTTCAGTTTCATCACCGCCATTCGCGAATCCCGCCCGCTCAAGGGCGGCGCCACCTGGTGGCGGTTCATCCGCAACTCGCGCAGCCCGGAGCTGCCCGTGGTGCTGTTGGAGGACATGGGCGCGCTGGTCGGTCTGATTCTCGCCTTCCTCGGCGTCGGCCTGACCATGGTCACCGACAACGCGATCTGGGACGGCATCGGCACCCTCTGCATCGGCGCGCTGCTCGGCGTCATCGCGATCATCCTGATCATCGAGATGCAGAGCCTGCTGATCGGCGAGGGCGCGACCCCCGAGGAGGACAGGGCGATCCGGGAGAGCCTGATCGACGGCGAGCGCATCGACCGCGTCATCCACCTCAAGACCCAGTACCTGGGCCCGGAGGAGATCCTGGTGGCGGCCAAGGTGGCGATCACGCCGGGCCTCGACATCGCGACCATCGCGGCGGCCATCGACGCCGCCGAGGCACGGGTGCGCCGCGCCGTGCCCGCCGCGCGCATCATCTACGTCGAGCCCGACCTGTACCGCACGGCGCCCGTCTAGCCATCACTTCCGCGTGAGCACCGTTGTCCGAGGACAGCGGTGCTCACGCGTTTCCGGCGCGTGTGTCGGCGGGCGTTCGCGCCGCAAAGTCCGGGTAGCGTCGAGCGCATGTCGGCCAGTGGCAGCAGGGCAGCCATCTTCGCCGCGCTCGGCGCGGACATCGGGATCGCCATCGCCAAATTCGTCGGTTGGGCGATCACCGGCTCCTCTTCGATGCTTGCCGAGGCGATGCACTCGATCGCCGACACGGCCAACCAATTCCTGCTGCTCATCGGTCAGCGCCGCGCCGCCAAGCGCCCGGATACGTTGCACCCCTTCGGCTACGGGCGCAACCGCTACTTCTACGCGTTCGTCGTCGCGCTCGTGCTGTTCTCGCTCGGTTCGCTCGCCGCCATCGACGAGGGCATCCACAAGATCCGCGATCCGGAAGAACTCAGCTCGCCGTTCGTCGCCATCGTCATCCTGCTGGTGGCGATGGGCCTCGAAACCTTCAGCCTCACCACGGCCAAGCGCGAATCCCGTCCGCTCAAGGGCACATCCAGCTGGTGGAGGTTCATCCGCAACTCACGCAACCCGGAGCTGCCCGTGGTGCTGCTCGAGGACAGCGGCGCGCTGATCGGCTTGCTCTTCGCGTTCGTGGGTGTCGGACTGACCATGCTCACCGGCGACCCCATCTGGGACGGCATCGGCACCCTTGCCATCGGCGCGCTGCTCGGCGCGATCGCGATCGTGCTGATCGTGGAGATGAAGAGTCTGCTGATCGGCGAGGGCGCGACCGCCGAGGAGTACGCGGTCATCCGGGCCAACCTGGTCGACGGCGCGCGCATCGACCGGGTCATCCACCTGGAGACCGAATACCTCGGACCCGAGGACCTGTTGGTCGCCGCGAAGATCGCCATCGTCCCCGGGCTCGGCATCGCCGCGATCGCCGAGGCCATCGACGCCGCCGAGGCGCGGGTGCGTGCGGCCGTGCCGACGGTGAATCGCATTTATCTGGAACCGGATCTGTATCGACCAGCGGGGGCGGACGCGTCGACGGATGGCCGCGCCCCCGAAGGGGAATCCGTCTGATCGGACGCTCGCTCAAGGCCGGATCACGCCGGCGGTCGACACGCAGCGATTGTGGAGACGCGTCACCGAACCGGTCCTGCGGTCCCGACAAGCGAGCGCGCGACGATATCAGCGGTGCTGCGGCTGACGCTCGCGCAGCAGTTCGAGCGGGTCGGTGCGGATGTCGAATTCGTGCCGCAGCACGTGGCGGGCGGCGTGCATGCCGTTCATGCCGTGCACGCCGGGACCGGGCGGCGTCGCCGCGGAGCACAGGTAGACCCCGGGCAGCGGTGTGGCGTACGGGTTCCAGCGCGGCGCCGGGCGGAAGGCGGTCTGGCGCAACGTCATCGCGCCCGCGGAAATGTCGCCGCCCACGTAGTTGGCGTTGTGCGCGGGTTGCTCGGCGGCGGTGATCACGTTCGTGGCGAGGATCAGGTCGCGGAAGCCGGGCGCGAAACGCTCCACCTGGGCGATGACCGCGTCGCTGATATCGCGATCCGAACCGTTCGGCACGTGGGCGTAGGTGTAGAAGGTGTGCGCGTCGCCGGGCGCGCGGCCGGGATCGACGACGCCCGGCTGGATGGCGAGCACATACGGGCGCTCGGCGTGACGGCCCGCGGCGACCGCGCCCTCGGCGGCCATCGCCTCGGCGCGGCTGCCGATCAGGTGCAGGGTGCCCGCCCGCGCGCAGCCCTCGGCCTGCCACGGCACCGGGCCGGAGAGCGCGAAATCGATCTTGCACGCCGCGCCGCCGTAGCGGAACCGCCGCAGCCGCTTGGCGTATCGGGTGGGCAGCCGGTCGGCGGCCAGGCGGAGCAGGCCTTCGGGCGCTAGATCGAGCAGCACGGCTCGCGCACCGGCGAACTCGTCGAGCGAGTCCACCCGGTGGCCGGTGTGTACCCGGCCGCCGAGATCCTCGAGTTCGGCGATGAGCGCGTCTGGGATGGCCTGACTGCCGCCGCGCGGGATGACCCAGCCGCCCGCGTGGCCCAGCGTGGCGAGCAGCAGGCCCGCGCCGACCGCCGGGAAGGCGCGCGGCGAGGTGATCGCGTGGGTCGCGACGCCGGTCAGCAGTGCGGGCGCGATGTCCTCCTGGAAGCGCGCGTTCCACAGCGGCGAGCCCTGTTCGACGAGTCGCAGGCCGAAACGCACCGCGGTCGGCAGATCGTCGGGTAGCGCGCGCATATCGGACATGGCCACGTCGACCACGCCCTGCCACTTGCGAACGAGCGGCGCGAACAGCCGCCGCCACGCGTCACCGTCGCGGCCGAGATCCGCGACGGTCCGCTCCAGATCCAGCCAGGCCAATCCGGCCCGGCCGCCGTCCATCGGGTGCGCGTAGGACACCTCGGGAGTGAGCAGTTCGACGCCGCGCGCGCCCAGATCGAACGCGCGAAAGAAGGGTGACGCCAAGGCCATCGGGTGCGCGCCCGCGCACACGTCGTGGTGGAAGCCTGGCAGCGTCAGCTCCGCGGTACGCGAACCGCCACCCGGCTTGGTCTCGGCCTCGAACACCTCGACCGACAGTCCCGCCGAGGCGAGCACCACCGCCGCGGCGAGGCCGTTGGGTCCCGAGCCGACCACCACAACATCAGCCATGAAACCAACGCTACCTGCGCCCGACGCGTCAGCGGCGCGCCTCGGGCGCACCGACTCCGGCCAGCCATTCGTCGACCAGTATCCGCAGCCGGGCCTCCCACAGCTCGGGCATCAGCCGGCCGCCGCGCGCGAGGGTGGCCATGCCGTGGATCGAACTCCACGCCACCTCCGTGCGCGCACCGAGATCGGGTTCCTCGACGAACGGGCGGAACATCCGCTCCAGCTCGCCCCAGCCGTCGCGTAGCGCCTGCGGGGCGTCCGGCCCGAAGGTCAGGTCGGTTTTCATCAGGAACATCGCGTCGTACAGCGCGGGATTGGCATCCGCGAAATCGAGGTAGGCCCTCGCCACCGACTCCAGTGCCGCGGTCGGGGTCTCGGCGGTGGCGTGCGCCGCGCGCAGCGCCGCGGCGAGCTCGGCGAAGCCCTGCTCGGCGACGGCCGTGACGATGGCGGATTTGCCCGCGAAGTGGCTGTAGAGCACCGGCTGGCTGTATTCGATGCGGTCGGCGAGCCTGCGCACCGTCACCGATTCCCAGCCCTGGGACTCGGCCAGTTCGCGGGCGGTCTCGATGATTCGCCGATGGCGTTCGGCCAATTCGCGTTCCTTACGAGTCCGGGTGTTCATGGCCGAAATTCTAGCACCGCTAGACAATCTACCGAGGCTCGTTCATCGTTGCCCGGGTTCGGTAGCGGTCGATCGCCAAGGGCGCGAACGCGACAGTTCCCGCGGTGTGATCCGCGGCACAAGCCTCCGCCCGGCGATGAGTTCAGCGACGCGGTGGCGTTTGCCGGGCACAAGCCGCTGGTCGAGTTCTTGAAGACCGAGCACGGCATCGGTCACGGCCACGCCACCGCGCTCGTCCAGTACCACCTGAATCCGGAGAAGTGGGCGGTCGCCTGAACATCGGGAACGGCCGAGCACGAAAACGAACGAAGGGCCCGCGGGGTTTGCGGGCCCTTCGTCGATCGCCAGGGCGGCACCGTGCGGAGGGGGTGGATGGAGCGATGCCGCCCTCGGCCCCGGCGTTGGCCGGGACGTCGGGGTGTCAGGCCTTGACGAGGCTCATCTCGGCGGATTCGGCCGGTTCGGCGGACTCCGGCGCGCCGTGCTCGTCGACCATGGTGCGTTCGTCGAAGGGCAGCTTGCGATCGAGCACCAGCCGGACCTGGTCGACGTCGATGGTCTTGGTCCAAGTGCCGATCAGCACGGTCGCGACCGCGTTGCCGGAGAAGTTCGTCAGCGCGCGGGCCTCCGACATGAAGCGGTCGATGCCGACGATCAGGCCGACGCCGTCGAGCAATTCGGGCCGGTGGCTCTGCAACCCGCCCGCGAGGGTGGCGAGGCCCGCGCCGGTGACGCCGGCGGCGCCCTTCGACGCGACGATCATGAACAGCAGCAGGCCGAGCTGTTCGGGCAGGCTGAGCGGCTTGCCCATCGCGTCGGCGATGAAGATCGAGGCCATGGTCAGGTAGATCGCGGTGCCGTCCAGGTTGAACGAGTATCCGGTGGGCACGACGACACCGACGGTGGTGCGCTCGACGCCGAGGTGCTCCATCTTCGCGATCAGCCGCGGCAGCGCCGATTCCGAGGACGAGGTGCCGACGATGAGCAGGTACTCGCGGGCCAGGTACCGGACCAGCTTCAGGATCGACACACCCGACACCACCCGCACCAGCACGCCGAGCACACCGAACACGAACACCAGGCAGGTCAGGTAGAACGCGATCATCAGGGTGGCCAGCTGCACCACGGCGTCCAGACCGGTCTTGCCGACCACGTTCGCGATCGCGCCGAATGCGCCGATCGGGGCCAGCCACAGGATCATCGACAGGATGCGGAACACCAGCTTCTGCGCCAGCGTCACCGCGCGCAGGATCGGCTCGCCCGCGCTGCCCATGGCCTGCACGGCGAAGCCGACGAGCAGCGCGACGAACAGCGCCTGCAGCACGCTGCCCGCGGTCAGCGAGGAGACCAGCGTGGTCGGGATGATGCCGTTGACGAAGTCCCAGGTGCCGCCCGCGCTGTGCGCCTGATCGGCGTACTTGGCGCCCGCGCCCGCGGTCTTGGCGATGTTCATTCCATTGCCCGGCTCCAGCAGGTTGCCGACCACGAGGCCGATGCCGAGCGCGATCGTCGACATGACGAGGAAGTAACCGAGCGCGAGCCCGCCGACCCTGCCGACGGTGGCCGCGGTGCGCACCGAACCGATGCCGAGCACGATGGTGCAGAAGATGACCGGGGCGATCATCATCTTGATCAGGTCGACGAACATGGTGCCGAGCGGCGCGAGCGAGACGCCCAGGTCGGGCGCGAGCCAGCCGACGATGATGCCCGCGCCGACCGCGGCGATGACCGCCAGATACAGCCAGTGGGTGCGGTCGCGCCGAGCCGCGCGAGGTGTGTCGCTCATGGCGAATCATGTCCTCCGAGTGGTACCGGAATGCGAGCCTTCCCGGCCGCGTGTGCAAAATGATGACGACCCGCGTGACGCGGGTCACTGTTTGGTGCATATCGTTCAGTGGAGGTCAGCTCGTGCGACGTCGTCGCTTCACAGACGCCGCCGGGTCCGGGTCGCTCGCGCGGCCTCGCCGGGACGAGCGACCGCGCCGCCTCCGGCTCTCCCTCGCGGGTCAGGCCTTCGTCCTGCAACTCGTGGTGCTCGCGCTGATGATCGCCGGCGCCGCGGTGCTCGCGGTGCTCGACGCCAGACACACCAGCGACGTGACGACCGAGCACGAAGTCACCGACGTGGCCGTGAGTGTGGCGCAGGCGCCGTCCACCCGCGCGGCGGTGCTGTCCGCCGATCCCAGCGCGCAACTGCAACCGGTGACCGAACGGATCCGGTTGCAGACCAGGATGGACTTCATCGTGGTGATGGCGCCGGACCGGACGCGGTACACCCACACCAATCCCGAACGCATCGGCCAGCCGTTCAGCGGCAACATCGACAGGGCGCTGGCCGGGGAGACGTTCACCGAGACGTTCACCGGCACGCTCGGGCCGTCCATCCGCGCGGTGACTCCGGTGTACGACGGCGACCGGATCGTGGCGCTGGTGTCGGCGGGCGTCACCCGGGCGCGCATCGGCGATCAGGTCGCCGGGCAGCTGCCGAAGATTCTCGGTGTGGCGGGCGCGGGTCTGGTCGTGGCCGCGCTCGGCTCGTTCCTGCTGAGCCGCCGGTTGCGCCGCCAGACGCACGGCCTCGCGCCGCACGAGTTGCGCGTCATGTACGAACACCACGACGCGGTGCTGCATTCGATCCACGAGGGCCTGGTGGTCTTCGGCTCGGGCGAGCGGGCCGAGGTCGTCAACGACGAGGCGCGGCGGCTGCTCGATCTGCCGGAGGGCGACGTGCACCGCGCGGATCTGCCGATCTCGTTGCGGCGCATGAGCTGGGGCGTGGTCCGCGACGAGATGCACGTGACCAACGACCGGATCCTGCTGGTCAACCAGGACGTGGTCGCCTCGCAGGGCCGCACCCTCGGCACCGTGATGACCATCCGCGACCACACCGAATTGCGCGGTGTCCTGGGCGAACTCGACTCGGTGCGCGGTTTCGCCGAATCACTGCGCGCCCAAGCGCACGAGTCGGCCAACCGATTGCATACGGTGGTCACCATGGTGGAGCTCGGCAAGCACCGCGAGGCGGTGGAATTCGCGACCGCCGAACTCCAGCTCTCCCAGTCGCTCATCGACCGGATGATGGGCGCGGTCGGCGATCCGGCGCTGGCCGCGCTGCTGCTCGGCAAGGTGAACCAGGCCGCCGAACGCGGTGTGGAGCTGACGATCTCGGAGGACACCGCCCTCGACGTCATCGCGCCGCTCTCGGCGCGTGAGGCGGTCACGCTGGTCGGCAACCTGATCGACAACGCCATCGACGCCGCCGCGGGCAGCGCGGGCGCGTGGGTGGAAGTCGCACTGCGCCAGGAAGATTCGGATATGTTCCTGCGCGTCACCGACAGCGGGCCCGGTATGTCGGCGCAGATCTTCGCGCGCGCGGCCGAGCGCGGCTACACCACCAAAGACGATCATCACGGGCTCGGCCTCGCGCTGGTGCACCGCGTGATCGCCAGGCACGGCGGGGCGATCGACGCCCGCCGGGAACCGGAAAGCGCGGTGACCGTGACGATTCCGCGCGGCTCGGGAAAGGACGCATCGTGATCCGAGTGTTGATCGTCGAGGACGAGCCGCTGATCGCCGAGGCGCACCGCGCCTACGTCGAGCGCATTCCCGGCTTCACGCCGGTCGGCATCGCGCAGACCGGACGCGAGGCGATGCGGGCGGCCGCCGCGGCCGCCGCCGAGGGCACACCGGTCGACCTGGTGCTGATGGACATCGGCTTGCCCGACACCAGCGGTTTGGACGTCGCCGCCGCGCTCAGCGGGCTGGCGCCCAGTCCGGACGTCATCGCCATCACCTCCGCGCGCGATCTGGCGATGGTGCGCACGGCCGTCGCCAACGGCGTGGTGCTCTACCTGTTGAAGCCGTTCACCTTCGCCGCCTTCCACGACAAGCTGGAGCGCTACCGCGAGTTCCGCACCGCGCTGCCCGCGGGGGAGTCCGCGCTGACCCAGCTCGACATCGACCGCGCGCTCAGCGCGCTGCGCACTCCCGATCAGCGCGCCAACACCCCGAAGGGCGTTGCGCCGCAGACACTCGAGGAGATCTCGCGGATCGTGCGTACCGCCGAGGACGGCATCACCGCGGCCGAGACCGCGACCGACATCGGCGTCTCCCGCATCACCGCGTGGCGCTACCTCGAGAAACTGGCGGACGACGGTCTCGTCGTCCGCCGCTCCGACTACGGCCGCGCCGGCCGCCCCAAAACCCGCTACGTCTGGAAGCGCGCCGACTGATCCCGTCGCGCACGTCCCTGAGCGGGTCGCGTCCGTGGTGTGGACGGTCCGTGAAGGGGCTGTCAGACGTCGGTGGAGAAGCGGATGCCGCCGTCCGGAATCTCGACGCCCGGCCAGACGCGTGCGCCGCGCAGCAGTTCGCAGCGGGCGCCGACGTTCGCGCCGTCGCCGATGACGCCGTCGCGGACCAGTGCGCGCGGGCCGATGCGGGCGCCGAAGCCGATGATGGAGCGTTCCACCGTGGCGCCCGCTTCGACGACGGCGCCGTCGAAGATCACCGCGCCGTCGAGGCGCGCGCCCGCGCCGATCTCCGCGCCGCGGCCGACCACGGTGCCGCCGATGAGGAGCGCGCCCGGGGCGACGCCCGCGCCGGGGTGGACCAGGGATTCGCCGCGCTGGCCCGGCAACGCGGGCGAGGGCGCGATGCCGCGGACCAAGTCGGCCGAGCCGCGCACGAAGTCCTCGGGGGTGCCCATGTCACGCCAGTACGACGTATCGACGTGGCCCTGCACCCGCGCGCCCTCGGCGAGCAGCGCGGGGAAGACCTCGCGCTCCACCGACACCGGACGCCCGGACGGGATCTTCTCGATGTACTCGCGGCGGAAGACGTAGCAGCCCGCGTTGATCTGGTCGGTCGGCGGATCCTGGGTCTTCTCCAGGAACGCGGTGACCCGGCCGTTCTCGTCGGTGGGCACGCAGCCGAACGCGCGCGGGTCGGAGACGCGCACCAGGTGCAGCGTCACATCGGCGTTGGTGGACTCGTGGGTGTCCAGGATCGCGCCGAGGTCGGTGCCGCCGAGCACGTCGCCGTTGAAGACCATCACGTTGTCGGCACGCAGCTTGGGCAGCACGTTGCGGATGCCGCCGCCGGTGCCGAGCGGTTCGGTCTCGGTGACGTACTCCAGCTCGAGACCGAGCTCCGCGCCGTCGCCGAAGTGCTCCTCGAAGACCTCCGCCTTGAAGGAAGTGCCCAGCACGACGTGGGTGATCCCGGCCTCGGCGATGCGGGCGAGCAGGTGGGTGAGGAACGGCAGGCCCGCCGTCGGCAGCATCGGCTTGGGCGCCGAAAGGGTCAGCGGGCGCAACCTCGTGCCCTGGCCGCCGACCAGAATCACGGCGTCGGTGCCTGGATGTCCTGCCATCAATGTTCCCCTGTTCGTCGGCCGCGCTGCTACGCCTGTCGACCCTGTTCCCTGGCCAACTCGCGCAGCGCAGATCGAACCGCAATCCGGGAGCGAATCGCAAGTCCGGCGCGCAACGCGAGCCGCAGCGGCGCCTGCCACCAGTGCGGATGCCGGTCGGCCTGGAACCGGTACGCGCTGGCGTGGTGCGCGGGCAGCATCACCTCGGGGTGGCGTCCGGCCGCGTGGCCCTTGGCGTGGGTGACCTCGGCCGTCGGCACGAACACGTTGTGCCAGCCCGCCTTGCCCATCCGGTCGCCGAAGTCGACGTCCTCCATGTACATGAAGTAGCGCGAGTCGAAGCCCTCGATCGAGTCGAAGGCGGCGCGGCGCACCAGCAGGCAGGAGCCCGACAGCCAGCCGACGGTGCGCTCGGAGATCTCCTCGTTCTCCTGCCGGTAGCGACGGGTCCACGGGTTGCCGGGCCACACGGTGCCCAGGATGGCGTGGCCCGCGCCGTCCAGCAGACCCGGCACCGAACGCGCCGACGGGTACACGCTGCCGTCCGGCTCCAGCACCATCGGACCGAGCGCGCCCGCCCGCGGCCAGCGCTTGGCGGCCTCGAGCAGCTTGTCGATGGAATCGGTGCCCCAGCGGATGTCGGGGTTGGCGATCACGACGAATTCGATGCTCGGGTCGATCTCGGCCACGGCGCGGTTGATCGCGCCGCCGTACCCGATGTTGCCGCCGGTGCGCAATAGCCGCACGTGCGAGTTGGCCTCGGCCACCAGCTCGGGCACACCGTCGACCGACCCGTTGTCGGCCAGGATCACCTGCGGTTTCTCGCTGGTGGCGTGGGCGAGGGTGGTGATGAAGTGCTCGAGGTGCTCGCCGGGCGAATAAGTCACCGTGACGACGGCAAGGCCACCGGGGGCCGCGGAATCGGAAGCGCTCACAACATGCGAGCGTAGTCGGAAGGCCGCGACCGCGCGTGCCCTGGTGCAGGACCGATGTCAGACCGATCGGTCTTCCGGCAGCGTCGGCGGCGGTCCGCCGAGTGCATCGAAAAGGGCACGGGCCGAGCGGTTCTCACCGTCGTTCCCGGGCGCGCAACGCGTCGTGCAGCGCGGCTCGCCAGTCCCGCAGCGGCGTCAACCCGGCCGACCGCCAGGCCCGGTCCGACAGCACCGAATAGGCCGGGCGCCGTGCGGGTCTGGGGAAAGCCGTGGAAGCGCACGGCCGAACCCGCTCCGGATCGGCGCCGACCTCCGCGAAGACCGCCCTCGCCAGGTCGAACCAGCTCGCCACGCCCGCGTTGGTCGCGTGCAGCAGCCGCGGGGCGTCAGGCCGGGCGACGAGCTCGAGCAGGCCCGCGGCGAGATCCGCCGCGTAGGTCGGCGACCCGATCTGGTCGTCCACCACGTCGACGGTCTCGCGCTCGCGTTCCAGCCGCAGCATGGTCGCGACGAAATCCCCGCCGCGCCCGCTGTACACCCAAGCCGTCCGCACCACATGCGAATTCGGCGCCGCCTCCAGGACTGCGCGCTCCCCCGCCAGTTTGGATCGCCCGTACACCGTGGCGGGCCCGGTCGGGTCGTCCGTGTCGTACGGCGCGCGCTGGGTACCCGGGAAGACATAGTCGGTGGAGAGATGGATGAGCCGGGCATCGACGGTCGCGCAGACCGCGGCGAGCACGGCCGGGCCGGTCTCGTTGCCCGCGAACGCGGCATCGGGCTCGGATTCGGCCTTGTCCACCGCGGTGTACGCGGCGCAGTTGAGCACAACGTCACCGGGGGCGATCGCGGCGCGCACCGCGTCGGCGTCGGTGATGTCGAGGTCGGCGCGGCCGTAACAGCGGGCGTGCGGCGCGAGGCGCGACAACTCCCTGCCGACTTGTCCACCGGCCCCGGTGACGACGAGACGAGCGGCGGCGGCGGGCGGTACGGCGGCGGTCACGGGCGCAAGTCTGGCACGCCGTGACACTCGCGGGTGCCGTCCCGCGGGGTAACCGTTGGTTAGCCTTGAGCCACGGCTCCGGGGCCGCGGGATCTACGGATCGGCCGCGGGAGCCGGACGCGGGGGCGGTCGGGGTGAACAAGGGGCTTGTCGAGAGGATGCTCAGTTGCAGCGGAGGAGCATATCGATGCCGTCGAGACCAGCCGGCGCACGGGGCGGCGACGGTTCGTGGGGTCCGGTGCACGCCTTCGTCGCGGCGCTGGCCGCCGTGGTGCTCGTCATCACCGGATTCGCTTGGCACAGCGTCGACTCGCTGATCTCCAACATCCAGCGCATCGGCGATCTGGGCCTGGGCGGCGGCCGCGACGGCGCGGTCGACATCCTGCTGGTCGGCGTGGACAGCCGCACCGACGCGCACGGCAACCCGCTCACCAACGCCGAACGCGCGATGCTGCACGCGGGCGACGAGGTGGGCACCAACACCGACACCATCGTGCTGGTCCGGGTGCCCAACGACGGCAGCTCCGCGACCGCCATCTCGCTGCCGCGCGATTCCTACGTCGACATCCCCGGCATCGGTTCGGGCAAGATCAATTCGGCGTACGGCGCGACCAAGGAGACCGAGCGGCAGAAGCTCATCGAACAGGGTGTCTCGGAGGCCGAGGCCGAGCAGAAGTCGACCAAGGCGGGGCGGCAGGCGCTGATCAAGACCGTCGCCAACCTGACCGGCATCACCGTGGACCACTACGCCGAGGTCAGTCTGCTCGGCTTCGTGCTGCTCACCGACGCGGTCGGCGGCGTCGAGGTGTGCCTGAACAATCCGGTGGACGAGTGGATGTCGGGCGCGGACTTCCCAGCGGGCCGCCAGCGGCTGGACGGCAGGCAGGCGCTGAGTTTCGTGCGCCAGCGCCACGACCTGCAGCGCGGCGACCTGGACCGGATCGTGCGCCAGCAGGTGTTCATGGCCCAGCTGGTCGGTCAGGTGCTCAGCGCCAAGACGCTCAGCAGTCCGGCCCGGCTCGGCCAGCTGAGCGAGGCGGTCGGGCGCACGGTGGTGCTCGACGAGGACTGGGACGTGGTGGCTTTCCTCCAGCAACTCCAGGATCTCTCCGGCGGCCAGGTCCAGTTCGAGACCATTCCGGTGGCCGATCTCAACGGCATGACCAGCGACGGCGAGTCCGTGGTCCGGGTGGAGCCGAAGGCGGTCAAGTCCTACGTGGCCTCGCTCGTCGGGGAGGAGGCCGACGAGCCGGCACCGCCCGCGGTGGATCCCGCGACGGTCACCGTCAACGTCCTCAACGCCGGCGGGATCGCGGGTCTGGCCGGTCAGGTGTCGCAGGCCTTGACGGCGAAGGGTTTCCAGGAGGGCCGGGTGGGCAACTATTCCGGTGGAAGTGTCACCGGTAGCCGGGTGCTCGCGGCGAACAGCGCGGATCCGAAGGCCAAGGCGGTCGCCGAAGCCCTCGGCAAGCTCACGGTGGTCGCGGATCCGTCGATGTCACCGGACTCGGTGAGCGTCGTGCTGGCGAGCGACTATTCTGGGCCGGGCTCGGCCGCGAGCTCCGTGTTCGACTTCTCCGGAACGTCGGCGACCGCGACGCCGGTTCCGCCCGCCCCACCGATCGACGCAGGCCAGAACGGACCGAAATGCGTGAACTGAAGCGTGAAGCCACTGATGCGTGACAAGACCCATGCACTGACCCTCACCGAGGCGGTGCTCGACCCGATCCTCGCCCGCGAGCCCGCGGGCCCGCGCGTCACCTACTACGACGACGCCACCGGCGCCCGGATCGAACTGTCCGGCCTGACGCTGGCGAACTGGGCGGCCAAGACGGCCAACCTGATCCGCGACGAATTCGGCCTGAGCCCCGGCGCGCGGGTCGCGGTGTTGCTGCCCGCGCACTGGCAGACCGCCGCCGTGCTGCTCGGCTGCTGGTGGGCCGGCACCGAGGTGGTGCTGAGTCCCGATCCGGACGCCGATCTGGCGCTGGTGACGGCCGACCGCATCGATGACGCGGACGGCGTCGCCGAGGTCGCCGCGCTCTCGCTGGACCCGCTCGGCGCGCCCGTCCGTGACCTCCCGGTCGGCATCACCGATTTCGCCACCGCGGTGCGCGTGCACGGCGACCAGTTCTTCCCGCGCGGCACCGGCGTCGCGCTGGACGGCATGCAGGTCGCCGAGGTGCTCGCCGCAGCGCGGAAATCGGCCATGCGTCAGGGTTTCTCGGAGGGCGACCGGGTGCTGTCGAGTGCCCCGTGGGACACCGCGGACGAACTGATCAACGGTTTCGTCGCCGTGCTGGCCGCGGGCGCCGCACTGGTGCAGGTCGTCAATCCGGACCCAGGTCAGCGCGAGCGCCGCATCGAGAGCGAGCGCGTCACCGTCCAGGTCGGCTGACGCCGCCGCTCCTACCCCGGTTGGAGAACGCATCCGACCGGAGCACGTTCCACTATCGGCCCGGAATCCGTACGGTGGACATATCGCACAACGATGGAGTTGGTGGGATATGAAGCCGCAGTATTGGTTCCGTTGGCTATCGCAGCAGGGCACGCCGAGGTTGGTCCTGCGAACACAGGCGCGTCGCGGTGATCCGTTCGCGCGGCTGATGGGTGGTCCGGACGGCATCGCCGATCCGTATCCGCTCATCGAGGAGCTGCGCGGCCGCGGCCGGATCGTGCGCACGTCGCTGTCCTGGGCCACCTTCGACCACGAACTGTGCCGGGCGGTTCTACGTGACCCCCGCTTCGGCGTGCGCACCCCGGAAAGCTTCGACATCCCCAAACCGTTGCGGCTGCTCAAGGGCCGCACACCGATGCCGCCCAATCCGGTCGACCCGCCCTCCATGCTGGTGATCGATCCGCCCGAACACACGGCGATGCGCAAGCCGGTGGCCTCGGCGTTCACCCCGCGCGCCATCGCCAAGCTGCGCGACCGCGTCGAGACGGTCACCGAGGAGCTGCTCGACGCGCTGCCCTCCGGCGGCTCGGCGGATCTGATCGCCTCGTTCGCCTCGCAGGTGCCGATCGCGATCATCTCCGAGATGCTCGGCTTCCCCGATTCCGACCGCGCCCGCTTCCTGGCCTGGGGCGACCTGGCCACCCCGCTGCTGGACGTCGGCATCTCCTGGCGCGCGCACCACCGCGCCATGCGGGCGATGGAGGTGATGGACGACTACTTCGACGGTCACATCGCCCGCCTGCGCCGCGAGCCCGGCGACGACATTCTCAGCACCCTCGTCACCGCGGGCGAACTGGACGACTACGCGCTGAAGGCCACCGCGAGCCTGCTGATGGGCGCGGGCTTCGAGACCACGGTGAACCTGATCGGCAACGGCGTCGTGCAGCTGCTCAGCCATCCCGACCAGCTCGCCAGGCTGCGCGAGGAGCCGGAGCTGTGGCCGAACGCGATCGAGGAAGTGCTGCGCATCGACTCGCCCGTGCAGACCACCGCGCGCACCGCGCTGGCCGACATGGAACTCGACGGCAAGCAGCTGCGCGAGGGCAACACCCTGGTGCTCTCGCTGGCCGGCGCGAACCGTGATCCGAAAGTCTTCCCGGATCCGACCCGTTTCGACGTGGCCCGCCCGAACGCCAAGGATCACCTCTCGTTCAGCAATGGCGTCCACGCCTGCCTCGGGGCCAGCTTGGCCCGCATGGAAGGCGTGTACGCGCTGCGCGCGCTGTTCGAGCGGTTCCCCGACCTGCGGCTGGACGGTGAGCCGCGGCGCAGGAGCCTGTTCACGCTGCACGGTTACGAGCGGATGCCGGTGCGCCTCGGCCGCCGCGCGGTGGCCGAGGCGCCGGAGCCGACCTCGGTCTGAGGCTCAGCTGAAGCCGACGGCCTGGTCGCCCCACGCGGTGTGCAGGTCCCGGTCGGGGTCGTCGACCACGCGGTCGACGGTGTCGATGACCAGCGTGGTGCGGGTCGTGGGCCGGTACGGTGGCCAGTGCTTGGAACCGTCCAGCGCGGCGGGCACGCCGTGCCGTGCGAAGGCCAGCCAGCGGCGCATCATCCGCCCCGACACCTCGGTCGCCTGTTTGCGGCCGCCGAGCCAGAACGTCGGGTCGTGGTTCAGCGTGCCGAAATTGCCGAAGACATACGGCAATTCGGTGGCGTGCCCGGCACCGACGCGGGCGGCGCGCAGTATCGGCGTGGCGTGGTCGAAGCGATAGGCCCAGGTCATCGAGTGGGTCGCGTGCGCGTCGGCGACCCAGTGCGCGGGCATGCGGAACGCCGCGTCGGTGGACATGGCCAGCGCGCCGCGGGTCTTGGCCAGATCGGGGTAGGCCGAAGTGATCTCGGCGATCCGCTCGGCCGACAGCCCAGGGTGACCTGCCGCCACGTCGCGCAGCATCATGTTCACCGCGTCCGGCGTCACCGGCATGATCGGCGAGCGGAACAGCCGGAACAGCGAGGCCTCGTCCTTGTTGGTGCCGACGATGAGCGGCACCGGATGCGAGCGGCCCCGCTGGAACCGGTCGATCGGATAGCCGGGCAGCAGATCGCCGTCCACCACCGGCGCCGCGGCGAGGCGGCCGGGTTCCTTGAGCGGAATCTCGTCGAGCAGCACGCCGGCCGCCTGCACCACCCGCTCGATCGGCAGGTCGATCAGGTCGAGGGCTTGCGTCGGCGACATTCCCAGCAGTTCCAGGTAGCGCCGCGCCACGATCGCCGCCCGCTCGCGACCGAAGACGGTGGTGGCGGGCGGGCTCTGCGCGATGGCGCGATGGAACAAACCCGCCGCCCGCGGCGCGGTGAGCAGCGCCGTCACGCAGCCCGCGCCGGAGGACTCGCCGAACAGCGTCACGTTGTCCGGATCGCCGCCGAACCCGGCGATGTTGTCGCGCACCCATTCGAGCGCGGCGAGTTGGTCGTGCAGTCCGAGGTTCGGCGTGAAGCCGTGGAACAGCGAGGACAGGTCGAGGAAGCCCAGCGCGCCGAGCCGGTAGTTGACGCCGACCACGATCACGTCGCCCGCCTCGGCCAGTCGGCGACCGTCGTAGATGGCCTGAGCCGCGGTGCCGAGGCAGTAGGCGCCGCCGTGCAGCCACACCATGACCGGGCGCGGCTCCTCGGAGCGGGCGCGCGGCGCCCACACGTTCAGCCACAGGCAGTCCTCGCCCATCCGCAGCTCCGAATCGACCGGCACCATGGTGCCCATCGTCTGCGGTGCGATCGCGCCGAACCTCAGGCAGTCCCGCACGCCGTCCCATGGCTCCGGCGGGGCCGGCGGACGGAACCGCCGCGTGCCGGTGACGGGCGCCGCGTACGGAATGCTGCGCCAGGCGGCGACCGGTCCGTCGAGGAAGCCGCGCACCCGGCCGGACGTCGTCTGGACTATGGGCTCGGCGCCGTCCACATCCCAGCCCGGTTCGGTCTCGAACTGAGTGCTCATCTTCGCGCACCTCCTGCCCACGACCCGTCGGTGCGCTGCGGGTTTGCTTACACCCCGGGTCCGCACGTCGTGATCTCTAATTCGAGGGTACGTGCGGTCACGGAGTGCCAGGGGGCAGACGCGTCAACCGTGATCCGCGCTACCCTGAGCCGGTGCCGAATTACAGCTTCCGGTGCCGCAGCTGCGGTGACACCTTCGAGGTGAATCGCCCCATGGCCCAGTCGTCGGACCCGGCGTCCTGCCCGAACGGTCACGACGACACGGTGAAATTGCTGACCACGTTCGCCACGGTCGGCCGCGGCGGCGGCAACGCGCCGCAGGTCTCGGCGCCGCAGCCGAGCGGTGGCGGCTGCTGCGGCGGGGGTTGCTGCGGCTGACGCCCGGGCGGCTCAGTCGGAGGGCTCTGACTCGCGCCGGTCGACGTGGCCGAGGTCACGGCCGGGCGCGACGCGATCGCGTACCCGCTGCTTGAGCACGGCGATGTCGGGGAAACCGCCGTCGGCCTTGCGTTCCCAGATCTGTTCGCCGTCGACGGTGATCCGGAACACCCCGCCCGTGCCGGGGATCAGCGCCACCTCGCCCAGGTCGGTGGCGAAGGTGCTCAGCAGCTCCTGCGCCATCCAGCTCGCTCGCAGCAGCCAGCGGCACTGGGTGCAGTACTCGATCGCAACACGTGGCATAGGGGTGGACGCTACCGAAGCGTCGGCGTGCGCGCGCTTCGGCTCACGGCTCGATGACACCGTCGAGGTAGACCCACGCACCGTCCTCCCGCACGAACCGGCTGACCTCGTGCAGCGAGCCGCGCCCGCCCTCCGCGCGGTAGTGCGCGACGAACTCGACGGTGCCCGTGTCGTCGAACGGCCCGCCGCGCTCGGTGCGCACGATCTCCAGAAACAGCCACCGCTGCCCGGGATCCAGCTCGAGCCGCTTCGGCCTGGTCCGCGAATGCCAGGACCGCCGCAAGTAATCGACGTCGCCCACGGCGAACGCGGTATAGCGCGAACGCATCAGCGCCTCCGCCGTCGCCGCCGGACGCGCACCGGAAAGCGCCGGACCGCAACACTCCTCGAACGGTTCCCCGCGACGGCACGGACACTGTTGCGAATCAGCCATACCCGGATTCTCCCGCGCCCGCCGACCGTGCCCTCCACCACCTGCCCACACCGACGGCGCACGAAGCCGCACCCCTGCGGCGGCATTCGCCCGCACCGAGGCGGAAGCCGCCGAGGACGCGAGCCACGACACCCGCAGTGACATTCGCACCTCGGCGCACCTCGGCGCACCTCGGCGGACCCGCCGTGCGCAGGCGCCAGGTCGACCAACCGTCATTCCGGGGCCATCTCGGTGCGGACCTAGGCGGAAATCCCACCGCCGAAGGGAGCCGGCGCCCCCGCTGCGACGTTCTCCTCGCCGCGACATCGCCCGCCGCGCGGCGAACCTCGGCGGATCCGCCGTGCGCAAGCGCCGGATGGATTGCCCGTCAGTCCGGGGCGATCTCGGTGCGCACCCAGGCGGAACCGCCGTCGCCGACCCTGGCCAGCACGCCGGCGATGGCGGCGGTCTGTTCGCGCCAGCGGCGCAGTTCGGTGACGCTCGGGGCGAGTTCGTAGTCGTGATGGTGGGCGGCGCGGGAAAGTGCCGCCCAGACCGCGGCCACCTGGGCGCCGGTCTCCGGGCCCGCGTAGACGCGCAGCGCGAGCAGTTGGGCGCGCATCGGGCAGCGCGCCAGTTCCGGTGCGCGGCGCGCCCACAGCTCGTCGACCGCCTGCTCGAGCGCGAGCCTCAGGATCCAGGCCGTCGCTCGCGACCACACGCCGCCCGCGGCGGTCACCTCGCCGTCCAGGAGGCGGTCGACCGCGTCGAGCCGCTCGGCCACCGTCGGTCGCGGCGCCCTCGGCTTGGCTCGGTTCGATCGGGGAGGCGGACGCCGGCGCGGGTCACGTTGTCGCCGCCGCTCGTTCACGACTCGGCCTCGCTACCGACCGGCCACACCGCGCGCTCCCGCACAACTTCGCCGCGCCCGCTCGGCTGCCTCCCGCGCGACGGCGCGCTGCGCTCGCTCACCGGCCCATCCAGGCGATGAATCGCTCGGTGTTCGAGATCAGTTCGCGCATGCCGCGATCGATCGGCACGTGCGCGCCCGCCGTCACGTCGCGCAGCGCGCCCACCAGCCATTTGCCATCGCGCGCAAGGTGTTTGTTGAGGTTGTCGACGTTGTAGCCCACGCCCATCACCGCGAGCGCGACCATGGCTCGGGTGGTCTGCGCGCCCTCGATGTGCCGCTCCACCTCGCGATGGTTCATCCCGCGCGCCAACAGCTCGCGCCGCGCCCGCGCCAGGCTGGCCGCCTCCAGCGCGGACCGGCAGCACGTCGCGACGAGTTCGTCCGCGATGGCGGGCGGCAGCTGCGGGGTGCGCACCAGCGACCGCGCGTCGTCCAGGTACCGGCGCACCGGATCGCTGGAGGTACGCACCTCGATCACGGACCGTTCGCGCCGCTGCACCTCCAGCACACAGGCGTCCAGTTGCATGCGGCGCACCGCCTCGGCCAACCGCTCGTCGTGGGTGAACACCACCACCTGCCGTGTCCACGCGACGAACGCCAGCACCCTGGCCAGCCCGTCCACCTTCGCCGGGTCCATGGCCTGCACCGGGTCGTCGATCATGACGAAACGAAAAGGGCTCTCCTCCACCGTCGCCCGCGGCAGGAACAGCGAGAGGCCGAGCGCGTGCAGCTCGCCCTGGCTCATCACGCCGAGCGCCGCGCCGTCCACTTCGTCGACGGTGACGTCCAGCAGCACCCGGCGCGCGGTACCCGCGTTGCCCTGCAACCGAATCGCGCCGAGTTCCACGTTGCTCTGCTGACGCAGGGTGCGCCAGACCCAGCGCGCCGTGGTCTCCAGCGGAGCCATCCGCTCGTCGCGCAGACCCGCCGTGGCCGATTTGAGCCAGTCCTCGGCGCGCTTGAGGGTGCGCAGTTCGCCCGCCCGCATCGCCACCTCGCGCGCGCCGTCCAGCCAGGCCGCGATCCGCGGCACCAGCGGCGCCCACACCTCGTCCAGCCGGTCCAGCTCCTTGCGGGTGCCCTGCTGCACCAGTTCGAGCTCGTCGACGAGGCGAGTATGCGCCCACCGCAACCGATCCGGTAGTTCCGGCGAGTACTCCGCGCTGCTCAGCGCGGCCCACTCCGTCCACGCCCTGCGCACCGCCGTGGTGTCGACGGTGGGCGGATTGCGCGGATCGAAGTCGAGTTCGGGCGGCACGTGCTCGGGCAGCGCCCGCGCGGCGCGCACCGCGTTGCGTAGTTCGTCGCGTGCGGTGGTGAGCGCGTCGACCCGGGCCGAGAGCCGCGCGATCGAGACGTCCGCGTGCCGCGACCACTCCTCGTCCAGTCGGCCGCGCCCGCACACCGGGCAGGCGCAGTCCCCGCTCGCCGCCGCGTGCGCGCGGGCGCGGCGCAGCAGCTGCAACACCCGCCAATCGGCCTCGGCGTCGGCGGTGGAATCGCGCGCCAGCGTGGCCGCGCAGGCTTCGAGACGGGTGGCGACCGCGTCCACCTCGGCCTCGGTGGGCAGCGCGAGCCGCACGATGGCGCGCAGCCCTTCCGGGCCGTCGGCGCCGTCGGTGGTGCCGAGCATGTCGCGGCCGACTGCGGTGAGGTCGGGTTGGGCCGGGCGCAACAGGGTCGCCATCCGCACCGCGCGGTCGTCGGCCAGCGTCTCCATGGTCGCGAGCAGGTCGATCCGCTCCTGGCGGGAATCCCGTGCGGCGCGTTCCAATTCGAGCCTGCGCGCGCGAATCCGCTCCTGCGCCAAGGTCAGTTCGTCCAGGCCGAGCAGTTGGTGCAGCGCGTCGAACAGGTCGCTCGGCTTGCCGTCCACGAGGGTGCCGAGTTCGCTGTAGGACAGGAACGGGCGGTACAGCTCGAGCACCGACGCCCACCGCCCGGCGTCGAATTCCGCTGGTGCGCCGCCCTTGCGCCGCTCGCTCCAGCGCGCGTCGGTCAGCTCGGCCGTCGGCGACCACTCCTTGGTGATGATCAGTTCCGGATCTTCGCCGCCGGTGAGCAATTCCAGTTCGATGCGCGCGGTGTCACCGTCGTGCAAGTTGCGCCAGCCCTCGCGCCACGCGGCGGAGCGACCCTCCCAGCGGCGGTTGCCTCCGGTCAGCGCCAGTTCGGCGGCCTCGGCGAAACTGGACTTGCCGCTGCCGTTGCGCCCGACCACCAGGGTGAGGCCGGGACCGGGCGGCACGTCCAACGTCACCTCGGGACCGATACCGCGGAAGCCGCGCACCCGGATCGCGCGCAGGAAGATGCCGGAGTCGTCGAATTCGCCTGCCCGGTCGCGGGAATCGACGGCGCCCAGCGCGCGCAGCACGGCGTGCGCCACGTCCGGAGTGACCGACGGGTCCTCGTTCAGCCGGCGCGCCACCACCTCGGTCAGGCGCGGTACGGCCTCCGCCGTCGTGTCGACCGCGGGCTTCGGGCACACGTGAAAAACCCCCTACACACCGCACCGCGACGCGCCCCTCCCGCATTCGCGCGCGGTGTAACCGTCGAAAGCTGAGCGAAACGCTACCCGATCACGCGAGATTCGCCCACCGGCGGTGGATGAACGAAAGGAGATGCGAACCTGCCCGGCGGGGATGGATATGGCCATCGAACGGGCTCGGCCGCGCCTCGATGTCCACCCCTCGGCCAACCCCGGCGGGCAGCTCGATGGTGTGTCACCCGATCTGGGTGGCTCGGACGGAGCCGAACAGAACAGAATGCCAGACAACGAAATTCAGCGCAAGACTTTGTTGCCCACGAATCCGCCGACGGCGCAGCGACTTCCGAGCATCCGCGCTCCGGCCGTGCGCGCCGGGACAGACTTCCTTCACCCCGGCTATCGCCCGGCACCCTTGGTACCGTTGTTCCGGCAAGGGATTCAGCATGAGGGATGGGCACATTGGCGCTGGTCGATGCGGGTTGCGGCGGGCTAGAGGATGTGCTGGCCGGACTCCGGTGGCGGTTCGCCGGACGGGAGGTGTTCGCGCTGGCGGCCGGGCAATGGGTGTATCCCGGCGGCGAGTCGAGTGCGCTCGTAGTGACCGAAGGGCTTGTCCGCGTCGAAGGTCTCGGTGACACGGACGATCTGACGCACGGGGATTTCCTGTTCGTGCCGCGTCGCCAACGGTATGCGGTCAATGCGCTGTCGGAGGCCACGGTGCTGTGCGTGCGGCTCGCGCCGGTCGGGTCCGGCAGCGCCATGGACGCGCTGCCGCCGCGGGTACTGCTGACCGATTTCGTGCAGCACGCGCCCCTGGCCGCGACCATGATGCAGCACCTCGTGGTGGAATGTCCGGACCCGGAAGGGGTGCAGGGTGATCGGGTCGCCACACTGGTCGCCTCGATGGCGATCGAGTCCTGGCACGCGCGGGGATGCGCGCCGAAGCGGTGGCTGTTGCGGGTGAACGAACCCGGCGTGGCGCGAGCGGTGGCCGCCATGCACGCCGATCCGGGGCAGGAGTGGACCGTCGAGGCGCTGGCCCGGGTCGCGCTGGCCTCACGGTCGGGATTCGCCGCACGATTTCAGGCCGCGACCGGGCTCACCCCGGGGCGTTATCTGACGCGACTGCGGGTCGACAAGGCGCAGCGCTTCTTGATCGAGAGCGACGCCGCGATCGGCACGGTCGCCCGGCGCCTCGGCTACTCGTCGGAGACCGCGTTCGGGCGAGCGTTTCGCAGGCATACGGGCCTCACCCCGTCCGAATGGCGGCGTCAGGCCCGCGTGCCCACGGCGTGATCGGACCGGCGTCAGGCCGCCGTGCCGCGGCTCAGCGAGAGCCGGAGCGCGACCCCACCGATCACCGCCGCCACTGCGGCGAGACCGAAAGTCGCGATCGGGCCGAGACCGTCCACACCACGCCCACCGATCGCCGAGCCGGCGATGATCGCGAGCTGGAAACCACCGACCACCAGGCCACTGCCTGCCTCTATCCGATCGGGCAGCACCCGCGACACCCACACCTGCACCAGGTTGAGGATGCCGCCGAACGCACCACCCCAGATGACCACCGCGACATAGGCGAACGGCGCGACAGCCGCCGAGGCGATGATCGCGAGCAGCGACAGTCCAATGGCTGCCGGAACGGCCGTCAACAGAATGCTCAGGCGCCGATCGGCGAGCGACCCGAGCACGAAATTGCCGATCAGGCCGCCGATTCCGAACAGGGCGAGCAGCACGGCGATCGCGGTGGGGCCCGCGCCGAGCAGCTCATCGAGAGCCGGACGGATGTAGGTGTAGCCGGCGAAATGCCCGCCGATGACCGCGACCAAGCCGACCAGGCCCAGCGTCACGCCCGGCGCCCGCAGTGCACCGGCCATCGCCGACCAGCCGACTCCGTGGGTCGGCGTGATGGGCGGCAACGCCACCTTCACCGCGACCGCCGCCAGCACCGACAGCACCGCCACGACCACGAACACCACGCGCCAACCGGCATAGTTGCCCAACAGCACTCCGAGCGGCACGCCGGCCACCGTCGCTACCGTAGTCCCCGCGTTCACGATCATCATCGCCTTGCCGAGCCTGGCTGCGGGCACCAGCTGCGCCGCGATCACCAGGGCCATCGACCAATAGCCGCCGACCGCCACACCGAGCAGCAGCCGCGCGATCAGCAGCAGGACGATATTCGGGGCGAGAGCTACCACGATGTTCGATACGGCGGCAGCGACGGTGAGCGCCGCCAGCAGCGTGCGGCGATCGAGCCGCGGGAACAGCGAACTCAGTCCGAGTGCGGCCAGCAGCGCGGTCAGCGCCGTCGCGCTGACCGAAAGGCCGACCACGCCCTCTTGGACACGCAGGTCGTTCGCGAGCGCGGTCAGCACTCCCGGGGGTAGGAATTCGGCCGTCACGAGGGTGAAACTGCCGAGGAACATGGTGAGCAAGGCCGGCCACACCCGGCGAATGGACTTCGGTGCCGAGGTCGCGGCGGTGAGCGTCGTTGTCATGCCAGATGCAACAGCCGCGCCGCAGCGCACACCCGACCGAAACGCCACCGCAGTCGGCTCAAACGCCAAGACGGACTTCGTCGGGCTGCGCGCACAGGCACCTGTGGCCATGTCGGCGGGCTCGGGTAGAAATCGAACAACGAGGAAAACGGGAGACGAGGATGACGCACGGACGTTCGGGCGCCGCCCGATGAACGCACCGTGGCCCGAGGAGCGGGTCGGCGCGCTCGCGCCGGATGCGAGCTCGCTCGGGGCGGCGCGTGCCCTCGCGGACCGCTGGCGCGACACCGGCTACCGCGAGGATGCCGTGTGGGGCCGGTGCCGGGGCAGCGGGCCCGAGCCGTACGCGACGATCGTCGACCTGTCCGGTCCCGCGTATTCGTGCAGCTGTCCGAGCCGTAAGACGCCGTGCAAACACGCGCTCTCGCTGCTGCTGCTCTGGTCGCAGGGTGTGGTCGCGCCCGCCGCCGAGGTCGCGGACTTCGCGGCGGAATGGCTGACCTGGCGTGCGGCCCGTTCCCCGAAGCCCACCGCGCAGCGCACGGCGAATCCGGCCACCGCCGAACAGCGGCGGGTCCGCGTGACCGCTGGCTTGGAGGAACTCGACATCTGGCTCGGCGACCAGGTGCGCACCGGTCTCGCCCAGGCCGACCGGTCCTACCAGGCGTTCGAGACGATCGCGGCGCGCATGGTGGACGCGCAGGCCCCCGGCGTCGCCGGTGCGCTGCGCAGGCTCCCGCTGATCATGGCGACCCGCGCCGACTGGCCAGAGCCCGTGCTGCGCGAATACGCAAGGCTGCACCTGCTTGTCGCCGCGCACCGTCGCCTCGACGACCTGCCGCCGGCCCTGCGCGCCAGTGTCCGCACCCACATCGGTTATCCCAACCCGGCCGAGGCGGTGCGCACCGAGCCGGTGGTTCGCGACCAATGGATGACCCTCGGCGTGCGCAGCACCGAGGACGACCGTCTCTACACCCGCCGCACCTGGCTCTACGGCCGTCGCACGCACCGCTGGGCGCTGCTCGTCGACCACGCCTTCGGCGCACCCGCGTTCCCCGTGACCGCACCCGTTCTCGGGCACATGGCCGAGGCCGGTCTGCACTACTACCCCGGCGCCGCACCCCTGCGCGCCCTGTGGGGCGAGCGCCACGGCACCGACGAACCGTTCACCAGCCTGCCCGCCGCGGCCACTCCTGTCGGTGAAGATGCCTCAGCGATCGGCAACGGTCGCGGCGAAACGGCGAACCCGACGGCGGAGGCCACGAAAAGCACCGTCCGCCGGGCGCTGGATACCCACGCCGGGGCGCTCGGCGCGGACCCCTTTCTGCGGACGTGGCCGGTGCTGCTGCGCGACGTGATTCCGGTGGTCGCGGAGGCGGGTTGGCAGGTGGTCGACGCGCAGGGCGCGGCGCTGCCCCTCGCGCCGGGCGAACAACCGTGGTCGCTGCTCGCGGTGTCCGGCGGGCATCCGGTGGGCGTGTTCGGCGAGTGGACGGTGGACGGACTCGTCCCCGTCTCGGTCTTCGCCGTGGGCGAGATGACCGACCTCGAGAGCGAGCCCGCGCTGTGGGACTCCCAGCCGCCGAGCGGCGCGACCGACGACCTGATCTCGGCGGCGCTGCTCGGCACCGCGCGCCGGGCGTTCGATCCCGCGCGGCTGCCCGCGCCGGTCGCGGCCGCCGCCGCTGCTCTGCGCGCCGACCCGGCCTTCCTGCTGCTCGAATCGGCCGCGCTCCGTGACACTTTCACGCGCGGCGGAATCGCCCCGCAGACCGCCACCGTGCCGCAACCAGCCCCCGACGACGATCGCGCGCAGCTCCCCCGCGCCGCCGCGGTTCGCCTCGCCGACATGCTGCGCGACCGGTCCCGCTTCCTGCCCGAATGGTTCGAGGCCGCCGCGCCGCACGACTTCCGCGCGCCCGACGCGCTGGCCGCCCAGCTGCTGGAATCCGCCGACGCGCAGCCCGGCCTGCGCGCACCCTTGCTCCGACTGGCGGGCGAACGCGGGCGCTGGCTCGCGCAATGGCACCCGGGGTGGCGAAACCTGCTGTCGGAGTTCGTCGTCGACGCCGACTCCGAGGAGATCTGGCGCTACGGCTCGGCCACGCAGCGGCGCGACTGGCTCGCCCGCCTGCGCGCCCGCGACGCCGATGCCGCGCGCGCGGCGCTCACCGACACGTGGGCCACGGAAACCGGCCGGGTAAAAGCCGAACTGCTCGCGGTCTTCGCCGACGGCATCGGCACGGCCGACGAGCCGCTGCTGGAGACCGCGTTGGACGACCGCCGCGCCGAAGTCCGCCGCACCGCCGCCGGATTGCTCGCCTCGCTTCCCGATTCGGCCTTCGGGGAGCGCATGCTGCGGCGCGCCGGCGACTGGATCGCCGTGGACGCCGACCGCACGCGGCTGTCGATCGAGTTGCCCGATCCGCTGGACGCCGACGTCCGGCGCGACGGCATCACCGACCGCGCCGTCGAATTCAGCTACCGCTGGAACGGCGTTCCGGACGTCACCGCAGGCCGCCTGCGCCAGCTGGTCGCCGCCACGCCGCTGCGGCACTGGACGGCCGCGCTCGGCGCGCCGGAGCACGCCGTGCGGGTCGCAGTGGACGACCGGTTCCGGCAACCACTGTTCGACGGCTGGGTGGATGCCACACTGGCGCAACAGGATTCGGCATGGGCGGCGGCGCTGTTCGCCAACGGCGTGCCCTCCGACACCGCGCTGCTTCGCCGCCGCGAGCTGTTCGCCCTGCTTCCGGCCGACGAGCGCGTCCGGCACCTGCTGCGCCTGGACGGCGCCTGGCTCTCCGAACTGGAGGCGCTGCTGCCCGCCGTGCCGCGCCCGTGGCCGCAGCCCCTGGCGCAACACGTGATCCTGCTGCTGTTCGAACGCGCCCGCCTCGCCGCTCAGCGCGCGGGCGGTCACGGCACGGGCCCCGCCGCGCACCGATCGCTGCTCACCGCGGCCGCGGTGCACCTGCCGGTCGACGCGGCGGCCACCGTCGCCTCGATCGCCCAGCGCTGCGACGATGTGGCGTGGGCCCGCGCCTTCGACCAGCTCGCCACCGACCTCACCCACCGCTCGGACATGCTCGAGGAGTTGCCGTGACCAGCACCGACGCCAGCACCCTGCTGCGCCCGCACGCCGAACAGGCCTACGCCGAGGAGCTGCGCGCGCTGGCCGCCGCCGACGACCGCCCGCGCCCGCCCTCGTGGCGGCTCTCGCCGTGGGCGGTGGTCACCTACCTGCTCGGCGGCACGCTCGACGACGGCACCGTGATCACCCCGAAGTACGTCGGCCCGCGCCGCCTCATGGAGGTAGCGGTCGCCACCCTGGCCACCGACCGAGCGCTGCTGCTGCTCGGGGTGCCGGGTACCGCCAAAACCTGGGTGTCCGAACATCTCTCGGCCGCGATCTCCGGTTCCTCCACGCTGTTGGTGCAGGGCACCTCCGGCACGGCGGAGGAGGCCATCCGCTACGGCTGGAACTACGCGAGACTGCTCGCCGAGGGCCCGAGCGACGCCGCGCTCGTCCCGTCTCCGGTGCTGACCGCGATGCGCACCGGCTCGTTGGCCAGGATCGAGGAACTCACCCGCATCCCGTCCGACGTGCAGGACGCGCTGATCACCGTGCTCTCCGAGAAGACCCTTCCGATCCCGGAACTCGGCCGAGAGGTGCAGGCGGCCAAGGGTTTCAACGTGATCGCCACCGCCAACGACCGCGACCGCGGCGTGCACGAACTGTCCTCCGCGCTGCGCCGCCGCTTCAACACGGTGGTGCTGCCGCTGCCCGCCGACGAGGAGGACGAGGTCGCGATCGTGACGCGGCGGGTGGCCCAGCTCGGCGCGGCGCTGGAGCTGCCCGAGGTGCCCGCGGCGGCCGAGGAGGTGCGCCGCGTGGTGCGGGTCTTCCGCGAATTGCGTTCCGGTATGACGGCCGACAACCGCACCAAACTCAAGTCGCCCTCCGGGACGCTGTCCACCGCAGAGGCGATCTCGGTGCTGACCAACGGCATCGCCCTGTCGACGCACTTCGGCGACGGAGTGCTGCGGGCCACCGACATCGCGGGCGCGCTGCTCGGCGCGGTGGTCAAGGACCCGGTGGCCGACGCCGCCGTGTGGACCGAGTATCTGGAAGCCGTTGTGCGCGAACGCCCTGACTGGGCCGACTTCTATCGCGCCTGCCGCGAGGTCACCGGCTAGGGGCCGCGGATGTTCTCACCGGACGACGACCGCGCACCCGAAGCCTGGAACGGCACGACGGGCGCGTGGAACGGCACGACCGACGCCGAGCGCGGCGCATCGGATGGGTCCACGCCGAACATCAACGGAGCAGCGGACGACGTGGTTACGCGCGTGTTCGGCATCCGGCACCACGGCCCGGGCTCGGCGCGCTCGCTCCGCTTGGCACTGGAGGACTTTCAGCCCGACACCATCCTCATCGAGGGCCCCGCCGACGCAGATCCCTTGGTCGGGTTCGTCACGGCCGATGGCATGGCCCCGCCCGTGGCGTTGCTCGCTTACGTGCCCGATCAACCCGCCCGCGCGGCGTTCTGGCCGTACGCCGTGTTCTCGCCGGAATGGCAGGCGCTACGGTACGCCGCCGAATACCAAGTCCCCGTGCGCTTCTGCGACCTGCCGGGCAGCGCGGTGCTCGCCGCCGAGGCGGAGCCGGGCGACAGCGTCGACCCGCTGGCGCATCTTGCGGCCGCCGCCGGTTACGACGACGCCGAACGCTGGTGGGACGCGGTCGTCGAATCCACCACGGATATAGACGTTTTCGACGCGCTCACGGAAGCGATGGCCGCACTGCGCGAGACGCCCGACACGCATCCGGACGAGCCGCGGTTGGGTCCCGCGCTTTCGGACGAACAGCCGCCGGATCTCGAAACCTTCGATGCCGTCGAGGAATTCGACCCGTCCGCTGGGCCGATCGCGCGCCGTCGACCGACCCCGGCCGCGATCGACGCGCACACCCTGCGCCGCGAGGCCTACATGCGCCAGACCATGCGCAAGGCGCTCAAGGGCGGCTCGCGTCGCCTCGCCGTGGTCTGCGGCGCCTGGCACGCACCGGCGCTGGCGGGCAAGCTCGGCCCGGCCGCGCCGGACGCCCGGCTGCTCAAGGGCATGCCGAAGGTGAAGGCCACCGTCACCTGGGTGCCCTACACCCATTCCCGGCTCGCCGCGTCCTCCGGCTACGGCGCGGGCGTCGACTCGCCCGGCTGGTACCACCACCTGTTCACCGCCCCGGACCGGCCGATCGCGCGTTGGCTCACCAAGGTCGCGGGCGTACTGCGCGCGCACGATCTTCCGGTGTCCAGCGCGCACGTCATCGAGGCGGTCCGGCTCGCGGAAACCCTTGCCGCCCTGCGGCAACGACCGCTGGCCGGACTCTCCGAGGTCACCGAGGCGGTGCGCGCGGTGATGTGCGGCGGCGACGAGACCATGGTGCACGTGGTGACCACCGAGCTCGTCGTCGGCGAGGCGCTCGGCGCCGTGCCGGAGGACGCGCCCACGGTGCCGCTCGACGCCGACCTGCGCGCCAGAGTGCGCAGACTGCGGATGAAGCTGGAGCCCACCGCGCGCACCGTCGATCTCGACCTGCGCAAGGAGCGCGAGCTGGAACGCTCGCGGCTGTTGCACCGGCTGCGGCTGCTCGGCGTCGAATGGGGTACGCCGACCACCGGGGAGGTGCGCAGCACCGGCACCTTCCGTGAAACGTGGACGCTGAAGTGGCGACCGGAGTTCGCGGTCGCCGTCATCGAGGCCTCGCGCTGGGGCACGACGTTGCGCACGGCCGCGGAAACCAAGATCCTGGACACCGCGCGGCGGCCGAACCGCACGCTCGCCGACCTCGCGGGCGCCCTGGAACTGGCTTTGCTCGCCGATCTGAGCGGCGCGACCTCCGGGCTCATCGAGCGCCTGGAGACCGTCGCGGCGCTGGACCACGACGTCACCCACCTGCTCGCGGCACTGCCCGGCTTGATCAGAACGCTGCGCTACGGCGATGTACGCGGCACCGACACCAAGGCGCTCGCGCACGTGGCCGACGGGCTGCTCGTTCGTATCGCGGCGGGTCTGCCGGGTGCGGTCACGGGCCTGGACGCGGACGCCGCCGCGGAGCTGCGCACCCAGCTGGACGCCGCGCACCTGGCGATCCACACCCGCGACGACGCGTGGGCCACCCAGACCTGGCTGGCGGCACTGCGCAAACTCGCCGACCGCGAGGACGTGCACGGCGCGCTCGTCGGCCGTGCGGTGCGGCTGCTCAGCGATGCGGGCATCATCGGCGACGCCGATTCCGGACGCCGCCTGTCCGCCGCGCTGTCGGTCGGCGCGACCCCGGCGTCCAAGGCGGCGTGGATCGACGGCTTCCTCGGCGGCCGCGGCCTGCTGCTCGTGCACGACCGAGAGTTGTTGCGCCGCATCGACGAATGGCTGCGCGGCCTCGACGACGAGCAATTCCTGGAGACGCTGCCGGTGCTGCGCCGCACCTTCGGCGCCTTCGAATCCGGCGAACGCCGCGCCATCGGCCGCGCGATCCACGACACCGCCGGTTTCGCGGCACCGGAGCGAACGGACGTGGATGTCGAACGCGGACGCCGCGCGATGCGCACGGCCGCCGACATCCTCGGAGTCGCCCGATGATCGCGCACCTCGGCCCACTCGGCAACGGTCGACCGCTACCGGCCGAAGGCATCCCCCACCCGGTCGGTCGGACCGAATGTCACCTTCGCTCGATGCCCACCCGCCGCGGAATCCCGACCGAAGGTGTCATTCGGCCGCTCTGGGCGTCTGGCGGTCACCTTCAGTCGTCAGCCGCGCCGTACGCGGAACACGTCAGAGGCGAGCTCGTCTCCCGTCCGCAAGGAGCCGAATCATGAACAGCCCTGGCGAAAATTCTTCCCGCCGTTGGCGTCTCGTCCTCGGCGCGGCGGCCGAGCCCGAGCTGGGCGGCCTCGGCGGCGCCGACGACGTGGCCGTCGACCGGGCACTCGGCGCCCTCTACAACACCGGCGACGAGCCCACCTCGGGGAAACGCTCCGCCGGCCTCGGCGATTCGGCGCCGCGGGTAGCGCGCTGGCTCGGCGACATCCGCACCTACTTCCCGTCCAGCGTGGTCGAGGTGATGCAGCGCGACGCCATCGACCGCCTGCAACTCACCGAACTGCTGCTGGAGCCGGAGTTGCTCGCCGCCGTGGAGCCCGACGTGCACCTGGTCGGCACGTTGCTCAGCCTGAACCGGGTGATGCCGGAGACGACCAAGGCCACCGCGCGCACCGTGGTCGAACGGGTGGTTCGCGAGATCGAACAGCGCATCGCCACCCACACCCGCACCGCCGTCTCCGGCGCGCTCAACCGGGCGGCGCGGATCAGCAGGCCGCGGGCCCGAGACATCGACTGGGACCGCACCATTCGCAAGAACCTGGCCAACTATCTGCCCGAGCACCGCACGGTCGTCCCGGAGCGGCTGGTCGGCTACGGCCGCAACACCCAGGCCGTGCGCCGCGATGTCGTGCTGGCCATCGACCAGTCGGGGTCGATGGCCGCGAGCGTCGTGTACGCCTCGGTGTTCGGCGCGGTGCTCGCCTCGATGCGGGCGCTGCGCACCTCGCTGGTGGTCTTCGACACCGAGGTCGTCGACCTCACCGATCTGCTCACCGACCCCGTCGACGTGCTGTTCGGTACCCAGCTCGGCGGCGGTACCGACATCAATCGCGCGCTCGCCTACTGTCAGACGCTGATCGCCCGCCCGGCCGACACGCTCTTCGTGCTGATCTCCGACCTCTACGAGGGCGGCATCCGCGCGGAGATGCTGCGCCGGGTGCACGCCATGCGGGAATCGGGTGTGCAGGTGGTGGTGCTGCTCGCGCTCTCCGACGACGGCGCACCGGCTTTCGACCACGACAACGCCGCGGCCCTCGCCGCGCTGGGCGTTCCGGCCTTCGCCTGCACGCCCGACCGCTTCCCCGACCTGCTCGCGGTGGCGCTGGATCGCGGCGATGTCCGATCCTGGGCCGACGTCAACGCCGGAAAGCCATGAAGCCGTTCTAGACTCGTCGAGTTCTCGGCACGCTGGATGGGGGGCACGGATGTTGCGCCGTGGTGAGGTGTTCGCGGGCTACGTGATCGAGCGCGAGCTGGGGCGCGGCGGCATGGGAGCGGTGTACGCGGCGCGCCATCCCCGGCTGCCGAAGACGACCGCGCTCAAGCTGCTGCACCGGGAGATGTTCGACGACGCCGAGATTCGGCGGCGGTTCGAGCGCGAGGCCGACCTGGTCGCGCAGCTGGACCATCCCAACATCATCACCGTCTACGACCGCGGCATCGAGGACGAGCGGCTGTGGATCTCGATGCAGTACGTGGACGGTCACGACAGCGCCGCGGTGCCACCGAGCGCCATGTCGCCGGAGCGGGTCGCGCAGATCGTCGTGCAGACCGCGGGCGCCTTGGATTACGCGCACGCCAGGGGCGTGCTACACCGCGATGTGAAGCCCGCCAACATCCTGCTGTCCCGCTCCGCCGGCGTCGGCACGGGCTTCGACGAGCGGGTGCTGCTGACCGACTTCGGTATCGCCAAACTGCTCGACGACACCGCCGGGCTCACCCGCACCGGAAACCTCACCGCGACCCTCGCCTACGCCGCGCCGGAGCAGCTGACCAACGCGCCGCTGGACCACCGCTGCGATCAATACGCGCTGGCGTGCACGCTGTTTCGCTTGCTCACCGGCGCGGGACCCTACGACGGCCCGAATCTGCCCGCCGTGCTCTTCGGGCATCTGCACGGCCCGATACCGTCGCCGCGCGCGATGCGGCCGGAGCTGCCCGCGCGCCTGGACTCGGTGCTCGCCAGGGGAATGGCGAAGGACCCAGGCGACAGGTACGACTCGTGCGGGGAGTTCGCCGAGGACGTCGTTCGTGCCCTGCGCGACCGGGGTTTCGGCGGCGCGCCCGAGCGGGCAGGTCGTCCGGCATCGGGTTCGGCAGTCGGTACGTCGTCCGAACCGCCCGCGGCGCGATCCGCATCGCCCGACGTGACGATGCACGCGACCGAATTCCGCAGGCGGATGCACACCCAGGACGACGTGGTGCTCGGCTGCCTGCTCGGCGGCGCCATCGGTGACGCGCTCGGCGCACCGGTGGAGAACATGCTGCTGCACCACATCCGGCAGCGGTACGGCCCGCAGGGCGTCACCGGCACGCCGGAGCATTACGCGGGCGAGATCTCCGAGGAGACCCAGCTGACGCTGTTCACCGTGGAGGCCCTCGTCAAGGGTTCGGTGCGGGCGCGGTCGCGCGGTATCGGCGGCGCGACGCTCGGCATGATGCAGCAGGGCTTCCTGGTGTGGTTGCGGGGTCAGGGCGTCACCATTCCCGAGCAGAGGTTCCCGCCGCACAGCGCGCTGGCCTCCCATCCGGAGTTGATGAGACACCGAGGCACCACGCACGCCGCCGTCACCGCACTGCGGAAAGCGGCCGCGCGGGGTGAACCGGCCCGCCCGCTCGGCACCCGGAGCCAGCCGATCAACGATTCCAAAGGCTGCGCCGCCACCGTGCGCTCGGTGCCCTGCGGCTTCGGCTACGCCGTGGACCGGGCGGGCGACGCGATCGAGCACGTCTTCGAATTGGGCTGCGACGCGGCGGCTCTCACCCACGGACACCCGAGCGGCTGGCTGCCCGCTGGCGCGATGGCCGCGCTGATCTATCTGCTCGGCCGTGGTACGGAACTCGACGCCGCGCTCGACCAGGTTCGCACCGAGCTGGCCCGCCACGAGCACCACGAGGAGACCTCCGCGGCGCTCGCCGCGGCCATCGAACTGGCGGCCGCCACCGCGCGCCGCACCTCGGCCATGCCGCAACCGGAGGACTTCGACGCGCTCGGGCGCGGCTGGATCGCGCCCGAAGCGCTGGGTATCGCCGTATACGCGGCGCTGTGCGCGCAGGGCGTGGGCGGGACGCCGGAGCGGATCTTCCGGCACGGAGTTCTCTTGGCGGTCAATCATTCCGGTGACAGCGACGCCACCGGTGCGCTGTGCGGGAGCATTCTCGGCGCCCGGCACGGCCGTGCAGCCATCCCCGAGCCGTGGCGCGCCGGTTTGGACGCCGCGCCCATCATCGAGCGTCTCGCCGCCGACTATTGCATCGAATTCGGGCCGACGCCGCCGCGCGACAGGCATGGCGAGCCCACGTCCGACTGGTCCGCCCGCTACCCGGATTGATGGCCGCTTCGATACTGAAGCCGAAGAGGCTCAACCACCTTCGCGACCATCACCGATTCACCGCGCCGAGTGCCTGGCGCTGGGGTACCCCTCCGGGCAGTCTTGGTTTACCCACCTTCTTCGCCCGCGATAGGGAGATCCGGGCAGACCTTTTCATACTCGATGTCGGGAGAGACCCATTCGTTCCACGTCTCCCGGCTCATGTTGTAGGTCATCTTGGCGCACAGCTTGTCGGTATCGAACGTAGACACCGGCCAAATTCTGATCGTCTTGTCGGCACTCGCGGAAATGATGCGTGCGCCGTCCGGTGTGAAGTCGACGTCCGAGATCACTCCGGTGTGCCCGATCATCGCGGGGCCGATCTGCCGCTGCGATGCGGCATCCCACAGGCGGACGTTTCCGTCCACACTGCCGGTCGCCAGTGTCGTTCCGTCCGGACTGAACTCGACATCCATGACCCAGCCGTCGTGCCACATCGGATTACCGATCTGTTCCCCGGTCTCCACGTTCCACAACCGCACGGACCTGTCGTAGTATCCGACCGCGAGCCGGCGATCATCCGGGCTGAAGGTGATATCGGACACCCAACCCTTCCCCTCCATCGGCTTCCCGATCCGCAGGCCGGTCGTCGCGTCCCACAACCGCAGCACCCAGTCCGTACCCCCTGCCGCAAGGACCTTTCCATCGCGGCTGAACTCAGCGGACATGACCCCATTGGCCTCGTCCAGTGGCGGTCCGATCGGCTGCATCGACGGCAGGCTCCACAGCTGGCCGGACGATTCCGTGAACAGCGCCGCTGTGCGTTCACCATTGGTGAAAGCCAACTTGGTCTCCGGCGGGAACTGGATCGGCGCACCGACCGGCGCACCGGTATTCGTATCCCACATCCGCAGATGGCTCGGGGCGATCGACTCGAGTTGCCTGCCGTCGGCGCTATAACCCGCGCCCTCCAGAACATCGCCGTGGACAACCGGACCCACCTGCTTGCCAGTGTCGATCTCCGACTGGCTGATCGTCCCGTCCCCCGTACTCGAGACGAGGCGCCTGCCATCAGGGCTGATCGCAAGGCTGACCACCGGGCCTTCGCGGTATACGGTGCCCGGGTTCCCGATCCACTCTCGCACAGTGGAATCGAGACCGCCGGTAACGATGCGATGGCCGTCGGGGTGGAACGCGACGCTCATGACCGCGGATTCGTGCCCACGTAGCATTTCACCGACCGGACGACCAGACGCCACGTCCCAAGTCCGGACCGTCTTGTCGTCGCTCACGGAAGCGAGTCGAGCACCGTCGCGGCTGAACGTCACCTGCTCGATCACCGCGGTATGCCCGCGCAACGGTTCGCCGATCGGCAGGCGGGTGCGTGGATCCCAGAGCTGGATCGTCGCATCGGAGCCCGCCGAGGCGAGTTTGGTGCCGTCGGGACTGAACACGACGCTGTTGAGGCTGAACTGGCCGGTCGGGATCGCACCGACCGGTTGCCGCGATGCGCGATTCCACAGGCGGATCGCGCCGTCGAGGCCACTCGAGGCGATCAGATCGTCAGCACCGAACGCGACCGACATGACCTCTCTCTCGGATCCGGTCATCGGCTCGCCGATCGGTCGCCGCGTCTCGGCGTCCCACAACCGGACAGTTTTGTCCACGCCTCCCGAGACGAGCGCGCTCCCATCGGGACTGAAGGCAACGGTCATCACCGGGCCGATGTGCCCACGCAGGGGCTCGCCGATCGGTTGCTGCGTCTCGGTATCCCAAAGTCGCACTGTCCCATCACGGCTCGCCGACGCGATGCGCCTGCCATCCGGGCTGAACGCGAGCTTGTTTACTTCGAACTCGTGGCCGGTCATCAATGCGCCGATTCGCTGCCACGTTCCGGCGTCCACCAGTTCGATCGAGTCGCCCCGAGTGGTGGCGACTCGCGTGCCGTCCGGACTGAACTGCACACTGTACGCGCTGGCGCCGTCCAAGCCGTAGATCTTGTTTACGTTCCGAGTCTGATGGATCGCGTTGAGCACCGCGAAGTGGCCATCCGTCTTCGACGGAAAACTACTGGCGGCCAACGCCATCTGCATTCCGAACACGTCGTCGCTCTTGCCCGGCCACGATTCGCTCAGCATGAGCTGAGATCGCGCTCCCAGCGCCGCTGCCGACGTATCCCGAGCATTCGACCGTGCCCGATTCTCCGCGCGCAATGCCCACGCGAATCCAACCGCCGCCACCATCGCCACGACGGCAACAACGATCAACGCCGCCCGCAGAATCCTCGACCGTTTGCGCAACATGCGGGCATGTCGCTCCGCATCCTCCTTCGCGCGACTTTCCGCCGCCGCCAACGCTTCCGCCGCTTCCTGCCGGTCTCTGGCCGCCCGCAGCTCGGCCTCCCGGTGCTCCTGCTCCTCGGCGAGCAGCCGGTCCTCGCGCTTCCGCGCGGCCGACAAGAATTCCCGCACGTGCTCGAGCCGATCCCGGAATCCCGGTTCGACAACGAGGGATTCGGCGTCCGCGAGCCTGCTCCCCGCCAGCAGCCATTCCTCGTTGCGCCCGTTGCGCTCCCAGGCCAGCGCGGCTCGCTCGAGATTGTCGGCATCCTTGAGATCGGCCGCCTCGACCCGCAACCATTCGGCCAGCGCCTCCCACTGCCGCAGCAGACTTTCCAGGGCGACCTCGACCACGATCTCACCGTCGCGCTCGTCCCGGACGAGCAGTCGCCGGGCGATGAAACTCTCCAGCAATGGACGACTTGGCGCGGGCAGATCGAACCAGCGTGCGACCCGGCGCATCGGCTGGTCGCTGTCCGGGTCGACGGTGGCCAGCCACGGCACGAACGCCGTCCGCAGCACCGCGAGTTGTTCCTCTCGCACTGCGGGATCGACAGCGAGCAGTTCGTCGATCTCGCTCTGCACGACGCGGCGCAAGCCGCCCATCGCCTCGTATTCGGCGAGCGTGATCTCGCCATCCCCGTAGTCCTGGTACAGACGCGCGAGGGTCAGCGAGAGCAGCGGCAGGGTGTCCGCGCCATGCGACCAGTCCTCGAGCAGCCGGTCCACCAGTTCGGGAGCGAAGGCGAGCTTGCTGCCCGCTTCTCGCGCCCGCCGCGCCGGGCCGCAGATGACCTCCTTGAACTGCGCCTGCGGCATCGGCTTCAAATCGTCGAACGGGCGGACCGCGACGTCGGCCAGTTCCGGCGCGGTTTGCAGCGGCTCGTACCGGTCGGCCCGAATGGTCGCGATGACGACCATCGGCATCGCGGTGCGCTGGTCGAGCAGCTCGCCGACGAGGGCGAGCAACGCCCGCGCCTCCTCGTCGGCGTCGACCCCGAAAAGCTCCTCGGCTTGGTCGAGGGAAAACACGAGAGTCGGCGGCTCGTCGTCGGTCGGATCGACGATTCGCTCTCGCGCTGCCCGCTGCGCCTCGGCCAGCCAGGCCCGCACCCGCGCCACGTCGCGGATGCCTTCCTTGATGACACCGAGACTCGGTTGGTGCAGTCCCAGATCGACGCGGAGCCGGTGGATCGTCTGCGCGAGGCCGCCGTCGCCGGTCAGGGCATAACGCTGGGGCCGCACGATTCCAGCGGGTAGGTAATGGCGATCGTCGCGTTGCAAGCGCGGCAGCAAACCCGCCCGCAGGAACGACGACTTCCCCACCCCGGACGGTCCGAGCACGACGAACAGCTGACCTACGCCCGAGTTCCGCAGCGCTCGGATGGCGCTCAGCGCCCTGCCGATCTGCGCGTCGCGGCCGAAGTACACGGCGGCGTCCACCGCTTCCAGCGGCTGCCAGCCGCGATAGGGCGCCCGTTCCGGGTCGCCGGGCGGCGGCCAGGCGAACGTGTCCGCGCCGATGCCCGCCGCACGCAGACCGTCGCGCAGCCGCAGCAGGCCTTCGGTGCGGAATTCGACCGGCGGTCCGTCGTCGACGGAGATCGATGTGTGCGGTCCCGCGCCGAACAGGTCGCACCGTTGCCATTCGCTGGTGATGTCGCGGCCCTTCAGCGGCTGCAATCGAACCGCGAAGATCGGCTTGCCAAGAGTCTCGGCGGACCGATACTCGGTCTTGCACTCGTGCGAGGCGTCCCAGTTGTCGGACAGCAAGCAGATGACAGCCTCGCAGCGCTCGCTCGCGCGCCGCAGCGCGTCCTTCCAGCGGACACCGGCGCGGATCCCGGTCCGCCGATCCAGATCGAGGAAGATCTCGTCGGCGAGGCCCGGGTCCGCTTCGATGAGCCACGCCTTCAGCGCGACCGCTTCCCGCGTGTCCCGGCTCGAATGACTCAGGAAGACCCTGGACATACCGGAATCCTGCGGCGCCGCGGTGCGCGCCGCGCGAGTAGTTCGCTACTCGTCTTGGCGCTGGCAATTGTGTCGCAACCTGCGGCCCGGCCCCGGCTCGAAAGCCGGGGCCAAGCCTAGGCGTACCTCCGCCTCCGCTCCGGCCATGCGCAGGCTATCGGCGGAGTGCGTCCGGCTGTGTCTACTAGATGTCCGTCTACTAGATGTCCGCGATCGCGGCCAGCGGGGGTGTGCGGGCCGCCCGGATGCCCGGCCACAGCGCGGCGAGCACGCCGACGACGGCCGAGGAGATCAGCACCAGGACCAGCTGGGTCACCGGGATGTCGATCTGGTCGATGCCGAAATCCCGCAGCGTGCGCAGGAACCCGACGCCGAGCCCGATGCCGAGGATCACCCCGACGATGGCGCCGAACACCGCGATCAGCATGGACTCCAGGTAGATCGTGCGGCGAATCTGCGAGCGCATGGTCCCGACGGCGCGCAGCATGCCGATCTCCCTGCGCCGCTCCACCACCGAGAGCGCGAGCGTGTTGATGATGCCGAGGATGGCGATCACCACCGCCAGTGCGAGCAGGCCGTACAGGATGGCGAGCAGGGTGTTGATCTGGCGGCCCTGCGCGCCCTTGAACTGCTCGCGGTCCTGCACCTGGACGACCGCGAATTGATCGGTCGCCTTCGCCAGGTCATTGCGCATCGCGGCCACGTCCGCCCCCGGCTTCGCGTTGACCAGCACGTAGAAGTTGTTGCGGAACGCGGTCGGCGTCACCGCCTCGAAGATGGCCGGCGGCACCACCAGGTCGCCGAGCAGCGGCGTCTTCTTGTACACGCCCGCGATGGTGACCGGCACCTTCTGGTTGCGGTCCAGCGTGGTGAGCTCGATCTGCTGACCGGCCCGCCAATCGTGCTGGGCCGCCTCGTCGTCCGAGACCAGGATGCCGCGCTCGCCGAGCGTGCCAGTGCCTTGCAGGATCTCGTAGTTCAGCGCGCTGTCGATCGGACCGTCGGGCGCGACGCCCGCCAACCGATCGTCACCGACCTTCACCGCGACGCCGCGGAAGCCGATCACCTCGGCGGCCTCCGGCACACCGGCGCGCACCGCGTCCGGCACGCCGAGCGGCAGTCCGATCAGCTGCGATTGCTGCGGGCCCGCGAGCACGTACTCGGACTTGACGCCCTTGTCGACCAGCACCGCGACGCTGGCCTTCGCCGACGCGCCGAGCATGCTGATCAACGACACCAGCATCAGGCCGAGGGTGAGCGCGAAAGCCGTCGCGGCCGTGCGGCGTGGATTGCGCGCGGCGTTGTTGCGCGCCATCCGGCCGATCGGCCCGAACGGGCGGATCAGCACCCCGAGGCCGCCGACCACGGGACGCGACAGCGCGGGCGAGGCGAGCAGCACGGCGAGGATCAGCCCGAACGCGCCGACACCGACCGTCGCCGCCGCGCTGCCGCCCGTCGAGCGGGAGCCGAGCACCACGAGCACGATGCCGAGCACGGCGAGCACCGCGCCGACCGCGGTGCGGATACGCAACGACTCACCCGCGGAAGCGAATTCCTCCCGCATGGCCTCCACCGGCGGCGTCTTCGCCGCCCGGCGCGCGGGGGCGTAGGCGCTGATCACGGTGACAACGAGACCGACGACCAGTGCGACGACCACCGTGCGCGGCAGCACCGCCATGGAACCGGTGGGCAGGCCGAGATCGAAGGCGTTGAGCACCGCCGAGAGCCCGAACGCCAGGCCGATTCCCGCCGCGAGCCCGATCACGCTGCCGATAAGGCCGATGACGAGCGCCTCGGCCACCACCGAGCCGCCGACCTGCCTGCTGCTCGCGCCGACCGCCCGCAGCAGCGCGAGCTCGCGCAGCCGCTGCGCGACGATCATCGCGAAGGTGTTGTAGATGATGAACGTGCCGACGATCAGCGCGATCGCGCCGAACGCGAGCAGGAAGTAGTTGATGAAGTTCAGCGCCTGGGAGACCTGGGCTTTCATATCGGCGCGCACCTGCTCGCCGTTCTGCACCTTGAAGTCGGGGAGCGCGGTGGCGACCCGGTCGCGCAACTCGTCGCCCGAGCCAGTCGCGGCGATATCGATCCAGGCGACGTGCGATCCATCGGTGAACAGCTGCCTGGCCTGCGCGTCATCGAAGTAGAGGCCGATGAACCCACCGGTGTCCGAAGGCAATTCGTAGATGCCGCTGATGGTGACGTCGAGAACCGGCCGCTGCTGGGTGCTCTGCGACGGGATGAGGATCTTGGTCCTGTCCCCCACTTTCAGCCCGGCGACCTCGGCGCCTCCGCTGTTGATCGCGACCTCGCCCGCCTTGGCGGGCGGCGTGCCCGCGACGAACGTCGGCGGTTCGGCGACCGCGTGCTCCGGCGGAACGTACGACTCGCCCCAGCTGGGCGCGCCGCCGGTCTGCACCGGCTTCTTGCCCTCGGGGTCGAGCAGCACCAGCGGGCCGTTCACGCTCGGCGCGACCGCGCGCACGCCTTCCATCCCCGAGACCATGTCCACCACGCCGAGCGGGACGCCGAAGGACTGCTGTTCCTTCGGGCTCACCCGCACGTCGACGCCCTTGGCCTGGCTGGCGAACAGGCCGTCGAAGGTGCGCTGCAAGGTGTCGGTGAAGACGAACGAACCCGCGATGAAGGCGGTGCCGAGCACCACCGAGAGCAGGGTCAGCGCCAACCGGACTTTGTGCGCGGCGAGGTTGCGCAGCGCGACCTTGCGCATCGGACTGCCGTTCATCACGCTTCCCCCCGCACGGCGACGTCGCGCGCCACGACCGCGACTCTCATGCCTGCTCCAGCGACTTCATCCGGTCCAGCACCGATTCCGCAGTCGGATCGCGCAATTCGGAGACGATCCGGCCGTCGGCGAGGAAGATCACCCGGTCGGCGAAGGACGCCGCGTGCGGCTCGTGGGTGACGATGACGACCGTCTGGCCGAACTCGTCCACCGCGGCGCGCAGGATGGACAGCACCTCCTCCGAGGCGCGCGAGTCCAGGTTGCCGGTCGGCTCGTCGCCGAAGATGATCTCGGGCTTGCCCGCCAGTGCCCGCGCGCACGCCACCCGCTGCTGCTGGCCGCCGGAGAGCTCGCTCGGCCGGTGGTCGAGCCGGTCACCGAGCCCGAGCCGCTTGATCACGGTGTCGAGCCAGTCCTCGTCGGGCTTGCGGCCCGCGATGTCCAGCGGCAGCGTGATGTTCTCCAGCGCGGTCAGCGTGGGCACCAGGTTGAACGCCTGGAAGACGAAGCCGATGCGATCGCGACGGAGGCGGGTCATCTGCTTGTCGGTGAGGTCGGTCAGGTCGGTCTCGCCGATGCGCACCGTGCCGGAGCTGGCACTGTCCAACCCGGCCAGGCAATGCATGAGGGTCGATTTGCCGGAGCCGGAGGGCCCCATGATCGCGGTGAACTCCCGCTTCGCGAACTCGACCGACACCCCGTCCAGCGCCCTGACCTGGGTATCACCCGACCCGTACACCTTGGACAGGTCGACGGCCCGCGCCGCGATTTCGGTCGGAGCCACCGTCTCGGCGGTATCGGCCCCCACAGCTTGCGAAGTCATGCCCTCCAGTCTGTCTGCGAACCCCGCCCCGCGCCATCAGGGATTCCCCCGAATACCCGGGGCGTACGGCTCAGCCGAGCGGCGCGGAACGCAGCGGAGGTACGGCCTGGTCGGCACCGAGTCGACTTCACACAACCGGGGCAACGGGGCCTCCCCCATCGCCGTCAGGGGGCATCCAACACACTCGCCGGGACGCCGTAGGGCAGGAAGCGGACCCGGCGGCGGGGATCGGTGTTGTCGCGATGCGCGCGTAAGGCCTCGAGCTCGGTCGGGAAGACCTGGTCGACGCTGGCCTCGCCGGTGTCGTCGATGCTGTAGATCGCCCAGACCCCACTGCCGGTCTCACCGGTGGTCTCGGGTTGCGGTGGACGCGGCCGTTCCGGTTGGACGAACTGACCGAGGAACGACGCCAGTGAACCGACGCTCGCGTGATCTACGCGATCCAGGTACACGCCTGCTTTGCCGAGCAGGTCGCGGAGTTCGGTTCCGGCCTCACGCAGTGCGCGTTCGATATCTTCCGGGTCGATGCCGAAAGGCCCGTTGTTTGGCATCGCATGTGCTCCTCGGGACGAGTTGGGCGCTACGTCCTCAGTGTCCTCGCGAAACGCCGAGTGCGCCACGCCGACCTCACCCACCCCCGATTCCAAGAGGGCAGCTGTCTCCACTTTCTCGCCACGGGTCCCGGAACTCGATCAGAACGCGCGCGGCGGGGGCGTAGGCGGAAATGCGCCCTATTTCAGGATGAGAAGCGCGGATTTCTCGATGCGGTCGGCTATTTCGGAGTAGGAGGCGTAGCCCATGCCCGCGCGGACCAGGGCGCCCGCGTAGAGCAGTTCGAGGGATTCGACGATATCGGGGTCGGCGTCGGGGCCGAGGGCGCGCAGGATGCGTTTGCGGATCTCGGCGCCGATGCGGTCACGCAGGTGCGCGACGTCGGGGTCGCGGCCGAGCAGTGCGCTGGTGACGGCGCCGGAGAGTTCCTGCTCGTCGGCGACGAGCATGGCGATGTTGCGCAGTTCGGCGACGACGCGGTCGTGCGGGTCGTCGGATTCGCTGGCGGGCGACGGCGAGGCGACGAGGCGACGCCAGAAGATCTCGGCGACCAGGTGTTCCTTGGAGGAGAAATACGTGTAGGCCGTGGCGGTGCCGACACCGGCGGCCGCGGCGACCAACCGGATGGTCATGCCCGCGAAGCCCTCGCGGGCCAGCACCTCCACGGCCGACTTCGTCAGTTTGTCGACAGTGTCGGCCTGTTTCCCGCTGAGGCGACGCCGGGTCGCCTCCAGCATGATGGAATCACCTTCGGACATGTGTCCAGACACTATCAGTCCCCATCAGTTCTTGGCGGCCGCCACCCCGGCCCTGCGACCGTAGAAGCTGCCGTCGCCGAGCGAGGCCCCGCTGACGTATCCGCCCGCGCACAGCCCCGAGGTACAGCGTCCCGCCGCGTACAGCCCCGCGATCGGTTCACCGGAGACGTGCAGGACCCGCGAGTCCAGATCGGTGCGCAGCCCGCCGAGGGTGAATCCCGCGGTGAAGTTGCGCATGTCGAAGGCCGCCAACGGCGTACCGATCGGGCGCACCCATTCCGGTTTCTTGCCGAGCAGCGGGTCCTTGCCCTCGGCCGCGTGCCGGTTGTAGGTCTCGACGGTCGATTGCAGCGCCCGCTCCGGCAAGCCCATGTCGGCCTCGAGCTCGGCGACCGATTCCGCCACCCAGGTCGGCGGCTGCCGGAAGAACGGCGTCGCGGTCACGGTCTTCAGCGCCGCCTCGTAGGACGCCTCGTCGATCACCAGGTACGCCTGGTTCTCCTGCTGGATCAGCGTGGCCTGCCCGATCCGGCCGGGATAGGTGTCCTCCGCGATGTAGCGCTGGCCGCGCCCGTTGACCAGGATGCCGCGCACCAGCAGCTGCGGGTCGCCGAAGAACGCGACCTCGGTGGCGTCCATGTGCGCCAGGTCCGCGCCGAGCGCCTGCGCCACCCGGATGCCGATGCCGTCGTGCTCCTCGATGGCGGCGGCGGGCCTGCCGATCAGGCGCGGCGCGTACCCCTCGATCATCTGCGCGGCGTAGGCGAAGCTGCCGGTGGCCAGGACGACGCCGCGTTCGGCCCGGATCGCGACCTCCTTGCCGAAGTGCGCGGCGACCACGCCGACCACCCGATCGTCGTCGTCCACGATCAGCCGACGGATGCGAGTGTCGTATTCCACTCGCACGCCCAGCTTTTCGGCCGTCTCGGCGAGCGGCTTCATGAGCATGTAGCCGCCGCTGCGCTGCCCGATCCGCTTGTCGGCGTACTGCGGGACGTGGCCGCGGGGCGCGGGCGTGGCCAAGGTGTTGAACGGTGCGGCGTTCTCGCCGCCGGAGTACATCAGACCCTCGTCGTGCGGCGGTTCCCAGCCGGGCTCGCCCCAGAACGCCTCGCGGAACGGCACGCCGCACGCGACGAGCCAGTTGTAGTGCTCGACGCTGTTGCGGCAGTAGTCCCCGATCTTGGCCGCGTCGACACCGGGTCCGAGCGCGGCGAGCAGGAACTTCTCCATGTTCTCCGGGCTGTCCTCGAACCCGAGCGCCCGCTGCAACGGCGTCCCGCCACCGAGGTAGATGAACCCGCCCGCCATCGCCGCCGCGCCGCCCCATCCGCCGGAGCGTTCCAGGATGAGCACGTCGGCGCCCGCCCGCGCGGCCTCGATGGCGGCGCAGACACCGGCGATGCCGTACCCCGCGACGACGACATCGGCGGATGGCCCCCATTCGGAGACCGCGCTGGCGCGTAGTGGACGGATGGATTTGGCGTCGGTCATGTTCGCTTCCTCGTGGTTCGGTGCGATGTCACGCGGTCTCGGACTTGTCGGCCGCGGCCCGCGCGGCTTTCTTCTGCTGCGCCACGATTGTTCCCACCAACAAGTCGAGTTTGGTGCCGTTCGGCCAACCCACGTAGTGACACAGGAACAGCGCGATCTCGTGCAGCTGCTCCTCGGTGAGTTCGCCGTTGCGCAGCGCGGCGCCGATCTGGATGCCCGCGGTGTCCATCAGGCCCTGCGCGGTCAGCGCCCCGAGCAGCAGCAGGCGGCGGTCGCGCACGCTGAGCCCGGGCCGCGACCACACGTTCGCGAAGAGGTGATCGGCGGTCATGGCGAAGTGGTCGCCTGGGTAGTCCTGGAATTCGGTGCCGTAGACCTCGGCCATCTTGGCGAGGCCGCGCTGCCGGACGGAGTCGCCTGCGCCGTTGGCGTTGTCGGTCATGGGTTCTGCCTTTCGAAGGTGTTGTCGCCGACGCCGAGACCGGAACCGAGGCGCTCGAGCGCGAGGCGGGCCAGCGGCAGGTCGAGCGCGAGCCGGTCGCCGAGTTCCAGCGCCAGGCCGAGGTCCTTCTCGCCGAGGTCGCGTACGTGGCGCAGGATGGGCAGCCAGAAATCGTCCGGTTCGATCGGCGCGGTGCGGTCGCGCAGCATGATGGCGCCGGGTCCGCCGGTGACCGCGTCGGAGTGCCGGACGATCTTGCCCAGGGTGGTGATGTCGAGTCCCGCGGCCTCGGCGAGCCGTTGCGCCTCGGTGGCCGCGGTGAAGGCGACGAAGTGCAAAAGGTTGCGCGCCAGCTTCATTCGCGTCCCCGCGCCGACTTCCCCGGCGTGCACGACGAGATCGGCGAAACAGCCGAAGGGCTCGCGCACCCGCTCGAACGCCGTCGCGCTACCGCCGACCATGACCGCGAGCCGACCCAGTTTGGCGCCGGGCCCGCCGCCGCTGACGGGCGCGTCGACGAGATCGATGCCGCGTTCGGCGCAGGTGGCCGCCAGTTCCTCGGCGGTCCGATCGGCGATCGTGGAGTGCACCGCGATCACGGTCCCCGGCGCGGCGGCGCCCAACAGTTCGGTGACCACGGCGCGCACCTGCGCGTCGTCGAGCACCGCGACACAGACGATGTCGGCGGCGACCTCGGATACCGAATCCGCCACCGCCGCACCGGCTTCGGCGAACGGGCGCATCGCCTCGGGCCTGGTGTCGCACACGGTTAGTCCGCCCGGCCAGGCCAGCAGCCGCTGGGCCATCGGCGCGCCCATATTGCCGAGGCCGACGAATCCGACGCGCAGCGGTGCGTTCATGAGCGGAAGATCTGTCCGCCGTCGACATTGAAGATCTGCCCGGTGACCCACGCGGCGTCGTCGGAGAGCAGATACAGGCAGGCGCCGACCAGATCCTCCGGCGTGCCCATCCGTTTGAGCGGCAGCCGCTTGATCATGTCGTCCACGATGACGCCCGGCGTCACGGTCTTGGTCGCCTCGGTGTCGATGGGTCCGGGCGCGATCGCGTTGATGCGGATCTTGGAGCCGCCCAGTTCGAAGGCCAACTGCTGGGTGAGTCCGTTGACGCCGACCTTGGCGAGACCGTAGAAGCCGGAATACACCCAGGCCGCGGTGGACGACTGGTTGACGATCGAGCCGCCGCCCGCGCGCACCATGTGCTGGTACACCGCCCTGGTCATATTGAGCGCGCCGTCCATGTTCACCGACATGAACTTCTTGTAGTAGTCCCACGGCACGGTCAGCAGCAGGTCGAGTTTCATCTCGCCGTAGATGGCGGCGTTGTTCACCAGGTGGTCGATCGCGCCGAACTCGCCGACGGTGAATTCCGCGAGGGCCGTGGCCGATTCGGGGTCGGCGACGTCCACCTCGCCGAACACCGCGGTACCGCCCGCCGCCGCGATTTCCGCGGCGACGGACTTGCCACGCTCCACATTGCGGTCGGCGACAACGACTTTCGCGCCCTCCTCGGCCAGCGCCTTTGCGTAGACCGCGCCGATGCCCTGCGCGGCACCGGTGACGACGACGGATCTTCCGGCGAAACGCCCCATGGGGTCCTCCACAACTACTCTGCCGATCGGCTTGCCGTCCTGCGGGTTTCAGCCCGCGGTGGCGATCAGCTTGGTTTCCAGGTATTCCTCGAAGCCGGCCACGCCCATCTCGCGGCCGATGCCGGATTGCTTGTAACCGCCGAACGGTGCGTCGGCGGAGTACCAGACGCCGCCGTTGACGCTGAGCGTTCCGGTGCGCACGCCCTCGGTGACGCGCCGGATCCGCTCGGGATCGGCGCCCCACACGGAACCGGACAGCCCGTAGGGGGAATCGTTGGCGATGCGGATGGCGTCCTCGTCGCCGTCGTGCGGGATGATCACCAGCACCGGGCCGAAGATCTCCTCGCGCGCGACCGTCGCGCTGTTGGGCAGGTCGGCGATCAGTGTCGGCTCGACGAACCAGCCGCGTTCCCGGTCGGCCCGACGGCCGCCGACCACGATCCGCCCGCCCTCGGCCCGCGCCATGTCCAGGTAGCCGAGCACCCGATCGCGTTGGCGCCGCGAGATCAGCGGCCCGCAGACAGTGCCCGGGTCGGTGGGATCGCCCGGCGTGATCCGGCCCATGGCGGCCGCGGCCACCTGCACCGCCTCGTCGTAGGACGCGCGCGGCACCAGCAGGCGGGTGGTCAGCGCACAACCTTGCCCGGCGTGCACGCACACCGAAAACGCTGCCACGCCAACAGCTCCGGCGATGTTCGCGTCGTCGAGCACGATGAACGCGGATTTGCCGCCCAGCTCGAGGAAGGTCTTCTTCAGTGTCGGCGCGGCCGCGGCCATCACCAGCCTGCCGGTCTGCGTCGAGCCGGTGAAGCTGACCAGGTCCACCCGCGGATCGACCGAAAGTCGCGCGCCGAGACCGTGATCCGACGAGGTCACGATGTTCACCACACCCGGCGGGATATCGGTCTGTTCGGCGATGATCGCGCCAACCGCCGCCGCGCACCAAGGCGTGTCGGGAGCGGGCTTGAGCACGACGGTGTTTCCGGCCGCGAGCGCGGGACCGAGTTTGGCGAAACCGATCTGGTGCGGGAAGTTCCACGGGGTGATGGCGCCGACCACGCCGATCGGTTCGCGGCGCAGCGTCCTTCGGGTCTTGATGCCCATCGGCTCGGCGATGCCGAGATCGGTTTCCCAGGCGTAGTTTTCGGCGAGGTTGGCCGGGAAGGCCAGGTCCGCGATCGGCCCCTCCAGTTGCGGGCCCTTGGTGAGCATGACGGGCGCGCCCGCCTCGGCGACGGTGATCTCGCGAAGCGCTTCGACCTGACCCTGCAATGCGGTCCGCAACTGTTCCAAGCACCGGGCGCGGAAGGCGTGGTCACGGGACCAGTCGGTGTCGTCGAAGGCGGTGCGCGCGGCGGCGATCGCGTCGTCCATGTCGGCGGCGTCGGCGTTCGCGGCGAGCCCGAGGATTTCCTCGGTCGCGGGATTCACCGTCTCGAACACGCCGTCGCCGCCCTGGCGGAGTTTGCCGTCGATCAACAGGCGCGACCCGTCGGCGGGCAGGAGACTGTTCATGGTTGCTCCGATACTGTCTGGACAGGTGTACGGAATATAGTCCGGTCACAGTCCGCGATGCAAGAACATGTTTCACTATCAACGATCATGGTCGGCCGCAGCCCGGCACGGTATGCAACCGATCCATTGTCTCGATATCGCAGCGCTGGTACTGTCCAGACACATGTCCAGCTATGTGTCTTCGCGGGCGGCGGATTTCGCTGTCCAGCGTAAGAACTCGTTACGGAATCATCGGAGAGCACCATGACGGCAGCCTCCCTGGAACCGCTGACCTTCGACCCGTACGACTACCGCTTCCACGACGATCCGTACCCCACCTACCGGCGGCTGCGGACCGAGGCGCCGCTCTTCCACAACCCCGACCTGGACTTCTGGGCGCTCTCCAGGCACGCCGACGTGACGGCCGGATTCCGCGACGCCACCCGGCTCTCCAGCGCCAACGGCGTCTCGCTCGACCCGGCCGCGTGGGGACCGCACGCGCACCGGGTGATGTCGTTCCTGGCCATGGACGATCCGCGGCACATGCGGATGCGCAAGCTCGTCTACAAGGGCTTCACGCCGCGGCGGGTCGCGGAGATGGAAGAGCGCATCCGCGAGATCACCCTCGCCTACCTCGAGCCCGCTCTGACGCGCGAAAGCTTCGACTGGATCGAGGATTTCGCGGGCAAGCTGCCGATGGACGTGATCTCCGAGCTGATGGGCGTTCCGGAACCGGATCGCGCGGAGATCCGCCGCCTCGCCGATCTCGTGGTGCACCGCGAGGACGGCGTGCTCGACGTGCCGATGGCGGCCGTCGAGGCCTCGATCGAACTATTCGGCTACTACACCGACATGGTCGCCGAGCGCCGCGGGAACCCCGGCGACGATCTGGTCTCCGCGCTGCTGGACGCCGATATCGACGGCGACCAGCTCAGCGATCAGGAGATCATCGGCTTCATGTTCCTGATGGTGGTCGCGGGGAACGAGACCACCACGAAACTGCTCGGCAACGCGCTGTACTGGGCGGCGCGGCACCCCGCCGAATACGCGAAGGTGGTGGCCGATCCCGGCCTGGTGCCGGATTGGGTCGAGGAGACGCTGCGCTACGACACGTCGAGCCAGATCGTGGCGCGCACCGCTACCGCCGATCTCGACTACCACGGCGCGACGATTCCCGCGGGCGCGAAGGTGCTGCTGCTGATCGGTTCGGCCAACCGCGATTCCGCTGTTTTCGACGACGCCGACACCTACCGCATCGATCGGCCCGACAAAGGCAAGCTCGCCAGTTTCGGTGCGGGCGTGCACTTCTGCCTCGGCGCCCACCTGGCGCGCCTGGAAGCCGGTGTCGCCCTGCGTGAATTCGTCGCTCGGGTGCCCGCCTACCGCGTCGCCCACAGCGGCATCGTGCGCGTGCACTCGACCAATGTCCGCGGCTTCGCCGCCCTTCCCATGACCGTGGAGAGGTAGATGCCCCGCTACGAACCCCACCCCGACCGCAGGCCCTCGCTGATCGCGGGCGCCTCCTCCGGTATCGGCGCCGCGACCGCGCTCGCGCTCGCCGAACTGGGCCACCCGGTCGCGCTCGGCGCACGGCGCGTCGAACTCTGCGAGGAACTCGCGGCCAAGATCCGCGCCGACGGCGGCGCCGCCTACGCGCACCGGCTCGACGTCACCGACGCGGACTCGGTGGACGAGTTCGTCACCGCCGCGGAGCGCGAACTCGGACCCGCCGAGATCCTGGTGTCCGGCGCGGGCGACATCGAATTCTCGCTGGTGCAGGAGATGGATCCGGAACGATTCCTGCACCAGGTCCACGTGCACCTGGTCGGCGCGCAGCGGCTGGTGCACCGGGTGCTGCCCGGCATGCTCGAAAGGCGGCGCGGCGACGTCGTGCTCATCGGCTCCGACTGCGCGCCCGAGCCGCGTCCGCGCACCGGCGCGTACAGCGCGGCCAAGGCCGGACTCGAGGCGATGGCGGTTCAGTTGCGAATGGAGTTGGAAGGCAGCGGGATTCGCGCCTCGGTGGTGCGGCCCGGCCCGACGCTGACCAACATGGGCATGGACTCGACCCCGGAGGTCGTCGGGCCGCTGCTCGAGGATTGGAAGGTGTGGGGGTTCGCCCGGCACCCGCACATGTTGCGGGCGAGCGATCTCGCGGCGGCGGTGGTGGCGGTGGTGTCGGCGCCGAGAGGGGCGCATTTGGTGCTGGTCGAGGTGCAGCCGGAGGCGCCGTTGCGCTGAGCGCCGTTGCGTTGCTATGCGTGGGACCGCCAGGTTTGTGCGGTGTGCCCGGCTGCCGTCGCCTGGGTCGCGCGGCCAAGGTTGCTGGTGTCCAAAGTGGTTCACCTGCCAATGCTTGGCGCCAGGTCGCGGGTGCCCAGGAGGCTGCGCCTACCCCCTTCCACTGTTGCAGGTGGTCGGGCGGGTTACCCTACGCAGGTTTCCGCTCGTAGTTGCAGATGCCAGGCGGTTTTGCCTGCCTAGGTTTGACCCAAAGTTGCAGGTGCTCAAGTAGTTTGCCTACCCAGGTACCACCCAAAGTCGCGAGGGCCCAAGCAGTTCGCCTACCCAGGTTTTCCTCGGAGCAGTGCTGGGCGCGTCGCCTGCCGTACCCGACTTACCTCCCGCAGTCAGTCGCGCGGGTTCGGCTTCCGGCGTGGTCGTCTGGCTGTGGTTGCGTCTAGGGAGTGCAAGCGCAAAGAGCTCTCGGCCTGTGGATCTGAGAAGAGCTGTTGGCCTGTCAAGGGCGCAACCACCATTTGACTACCGTCGATAGAGAAATGGATTCGACGGTAGTCAAATGGTGGCTTTGCAAGATCAAATAGCAACCATTTGACTACCGTCGATTTTCGCGCGCCTCCCCATGCCCCGCGCTCGGCGTGACGCGGCGTCCACACTGGCCGTCTGCCACTCGGGCCCGCCCCCACCGACGGGTTGGGCCGCCGTCAGCGGCGCAGCGGTAGCCCGAGACCGCCAGGGCGGCTTTGCCGCGGCCGCGAGCACCGTGCGCTGGGCACGACGCGGCATCCACGCTGGCCGCCGGGCTGACCCACCCTCGGCGGTGCACCGGCAGACCGAGACCGACAGGCCGACCGCCAACCTTCCAGCGGCCGGTGCAGGACCGCCACACCGGATGACACAACGCCACGCCACAGGCCGTGCTGGCAGACCCTCGGCCGGTACAACGGCGGCCCGACACCGCTAGGCCCGCCGCCGAGCTACAGCCGCCGACCCGGCACACACACCGGAGGACACAGCGCCACACCAGGGGCCAGGCCGGCCGCCCTCACCGGGACAGCGGCAGCCCTGACCACCGGGCCGACTGCCGAGCTCCGCAGCAGCCAGCCAGTAGCGCACGCCCATTGACACAGCGCCACCCAAAGAGGCTGGCCGCCTCGAACTCGAGACCGCCAGACCGGCTGCTGAGCTTTGCAGCGGCTGACACCACCCGCCACGTTCAATGACACAGCGCCGCTCCATGGAGGCCCGCCTCCCGAGCACTGCCGGACTGGCCCGCCCTCAGCGGTGCAGCGGCAGTCCTGAACGCCAGACCGTCCGGCGGAGGACACAGCGCGCTACGCAAGAACGCGCGACAGCAGGCGACCCAGCACTGCCGCATCGGCCGAGGCAGTTGCCTATGCAGGCCGCCGACCGCCAACCGGCACGGAAACGCGGCACCGCTACGCCGGGTTCCGCCGCACCGCAACACCACGCGAGGTAGCACTGCCGCTGCGGCTGGGCGCAGCTTCCACGCAGGCCGCCGACCGCCGCCTGGCTGGTTGTCGAGCCCTGCCCGGCCGCCTGACACTCTGCGACTCGGCGGCAAGCTCAGGATCGCCGGGCAAAATCGTGGGTCGTTGTGTCGGATGTGCGGGAACCCGGCGTGAGACAATGAGAACGTGTTCTAATTCCATACCGAGGGACGCGCTGCACCAGCACGGGCGCGCGTCGCGATCGCACGCCTTGGAGAACCCGATGAGCACAACGCACGCCACGGATCGGAAGACGGCGGCCCTGCCGCCCCGGATCACCGCGGAGCTGATCGCGCGACTGACCGGCATGGTCGCCGCGGAGAACGGCGCGGACGCCCGGCCGCCGTTTCCGATGACCGAGGTCTACACCGGCGCGCACGTCGGCGACCTGCCGCAATCCCGCCCCGAGGATGTCACCGCGGCCTTCGCCACCGCGCGGGCGGCGCAGCGGGAGTGGGCGAGTTGGCCGCTGCGCCGCAGACTCGCGGTGTTCGAGCGGGCGCACGAGCTGATCCTGCGCGAGGGCGAGACGATCGCGGACCTCATCCAGATCGGCTGCGGCAAGACCAGGCGCATGGCGCTCGAGGAATCGTGCGACGTGCCGATGGTCATCAGCCACTACCTGAAGACCGCGCGCCGGGTGCTGCGTCCCCGACGCCGCGGCGGCCCGATCCCGCTGGTGACCACCTCGTACGAGGAGCACCGGCCCAAGGGCGCGGTCGCGGTGATCGCGCCGTGGAACTTCCCGTTCGCGATCGCGCTCTCCGATTCGGTGCCCGCCCTCATCGCGGGCAACGCCGTCGTGCTCAAACCGGACAACAAGACCGCGCTGTGCGCGCTGTTCGGCGTCGAGCTGCTGTATCGAGCGGGGTTGCCGCGCGGGCTGTTCCAGGTCGTGTGCGGTACCGGTCCGGACGTCGGTCCGACGCTGATCGGCGGCTCGGATTTCGTCATGTTCACCGGTTCCACTGCCACCGGGCGGGTGGTCGGCGAGCAAGCCGGCCGCCACCTCATCGGATGCAGTCTCGAACTCGGCGGCAAGAACCCGATGATCGTGCTGGACGACGCGAACCTCGACGAGGCGATCGCGGGCGCGACGTTCGCGGTGTTCGCCAATTCCGGCCAGGCCTGCATGCACATCGAGCGGATCTACGTGCACGAGCGCATCCACGACGAGTTCCTGCGCCGCCTGGTCGCGGCGGCCGAGGACCTCGGAGCCAAGATCGGCGCGGCCTACGACTATGCGCCCGAGTTCGGCTCACTCGTCTCGGCCGAGCAACTCGCCAGGGTCGACGAGCACGTGGCGGACGCACGCGCGAAGGGCGCCACCGTGCACACCGGTGGACGGGCTCGCCCGGACATCGGACCGGCCTTCTACGAGCCGACCGTGCTGACCGGCGTCACTCCCGAGATGACGCATGCGACGGCGGAGACCTTCGGGCCCGTGGTGAGCGTCTATCCGTTCCGCGACGAAGCGGAGGCCGTGCGGCTCGCCAATGACACGGACTACGGTCTCAACGCCAGCGTCTGGACAACCGACCTGGCTCGCGGCAGGCGGATCGCGGCGCTGCTCGAGTCGGGGAACATCAATGTCAACGACGGTTTCGTCACCACGTACGCCGCCAAGGCCACGCCGTCGGGCGGGGTGAAACAGTCCGGCGTCGGCACCAGGCACGGCGACCAGGGCCTGCTGAAGTACACCGACACGGTGAACATCGGCGTGGTGAAGCGCCAGGTCCTCGCCGCGCGCTCGGGGCTGCCGTACGAGAAGCAGGTCAAGACGACCCTCGCGACGCTGCGGCTGATGCGGCGCACTCGGCTCCGTTGAATCGCGACCGTTTCGCCGGAGTTCGTCCGTCCGGACGATCCGGTACCGTGGCGCTCGGGGTGGACCGACGAGATCAGAAGTGGCAGGTGCGAGACGAGTGAGCATTCGGGAGATTCCGCTGCGGACCCTGACCGGTGCGTCGACGACGCTGGGCGAGCTGGCCGGTGACAAGGCGGTGCTGCTGGTCAACGTGGCGTCCAAATGCGGTCTGACGCCGCAGTATTCGGCGCTGGTCGAGCTGCAGCAGACCTACGGGCCGCGCGGGTTCACCGTGATCGGCGTGCCGTGCAACCAGTTCATGGGTCAGGAACCCGGCTCGGCCGAGGAGATCCAGGAGTTCTGCTCCACCACCTACGGTGTCGACTTCCCGCTGCTGGAGAAGACGGACGTGAACGGCGAGAACCGGCACCCGCTCTACCGCGAGCTGGTCGAGACCGCCGACGCCGAGGGCGCCGCGGGCGACATCCAGTGGAACTTCGAGAAGTTCCTCATCGATCGCGACGGCAAGGTCGCGGCGCGATTCCGTCCGACCGTGAAACCCGAAGACCCCGCTGTGGTTTCGGCCATCGAGTCGGCGCTCTAGAACCGAAACCCGTTGCGCGCGGCCCGCTTTCCGGGCCGTGCGCTCTGCGGATAGCCCCGCGCTCGCAGCCGCGGGCTAACCTCGCGCTCGCAGCGCGGCGAACCAGTCGAAGATCTCCGCGAGTTCCTGCGGCGCAGGCCAGCCCTTGACGGCGGCGACGAGTCGCCAATACCGCTCCACCCGCGCGTCGTGGCGATCTCGAGTCGCTCGAGCATCCAGCGGCGAAGGTCGGCGTCGTCGGCGCGGCCGAAGGTGTGCGCGTAACGCGCGGTCAGCTCGTCCACCACGGCGACGGCGGCCGGTTCGTCCGGGCGCCCGCGGCCAAGGCGGCGCCGACCAGGCGACCGCACGCAACACCGCCCGTCGCTGCCGCAGAATCCGGATCTGGACATCGAGCGCGTCGGCATGCGCCGCGGCGACCTCCGGCACCGTGCCAGCACCCGACAGGTTGTATCCAAGTCGAGGCCCAGGGCGCGAAGGGTCCAGACCAGTTCCAGGCGGGCGATGGCATCGGAGTCCTCTCCCCTTGATGGAGAGGCAAGTCCAGGATCGGACGCGCTCAACTGAGCGGGGCGGTGCGCCACCAGTTCATGAATTCGTCCTGGGTCGCGATGAAACCGACGCTGTACATCAGGAAGTTCGCCCGCTTCTTCGCGCCGGTGAAGACCGTGATCATGCGCGGGCGTTTGGCGGCGGGGTGACCGTCGAGCAGGTAGTTGGTGTAGGTCTCGCTGCCGTGCTCCGCGGTGGATGTGGTGTGCTCGGGCAGCGTGTCGACGGCGGCCTGCACGTCCTCGGGCGAGCGGTAGACGAACAGCTCGTAGCTGGCCTTGTTGGGTCCGCCGAAGCAGTACCAGTACGCGGTCCAGTTGCCGAAATCCGGTGCGCCCGCGTCCATCGCGTTCGCGGAGCCCGCCTCGTGGGCGAAGCAAGTCGAGCCGTTGTGACCGGGGCCGGTGTGGACGACGTTGTCCTCGTCCACCTCGGGGGTCATGCCGGGGAACGCCTTGCTGATCAGCGCGATGTTGTCGGCGAGAGTGGCGTCGTCGTCGTGCTTCTTCGAAGTCGTAGGCGCCGCGCTGGCCTTGGCGGGGCGTTGGGTCGACGATGCTACTTCGGCGGCGCTGGTCGTCGAAGCCGAGGCGCCCAGTTCTGCCGAACCACGATCGAGGACGAGCACGGTGACGGCGAGGAGGGCGAGCGTCGCGCCGACGGCGGTGCCGAGCACCGCGGTGCGACGAGACCGGGAGGGTGCACGTCCGTGGGTGACCGGGGCGTGTAACCGGTGGGGCGTCGAATGCGCGGGCGCCCCTGCAGAACCCCGAATAAAGCCAGAGCCGTGCGCCGGGTTCACAAGCGGCTGCGAAGAGTTGGGCGTATCGACCCCGACGGCTTCTCCATAATTCCGCTGACCCGCGACGTCATGCGTGGGTGCCGCGTTGCCGAATACGGAATCGTGCCGTGAGCCCGACTGGTCCGGGTACTCCCGCCAGGAAGCCTGGTCGTTCGGCCTGGCTTCCTGCGAAGGAGTGGCGCCGGAACTGTGCGCCCAAGGGTTGGTTCCCTGCCCGGACGCGGTAGCCGAAGTCGCCGCAGGTGAGGACGCGTACCCACTCCACTCGTCGCGCGAAGCCGCGGGCGAGTTCGGGTGGCCGAGTGTCGGCGGGGTCGAATAGGCGGTAGGCGGCGCGGAGAAGCCCTCGGAGGGTATCGAGTATCCGGGCGTCGTCGGCAGGGCCGGGGTTGCCGATGCACGATGGCCGAAACCGTTGTCGGCCAACGGGAATGGACCGGAGCCAGCATCGGCGAGCGCCCGCCGTGCCGCCTCGGCGAACTCGGCGCAGGAGTCGAACCGGTCGTCCGGGCGTTTGGCGAGCGCGCGCGACAGGACCGCGTCCAGAGCGGGCGGCAGGCCGGGGCGGACGGCGCTGAGTCGCGGCGGCGGCTGTTGCATATGGCCCTGGATCACCGCGACCGGGTTGCTCGCCTCGAACGGCACGGTGCCGGTCAGCATGCGAAACAGGCTGCACGCCAGCGAATACTGGTCCGAGCGGTGATCTAGCACCGCGCCGGAGAGCTGCTCGGGCGAGGCGAAAGCGAGAGTTGCGGTGAAGGTTCCGGTCTGGGTCAGCTTGCCGGTGTCGTCACGGAAGCGGGCGATGCCGAAGTCGGTTAGGAACACCCGTTCCAGGCCGCCCTCGGCCCGCTCCAGCAAGATGTTGGCGGGCTTCACGTCCCGGTGCAGTACGCCCTTGCCGTGCGCGAAGTCGAGCGCCTTGGCGGTTTCGGCGACGATCTGCACCGCGCGTTGCGGCGGCAGCGCGCGGGCGTCGAGCGACGCCGCGTCGACACCGTCGACGTACTGCATCGAGATCCAGAGCTGCTCGCCCTCCACCCCGCGGTCGAACACGGTGACGATGTTCGGGTGGTCGAGCTGGGCGACCAGATCGGCCTCCCGCTCGAACCGCGCCCGAATCTCGGTGTCGAAGAACAACTCTCGATTGAGCAGCTTCAACGCCGTCCACCGCGGCAACCGCGGATGCCGCGCCAGGTACACCGACCCCATGCCCCCGCGCCCGAGCAGGCGTTCGACGGTGTACCCGGCGAAAACCGCGCCGTTGTCCAGCATCTGTCAGTTCAGCGGCGCCGACCGCCACCAGCGCAGCACCTCGTCGATGGTGCCGACGATGCCGTCGGTGTACATCAGGAACTGTCCGCGGTCCGGGTCGCCGGTGAAGACGGTGACCATCTTCGGGCCGCTGTTCTCGAATTTGTAGTTGGTGTAGGACTTTCCGCCGTTGCTGTCGGTCGACTTGATGGCGTCCGACGGCAGGTTGTTCAGCGCCGCCTGCGCGTCCGCCGCAGACTTGTAGACGTAGATGGTGAAGAACGGGTCGTCGTTGTTGCCGCCGCCGAAGCAGTCCCACTGGTAGGCCCAGTTGCCGAAATCCGGTGTGCCGTCGGTGGGAACGGAGGGACGGTCCGGCGAGTACGAGCCGCAGGTGGCGCCGTTGTAGCCGGTGTCGCCGTCCTTGTCGGCCGGGACCATGCCGGGGAACTCGTTGCTGATGGCGGCGGCGTCGGCGGTCACCGGACGCTTGGTCGTGGTGACCGGCGCGGTGGTCGTGGTGCCGCCGCCACCAGAGGACGAACCGCCGCTCAGCGCGACGACGATGCCGACGACGACGGCGATCAGCACCACGAGCCCGATGGCCAGCGCGGCGATGAGGCCGGTGTTCGACTTGCGCGGCGGCTGGTAGCCACCGCCCATCGGGTGACCGCCGCCCATCGGCGGGCCGGGCGGCTGCGCGAAACCGAACCCGGACTGCTGTGGGTACTGCCCGCTGGGACCGGTTTGCTGATGCGGGCCGGTCGCGGTCGGCATGGCGCCCTGCGGCGTGGTCATCGGCTGGCCGGTGAGCGGCTGCGAACCGCTGGTCGTCGGGCCGACCGGATACTGGCCGCCCGTCACCGGGATCGGCCCGCCGGTGATCGGGTGCGGACCCGAGATCGGCTGCGGCGGAGCGGTGACCGGTCGCGGGCCGCCGACCAGCGGCATGGACGGCACGCTCTGACCCGACAGCGCCGCCTGCGCGGCCGCGGCGAACTCCGAGCAGCTGGCGAATCGATCGTCCGGCCGCTTGGCCATCGCCTTGGCGAGGACGCCGTCCAGCGCGAACGGCAGTCCGGGACGGACGCTGCTCAGCGCGGGCGGCGCCGACTGGAGGTGACCCTGGATGACCTGGGCCGGGTTGGTCGCCGCGAACGGACCGCTGCCGGTGAACAGCCAGAACAGCGCGCAGGCCAACGAGTATTGATCGGAGCGGTGATCGAGGGACGCGCCGGTCAGCTGCTCGGGCGAGGCGTAGGCCAGCGTGGCGGTGAAGGTGCCGGTCTGGGTGAGGTGGCCGGTGTCGTCACGCAGCCGGGCGATGCCGAAGTCGGTCAGATAGACCCGCTCGCCGCGGCCGCCGGTGGAGCGGGCCAGCAGGATGTTGGCCGGTTTCACGTCGCGGTGCAGCACGCCCATGCCGTGCGCGTAGTCCAGCGCGTCGGCGGTCTCCTTGATGATCTGCACGGCGCGCTCCGGCGGCAGCGTCTTCGGATCCACCGAGGCGGCGTCGATGCCGTCGATGTACTGCATCGAGATCCACAGCTGCTCGTCTTCCAGACCGCGGTCGTAGACCGTGACGATGCCGGGGTGATCGAGCCGGGCGACCAGATCCGCCTCCCGTTCGAACCGCGCCCGCACCTCCTTGTCGAAGAACAACTCCCGGTTCAACAGCTTCAGCGCCGTCATCCGCGGCAGCCGCGGGTGTTTCGCCAGGTACACCGAACCCATGCCACCGCGACCCAATTGCCGTTCGATGACATAGCCGGCGAAGACCTCACCGCTGGCCAGCATGTCTGCTCCAATTCCCGCCTGCACCGGGACCCGCCGGGAACAGACGTTAAGCATAAGAACGCGCGGTCAGCGCTTACCCGACCACGGAAAACATCGAAACCTTAGCAGCAGTCGCGCGGCCTCCGGATGCCCGAGGAGACGGGGGTATGCCAGGCGACATCAATAGCGGAAAGCTATGGCGGAGGGCGTGGTTCGGGTGGCTGCGGGCCGTTCCCAGCCCCCGGCCCGGCGGGTGCGCTCCGCCCCCGCCGCACCCTGTCCGGCAGGGCGATGGTGATCGGTCGGGCGGTACGACGAGTCTGTGCTCGCGGCGGCACCGACGGGGTTGGGCCCTCGGATGTCGCCGAGCCTTCCGCGCCTCCGGCCGTCGAGGACGTGTGCCGCGGAGGCGTTCCGGCACTTGCCCGTCCTGTGTTGGACGGCGCGGACTGGTCATGCGGCAAAGTATTTCGTCCACCAGATCCTGCGTCCGGCGACTGTTCGGCAGCGGGGCCTGGCGAGGAGGCGTCTGGACGTGCGGCGCCAACCGACGGATTCGACCGTCCAGCCCCGTTCGAGGACGACGACGTTTCCGACCGCCCGGCCCCGGTAGGCCGACCATGGATCGGCCGCGCGCCGCCAGCGGAGGGCGAGGACGTGTTCGACTGCCCGGCCCCGGCGCTTGGCGCAGCCGCCTGCTCGGCAGTGGCACCTTGGGACGAGGCGGCCGGGCGCGCGGTGCCAACAGACGGCGATGACGTGTTCGACCCTCCGGCTCCGGTCGAGGGCAACGACGTGTCCCCCCGCCCGGCACCGGTAGGCCGACCATGGATCGGCCGCGCGCCGCCAGCAGAGGGCGAGGACGTGTTCGACTGCCCAGCCCCGGCGCTTGGCGCAGCCGCCTGTCCAGCCCCGGTTCCTGGCGCACCCGCCTGTCCAGCCCCGGTTCCAGGCGTGATCGCCTGCTCGCCCTCACCGGTCGGCATGGCCGCGTCCAGTGGCAGTGGAAGTGTCCGCGGTAGACCCGTCGGGCGTCCGACATGCGGCGGACCAGCTTGGGATCGGTCGCTCACCGAGTGCGAAGGGTTGGTTCGCGGGCGCGGGGCCGCAGGGTGCGGATACGGGGCGGTCCCGTGCGGACCGGCGCCACGAGTCAGATCCACCGCGCGCTGCGGGCCGATGGGTGCTCCCGTGTGCGGCGGGAAACCGTTCCGGCTCGGCCCCGGCAGGTCCGCCGGACGCCGATGTCCGGGGACACCGGCATGGTGCGGCGAACCGGTATGCGGAAGCGAATTTGCCTGCGGCGGAACATTCCTCGACGGTGCACTGTCAGCGTGAGGAGGAAACCCACCAGATTGCGGCGGTCGGCCTGAATGCGACGGGTCGCTCCCGTACGACGGTTGAGCCGCGCCAGTCCCGTTCATGGGCGGTCCGAATCCCGTGGGCGGCAACAACCCACCCGACTGCACAGGCACACCCGGGTGCGAGGGATCGGCCCCGTGCGGCGGGTGGGCAGCGCGCGCCGCACCGTTCGGAGGGGGACCGAAACCCGTGGGTGGCAACAACACTCCACCCGACTGCGCAGCCACACCTGGATGCGACGGATCGCTACCGTGCGGAGGCTGGGCAGCATGCGTCCCACCGTTCGCGGACGGCCCGAATCCGGTAGGTGGCAACACTCCACCCGCCTGCGCAGCCACACCCGGATGCGACGGATCGCCACCGTACGGAGGCTGCGCAGCATTCGTCCCACCGCTCGCGGACGGCCCGAATCCGGTAGGTGGCAACACTCCACCCGCCTGCGCAGCCACACCCGGATGCGACGGATCGCCACCGTACGGAGGCTGCGCAGCATTCGTCCCACCGCTCGCGGACGGCCCGAAACCGGTAGGCGGCAACACTCCACCCGCCTGCACAGGCACACCCGGATGCGACGGATCGCTCCCACGCGGAGGGTGGGCAGCGCGCACCGCACCGCTCGGGGGCGGTCCGAATCCCGTGGGCGGCAACAACCCACCCGACTGCGCAGGTGCACCTGGATGCGAGGGATCGCCTCCGTGCGGCGAATGCGATCGCGCACCATTCGCGGGCGGCACGAATCCGGTGCGCGGCACACCGGGATGCGGATGCGCACTGGTGTGAGCCGGTGTGCCAGTGTGCGTCGGGCCGCCCGTCTGCGGGTGCACACCGCCCGGTGAGCCGTGGTGCGTCGGGCCTCCGATGTGCGGGTGCGAACCGACCGGTGCACCAGTGCGCGTCGGACCGCCCGTTTCCGGGTGCGCACCGCCCGGTGCACCAGTGTGCGTCGGACCGCCCGTTTCCGGGTGCGAACCGACCGGTGCACCGGTATGTGCGGGGCCGCCCGTATGCGGAGGACGTCCGTCGGGGACGAACCCGCTGCGAGGCGGCACGCCCTGGTGCTGAGTGGCGAAGCCCGTGTGGGGCGGGACAGGACCGGTCACGGGGTGCGGGCGGTGTGGGCCCGACGTACCGGAGGCCAAGGCGTGGCGGGCGGCGGTGGCGAACTCGGTGCAGCTGGGGAACCGGTCGGCGGGGCGTTTGGCGAGGGCTCGGGCCATGACCGCGTCCAAGGCGGGCGGCAGGCCGCGGCGGGTGCGGGACAGCGGCGGCACCGGCGTGTACATGTGCCCGTTCATCACCGCCGCCGGGGTGCTGCCGGGAAAAGGCACGTTGCCGGTGAGCATCCAGAACAGCGTGCAGGCCAGCGAGTACTGGTCGGCGCGGTGGTCCAGCGGCTGCCCGCTGAGCTGCTCGGGCGCGGCGTAGGCCAGCGTGGCGGTGATGGTGCCCGCGGAGCTCAGCGTGGTGTCCGCGTTGCGCATGCCCGCGATGCCGAAGTCGGTGAGCAACACCCGCTCGGGCTGCCCGATGGGCGCCTTGGCCAGCAGGATGTTGGCCGGTTTGACGTCGCGGTGCAGCACCCCGTTGGCGTGCGCGAAGTCCAGTGCGGCGGCGGTCTCGGCGATGATCTGCACCGCCCGTCCGGCGGCGAGCACGTCGACGTCGGCGCTGGCGGCGTCGGACCCCGCCACGAACTGCATGGAGATCCACAGCTGCTCGTCCTCGGCGCCGCGGTCGTAGACGGTGACGATATTGGGATGGTCGAGCTGGGCGACCAGATCGGCCTCCCGCTCGAAGCGTCCCCTGATCTCGAGATCACCGTAGAGCTCGCGATCGAGCAGCTTCAACGCGGTCATCCGCGGCAACCGCGGGTGCTGGGCCAGATACACCGTGCCCATGCCGCCCTGTCCGAGCACGCGCTTGATGACGTAACCGGCAAAGATCTCGCCAGTACGCAGCAAGGTGTTCACCCCCCTCATCGGGTCGAGCACGTGGATCCTACCGATGTATCTCGCGGAACCACGTGCGCGCAACAGTCCTTCGATTCTCGGCTATTCGCCGCCGTATCGCCGGTTTCCCGCGATGTCGGTGCCGCCCACTACGCTGAGCCCCATGCGCATTGGAGCACACGTCCGGCTCGACAGCGATCCGATCGGCTTCGGTGAGAAACTCGGCGCCGATGTCATCCAGATGTTCGTCGTCGACCCGCAGAGCTGGGACAAACCGGTCCCGCACCCGAGGACCGAGGAGATCCTCGCCAGCCCGATCGATGTGGTGGTGCACTCCTCCTATCAGATCAATGTGGCGAGCCTGAACAACCGGCTGCGAATGCCCTCGCGCAACGCGGTCGCCCAGCAGGCCAAGGCTGCCGCCGATCTCGGCGCGTTCGGCCTGGTCGTACACGGCGGCCACGTCCGCTCCGACGCCGAGGTGGAGACCGGAATCGACAACTGGCGCAAGCTGTTCGAACGCCAGCAGGACAAGGGCGGCTTCGCGGTGCCGATCCTCATCGAGAACACCGCGGGCGGCAACCACGCCATGGCCAGGCATTTCGACACCATCGCCCGGCTGTGGGACGCCGTCGGCGACTACGGCGCCGGCTTCTGCCTGGACACCTGCCACGCCTGGGCGGGCGGCGAGGAACTGCTCGGCGTCGTCGACCGGATCAAGGCCATCACGGGCCGCATCGACCTGGTCCACCTGAACTCCTCCCGCGACGAGTTCAACTCCGGCGCCGACCGCCACGCCAACTTCGCCGACGGCACCATCGACCCGCAACTGCTGGCCGAGGTGTGCCGCAGCGCGGACGCACCGGTGGTGCTGGAGACTCCGGGCGAGGGTGTCGCGGACGATCTCGCCTATCTTCGCGAGCACGTGGGCTGACCTGGCGGTCGCCTTTTGCTTCGGCCGGTGCAGGTCGGGCCCGGCTGTGCTGGGGGTGCTGGGATCGGTGTCGTCCGGTTCGGGTTCGTCGTTGCGTCGGTTGACGTGGTTCCGTGGGTTGCGTCGGTTGACGTGGTTGCGTCGGTTGACGTGGTTGCGTCGGTTGACGTGGATCCGTGGGTTGCGTTGGTTGACGTGGCTGCGAAGGTTGAGCCGCCATACTCGCGCGCGGTTGGCACCGGTTCTTGTAGGGCACGTTGGTGGGCGTCGTCCGGTCGCGGTGAGCTGCGTTGGTTGACGTGGCTCTGGAGGTTGAGCCATTCGCGCGGTTGGCCCAGGTTCTTCGGGGCGGCGTTCGGTGGGTGTCGTCCGGTCGCGGTGAGCTGCGTTGGTTGACGTGGCTCTGGAGGTTGAGCCATTCGCGCGGTTGGCCCAGGTTCTTCGGGGCGGCGTTCGGTGGGTGTCGTCCGGGTTTGTTGGTGGGTTGCGTCGGTTGACGTGGTTCCGGGGGCTGGGCCTGCGAAGTCACGCACTCCTACCCAGGTTTGCCTCGAACGGTGCTGGGCGCGTCGGGTGCCGTACCCGGCTTACCTCCCGCAGTTGGGGAGCGTGGCTCGGGCTCCGGCGTGGTCATCTGGCTGTGGTTGCGTCTAGAGAGGCGGCGCGGGGATCGGTGGATGAGGCTGCGGTTTGTGGGTGGTCGCGGTGGTCTTGCCCAGCGATCGCATCCTTCACATAGGAGTGGCCCATTGGCTGGTCACCTGTGGGCGGCGCTGTGCGCCTACAAAGTCTGCTGGATGCGGTGATTGATCGCGCAGGTGCAGGTGTGGGAGGCAGTGACTGTTGCGACGAGTGCTGATACGCGGCGTCCGCCGGCGGGACGGCACCCTTCATATAAGGGTGGCGCCTAAGGGGTGGCGCCGTGCGGCATGTGCGCGGGGTAGGTACTGGTCCCGGGGTGGGTACCGGTCCCTCCAGTGACAGGCGCTGAGCCCGCCGTTCGCCCGGCGCTGGTGTGCTAGCTCAGAACGCCAAAAATCGACGGTAGTCAAATGGCGGCTATTTGATCTTCGCCAGCCACCATATGACTACCGTCGAATCCATTTCTCTATCGACGGTAGTCAAATGGTGGTTGGGGCCTTGACAGACCAGGACTCTCTTCAGATTGAACTCCCTAGACGCAACCAGAACCGGTCGACCACGCCGGAAATCAAGACCGCGCACCCAACTGCGGGAGGTAAGCCGGGTACGGCACACGACGTGCCCAGCACTGCTCCGAGGAAAACCTGGGTAGGCACACAACCTAGGTACGCGCAACATCGGGCCGCTACCTGGGAGGGCGGACCTTCTGGGCACCCGCAACCTCGGGCGAATACCTGGGCAGGCAGACCCCCCTCGGCACCCGCAACCTCGGGCAACTACCTCGGTAGGCAGACCCCCTCGGCACCCGCAACCTCGGGCAACTACCTCGGTAGGCAGACCCCCTCGGCACCCGCAACCTCGGGCAACTACCTCGGTAGGCAGACCCCCTCGGCACCCGCAACCTCGGGCAACTACCTCGGTAGGCAGACCTCTGGCTCCCCCAACATCGGGCGCCCACCTGGGAAGGCACACGAGCACCCCCACCTCGAGCAACTACCTCACTAGGCACATCACCTAAGCACCCGCAAATCAGGCCACCACCCCGGAAGCCACACCACCCGAGCACCTGCAACATCGGGCAACTTCCCACGCAAGCGCTCCCCTGGACACCCCACTCCCGAAAACCCCGCCCGACCACAACCTCGAGCACGAACCCGAACCAACACCCACCCCTTGCGATCACCCCGACGAAAACCCTGGTCACACCCCTTTTCCGAGTGATGTGCTCTACCACGCACAACCCGTTCCAGATCAGCGAAGGTGACCACACATGACGATCGCACCCGCCCCCACAGTCTCGGTGACCAAGCTCGGCGCCCGCATCGGCGCACAGGTCGACAACGTCCGGCTCGGCGGCGACCTGGACGCGGCGTCGGTCGACGTGATCCGGCGCGCCCTGCTCGAGCACAAGGTCGTCTTCATCCGTGGCCAGGAGCACCTCACCGAGGACGCGCAGTACGAGTTCGCGCAGCTGCTCGGCACGCCGACCACCCCGCACCCGACGGTCACCTCGCACGGGGTGAAGAGCCTGGCCATCGACTCGGAGTACGGCCGGGCCAACAGCTGGCACACCGACGTCACCTTCGTCGACCGCATCCCGAAGGCCTCGATCCTGCGCGCGGTGACGCTGCCGACCTACGGCGGGTCCACCACCTGGGCCTCCACCGTGGCCGCCTACGAGTCGCTGCCCGAACCGCTGAAGCTACTCGCCGAGAATCTGCGCGCGGTGCACACCAATGTGTACGACTACGCCGCGGCGCACGGCAGCAAGGCCCGGCCGAACACCGCCGAGTACCGCGCCGAGTTCGAGTCGACCTACTTCGAGACCGAGCACCCGGTGGTGCGGGTGCACCCCGAGACCGGGGAGCGGGCGCTGCTGGTCGGGCACTTCGTGAAGAACTTCGTCGGCCTGTCCGGCGCCGAGTCCCAGGCGCTGTTCCGGCTGTTCCAGGACCGGGTGACCCGCCTCGAGAACACCGTCCGCTGGAACTGGCAGCTCGGCGACGTGGCGATCTGGGACAACCGCGCCACCCAGCACTACGCCGTCGACGACTACGACGACCAGCCGCGCAAGCTGACCCGCATCACCCTGGCCGGTGACGTCCCGGTCGGCGTGGACGGCGCCCCGAGCACGGTCGTCGCGGGCAACGCCGAGCACTACTCGATCGTCGAAGAGGTCTCCCGCGCCGCCTGATTGGCGATTTACGCCCGAGCCCGCCCTTGGTCCGCAGTACGCGCGCACGACGCGAGACCGAGGGCGGGCCGAGGTCGGGAGCTCTATTAGTCCACACTATTGGCCATGAGTATTCGGCCGTTGGACGGAGTTCGCGTCCTCGAGCTCGGCAATTACATCGCGGCGCCGACCGCCGGGCGCATACTCGGCGACTTCGGCGCCGAGGTCATCAAGGTGGAACGGCCGAAGGCCGGCGACGAGTTGCGCAACTGGCGGCTCTACGGCGGCGACACCTCGATGCTGTACCGCACCGTCAACCGGAACAAGAAGTCGATCACCCTGGACCTGCGCACCGACGAGGGCCGCGCGGTGGTGCTCGATCTGATCAAGCACTGCGACGTGCTGCTGGAGAACTTCCGGCCGGGCATGCTGGAGAAGTGGGGCCTCGGGCCCGAGGCGCTGAACGACGCCAACCCCGACCTGGTGATCACCAGGATCTCCGCCTACGGACAGACGGGCCCGATGTCGTCGCGGCCCGGTTTCGCCGCGGTCGCCGAGGCCGTCGGCGGGCTGCGCGAGCTGGTCGGCGACCCGGACCGTCCCCCGGTGCGGGTCGGCGTCTCCATCGGTGATTCCATCGCGGGCATCTACGCCGCCTTCGGCACCGTGATGGCGCTGTTCCAGCGCGAGCGCACGAACACCGTGCCGCTGGCCGAACGGGTGATCGACGTCGCGCTGAACGAGGCCATCCTCTCGGTGATGGAATCGCTGGTCCCCGACTACCTGGCCTACGGCATCAACCGGGAGCGCGTCGGCGGACGGATGGAAGGCATCGCGCCGAGCAACGCCTACCCGTGCCGGGACGGTTTCAGCATCATCATCGGCGGCAACGGCGACGCCATATTCCAGCGCTACATGCGGGTGATCGGCAGGCCCGACTTGGCGGCCGATCCGGAACTCCAGGACAACGCGGGCCGCTGGCGCCACCGCGAGCGGCTGGACGCCTCGATCGGCGAATGGACGATCCAGTACACCAGGGACGAGGCGCTGAAGATCCTGGAGGACGCGGCCATCCCGTGCGGCCCGATCTACACCGCCGCCGACATAGTCGCGGACGAACAGTACAAGGCCCGCAACATGATTCAGCCGTTCCCGGTGGACGTCGGTGAACCGGAGCCCAAGACGGTCGGCTTCCCCGGCATCGTGCCGGTCATCGGCGGGCAGTCGCTTCCGATCCGCAACGTCGGCCCCGACCTGGGCGAACACACCCGCGAGGTGCTCTCCGAACTGCTCGGCATGAGCGAAGCCGAGATCGCGGCCGCGGCCGGGTACGGCGAGGGCGAGGTGCAGGCATGAGTCGCAGGCGCGGTCGCCGCAGGCCGACGGGTCGCAACACGTGGGAGCAGCGCGCGCCAGGGCACGCGCGGCCGACAGTGCACCCGAATCCGGCGGGCGCGAACCAGAAACCGTGGGCGGGCGTGATGTGCGTGCCGCCGCAGGCGCGAGAGGACCGGCGATGCTGACCGCACCGCACGACGTGGTGTTGCGCGACGTGACCCTGCGCGACGGCCTACAGCTGACCGGCAAGACGCTGCCGGTGGAACGCAAGGTCGAGATCGTGCGCCGTCTGCTCGCGCTCGGCGTGCCCGCGCTGGAGATCGGTTCCATGGCGCGGCCCGATCTGGTGCCGCCCATGGCCAACACCATGGACCTCGTCGCGGCCCTGAGCCCGGAGGAGCTCGAGCGCTGCTGGGTGTGGGTGGCCACTCCCCGCCACGTCGCCAAGGCCGCGGCGGCGGGCGTGCGCAACTTCCAGTACTGCTTCTCGGTCTCGGATGCGCACAACCAGGCCAACATCGGACGCGCGACCGAGGACAGCATGGCCGTGCTGCCGGAGGCGGTGCGCTTGGCGCACGAGGTGGGCGGCGCCATTCAGCTCTGCTTGGCGACCAGCTTCACCTGCCCGTTCGACGGCCCGGTCGATCCGGAGCGAGTCCTCGCGATCGCGAACGATCCGCGCACCGAGGGAACGGGCGACATCGTCCTCGCCGACACCCTCGGCCAAGCCCATCCGGCTCAGGTTGCCGCCTTGATCTCGGCGGTTCGAGAGCGAACTCCGCAGCGCCGCATCGTGTTCCACGGCCACGACACCTGGGGCATGGGCGTGGCCAACACGCTGGCCGCGATCGGCGCCGGGGCGGGCATGGTCGACGGTTCGCTCGGCGGCCTCGGCGGCTGCCCGTTCGCGCCCGGCGCGAGCGGCAACACCTCCAGCGAGGACATCCTGTTCGCCACCCGGCCGGACTGGTTCGCCCCGGCCACGTTGGCCGCGCTCGTCGAGCTGACCGAGAATCTGCTCACCGAACTCGGCGAACCGAACCGTTCGCGCACCGCCGAGGGAGCGCGTTCCAAGGCCGCGGCCTTCGAATGGGTCGTCGGCTACTCGAACACGTAGTTCGCGAAATCGTGGACGGCTCGGTAGCCGATCGCGCGGTAGATCTTGTTCGAGGTGGGATTCGCCAGATCGGTGAACAGGCAGACGTCGAGCCCGTTGCGGCGCAGGGTGTGCGAGACATGCGCGGTGAGCGCGGACGCGTAGCCGTGGCCGCGCTCGGCGGGCGGCGTGTAGACCGGGCCTATGCGGGCCCAGCCGCCCACCGGAATCTGATGCGCGACGAGGCTCACCGCACGCCCGCCGACCTCCCACAACCACCAGCGGCCCGCCGCGATGCGCGCACGGATGACGCTCGGGCTCGGAAACGGCGGCGGCAGAGCGCTTTCGGTGTGCATCGCCTCGGACCACTCGGCGCACAGCTCGACGTCGCGGCCCATCGCCCGGCGTGGTGCGCCTGCGACAGCCGCGGGAAAACGCAGCTCGCCGAGCCGGAAGAGCCTGGTGCGGAACAGCTCACGGCGCGCGGTCCCGCGCAGCGCGCACCAGTGCTCGGCGAAGGCCTCCGCGTCGGCGACGATCCCTTCGACGCCGGTGTTGTCCGGGGCAACGGCGGCGAACGCCTCGGCGACGGCACGCAGGCTCGCGGTGGGTAATTCGCCGAGGTAGACCTCGCGTCCCCCCGCCCGCATAGCGACACCGACGACGGCACCGTCCGCGGCGCGCACGGAGAGGAAGCGCGACCGCCCGTCGGCTGCCTGCCGACCTTCGACGTGGTTGGCGACGCCCGTGGCGATCACGGTGTGCCGCAGGAGATCACGGCTCAGGAAGGACTCGGTCGCCGCACGGTAGGCGACGGCGTCTTCGGTGATCTCGATCCGCATTCGGCGTCTCCCCCCCAACGTCGCCCGCTCGCTCTCGCACGCGAAGCTTCGGCGAGCGTCCTCCGGTGGCTCGACTTCGCTCCCGCAAGCGAAGTTTCGCTGTCCGTGATCAGTTGGTCCGCGTCAGTCCGTCCCGCTTCGCCCTCCGGTGTCGGCGCGGATCTTCAGCAGCACGAGCCCCGCGGTGCACGCCAGAATCAATCCGGCGACGGTGATCTCGACGTGTAACCCCGCGATGCCGAGCACTGCCCCGACGACACCGCCGAGGAAGAACAGCCAGCCCAATGCCCGCGCCACGATCGTGGATACGGCGCCTGCGGGCGATTTCGACACTTCCTGCTCAGCAGGTTCTGCCGTTTCGGCGGTCGCGTCGGCCGCCGGCAGCGGAGAGGTCGAGTATGCTCCCATCATCAACTCCTCGGTGACGCCGATCAGAGTATTGCCCTCGCGCAGCTCGACCAGCGCGTCTCTCATCCTGGTATAGGCGTCTCACGCGTAACTTCGATCACATACGCTACGGGCCGTAGACGCCGTTGTGCCGCGACACGTGCCCGCGACACGCCGACGAGATCAATTCGATATCTGAATTATCAATGTTTAAAAGTGCCCTCCCGGCACGCCGACAGCGACCCGCTCGCCTGGCTTGGGGTGGCACACCTGGATTATGGTGAGGCCACTCGAAACACACGAGGAGTGTCCCGGATGGAGAGCAGCAGGGCCAAGATCGCGGGTCCGGCGATCGCAGCGGGCGCGGTCTCGATCGGTCTGGTCCTCATCGGCTCCTGCGGGATCGGCGGCGAGGACACCTACGTCCCGCCACCGCCGCTCAAGGACGGCCCGGCCGCCGCGGCCGTTGTCCGCGACGACGGTTCCAGCGCCACGGTGCCGCGCATCGTCATCCCGCCCTCGCCGACCTGGCAGATGGCGCCCGCCGGACCGCCGCGCAGGCCCGCCGGGTACAGCACGATGACCGTTCCGCCGGAAGAACAATCGGAGATCGGCGGCACCCCGTCCGAGCGCACCACGGCGCCGCGCACCGCCGCGCCCGAAACGCCGAGGGAAACCGAGGAACCGACGACCACGAGGCGGACACTCTCGGCCACGACACCGCCGCCCACCGAAGACGAGGAACCGACGGCCCGCCGCCCGACCGCGACACCGCGGTCGAACTCCTCTGGAGACGAAGACGAATAAGGCGGCGGCACGGGCGCTTTCGCCCGCACCGCCGCCCCGTTCCAGCGGTCCTACAGCTCCGGCAGGTCGTACTCGCCGACCCGGGCGCTGAGCACCTTCAGGTGGTCGAGATCGCCGCCGAGCGTCCGGCCGATCGCGGTGAGCCGAGCGACGTAGTGGCCGACCGGGTACTCCGCCGTGACGCCGATGCCGCCGTGCATCTGGATGGCTTCCTGCCCGACGTGGCGTGCCGCGCGTCCGACCTGAAGGCGGGCCCGCGAGGCGACCACCGGGTCGTTGACGCCGTCGGCCAGCGACGCGGTGACGTACAGGCTCATGCTGCGCGCCAGCTCCAGCGAGACGTACATGTTCGCCGCGCGCTGGGTCAGCGTCTGGAACTTCGACAGCGTGACGCCGAACTGCTTGCGCGTCTTCAGGTACTCGGTGGTCAGCCGCAGCGACTCCTCCATCGCGCCGATGGATTCGGCGCACAGACCGGCGTGCGCGTGACCGAGCGCGATCTGTACCGCCTCGGACGCGTCGGCCGTGTCGCCGAGCAGTTCGGCGCGGGCCTTCTCGAAGGTGATCTGGGCGCCGCGCTGACCGTCGACGGTGCGGAAGGTCTTGCGGGACACTCCTTCGCCGTCGGCGGCCACCAGGAACAGGCCGACGCCGCCGCCCGGCAGCACCGCGCTGACCACCAGCTCGTCGGCGCAATCACCGTGCGCCACCGGGTTCTTCACGCCGGTCAGCAGGTAGCCGTCGCCCTCGGCGGCGGCGCTGGTCGCGAGATCGGTGGACGGCCAGCGCACGCCGGGCTCCGCGTGCGCGAAGGCGAGCAGCTTCTCGCCGGAGGCGACGTCGGGCAGGATCCGCTGCCGCTGTTCGGCGCTGCCGACGAGACCGATCAACGCACCGGGCACCAGCACCGCGTCCAGCAGCGGCTCCGGCGCGAGGCGGCGGCCGATCTCCTCCAGCACGACCATGGTCTCCACCGGACCCGCGTCGACGCCGCCGTCCTCCTCGGCGAAACCGAGGCCGAGCACGCCGAGTTCGGCGAGCTGGCGCCACACATCGCGGCTCCAGCCCAGCTCGGTGTCGGTCACCTTCAGCCGGGACTCCGGGTCGTAGTTGCGGGCCAGTACGTCGCGCACGGTGTCGCGCAGCATGACCTGTTCATCGGTGAGTTCGAATTCCATGGTCAAGCCTCACAATCCGAGGATCGTGGAGGCGATGATGGTGCGCTGCACCTCGCTCGAACCTCCGTAGATGGTTGTCTTGCGGTAGTTGAGGTAGCTGGGGCCGCTGCGCTGGGCCCAGCCGGGGGAGGCGATGTCCTCCGCGTCGACCGGAAGCGCGTCCGGTCCCGCGATGTCGAGCAGCAGCTCGGTGGCGGCCTGCTGCAGCTCCGAGCCGCGCATCTTGAGCACTGAGGAGGCCGGGTTCGGCTTGCCCTCCGTGGAGTTCGAGACCACCCGCAGCTGGGTGAGCTCGAGCGCGAGCAGTTCGTTCTCCAGCTCGGCGACCCGCGCGGCGAACACCGGGTCCTCCAGCAGCGAGCCGGAGCCGGACTTGATCTGGCGCGCGTACTCCTTGGCGACACCGAGCTTCACCTTGGTGCGGCCGACGCCGGTGATGCCGGTGCGCTCGTTGCCGAGCAGGAACTTGGCGTAGGTCCAGCCCATGTTCTCCTCGCCGACCAGCTGATCGGCGGGCACCCGCACGTTCTCGAAGAAGACCTCGTTCACCTCATAGCCGCCGTCGATCAGTTTGATCGGGCGGATGGTGACGCCGGGGCTCTTCACGTCGAACAGCAGGAAGGAGATGCCCGCCTGCTTCTTCGGCGCGTTCGGATCGGTGCGGACCAGGCAGAAGATCCAGTCGGCGTACTGGGCGAGCGTGGTCCAGATCTTCTGGCCGTTGACGATGTAGGAGTCGCCGTCGCGCACCGCGGTGGTGCGCAGCGAGGCCAGGTCCGAACCGGCGTCCGGCTCCGAGAAGCCCTGGCACCACCAGATGTCGAGGGCCGCCGTCGCGGGGAGGAAGCGCTCCTTGATCTCCTGCGAGCCGAAGTGCGCGATGACCGGGCCGACCATCTGGGCGTTGAACGTCAGCGGCTCGGGCACCGAGGCCAGCTGCATCTCGTCCTGCCAGATGTGCCGCTGCATCGGCGTCCAGTCTTTGCCGCCCCACTCCACCGGCCAGTTCGGCACGGCCAGGCCGTTGTCGTTGAGGATCTTGTGGGCCGTGACGACGTCTTCGCGGGAGAGCTCATGGCCGTACTTGACGCGCTCACGGATCTCCGCGGGGATCTCGGTGCGGTAGAACTGCCGCAGCTCGTCGCGGAAGGCCACCTCGTCGGGGGAAAGGGATAATTTCATACGCAACTCCCGTTGTGTCTCGTACTTCCGAGTCAAACCTACCCCGCGGTAAACCGCCACTGTCGAGTGGATCACATTCGCGGTCCGGTACGCAGAAGACGTCGCCGACATCGGTCCGCGGGCGGCCGCGCAACCCGTCCGCGACCGGGCGGATCTCGCTCGGGCCACTCGGCGGCGGTCATGTCGAACTGGTACGTTGCTGCCCAGGGTCGGGAAGCCCCGGGTTCGTATTCGAGGAGAATTAGGTGAACGGCAGAACCTTCGCACGCGCGGCCGCGACTGTGACCTCCCTCGGCATCGGCGCGGTTCTGACCTTCGCCGGGCCCGCCGCCGCGGCGCCGGACGCGTCGATCGATCAGGCCGTCACCCACCTCACCGAGCGAGCCGGAACCGACCAGGCCGCACGCGCGGGCGTCGAAGCGCTCGGCAACTACACCAAGCTCGTCGACGTCGCCCAGCTGCGCGACATCGCGGGCAACTGGGCGCCCTTCGCCTACGCCGCACCCACTTTCGGCTGCGGCACGCACGGCCCCATCACCACGATCATCGCGGCGGGCACCACCGAGGGCGTCAACCCGAACCAGGGCGCGAACCCGGAGCCGGGCACCCTGCGCTTCAGCGCCACCCCGTCGCACACTGGCGCCCCGCTCACCTCCGGACTCGTCGTGGCGTGGGTCAACGTCAACAACGGACGCAGCGGGCTCGACCCGCTCGACGACGTCACCGAGTTCAACCTGCCGACGCTGTCCAAGACCGTGCACAGTGGACCCGGCACCGTCATCGCCTCGATGTGGGGCATCATCGGATATCCCGGTGCGCACTGCGTGATGACGCCGACCGTCGGCACCTTCGTGGTCCCCGACGCACCGGCCCCCGCGCCAGCCGCACCTGCTCCGGCGCTTCCCGCACCGAACCCCTAGATCCGACCGAACGTCACCGCCAGTCGGCCCACCGCGCCGAAGGTCACCCTCGGTCGGTTTCACCCGGCACGCAGATCGGGTGAACGAAGGTCACCTCCAGTCGGTCTGGCCGGATGAAGGGGACCTTCGGTCGGTTGGGGCGGCACTCAGCCGAGCTTCGCGAAGAACGCGCGGATGTCGGCGACGTGCGTCTCCGGCACCTCCATCGCGACGAAGTGGTTGCCGGTGTTGCCCTCGGGCCAGTGCGCGATGACGTTGTCCTGCTCGGCGAGTCGCCGCATGAGCGCGGAGCCGCCGCCGTAGACGCCGGTCGGAACCAGCTTCTGACCCGCGGGCCAGACGAAACCGTCCTTTCCGAGTCCGTTGTACATCGGCCAGGACGAGGTGCCCGCGGTGGCGGTGAACCAGTACAAGCTGACGTTGGTCAGCAGGTGGTCGGGGTCGATCGCTTCCTCCAGGTGATCGACCAGTGGCGTGAACTCCTGGAACTTCTGTACCTGCCAGGCCAGCAGCCCGACCGGCGAATCGTTCCACGCGTGGGCGAAGGTCTGCGGCGCGGCGCGCAACAGCGTGTGGTGGTCGACGCCGCCGGACATCCACTGCTGCATGAGATCCCATTCGGTGCGTTCCTCGGCGGTCATGGTCGGCACGTCCGCCGCGGTCGGCATGCCGATGCCGCCGTCGAGGTGCACGCCGACCACCCGATCCGGCGCGGCCAGCGCCATTTCCGGTGCGACATACGCGCCGAGGTCGCCGCCCTGGACTCCGTAGCGCCGGTAGCCGAGGCGATCCATCAGCTCCACCCACATCCGGGCCAACCGGCCGGTGGTCATCTCGTCCGTCGGCGCAGCGGAAAACGCGAAACCCGGCACCGAGGGCACCACGACGTGAAACGCCTGCGCGGGGTCGAGGCCGTGCGCCCTCGGGTCGGCCAGCGGACCGATGGTCTTGGTGAATTCGACGAACGAATTGGGCCAGCCGTGGGTCAGCAGCAGCGGAAGCGCATCCGGCTCGGGCGACTCGACGTGCACGAAATGCACGTCGAGACCGTCGATTTCGGTGATGAACTGCGGAAGTTCGTTGAGCGCCGCCTCCTGCGCGCGCCAGTCGAAGCGGGTGCGCCAGTGCTCGGCGAGCTCGCGCAGGTAGTCGACCGGGACGCCGCGATCCGAGCCGGGCAACTGCGCCGACCAGCGGGTGCGGGCGAGCCGGTCGTTCAGGTCGTCGATCTCGGCCTGCGGGATGTCGATGCGGAAGGGGCGGATGGGGTTCGTCATGAGAACAACGCTAGAAGTCATATAGGACCATCCATGTCCTAGTTTTCTGGAATTCTGGAATTCGTGAACGACACCCGGGCTCGCCTGCTCCGACTGCTCTCGCTGTTGCAGACCCCGCGCGAATTCTCCGGCAGCGAACTGGCCGAACGTCTCGGCGTCACCGACCGCACCGTGCGCCGCGACATCGACCGGCTGCGCGAACTCGGCTATCCGGTGCAGGCAACCATGGGGGCGACGGGCGGCTACCGACTGGTGGCGGGCGCGGCCATGCCGCCGCTGCTCGTCGACGACGACGAAGCTGTCGCCCTCGCGGTCGGGCTGCGGGCGGCGGCGGGATCCGCGGTCGCGGGCATCGAGGAGGCGTCGGTGCGTGCGCTCGCCAAGCTGGAGCAGATCCTGCCCGCCAAGTTGCGCCGCCGCGTGCGCGTCCTCGGGGCGGCCACCGCGACGCCCGCGCACGACGGACCGACCGTCGACCCGGAAGTTCTGAGCACCCTCGCTGCGGCCGTAACCAACAGGGAGCGAATACGTTTCGTGTACTCGGGCGGTAGTGGCCGACGGCATGTGGAGCCCGTCGGCCTGGTTCCGATCCGCCGCCGCTGGTATCTCCTCGGCCACGATCTCGACCGCACGGACTGGCGGGTCTTCCGCGTCGACCGGATCGAACGTCCGCAACCCACCGGCGCACGCTTCACCCCGCGCCCGCTACCCGCCGACTCTCCTGCCGACTACGTGGCGGGCCGCCGAACCGATTGGGGCGCATCGGCTTACCGGGTGCACGTCACCATCTCCGCGTCGGTCTCGCGCGTGGCGGGCCGTCTCGGCGACGACCCGGGCGAGCTGACTTCCCTCGACGACGGCAGTTGCCGTCTGACCGCCACCCGCGACGACTCCCCCGAATGGTTGGCCCACCGCCTGCTCGCTCTTGGCGTGCCCTTCCGCGTTCACGCATCGCCGGAACTGACAGAGCAACTCCGCGCCATCTCGTCTCGGATCGAATCCGCGCTCCCCCGAGAGTCCTAGCCGGCGGGCGCGGGGGTCAGGCTGCCATCGGCGATGGTCAGGGCTCGGTCGGCCAGGCGATCGATCACCTCGGGTTGGTGGCTGATGAGGATCATGGACAAGCCGGTGGTGCGGAGGGAGTCCAGGAGATCCAGGACCGCGGTTCGGGCCTTCGCGTCGAGGGAGGCGGTGATCTCGTCGCAGATGAGCACCGTGGGGGCGGCGGCGAGAGCGCGGGCGATGGCGACGCGCTGCTGTTGACCGCCGGAGAGCTGGGACGGTCGCCGGGAGAGCAAGCTCGGGTCGAGGTGCAGTGACTCGAAGAGACGCAATGCCTCTGTGTACGCGGTCTTTTCGTCGAAACCGCGCAGCAGGCAGAGGGTGCGGCGGACCTGTCTGCCGACAGAGTACGCGGGATTCAACGAGGTCGCCGGATTCTGGAAGACCAGCTGGATGGCCCGACGCTCCTCGATCGACCGCCGATCGACGCCCGCGGGCAGACGTCGGCCCGCCAATTCGATGGTTCCTGAATGCGGTTCGCACAAACCCGCGAGCACCCGCGCCACCGTGGTCTTGCCCGCCCCGGAGCGTCCGGTGAGTGCGAGGCACTCCCCCGCGCCCAACTCGAAGCCGACCCCGCTCAGAACGGGACGGCTGCGCCCGTGCCGGACCGTCAGCCCATCGACCCGCAACACCGCAGGCCGCATCGGACTCATCTCGACCTGGCCAGCCGACTTCTCCAGTGGCAGCGCTGAACTCGCATCGCGGTCGGTCGACAGGTCGCCCTCCGAGCCGGCGACGCGCGACAACAGGGTCGGACTCACGTCGTCCTCGACGGGCAATTTCTTCAGCGGCAGTGCTGGACTCGCATCGCGGTCGGTCGACCGGTCGGCCTCCGCGCCAGCGACCGGCCGCAACAGCGTCGGACCCACATCGACCTCGAGGGACGACTTCTCCAGCGGCAGTATTGGACTCGCATCGCGGTCGTTCAGCCGGTCGACCTCCGCGCTGGCCACAGGCAGGAATAGGCCGGTCCCGAGTTCAGGACGTGCGGGCTCGGCCGACCCCGGCGAGCGCAGTGGCGCGAAGCGGATGAGGCGACCACCGTCGAACTCGGCGACGTCGTCCACGATCGAGGACAAGCCGGGGAGGTCGTGGGTGACGACGAGGAAAGTGGTCGCGGTGTCCCGGCGGATCGTGCGGAGGGTGTCGAGGAGATCCGTGCGGGTTCGCGTGTCGAGTCCGGTGGTTGGTTCATCGAGGACGATCAGGGCTGGATCGCCGAGGAGCGCCATCGCCAGGAGTACGCGTTGTTGCTGGCCGCCGGAGAGTTGATGTGGGTAGCGGCGCTGGAAGGAGCGGTCGGTGGGGAGACCCACTCGGCGCAGGGCCGCGGCGACATCGGTCGGGGTGGATCCAGCTCGAACACGGCCGATTTCACGTATCGAGGTGCCGATGCGCAGGGCGGGGTTGAGTCCCGCGGACGGGTCCTGCGGCACGTAACCGACGGTGCGGCGGCCGGTGGCCGCTGGTGTCGTGATGACGCCCGTCGCCGACATGCCCTCAGGCAGCGCGCCGAGCACGGCCAGCGCGAAGGTCGTCTTGCCCGCGCCGGATGGACCGATGACCGCGAGTCCGCGGCCCCGGTCCACCGCGAGCGTCACATCGTCGAGCACGACACGGCCGCGTGCGTCGCGGACGCTCAGCCCGCGCACCGCGACGCCGTCGCCGGGCGCCCCGATGACCGGTTCGACGCGCCGCTCGTCCCCGCCGAGCAATCGATCCACCAGCAGGTTCACCGAGACGACCAACGCCATCACCATTCCGGCGGGCGCGAGCACCGACCACGGCGCGACCGCGAAACCCGGTCGGTTCTCCGTGATCATCAACGCCCAATCCGCCGAGGGCGGGCGCAGACCCAAGCCGAGGAACCCACTCACCGCCACCATCGCGATGGCTCCCGAGACGCGAATTCCCGCGTCCGCCAGCACAACCGAGCGCAGATTCGGCAGTACCTCGACCACCGCGATTCGCCACCACGGCTCGCCCCTGGCGCGCGCGGCCTCCACGTACCCCCGCGAAGCCAGGTCGAGCACGGCGGTGCGCACGATCCGCGCGATCCACGGGGCCGAGGCCGCCGCGGTGGTCACCACGATCGCCCAGGGACCCGGACCCATCGCGGTCGCGACGACCGCGAGCAGCAGGAACCACGGCACGATCACCACGGCGTCGACCGGACGCATCACCCACGGATCGGCGCCACGTCGCAACCCGGCGAGCAGACCGAGCGCCAGCCCGATGACGTACGCGGTCACCAGCGCGAGCGTCGCGATCGACACCAGCGGAACCCCGCCGTGCAGGAGCCGCGAGAGCACATCGCGACCGACCACATCGGTGCCGAACGGATACCGCGCGGACGGGCCTTGGAACGGACGACCCACCGGCGCGGTCGCCGAATGCGGGGCGAGCAGCGGCCCGAGAACCACCGTCGCGCCGACCAAGGCCAACGCCACCGCGGGCGGGATCGCGCGACGCGGGATCACGACCGCCCGCCCAACACCACGTGCCGGGCCCGCGGGCTGACGGCGAGGGTGAGCAGATCGGCGATCAGATACACCACCAACCCGACGCCCGCCATCAGCATCGCGGCCGACTGGACGAACGGAAAATCGCGCGCCGAGATGGCGCGCAGCAATTCCTGAGACAATCCCGGATAGGCGAAAAGCGTTTCCACGACGGCGATTCCACCGATCAGTCCGACGATCGACCCGGCGAGCGGATGGATCGACGCGGACACCGCGTTCGGCGCGACGTGCCTGGCGAGCAGCCGCCACCGGCCGACCCCGTTGAGCCGCGCCGTCTCGATGTACGGGCTGGCCATCACGTCGGCGGTCTGCGCCCGAATCACCCGCACCGGATGCGGACTCGCACCGATCAGCAGACAGAGCACCGGCAGGACGAGCACTTCCGGTCGCTGCCACGCACTGACGCCGGTCGGCAGCAGCGAGACCGCCGGCAGCAGCCGAAACGTCAAAGCGACTGTCGCGACGAGGATCACGCCGGACACGAACGATGGCAGCGATTCGGCGACCAGGGTCGCGGCGCTGACGGCACGGTCCAGCCGGGAGCCCGGCCGCGCGCCCGCCGCGAGCCCGAGGCACAGCATGGTCGGCACCAGCAGCGCCGTCGTCGCGACGGCGAGGACCGCGCTGTTGCCGAGCCGACCCAGCAAGACCTCGCCGACCGGACGCCCCGAAACCAGCGAGGTACCTAGGTCACCGCGCACGAAATCGCCAGCCCAGTCGAGGAATCGGATCGGAGCCGGACGATCGAGGCCGAGTTCGGCTCGGACGGCGGCGAGTTGTTCCGGCGACGGATCGCCGCCGCCGTCGCGACTGAGCACGACGGCGGCCGCGTCCGAGTCCAGCGCCTCGAACAGTCCGAACACCACCAGCGCGACGACGAACAGCACCCCGATGCCGCCACCGATCCGGCGCAGCAGATAACGGGTCACGAGCGCCGCCTACGACGCCAGCCAGGTGGTGGCGAAGTTCGCCCAGTCGTCGGTGCCCGGCACGCCGTCGCGGACGCCCCGCACCCGATTGCGCGCGGCGTCCGGCCGCTTCGCGAAACTGTGCAGGATGTAGCCGCCTTCCTGCCAGAGTTCCTCTTGGAGTTCGAAATACAGCTCGCGACGCCGCTGTTGATTCATCTCGGCGCGCGCCGCGGCGAACTTGGCGTCCCACGCCGGGCGACGCCAACCGGTGCCGTTGCTCGGCGAGGCGCTGGTCATGGTCTGACCGTAGAAGTAGTCCAGACTGTAGTTCCACCAGCCGATATGGGTCAGCGGCTGCTTGCCCGAAACCCGGGAGAAGTAGGTGTCGGCGGGGACCGTCTCCAGCCGGATCGTGATACCCGCGGCCTTGGCGTGCTCGGCGAAAAGCGTTGCCGATTCGACCATCCCGGGAATCGCGTCGGCGGTCTGCAAGGTGACGGTCAGGTTCTCCTTGCCCGCTTCCTTCAGCAGTTGCCTGGCCCGCTCGGGGTCGTAGGTCCGCTGCGGCAGGCTGTCGTTGTAGAAGGGCGCGCCCTTGCCGTAGATGTCGTTGCCGACCTCGCCGTAGCCGTAGTACACCGAGTCGACCATGGCCTGCCGATCGACCGCCAACCGCATGGCCTGGCGGACCCGCACATCGTCGAAAGGCGGTTCGTCCACGCGCATTTGGAAGGCGCCCATGAGACCCGCCGGTGGCGTGACGACGTAGGCGTCCGGATCGCTGTCCAGCGACCGCGCCTGTAGATACGACATCTCCTGCACCAGATCCACTTCGCCGGAGAGGAAGGCGTTCATCCGCGCCTCGGTCTCGGCGATCTGGATGATCTCGACCTCGTCCAGGTGCACCGGACCGTCCCAGTATTTCTCGTTGCGCCGCAACAGCGTTCGGTCGCCCGGCGACCACGAGCGCAGCGCGAACGGACCGGTGCCGACCGGGAGGGTCCGCTCGTCGAACACCGTGCTGCCGTCCTTGACGACGTAGCAGTACCACCCCGCGAGCACCGAGCCGAAGTCCGCGATCGGCGTCTTCATCGCGACGACGACGCCGAGATCGCCGTCGGCCCTGGTACGGGCCATGTCGACCACCGCGAGGTCGCCGGAGGACTGCTTGGCCGGGTCGAGCATGCGCTCGAAGCTCCACAACACATCCCGCGCGGTCAGCGGCGTGCCGTCGCTGAAGACGACGCCGGGGCGCAGGGTGATCCGCCATTCGCTGCCGTCCGCGTTGGGCTCCAGCGACTGCGCGAGCCGGTACCGCAGGGTGAGGTCGTTGTTGTAGGCGACCAGCTTGTCCCACACGTTCTTGGCGACCGCGCCGCCCGCGGAACTGCCCGCCCGGTGCGGGTCGAGCACGTCGACGCTCGCGGCGCGTCCGGCGATCGCGGCGCGCAGCCGGCCGCCCGCGCGCGGCGGGCCCTCCGGTACTCCGGTCGATCCGTCGGTCCCGCAACCGGTGAGCACACCGATGCCGCCGAGCGCGACGAGACCCGCCGCTCCGGCGCCGCGCAGCAATAACTCCCGGCGGCCAAGCGGCCGTCGGGATCCTGTCGAGTTGTCCATGCCATCCTCGTGGAGAGTCGTCCCGATACATCCGACGCGGGTGTCCTGGCTCCCGGATCGACGCGCACCGCCGGCCTTCCAACCCGGGCAGGTCGTGGCCATGAATCGGCGGATTGCTCCTCGGTGACAGTTGCGGGACAGCCCCGGATTCACACCGGTGTTCCCCGCGTCGCCGTTGGACGATACCGCCGGGCGCCGACGTGCGGCTTCCCAGCTTCCGCGGCCCGAGGTCCAATCACCGCGCCCCAGACCACCGTTGAACAGCCCCCAACCAGTGCCGCACGCTGATCGCCAGACAGTTGCGCATAGGCCACGCGTCGACGAATCGACGGGAGAGAAATGGCGGTTGTGAAGGCGTGTCGCACCGCCATTCGACTCCCATCGAATCAATTTCGCTATCGACGGGAGAGAAATGGTGGTCGAGCGGGCTCACTGCGAGCCGAGGGGGTTGCGTCAGGGGGCCAGCTGGATGCGCAGGACCGCGCCGCGCTCGGTACCGGCGAGGAGTTCGCCGGGACGACCGGGGACGGCGACGACCGACGTCATCGGTTCGGCCGAGAGGACGCGGCAGGACTGGCCGCTCGGATCGATCCGGACGAGCTGGCCGGACAGCGTGGTCACGTAGACCGCGCCCGCCTCGTCCACCAGCAGGTCGTCGGCGAAGTCGGGGACGCCGGGGAGCGCGGACGTCAGATCCGTGAGGACGGTGCGGCGGTCCGGTTCGGTGACCGGGAAACGCAGGACCCGCCCGAGCGGTCCGCCGTTGGAGGTCAGGTACACCGTGCCGTCGTGCACGGCGATGCCGTTGGCGTTCAACTTTGCTCGCTCGGTCCAGCCCGCGTCGACGACGCCGTCGCGGCCGACGCGGATCACCCCGGTCGCGGAGGCGACGTAGAGCGAACCGTCGGTGTCGAAGGCCGCGCCGTTGGGCATGGTGAAGCCGGACGCGAAGATCTCCGGGCGCGGTTCGGCGGCGGCCGGATCGAAACGGACGACGCCGCCGGGGCGCACGACGCTGGTCGGCGCGTCGCCGTACACGACGTACATCAGCCCGTCGGGTCCGAGCCGGACGGCGCCGGGAAACTCCACCGGGACCGTGGCGGTCAGCCGCCCGGCGTCGTCGTAGCGCTGCACCTCGTTGCGGTATAGCCGGGAAACCCATAGGTTGCCCTGCCGGTCGTAGCCGAGGTTCTCCGCCCAGTCCAGCACCGGGACGGCGGCGGGCAGCGCGGTCGCCGAGGTGGCGGGCGCGCAAGCGGGGCCGGGTTCCGCGGTCGCGCCCGGCGCGGCGACTCCGGCGCAGGCCAAGGCGACGGCGAGCGCGGGAACGGCGCGGCGCAAGAGCGCGGGCAATTCGACGACGGACACCTGGGACCTCCTGATCGGGCACCGCGAACGCGCGCAGTGTAACCGCCCTTTCACCGGAATGGTGAAGTCCCATGAAGTGCAGAAGGTTTGGCACTATCAGTGCATGCTCTACTTCGACGGCACGCGCGGCAGGCTGCACTATCGGCGCTGGACGGTCGACCACCCCGAGGCGGTGGCGATGCTACTGCCCGGTATCGGCCAGCACAGCGGCCACTATCACCGGTTCGCCCGGCTTCTACGGTCGATCGGTATCGAAGTGTGGGGATTGGATACCGCGGGACACGGCCTCAGTGAAGGCGACCCCGCGCATCCCGGCACCCTCGCCGAGCTGGTCGCGGACGCGACCAGACTGGTGGACCTGCTGCGCGTCGAACTGCCGGACACGCCGCTGGTGCTGATGGGGCATTCGCTCGGCGCGGTCACCGCGCTCGGCATGCTCGGCGCCGCGGTCCCGGACGCGAGCACGGCCACCGACCTGAACGCCGTCGAGGCGAACTTCCCGACCGTTCCGAGCATCAGCCCCGGCACGCTGACCGGTCTGGTGCTCTCGGCCGTGCCGCGCCGCGCACTCGGCAGCGGTCTGCCCGGCGCTCCCGGCACCCCGCTGCCGTCCGGCCTTCCGATCCTCGCGGTGCACGGAACGGAGGACCGTCGCGCCCCGATCGATGCGATGCGGGTCTGGACTGCACGCCACGAATGGGTAGATTTACGCGAGTACGCCGACGCCGGGCACGATCTGCTGCACGAGCCGGTGCACGCGCGAGTCGGCGCCGACATCGCGGACTGGACGCAGCGCGTCGTCGTGGGGTTGGCACGGCACGCGTGAACCGAGTACGGCCGCACGACGCGGCACGATGAGGAGACAAGGGGGACGGGGCGGTGCAACCACAAGACAGCGCGGCGCGACCGCGACTCGCGGCACTGAACCAAGCGGTCGACGAGGGCAGGCTCTGGATCGACGGCGTGCTGGTCGCCGACGGCGCGCACGAACGGTGCGCGCGGCGCTACGAGCAGCTCGCCGACGAGGTCGAAGCGCAGATCGGTGTGCTCAGCGCGGCCGTATCCCTCCCAGGCTTCGGCGGTTTCGCCTCCGGCGCCGCGCTACGGCGCGGTTTCGAGGACAAGGCCGAGGGCGCGATCGCGCGGCTGCGCGACTACGCCGACTCGGCGCGGGCGCTGGCCCAGACCTTCCGCGCCGCGGCGATGGCCTACACCGAGGCCGACACCGAACTCGCGGCCGCGGTCGCCAGGGTGGACGCGACGGGAGCCGCGCATGCGTGAGATTCCGTACCAGACCGAACGCGCGCCGCACACCCGCGTCGACCCGGCCTACGCGCCGAGCGTCGAGGTCTTCGACAACCTCACCCACCAGGAAATCCACGGCAAGGTACAGCTGCTCGACCCGGCGGTGCTCAATGCCGGTCAGCAGGCCTGGCAGACCTCGGCGACCGGCCTGATCGAGTCGGTCGCGGAGGCGCACAACGAGATTCGCTCCACCATCGCCGACGGCTGGCGTGGCGGCGCGGCGCAGACCGCCGCCGACGCGGTGCGCGATTTCGAACAGCGCGGCCAGCAGCTCGCCGATGTGATGGCGGCGGTGGCGCAGCGGCTCGGCCAGGCGGGCGACGCCGCCGAGACGCTGCGGTCCGCGGTCGGTTCGCCGTCCGGCGCCGAGCCGGATCTGTCGGCCGCACTGCTGGATCCGAATCAGGCGACCGGCAACATCACCACCCAGAAGACCACCGAGCACGACCGTCAAGACGTCGTGCAGGCCATGGACACCATCTACGCCAACGCGTTCCTGCAAAGCGGTTCGGGGGTTCCGGCGTTCCCGGACGACGCGCCGATCGTGCCGACAGGCAATATCCCGGGCGCTAGCACGCCGGGCACTGCGTTGGGCCTCCCGGTGAATACCGTGGAAAACCCTGAAGCCCAACCGGTTTCGACGCTCACGTCGACGCCCGCGCCGATCGGCGAACCGGAACGTGAGACCGAAAACGAACCGGAGCAACGACCGGCCACCGACACAACGCCCGCGACGGTGACCCCGGCCTCCGCCGTACCGATCACCGCCCCGCCCGCCACCGACACGACGCCCGCCGCGGCCAAGCCCGTCACCGTCGCGGCCGACGCGCCGTCCGCCGCCACAGCGGCGCCGACGGATCGCGCACCGCGCCAAGCTCTTTCGGCTCCCGTTGGCACGGCCTCCACCGCCCTGACCGGCGCGACACTGCCCGGCAGCGGAACGACATCCGCCGAGGACGAGCGCAAGCGCGAGGAACGGCGCAGGGACGCCAACAGCGAGGCCGTCACCGGCATGGGCGCGGGCGCCGTCGGCGGGCTCATGGGCGGCGCGCTCGCCGCGGCCGACAACACCCGGCACGGTTCCAGCGTCGCGTCCAAGGCCGCGGCCGCCCGTGCCGAGGACGAGGACGACGAACTGCACTGGGTCGACGACGATCTGACCTTCCTCGAACCCGCGGACGAAACCGGCGAGTTGATCGGCGAACTCGATCCGACCACGCCACCGGTCGTCGGCGAATGGACCGAGCTGGAGTGAACTGGACGCTGACCCCGGACCAGTTCGCCATGGCCTGGGAGCGCACCGACGGTGACCGTATTCCGTACCCGCTGGCCGTTCGGCTCTCGGCACGCGACTCGGTGGAGCGGGCGGCGCAACTGCCCGCGCTGCACGCGTGGTGCGAGCGGACGCTGGACGCCGATCTGGAGGCCGCGCTGCGGCTGCTGGCGCGGCCGACGGTGCGGGTCGAGGTGTTCGGCGAGCACCGACCGACCAACCGCGCCGCCGCGCCGGACGACGAATACCTCACGGACGCGGCGGAATTCGCCATCGGCGCGGCCACGGGGCCGGGGACGGCCGCGCCCGACACCGACGCCGCGAAGCCCGTGCGCGTTCTCGGCGTCGCCTCCGGCAACGTCGCGGTGGTCGCCGCGCAACGCCCTGGCCCCACACCCGACCGCGGCGGCGACATCCGCCTGTTCGTCGGCAGCCCGAAAAGCCTTCCGGCCCGGGTGATCTCGATGCTTCCGGAGAACCCGCCCGGCACCGTGGCCCGGCTCAGCTCGCCGCTGTCACGGGTCAAGGAGGACAGCCGCGATCTGGTGACCGTTCCGGTCTCGGGTCCGTCGGCGCCTGCGCGGATCCGCCGCCTGCTCGCCCGTCCGCGCGACGGCATCGGCCAGATCGTGGTGTCCATCCGCCGCGCCGAGGAGCTGAAACCGTTCGGGGTGCTGTGCTGGATCGACGTCGCCGAGGACGGACGCTACGCCGTCCGCACCGGCGCCGACGTGCACATCGCGCCGGTGAACGCGGAGACCTTCGCCGCCCACCTGCGTCCGATGCTGACCGCGGCCGAGAAGACGACCGCGCGATCCGAGCGGTGGTAGCGGCCCGGCGCTGGTAGACCTGTAGCCGTGCCACTCTACGAATTCGAAGGCAAGCGACCGCAGGTCGATCCGACGGCGTTCGTCGCGCCGACCGCGACGCTGATCGGTGACGTGCGGGTCGAGGCGGGCGCCTCGATCTGGTACGGCGCGGTGCTGCGCGCCGACCTCGCCCCGATCACCATCCGGGAACGCGCCAACATCCAGGACAACGCCGTGCTGCACGTGCCGCCGGACGTGCCGATGGAGATCGGTCCCGGTGCGACCATCGCGCACAGCGTGGTCTTCCACGGCGCGTCCGTCGGCGCGGAGGCGATCGTCGGCAACGGCACCACGGTGCTGGACCTGGCCAAGATCGGCGCGGGCAGCATGATCGCCGCGCATTCGCTGGTGGCGCCGGGCACCGAGATTCCCGACGGCGTGCTCGCGGCCGGTTCCCCCGCGGAGGTGAAGCGTCCGATCGAGGGCACCCAGGCGCAGATGTGGGTGCAGCTGAACCCGGGGTTCTACGCCGAACTCGCGCAGCGGCACCGCAAGGGCATCAGCGAAGTCGGCTGATCGGTTCAGCCGCACCGCTCAGTTCAGCAGATCGGTGACCTCGTGGTCGGCGAGCTGGTGGAAGTCCCGATAGGCGACGCCGACGCCGCCGAGGCTGCGCGGCACGAACGGACACACCACCTCGTCGGCCTCGGCCTCCACCCGGCGTATCGCCTCGATGGAGGACACCGGAACGCCGACGACGACGCGCGTCGGCTGGTGCAGGCGCGCGACCCGGCAGGCGACCACCACGGTCGCGCCGGTCGCCATCCCGTCGTCGACGATCACCACGGTGCGCCCGGCGATCGGCACCGGCTTCGCGTCGCCGCGCAGCACCTCCCTGCGCCGCTCGAGCTCGGCGCGCTCGGCCTCCTCGATCGCCGCCAGCCTGCGCTGGGTGACGCCGGTGTGCGCGAGCACGTCCGAATTGAGCACCCGGACCCCGTCCTCGCCGATCGCGCCCATGGCCAGCTCCGGCTGCCACGGCACGCCGAGCTTGCGCACCAGCAGGATGTCCAGATCGCCCCCGATGATCTCGCGCACCGCCGCGGCGACCGGGACACCGCCGCGGGGCAAGCCGAGCACCAGCGGCTTCGACGCGCGCAGGTGTTCCAACTGGGCACCAAGCGCGCGACCGGCGGCGGTCCGATCGGCGTAGATCATCGATTCGAACGCTACTCCGGTGCGCGCTCGGTGATCGCGAATCGGCGCAACGCCAGGCTCGGGTTGGCGGTCCGCACCGTCGCCAGGTGCGCGAGGTCGACGTCCGCGGTGAGCACGCCGGGTTCGTCGCCGAGCTCGGCCAGCACGCTGCCGGTCGGATCGACGATCATCGACGCGCCCGCGCCGCGCGGCGCGCTCTGGTCGGCGGCGAGCACGTACACCGTGTTCTCGATGGCCCTGGCCCGCAGCAGCGTCGTCCACTGGTCCACCTTGGCCGGGCCGGGGATCCACTGCGCGGGCAACACCAGCGCCTCCGCCCCCGCGGCGGCGATGCGACGGAAACCCTCGGGGAAGCGCAGATCGAAACAGGTCTGCACGCCGAAGCGCACGCCGTCGACCGCGAAGATCGGCGGCGCCTCGATCGCGCCGGGCTCGACCACGTTGGATTCCACATAGCCGAAGGCGTCGTAGAGGTGCACCTTCCGATACCGCGTGATGAGTTCGCCGTCGGGCCCGAACACCAGCAGCGTGTTGCGAATGCGGTCCGCGCCAGGAGCCACCTGCTCGACCATGCCCGCCACCAGATGCACCGCGAACTCCTTGGCGATCGCGCCGAGTCCGGTGGCGAACGGGCCGGTCAGGGGCTCGGCGACGGCCACGACACGTTCGTCGAGCCGGGTCACGGCAAACATCGAGTATTCGGGCGCGACCACCAACCGCGCGCCGCGGCTCGCGGCGGTCCCGACGTGCTCGCGCAGCGCGGCGAGATTGCCCGCCGGATCCTTCCCGGGGGCGAACTGGACGACCGCGACGGCCACCGGAGAAACGGACTGATCCTGATGTTCGGGCGCGTCGTTCAGTTGCATAGGTCTCACCGTATTGGCCCGGTGGCCAGGACGGCCACCGCCAGGCAGTAAACTGCTGGTCAATGAATACCAATGAGGTCGACAGCGTTCCTGGCGACAACGACAGGGACTCGGCTGGGAACGAAATCGATTCCCCCACTGCCGGCCCTTCGTTCGCCGACTTGGGTATCGATGACCGCATTTTGCGGGCCATCGCCGACGTGGGATACGAATCGCCGTCGCCGATCCAGTCGGCGACCATTCCGCCGCTGCTGGAGGGCGCCGACGTGGTCGGCCTCGCGCAGACCGGCACCGGCAAAACCGCCGCATTCGCGATCCCGATCCTGATGGGTCTGCGGGCCGAGGGCAAGCAGCCGCGCGCGCTGGTGCTCGCGCCGACCCGCGAGCTGGCCATCCAGGTCGCCGAGGCGTTCGGCCGCTACGCCGCGCACATGCCAGGCCTGCACGTGCTGCCGATCTACGGCGGTCAGAGCTACGGCGTGCAGCTGTCCGGCCTGCGCCGCGGCGCGCACGTCGTCGTCGGCACGCCGGGTCGTGTCATCGACCACCTGGAGAAGGGCACGCTCGACCTCTCCCAGCTCCAGTACCTGGTGCTCGACGAGGCCGACGAGATGCTCAAGATGGGCTTCCAGGAGGACGTCGAGCGGATTCTCGCCGAGACGCCCACCGACAAGCAGGTCGCGCTGTTCTCGGCCACCATGCCCTCGGCGATCCGCAAGATCTCCAAGCAGTACCTGCACGACCCGGTCGAGATCACGGTCAAGGCCAAGACCCAGACCAACACCAACATCACCCAGCGCTGGGTGCAGGTCTCGCACCAGCGCAAGCTGGACGCGCTGACCAGGGTCCTCGAGGTCGAGTCCTTCGAGGCGATGATCATCTTCGTGCGCACCAAGCAGGGCACCGAGGAGCTCGCCGAGAAGCTACGCGCACGGGGTTTCTCCGCCGCGGCGATCAACGGCGACATCGCCCAGAACCAGCGCGAGCGGACGATCGGCCAGCTCAAGTCCGGCGCGCTGGACATCCTGGTCGCCACCGACGTCGCCGCGCGCGGCCTGGACGTGGACCGCATCTCGCATGTGGTCAACTACGACATCCCGCACGACACCGAGTCCTACGTGCACCGCATCGGCCGCACCGGCCGCGCCGGGCGCAGCGGCCAGGCGCTGCTGTTCGTCGCGCCGCGGGAACGCCATCTGCTCAAGGCGATCGAGCGCGCCACGCGCCACCCGCTCGAGGAGATGCAGCTGCCCAGCGTCGAGGACGTGAACGCCCAGCGCGTGGCGAAGTTCGGCGACGCGATCACCGAGAACCTGTCCTCGGCGAATCTGCCGCTGTTCCGCAAGCTGATCGAGGACTACGAGCGCGAGCACAACATCCCGCTCGTCGACATCGCCGCCGCGCTGGCGGTCGGCTCCTACGACGGCGACAACTTCTTCATGGAGCCCGAACCCGAGCCGGAGCGGCGCGAGCGCGTGCCGAGGGAACGGCCCGCCCGCCGGTTCGACGAGGACCGTCCCGCGGCCTCGCATCACCGCGGCACCGGCACGGAGCTGGCCACCTACCGGATCAGCGTCGGCAAGCGGCACCGCGTGGTGCCCGGCGCGATCGTCGGCGCCATCGCCAACGAGGGTGGTTTGCGGCGCAGCGACTTCGGGCATATCAGCATTCGGCCGGACCACAGTCTGGTCGAGCTGCCCGCGCAGCTGCCCGCCGAGACACTGGAAGCCTTGCGGCGCACCAGGATCAGCGGCGTGCTCATCCAGTTGCAGCTGGACCAGGGCCCGCCCTCGCACCGCTCGTTCAGCCGGGGTCCGCGCCGCGACCGCGACGCGGGCAAGCGCCCGGAGCGCCGTAAGCCACGCTCCTGAGCCGGGCGGGGTACGCCGAGGTCACGCGGGCTAGCTAAGGTGTTGCCGACCGGCGCGCACGCCAGCGCGCCCGGTGCGGGTGTCCCGGCGAAGACACAGGAGGGCGCGTTTGTTCGTGTTCGGTGATCGTGTCGTATGCGCCGCCGCTGATCTCGTGCGCGCGGCGCGCTGTGAATTCGCGTTGCTGCGTGCCCTCGACACCGAACTGGGCTCGCTTCCGGACGACATCGAAGCCGCCGCCGCGCGAACTTTCGCGGCCGAGCCGCACCGCGTCGACGATTCCCGCGAACGCAGGCTCGCCGATTTTCGCGACCGCTACGGCAGCGGAATGGTCGAGATCCGCCAGCCACCACAGGATCCGGACGATCCGGGGGGGCGGGTAGCGGCGCTGCGGGACGCGCACGAGCAGACCCGGGCGGCGCTGCGCGCGGGCGTGGCGGTGGTGCACAACGCCACCTTCTTCGACGGCGGGTTCGCGTGCTCGTGCGAGTACCTGGTCCGCGCGAGTCATCGGGTGCGCTACACGGTGCACGGCGCCGCCGCGACACCGTGGGACCGGGTGGGCACAGCGCTCGAATCGGCCGCCTGCGCTGTTGCTTTGGACGCGGGCGGCGGCCTCGCCGCACCCGTGGCCCGGCTGCATCTCGGCGCGGACAGCGCCGAACATCCGCTCGCCGATCTGGTTCCGGTCTACCTGGCGAGGCGGCGGCGCGTCGAACGGATCTTGGAGGACAAGCTCGGCGAGTTGCTCCCCGTCCAGTGGGGCGATCCGCGGTATCTCGCCTGCGGCCACTGCCCCACCTGCACGGCCGAGCTGACCGCCGCGCGCGATCTACTCCTCGTCGCGGGCATGTCCCCCGCTGCTCGCGCCAGGCTGCGCGAGGCCGGGGTGAGCACCATCGACCGGCTCGGCGGGCTGGACGGCGCGGTGCATGGCCTGCCGCCGCGCACCGTGACAACGCTGCGCAGGCAGGCGGAAATCCAACGGCGCAGCGAGGATTCGGGCCGTCCCGCGCACACGCTCGTCGACGCGCTCGCGCTCGCCGGGCTGCCGCCCGCGACTCCGGGCGATCTCTCGCTGACCGTCGGCACCGACGACCGTGGACGCCTCGCGGCGATCGAGATCGGCGAGCCGGGCGCCGTGCACCTGTCCTTGCGCGCGCCGTTCGCCGCGGCGGCGGTCGACGAGGACGCGGCGTGGCGGGACGCGCTGAGCCGGGTGCTCGACCTGCTCGCGCACCGGCGACGGACGTTCCCGTACATGCGCGTCTACCACTACACCTCCGAGGTGCGCTCGGCGCTGCTGCGCTGGACCGGGGAGTCGGGCGTCGGCGAGGAGATCGCCGACGAACTGCTGCGCGAGGGTGTGCTCGTCGACCTGTATCCGATCGTGCGCAACGCGCTGCTGGTCGGCGAGGACTCGTACGGGCTGGATCGGCTGCGGCGCTTGCTGCCCGAGGCCGCGGGCACACCGGAACCCGCCTGCGTCACGGTGCTTCGCCTGCGCGACTGGCTGCTGGAACTGGCCGGCCAGCACACCGATCCCCGGGCGGGCGTCCCGTCGAACGCCGACCTGTACTCGGAGGTAGAGCCGCCGCAGCTCGCGCCCATGTCCGGCCCGTCCTCGGTGGAGGCCGCGCTCGCGGAATACGCCGCGGTCCAGGGGAATCCGGATCACCCAGCGGCGCTGATGGCCGCGGCGCTCGGCTACCGCAGGCGCGAACGCCAGCCGCTGTGGTACTCGCACGCCGATCGGCTCAGCCACCCCGTGCACGAATGGCCCGACGCGTCCGGCGTACTGATCGCCGATTGGGGCACCGTGGACACCAAGTGGCATCACAGCCCCAACCGCCCGTCCATGCGCAGGTATCTGACGCTGACCGGCCGGATCGGCACCGGTCGCGACGGCGGTGGCGCGGCCGCGCTCGCGCCGGGCACGACCGTCTACACCTACTACGACCGTCCGGTGGCCGCGGGCATGCGCACCGCCGCGGGCAAGCGCGGCACCGCGACGGCGACGGTGCTCGGCTGCGCGGTCGACGCCGACTTCGACGACACCGTCCGGCTGGAGGAACTCCTACCGGACGGCTGCGAACCCTACGACGAGCTACCCATCGCCATAGCGCCCGGCTTGCCCGCCTGGGACGAGAACGCCGAGGCGGCCATGGAATCGGCCGCGCAGCGGCTACTGGTGACGCTGCCGGAGATCCCGGACTGCGCGCTGTTCGACATCCTGGCCCGGCGCGCGCCGCGACTGCGCGGGGACGCCCCGCTGCCGGAGGTGCACGGCGACCACGCCGCCGCCATCACCGCCGCCACCCGCGCATTGGACGAGTCCTACCTGGTGGTGCAGAGCCCGTCGGGCACCGGGAAGAACTCCACCGTCGCGCGTGTGCTGGAACGGCTCGTCGTCCGGAACAAGTGGCGGATCGGCGTTGTGGCGCAAGCGCATTCGACGGTGGAGAGCCTGCTGGACGCGATCGTCGCGGTCGGCGTGCTTCCGGAGTTGGTGGCGAAGAAGGACGCCGAGGCCGTGGCGCCGGAGTGGGCGGTGATCGACGGGGCGCGCTATCCACGGTTCCTGGACAACGCCGTGAACGGTTGCGTCATCGGCGGGCTGGCCGCCGATTTCGCCGACGACGCGGTGGTTCCCGCCGACAGCCTGGACCTGCTGGTGATCGCGGACGCGGGCCGGTTCCCGTTGGCGGAGACCGCGACGGTGGCGGGCAGCGCGCGCAACCTCCTGCTGCTCGGCGATCCGCAGCCCACCGCGGCGCGCAGCGCGCATCCGGGGCCGGTGGGCGAATCGGTCCTCGGCTGGTTGCTCGCGGGTCGCGGCACCGTCCCGCCCGAGCGCGGTTACCTCCTCGATCGCACCTGGCGGATGCATCCACGGGTGTGCGAGCCGATCTCCCGGCTGTTCTACGACGGCAGGCTGCGCTCCAACGAAACAGTCACGCTGGCGCGACAACTCGACGGCGTCGAGCCGGGGATCGGCACCGTCCTCGTCGATCACTACGGCAACGCCACCGAATCGGCGGCCGAGGCACGCGAGGTGGTGCGCCAGGTGCGCGCCCTGCTCGGCCTGCCGTGGACGATGGGCGCGACCACGCGGCGGCTGCACCCGCACGACATCTTCGTCGTCGCGCCGTACGGCGCTCAGGTCGGCCGGATCCGGACCATGCTGGCGCGCGCCAAGATCGAGGACGTGCTCGTCGGCACCGTCGACCGCTTCCGCGGCAGGGAGGCCGCGGTCGTACTGCTGTCGATGACCACGTCGAGCCCGGCCGACGCGCCGCACGGCATGTCGTTCCTGTTGTCGCCCAATCTGGTTCGCGCCGCGGTGTCGCGGGCCATGTGGCGCGCGGTGATCATTCGGTCGCCGCTGCTCACCGAGTACCTGCCCGCCGCACCCGACGACCTGCCCGACCTGGCCCGCTTCCTCCAATTGAGCTGAGCCGGGCCGGATCTCGGATCAGCCGAAGTTCTTGCCCTCACCTCGGTAGGTGGGCACGGTGCTGCGGCTGCCGTCCGCCTCGACGAGGTGCACTCGATCGAACCGCTCGCACAGTTCACCGGCCTTGGCGTGGCGGAACCACACCCGGTCGCCGACGCGCAGTTCGGACGCGGCCGTCAGCGGAGTCTGCACCTCACCGGCGCCCTCGGTACCGATGAGGCGTAAGCCACTGGGCCATACCGGTTTAGGCACCCGCGACGCGCCGGTCGGACCGGAGGCGATGTAGCCGCCCGCGAACACCGTCGCGATGGACGGCGTCGGTTTGCGCAGCACGGGGGTGGCGAAGAACAGCGCGGGTCGCGGGGTGAAAGCGCGGTAGTGATCGAACAGCGTCGGCACGTAGAGACCCGAACCGGCGGTCACCTCGGTGACATCCGGATCGGCGATGCTGACCTCGATCGAGCCGGTGCCGCCGCTGTTGACGATCTCCAGCTTCCCGACCACCGAACGCACCGCATCCAGCACCCGCGCCCGGCGCTTGGCGATCTCGGCGGCCGAGGCCCGCTTGACCAGCCGCACCGCGACATTGCTGTCGGGCAGTCCGGCGATCTGCGCCTCGTAGGTCATCACGCCGACCACGTCGAAGCCGCGGTCGAGCGCGGCGCGCGCCAGCGCGGCGGCCTGTTCGGGGGTGCGGATCGGCGAGCGGCGCACGCCGAGGTGCAGCGGTCCGATCCGCAACGAGGCGTCCACGTCCAAGCAGACGCGGGGCCGCACCCGGTCGGTGCCGACGGCCGCGCGGATCAGCTCGAGCTGCTCGACGTCGTCGATCATGAGGGTGATCGCGCCGAGCAGGGTGTCGTCGGCGGCGAGTTCGGCGAGAGCCGCGCGGTCCACGGTCGGGTAGCCGAGCAGGATGTCGCGGGCGCCGAGACCGGCCAGCCAGAGCGCCTCGCGCAGGGAGTAGGACATGATGCCCGCGAAGCCGTCGGCCGCGGTCAGATCACCGCCGAGCACGGCTTCCAGGACGGCGCGGCAGCGCACGGACTTGCTGGCGACACGGATCGGGACGCCGTTCGCGCGGCGGACCAGGTCGGCGGCGTTGGCGCGCAGCGCGGTCAGATCGAGCGCGGCCAGCGGGGGGTCGAGGTCGGCGGTGGCGGCGTGCAGTCCGGCGATCGGCGATGTCTCGCTCACCAGAACAACTCAACCACCAAACTGGTCAAACGTCCAGTATTGGGCGGCTCAGACTTCGGCTGCCCGGGTGGTCAAGCCGCTCACCAGATCGTCCGAAACCACGAGCGTGGTCTCGTCGTTGCAGTCGGCCAGCCAGCGCAACACCGCCCCCTGCAGGACCGACACCACGTAGGTGGCGATGTCGTCCACCGGCTCCAGCCACTGGGTGCCGGAGCGATCGGCGCAGAGCTGCAGGAAGTTGCCGACCTCGGCGTCCATCTCGCGGAACATAGCCGCCGCGACGGGGTCGGGCATGGATTCGGACCGCACCTCCCAGCGCTCGCGCAGCGTCTGCACGGTCGCCTCGTAGGCGCGGATCTGCTTGGTCGGCGCGGCCTTGACCAGCGGCCAGTACGCGGTGACACCGGCATGCAACAGCACCCGCAGTGCCCGCACTCCGGTGATATCGAGCGAGGCGGCCGCCTTCTCCACGGCCTCGCAGATCGTCGGCCGCAACCGACTCTCCACTATTTCTCCACGTGCGCTCAACGACGACTCCCTCGGCGAAAGAACTCGCGCACCTCCATTGGCGCGACTCGCTGAACGTGGGCGAGCTGCCAGAAATCCCCAGGCTGCCCGGTCCAACGTTCATCAATGGTAGAGGGTTTTCGGGGTTTGAGAACGGGTTCAGCGGGTATTCCAGACCGGAAGAATGTTTTGTTACCCAAACGGAATGTCTCTGCAACGCTGCAGTGCCCCACGAATCGGCGTTCCTGGGCGACTCCCGGACCCTCGCGGCCGGAAGACACACAATGTTCCACCTTACGGTCAGCGGTACCACGCCGCCCACACTGTGGTGAAGCGCACAATAGCGCCGTGTAACCGGTTCACCGGCTGTTCGGCGTTCGATCCGGGAACGACACCGCCGCGATGCGCACGGCCGATAGCCTGGATCGGTGACTCTCCCGCCTCCCGCCGATCAGTTCTTCCTCTCCGGCACGTTCAACTTCCGCGACACCGGCGGCCTGCGCACGGTCGGCGGCGCCAAGCTGCGCCGCGGCGTGCTGCTGCGTTCGGCGCAGCTGAGCGGCCTCGACGCGGACGGCCACCGCACGCTGCGCGAACTCGGCGTCAGCGAGGTCTTCGACCTGCGCGGTGTGCGGGAGATCGACCACATGGGCCACGACAACCTGCCCGACGGCGTGCGGCGCAGCGTGACGCCCTTCGACTCGCGAATGGGCGAGGCGCCGCCGCACGAGTCGCGCACCGGCTCCGCGTTCGACCACATGCTCGAGGTCTACCGCGAGTTCCCCGCGCTGCCGGAGGCGAACTCCGCGATCATCTCGATCGCGGAGTCGATCGTGCGCGGCGACGGCGCGGTGCTGGTGCACTGCGCGGCGGGCAAGGACCGCACCGGCTGGGCGGTGGCGACGCTGCTGCGCGCGGTGGACGTCGTCGAGGAGGACGTGTTCGCCGACTACCTGCTCAGCAATCAGGCGGTCGAACCGCTGCGCGCGTTGATCGAGCCCACCCTGCCGCCGGGCGCGAGCTTCTCCGAAGATCTGCTCGGTGTGCGCGAGGAGTACCTCGGCATGGCGCTGGAATCGGTACGGCAACTGCACGGGGACTTCGACCGCTACCTCGACGTCGTCGGGCTGACGCCCGAGCTGCGCGGGCGGTTGCGCGACCGGATGCTGGAATAGCTCCGTTCGGAGTCGAAACAGGCCACAGGTCAGGCGATTTCGCGCCGGACCAGGCCCTGCGCGTCGATCGACACTTGATCGCCGGTGTGGAACCAGCTGCCGGTGAACCGGTGCGCGGTGGTCTCCGGGTCGTTCCAGTACCGCCGGGTGACGTTCGGTCCGCGACAGAGCAGTTCGCCCTGCCCGGCCCCGGCCCGCGGACCCCACAGCGCCAATTCCGTGCCGCCGAACGGGAATCCGAGGACGCGGCCCGCGTCGGCGGGCGTCTCGGTGTCGTCCACGGCGAGGCCGATGCCGCTCGTCTCGGTGGCGCCCCACACCGACCAATGCCGGGCCGAGGGAAACGCGTCGCGCAGCGCGGCAGCCAAGCCGCCCGCGGTCCGTTCGGCGCGATGCCCGGCGCTGCTGACCCGGCTGATGCCCTCGGTGGGCACGCCGTCGGCGCGCAGCGCGGCCAGCTCGGGCAGCAGGCCCGCGAAGATGCGCGGCGTGCCCGAGACCATGTCGATCCGTTCGGCCACAATGGCTTCCGCGAGACCGCGGCCCTCCGCGGCGAGCACCACGGTGCCGCCGACCGCGAAGGTGGGCAGCAGCTGGTCGACGCATCCGCTGGCGTGCGCCAGCGGCGGCAGCACCAGATTGCGCACACCGTCGGTGGGCAGGTCCAGCGCGGCGACCACCGAGCGGACCGCCGAGAGCAGGTTCTCGTTGGTCAGCTCGACGCCCTTGCGGGTGCCGCTGGTGTAGCAGAGCAGCGCCAGATCGTTGAGCGCCGCGCCGTCGTCGATGAACGCGGCGCCGTCGGGTAGCTCCACCTCACCGCCGCGGGCGCCGTGACCGAGCACGAAATCCGCCTTGCTGTCGGCGATCACCTGCTCGGCCACCTTCGCCGGAAGCCCGTCGTGCACCAGCACCGGCACCGCGCCGCTGAGCAGCGCGCCGAGGAACGCCTGCACCCAGCGCGCGCCTGCGGGCATGTGGATGGCGACCCGGTCGCCGTAGCCGACGCCGTGTTCCTGCAGGCCGCCCGCGATGCGCGAGGCCGAGTGCCACAGCTCCCGGTAGGTGAGCCGTGTCCCACCGAGCTCGACGACCGCCTCGCGCGCCGCGAAGGCGTGCACCTGCAGGTCGAGCAGCTCGGTGAGCGCCGGGGTGAGATTGCCGTAGCGCAGCACACCGTCCGCGCCGCGGGCCAGCGGGTTTCCACACGCGGGCGAGTGAGTCAGGGGGTATTCGACCAAGAGCTGCGACATTTGTCCTCCGCGCGATGCCTCTAGCTGCCAGGCACCTGCGACTATATGACGCGGATCACAATTTCGCGGGAATAGTCGAATTACCGTGTCCCCGCCGTCACCGGCCCGTGTACGTCGCCTTGCCCGGTCCGACCTCGAGGAAGCTGCGCACCGCGCCGCGCAGATCGTCGGTCGCGAAGAGTTCGCCGGACACCTCGGGGGTCACCGAATCGGCGTGCGCGACACCGCCGGAGCGCCAGGCCTCGACGATCCGCTTGGTCGCCGCGTGTGCCTTGGTGGGGCCCTGCGCCAGCCGGTGCGCGAGTTCCCGCGCCGCGCCGTCCACGTCCTCGTGCACGCCGTTGACCACGCCCCACTCGGCCATGGTCGCCGCGTCGTAGAGATCGCCGGTCATCACGAATTCCCGCGCGCGGCCCGATCCGGCGCGCTCGGCGAGCCGCTGCGGACCGCCCATCGACGGGGTCAGGCCGACCACCGTCTCCACCAGACCGAACTTCGCCTTCGGCGCGGCCAGGATGATGTCGCAGGCCAGCGCGATCTCGAAGGCGGCGGTCAGGGTCAGGCCGTGCGCGGCGAAGAGCACCGGACAGGGCAGCGCCTCCAGCGGATGGATGATCTGCGCGAACAGCGAACGCCACAGCTCCGCGCCCTGCTCGGTGGTCAGGCCGTCGAAGACGTGCACGTCGACGCCGCCGGAGACCACCTTGCCCTCCGCGCGCAGCAACAACGCGCGCGGCGGGTTGGCGCTCAGCTCGGCGATGTCCTGCACCAGCGCGTCCAGCATCGCCCGATCGAAGAGGTTCAGCGGCGGATTGGCCAGCGTCAGGACGGCGACCTCCGCGCCGCCGTCGGTGATTTCCCGTTCCAGCCGAGTGGCCTTGGTTTCGCTCATTGCGCCAGCCTAGAACCTCCATCTGCCAGACTGATCGTGTGACCAAGGCGGCATCCGAAAGCGGTTCGTACGTCGAACCGGGTGAGTTCAAGCGGGACACCAACTACATCACCACCCGCATCACGGCCGACGGACGCGACGGTTATCCGGTGGAGCCGGGGCGGTATCGGCTGGTCGCGGCGCGCGCGTGCCCGTGGGCCAATCGCACGCTCATCGTGCGCAGGCTGCTGGGCCTGGAGGACGTGCTCTCGCTGGGCCTGTGCGGCCCCACCCACGACAAGCTGAGCTGGACCTTCGACCTCGATCCCGGCGGCGTCGACCTGGTGCTCGGCATCCCGCGACTGCGCGACGCCTACCTGGCCCGGTTCCCCGGCTACCCGCGCGGCATCACCGTCCCCGCGGTGGTCGACATCCCGACCGGTCAGGTGGTCACCAACGACTACGCCCGGATGACGCTGGACTTCTCCACCGAATGGACGAAGTTCCACCGGGAAGGCGCGCCCCAGCTGTACCCCGAGTCGCTGCGCGCCGAGATCGACGAGGTCAACGACGTCGTCTTCCGGGATGTGAACAACGGCGTCTACCGCTGCGGCTTCGCCGGCGCCCAGGACGCCTACGACGCGGCCTACGACCGGCTCTTCGCCCGGCTGGACTGGCTCTCGGATCGCCTTGCCGGACAACGCTTCCTGGTCGGCGACACCATCACCGAGGCCGACGTGCGGCTGTTCACCACGCTGGTCAGGTTCGACGCCGTCTACCACGGCCACTTCAAGTGCAACCGGCAGAAACTGAGCGAGATGCCGGTGCTGTGGGCCTACGCCCGCGACCTGTACCAAACCCCCGGCTTCGGCGACACCGTCGACTTCGCCCAGATCAAGACCCACTACTACGTGGTGCACACCGACATCAACCCGACCAAGGTGGTACCGAAGGGACCCGACCTGAGCAACTGGCTGACCCCGCACGGCCGCGACGAGCTGGGCGGCAGGCCGTTCGGCGAGGGCACCCCGCCGCCACCGCCGCCGCTGTCGGAGCGGGTGCCCGCCCTGCACGGCCCGGCCTGACCGGCGGAGGCCGTCGTTTCGGGTGGCGCGGCGCGGGAACCCGGACCATGAGCCGGTTCGTTGTCGTGTTGGGCCGACGATGGTTCGGTGCCATAGAGTTCTGGCAGCGAAGGCTGAGACTTAAGGGGTGTTGCCGATGCGGCACAGCGGATTCGAGAAGACCGTGGTCGCCTTGCTCGAGAACGGGTCGAAGCTGCAGGCGCCCGCGGTCGAGAAGTACATCGATCGGATCAGGCGCGCCCATCCCGACGAGACCCCTGCGCAGATCCTCGCCCGGATCGAGCGCCAGTACCTGCTCGCGGTGACCGGCAGCGGCACCGCGGCGGGCGCGACCGCCGCGATGCCCGGCGTCGGCACGGTGGCCTCGCTGGCCACCATCACCGCGGAGACGGCGTTCTTCCTGGAGGCCTCCGCGCTGTACACGCTGGCGAACGCCGCGGTGCACGGGGTCGCGCCGGAGGCCAAGGAGCAGCGCAGGGCGCTGGTGCTCGCGGTGGTGCTCGGCGATTCCGGCATGGAGATCGTGGAGCGTTCGGTCGGACGGTCGGCCAAGAACTGGGGCACCCTGCTCGCCAACCGGGTACCGGGTCTGTCCGGCATGAACGACACGCTGATGAAGCGGTTCATCGTCCGGTTCCTCACCAAGCGGATGGCGCTGATGGCGGGCAAGGTGATCCCGATGGGCATCGGCGCGGTGATCGGCGGCGTCGGCAACCGCGCGCTCGGCAAGACCACGGTGCTCAACGCGCGGAAGGCCTTCGGGCCCGCGCCTGCCTTCTGGCCGGCCGACCGGCAGCTCGTCGTCGAGGCCGATCCGCTGCCCGCGCTCGACGCCACCCCGCCGCACTTCCCCGCCGACCCGAAATGACCCGAGCCAAAACGGCTTTGGTCGTTCGCGGCCTGAGCAAGCGGTACGAACTCGGTTCGGCCGTCGAGGACGTCGGCTTCAGCGTTCCCGCGGGGAGCACCGCGGCGCTGGTCGGTCCCGCGGGCTCGGGCAAGACCACCATTCTGCGGATCCTGCTCGGTCTGCTGGAACCGTCCTCGGGTAGCGCGGAGATCACCGCGTCGCCGGTGGGCGGGATGCTCGCGCCGCGCGGACTGCATCCGGGGCGCGCCGCCCGGGACCACCTGCTGGTGTACGCGGCCGCGGCCGGAGTTCCGGACGCGCGGGTCGACGCGGTGCTCGAGGCGGTCGGCATGACGGATGCCGCGCGCGTCAAGGCGGGCGCGCTGTCGATCGGTCAGCAGACCAGGCTGGCACTGGCCACCGCGTTGCTCACCGATCCGCCGGTGCTGATCCTGGACGAGCCCACCGAGGGACTCGATCCCGCCGAACGCGGCTGGCTGCACGATTTCCTGCGCAGGCACACCCGCCGCGGCGGCACGGTGCTGCTGTCCAGCGCGAGCCTCGCCTCGGTGGTGGCGATGGCCGATCAGCTGATCGTGGTGAGCGAGGGCGCGGTGGTCTACCAGGGCACTCCCGCGAAACTGCGCCGCAATCACCCCGACCGACTTGTGGTCGCCGCGTCCACCCCGGTGGCGCTGGCCACGATGCTCGCCGCGCGCGGCTACACCGACGCGGTCATCCGCCCGGACGGGCGGCTCGCGGTGGCCGAGGCGAGCGAGGCCGAGATCACCGACGCGGCCAAGGCCGCCGGGGTGCGGCTGGACAGCGTCACCCCGGATCCGATCCACCCCGACCGGGTCCTCGCCTCGCTGACGAAACCGAGCAAGACCGCGGCGCCGATGTTCCCGCCGCCCGCGGCGCACGCACCCCATCCGCAGCCGACGCCCTACGGGATTCCGCGATGATCACTCTGCCACCGGACCTCGTGCCGCCGGTCAACTCCGAGGTCCGCAAGGTCTACACGCTGCGCTGGTGCCTGGCGCTCGGGGTGACGCTGCCCGCCGTCGCGCTGGTGGCCGCCACGGTGACATCGGTGATGGCCGGGCCCGCGGACCCGAAGTCCGCGCTGGCCACCGGCGCCGCGACCATCGGGCTGTATCTGGCGCTGGCCGCGACGATCCTGGCCGCCGCCGTGTTCGGCGCCGCGGGAGCCGGCGGTGAGTTCCGCTATCGGACCATGCCGGTGACCTCGCTGTTCACCGCGGACCGCGATCGGCTCGCGGCGGCCAAACTGCTGGTCACCGGCGCGTACACGCTGGCGGTCGCGGTGCTTGTCGAGGTGTGCGCGTTCGCCTGCCTGCTGGCGTTCGGCCGGGGCAAGTTCGAGTTCGGCACCCGATTGCTGACGGTGTTGGGCACCGGTCTGCTCGCCGCGGTCTGCTGGTCGCTGCTCGGCGCCGGACTCGGGTTGCTGCTGCGCCAGTCGACCGGCGCGGTGGCGCTGATCCTCGGCTGGCTGCTCGTCATCGAGCCGCTGATCTGGTTGGTGGCCAATGGCATCGGGCTCGGCGGCGTGGTCACCCTGCTGCCGGGGTCGGCGACCGTCGCCACCGTGGCGGTCGGCTCCTTCCCCGACAGCGACATCCTCGCCCCGACCCCGGCCGCCTTCGTCGTCCTACTGTTGTGGACGATCGGAATCGCCGGCGCGGGCTGGTGGCAGCTGCGCGGCCGCGATATGTGACCCGCGACCGTCACCCGAGGGCGCTCGCCCGCGCCAATCCCCCTGCGTTGTCATGGCGGCGAGATCAGATCCGCCCGGACACGCCAAGATCGGGGGGCAGACTCCGGGAACAAGCGGTGTGTCGCCGCGCGTCGTTACCTTCGATGGCGTACCTCCGCCTTCGCCGCGGCCATGCGCGGGCTTTCGACGGACTCCGTTCGGCGGCGAAGACTGGGAGGGGAGTTCGATGAAGGGGCGGTGGACAGCGCAATTGAGTGAGCCGACGACGACTGAGCAGAGCACGACGGGGCGCGGCTGGATACGGCGGGTGTGGGCGGAGAGCCGGTCACATCCCGGCACCATCGCGGGCGTCGCGGCCGCGGTCCTGGCGGGCGCGCTGGTGGAGGTGGCCGCGCCGCTGCTCACCAAGCGCGCGGTCGACGCGGCCGGTGTCGGCGACACCGAGGTGATCGGCGTGATCGCGGCACTGCTCGCGCTGCTGGCCGCCGGGCGGTTCGCCGCGGCGTTCGGCAGGCGGCTGCTCGCGGGCCGTCTCTCGCTCGACGTCCAGCACGGCCTGCGGGTGCGGTTGCTCGGTTCGCTGCAGCGACTCGACGGCGCGGGTCAGGACGCGCTGCGCACCGGTCAGGTGGTCTCCCGTTCGATCACGGATCTGCAGCTGGTGCAGGGTCTGCTGGCGATGGTGCCGCTCTCCGGTATGGCGCTGTTGCAGTTCCTGCTCGCGGCCGGGGTGATGCTGTGGCTCTCGCCGCCGTTGGCGGTAGTCGCGCTGCTGGTGGTGCCCGGCATCGCCGCGGTGGTCTATCGGATGCGGCCGCGCCTGTTCGCGGCGACTTGGTCGGCCCAGCAGCGGGCCGCCGATCTGGCCCAGCACGTCGAGGAGACGGTCACCGGCGTGCGGGTGGTGAAGGGCTTCGGGCAGGAGGCCCGGATGGTCGACGTGCTGGAAGGGCACGGCCGCAGGCTCTACGCCGAGCGCATGCGCGCGGCCAGGGTGGACGCCCGCTTCGCGCCGGTGGTCGCGGCGATACCGCAGGCCGGGTTGGTCGGGGTGATCGCGTTCGGCGGCTGGCTGGCGCTGCGCGGCTCCATCGGGCTCGGCACCTTCCTCGCCTTCGCCGCCTACGTGGCGACCATGACCTCGGCGACCCGCGCCATGTCCTCGGTCGTCATCCTGGCGCAGTTGACCCGCGCCGCCGCCGAGCGCGTCTTCCAGGTCATCGACTCCGCGCCGGTGATCGCCGATCCGCCCGTGCCCGCCGCGCTGCCGGACGGCCCGCTCGGGATCGAGATGGATTCGCTCACTTTCGGTTTCGATCCGGACCTGCCGATCCTGCGCGATCTGGACCTCACCGTGCGCCCCGGCGAGACGGTCGCGATCATCGGACCCGCCGGGTCGGGTAAGACGACGCTCTCGCTGCTGCTGCCGCGCTTCTACGCGCCCGACGCGGGCCACATCCGGCTCTTCGGCGACGGACCCGACGCCGGCAAGCCGGTGGACATCGCCGACGTGGCCGCCGCCGACCTGCGCGCCGCCGTCGGTGTGGTGTTCGACGATCCGTTCCTGTTCTCCGACACCATCGCCGCGAACATCGCCCTCGGCAACCCGCGCGCCACCGACGCGGAGATCAGGCAGGCCGCCAAGCTGGCCGCCGCCGACGACTTCATCGGCGAACTGCCCGACGGATACGACACCGTCGTCGGCGAGCGCGGGCTGACCCTCTCCGGCGGCCAGCGGCAGCGCATCGCGCTCGCCAGGGTGCTGCTGGCCCGCCCGCGCATCCTGGTGCTGGACGACGCCACCTCCGCGGTAGACGCGGTCACCGAGGCCGCCATCTTCGACACCCTGCCCGACCGCGGCGGCCGCACCACGATCATCCTGGCGCACCGCGAGTCGACGCTCGCCCACGCCGACCGGGTCATCCGATTGCCCGCGCCCGCCCACCGGCCGGTGCCCGCGACGATCGAACCCGAGGAGCCGACGAGAACACCGCGCGCCGCCGGGCGGGCGGGTGGTTTCGGGGCCGCTGCCGCGGACCTGGCCGAGACACCCGAGCTGCGCCGGACCATCGAGGAACTCCCGCCCGCCACCGAGGAACCCGGCCTCGACGACCGCGCGCTGCGCGAACCCGACCCGGGCTTCCGGTTGACGCGGCTGATGCGCCCGGTGCGGTGGCTGGTGCTGACGGTGGTGAGCCTGCTCGCGCTGGACGCGCTCGTCGGCGTGGCCTTCCCCGCGCTGGTGCGCTACGCCATCGATACGGGCGTCAGCGCCGGACAGTCCGACGCGCTCGTGCGGGCGGCGGGGCTCGGGATCGCGCTGGTCGCGGCGGGCTTCGCGGTCGGCGCGGCGACCATCGTGCTCACCGCGCGCACCGGCGAACGCGTCCTCTACGGCCTGCGCGTGCGCAGTTACGCGCACCTGCAACGCCTCGGCCTGGACTACTACGAGCGGGAACTGTCCGGCCGGATCATGACCAGGATGACCACCGACGTGGACGCGCTGTCGAGCTTCCTGCAGACCGGCGTGGCGACCACCCTCATCGGCGTGCTCACCTTGCTCGGCATCGCGGTGGCGCTGTTGGTCATCGACCTCTCGCTGGCCGTGGTCGCCCTGCTCGCCCTGCCACCGCTGATCGTGGCGACGGTGATCTTCCGGCGCTTCTCCTCGACCGCCTACACGGTGTCGCGGGAACGCGTGTCGACGGTGAACGCCGACTTCCAGGAGAACGTCACCGGCCTGCGCGCGGTGCAGGCCAACCGGCACGAACCGCGCGCGGCGCGGCGGTTCGCCGAGTACTCCGAGCGCTACCGCAACTCCCGGATGCGGGCGCAGCGGGCGATCGCGCTGTATTTCGCCTTTGTCATCGCCTGGGCCGACCTGGCGCTGGCCGCGGTGGTTTTCGTCGGCGCGCGGGAGGTCGCCGTCGGCGCGACCAGCGCGGGCACGCTTGTCGCTTTCGTGCTGTATCTACAGCTGCTGTTCGGCCCGATCATGCAGTTGTCCCAGGTCTTCGACGGCTACCAGCAGGCCAGGGTCGGGCTGCGGCGCATCGGCGAACTGCTGCGCACGCCGTCCTCGATCGCTGCGGATCCGCCGGACGCCGTGGCGATCACCGACGGTCTGCGCGGCGAGGTCGCGCTCGATCACGTGCGTTTCCGCTATCCCGGAACCGAGACTCCGGCACTGGACGATGTCGAGCTGCGTATTCCGGCCGGGTCCACGCTGGCGCTGGTCGGGCCGACGGGCGCGGGCAAGTCGACGATCGTGAAGCTGCTCGCCCGCCTCTACGACCTGCCGCGGGCACCCGGCGGCGCCGACGAAGCGGGCACCGAGCGAAGCGATGCCCGGGCCGTCCGCACGAAGTCCGACGCGGACTCCGGCACAGCGATGTCCACCGGCGCGATCGTCGTCGACGACGTCGACATCCGCGATTACCGCCTCGCCGACTACCGTTCCCGGCTCGGCATCGTCCCCCAAGAAGCTCACCTCTTCACCGGCGACGTCGCCAGCAACATTGCATTCGGACAACCATCCGCAACCGAGGCAGAGATTCGCGCGGCCGCCGCGGCGGTGGGTGCGACCGACATGATCGCCGCGCTACCCCTCGGACTGCGGCAACCGGTCGGCGAACGCGGGCGCGGACTGTCCGCCGGGCAGCGTCAGTTGATCGCCCTCGCCAGGGCCGAACTGGTCCGTCCCGACCTCCTACTGCTCGACGAGGCCACCGCGACCCTCGACCCGGAAACCGAGTCGTCGGTGCTGGTAGCGAGCAGATCGCTGACCCGGGGGCGCACCACGGTCGTCGTCGCGCACCGGCTCGGCACGGCCGCGCGCGCCGACCGGATCGCGGTCGTCGAGCGGGGCCGGATCACGGAATTCGGGACGCACGCCGACCTGGTCGCGGCGGGCGGAACGTATACCCGCCTCTGGGCGGCGGCCCGCGAAACGGGAGGAATATTCTCGGACCCGGACGAGTCTGCACAGAAGAGTTTGGGTCTGTCCGGTGGTGGGTAGCTTCGCCGATTTGCCGCTGGGCATATCCTCGACAGAGGGTCCATCGGCGCGCATCCGCTGATCCCCATGCCGGGCACGTCACAAACGTCGCAGCGCGAAGAACGAAATGAGGCGAACACCTGCTGTGAGCAGCTCAACTTCCCAGTTCGGACAGAACCAGTGGCTAGTCGACGAGATGTATCAGAAGTACAAACAGGATCCATCATCCGTCGATGAGAGTTGGCACGAGTTCCTCGCCGACTACACCCCCGAAGCGAGCGGCGACGCCACGAACTCGCAGCCCACTGCGCCGACTCAGAACACTGCGCCGACCCAGACCGCTGTGCCGACTCGGACCGCCGCGCCGACCAAGAACTCCGCCCCGGCTCCCGCCCCGGCCGCGAAGCCCGCCCCGGCCGCCGCCAAGCCCGCTCCGGCTCCCGCGCCCGCCGCCAAGCCCGCGGCCGCGGTGAAGGCCACCGCCGCGCGCGCCCCCCAGACCACCCCGGCGCCGACCTCCAACGCCGCGCCGACCTCCGGCGGGCCGAAGCCCACCGAGGCCGCCGACGAGGCGAAGGTGCTACGCGGCGCCGCGGCCGCCGTCGCGAAGAACATGTCCGCGTCGCTGGCCATCCCGACCGCGACCTCGGTCCGCGCCATTCCGGCCAAGCTGATGATCGACAACCGTCTGGTCATCAACAACCACCTGGCCCGCACGCGCGGCGGCAAGATCTCCTTCACCCACCTGCTCGGCTACGCCATCGTGCAGGCGGTGAAGTCGTTCCCGAACATGAACCGGCACTTCGCCGAGATCGACGGCAAGCCGAACGCGGTCACCCCCGCGCACACCAACCTCGGCCTCGCCATCGACCTGCCCGGCAAGGACGGCAGCCGCTCGCTGGTCGTCGCGGCCATCAAGGGCACCGAGGAGATGACCTTCGGGCAGTTCCACACCGCCTACGAGGACATCGTCCGGCGCGCCCGCGACGGCAAGCTGACCGCCGAGGACTTCTCCGGCGTCACCATCTCGCTGACCAACCCGGGCACCATCGGCACCGTGCACTCGGTGCCCCGCCTGATGAACGGTCAGGGCGCGATCATCGGCGCGGGCGCCATGGAGTACCCGGCCGAGTTCCAGGGCATGAGCGACGAGCGCGTCGCGGATCTGGGCGTCGGCAAGCTGATGACGCTCACCTCCACCTACGACCACCGCATCATCCAGGGCGCGGAGTCCGGTGACTTCCTGCGCACCATCCACCAGCTGCTGATCTCCGACGAGTTCTACGACGAGATCTTCCACGGCCTCGGCGTGCCGTACGAGCCGGTGCGCTGGCGCAAGGACGTCAAGGAGCGCGGCGTCGACAAGAGCTCGCGCGTGCTCGAGCTGATCGCCGCCTACCGCAACCGCGGCCACCTGATGGCCGACACCGACCCGCTGCGCCTGATCAAGGACAAGTTCCGCAGCCACCCCGACCTGGACGTCACCCAGCACGGCCTCACCCTGTGGGACCTGGACCGCGAGTTCAACGTCGCGGGCTTCCACGGCCAGGAGCGGATGAAGCTGCGCGACGTGCTCTCGGTGCTGCGCGACGCGTACTGCCGCCACATCGGCGTGGAGTACATGCACATCCTGGAAACCGACCAGTTGCAGTGGATCCAGGAGCGCGTCGAGCAGAAGCACGTCAAGCCGACCGTCGCGCAGCAGAAGTACATCCTGAACCGGCTGAACGCGGCCGAGGCCTTCGAGACCTTCCTGCAGACCAAGTACGTCGGCCAGAAGCGCTTCTCGCTGGAGGGCGCCGAAGCGGTCATCCCGATGATGGACGCGGTCATCGACCAGTGCGCCGAGCACTCGCTCGACGAGGTCGTCATCGGCATGCCGCACCGCGGCCGCCTCAACGTGCTCGCCAACATCGTCGGCAAGCCGTACTCGAAGATCTTCACCGAGTTCGAGGGCAACATGAACCCGGCGGCCACGCACGGCTCCGGCGACGTGAAGTACCACCTCGGCGCGCGCGGCACCTACCTGCAGATGTTCGGCGACAACGAGATCGAGGTCTCGCTGACCGCGAACCCCTCGCACCTGGAGGCGGTCGACCCCGTGCTCGAGGGTCTGGTCCGCGCCAAGCAGGACCTGCTCGACAAGGGCGACGGCCCCGAGGGCTTCTCCGTCATGCCGCTGATGCTGCACGGTGACGCCGCGTTCGCGGGCCAGGGCGTGGTCGCCGAGACGCTGAACCTCTCGGGTCTGCGCGGCTACCGGGTCGGCGGCACCATCCACATCGTGGTGAACAACCAGATCGGCTTCACCACCGCACCGGAGAACAGCCGCTCCACCGAGTACTCCACCGACATCGCCAAGTTCATCGGCGCGCCGATCTTCCACGTGAACGGCGACGACCCGGAGGCTTGCGACTGGGTGGCGCGGCTCGCGGTCGACTTCCGCCAGAAGTTCCGCAAGGACGTGGTCATCGACCTGATCTGCTACCGCCGTCGCGGCCACAACGAGGGCGACGACCCGTCGATGACCCAGCCGTACATGTACGACGTCATCGACACCAAGCGCTCGGTGCGCAAGAGCTACACCGAGAGCCTGATCGGCCGTGGCGACATCTCCATGAAAGAGGCCGAGGACGCGCTGCGCGACTACCAGGGCCAGCTGGAGCGCGTGTTCAACGAGGTCCGCGAACTGGAGAAGTTCCCGCCGGGGCCGAGCGAGTCGGTCGAGGACGACCAGAAGGTGCCCGCGACCGTGCAGACCGCGGTCGACAAGGCCGTGCTGCAGCGCATCGGCGACGCCTTCCTCAACGTGCCCGACGGCTTCAACGTGCACCCGCGCGTCAAGCCGGTGCTGGAGAAGCGCCGCGAGATGGCCTACGAGGGCAAGGTCGACTGGGCCTTCGCCGAGCTGATGGCCTTCGGCACGCTGATCGACGAGGGCCGCGCGGTGCGCCTGACCGGTCAGGACTCGCGCCGCGGCACCTTCACCCAGCGGCACGCGGTGATCATCGACCGCAAGACCGCCGAGGAGTACACCCCGCTGCACAACATCGGCAGCCAGAACCCGGGTTGGTTCGCGGTGCACGACTCGGCGCTGAGCGAGTTCGCCGCCGTCGGTTTCGAATACGGCTACTCGCTGGGCAACCCGAACGCGCTGGTGCTCTGGGAGGCGCAGTTCGGTGACTTCGTCAACGGCGCGCAGTCCATCATCGACGAGTTCATCTCCTCCGGTGAGGCCAAGTGGGGCCAGCTCTCCGACGTGGTGCTGCTGCTGCCGCACGGCCACGAGGGTCAGGGCCCGGACCACACCTCCGGCCGCATCGAGCGCTTCCTGCAGCTGTGCGCCGAGGGCTCGATGACCGTCGCGGTGCCGTCCACCCCGGCGAACTACTTCCACCTGCTGCGCCGCCACGCGCACGACGGCATCCGTCGTCCGCTGATCGTCTTCACCCCGAAGTCGATGCTGCGCAACAAGGCCGTGGTGTCGGACCTGAAGGACTTCACCGAGTCCAAGTTCCACTCCGTGTTCGACGAGCCCACCTACGAGCAGGGCATCGGCGACCGCGGCAAGGTGAAGCGCGTGCTGATGACCAGCGGCAAGCTCTACTACGAGCTGGTCGCCGAGAAGGCCAAGCAGAAGCGCGAGGACATCGCCATCGTGCGGATCGAGCAGCTCTACCCGCTGCCCAAGTTCCGCCTGAACGAAGCCCTCGAGGGGTACCCGAACGCGACCGACATCGCGTGGGTGCAGGAGGAACCGGCCAACCAGGGCGCCTGGCCCTTCTTCGGCCTCAACCTTCCCGAGCTGCTCCCCGAGCGCCTCGGCAAACTCCGCCGCATCTCCCGCCGCGCCATGTCGGCCCCGTCCTCGGGTTCGTCGAAGGTGCACGCCGTCGAGCAGGCGGAGATCGTCGCGGAGGCGTTCGCCCCCACCAGCTGATCTCTAGCTGTCCCGAGCGCCGGGGCGAAACCGCTGTCCCATCAGTCGGTTTCGCCCCGGCGTTCGCCGTTTCCTGGTCCGTATCTGGTCTGATGGCTGCCGCGTCGCTGTGCCCCGGGGCTGCCAGGTGCGTTCCCCGCCGACGCGTGGCGGCCGGGCGGAGTTCAGTAGTCGAATGGTGGTTGGGAGCGGCGTGGCGGCAACCATTTCTCTCCCGTCGGAACCATTTCTCTGCGCTCGGTAGGGAAATAGTGGTCGGTGCATGGGTGGCGGGTTGCGGTGGTGTCCGGTTTGCGGTGGTGTGCACCGTCCGCGAGCGGAAACGGGTGTGGCGCGGGCGGATCTACCGGCGGGACGGCGCGGCGGACCATAGGGTGGGGACGTGGCGTGGTGGGCGCGCCGCGTGGCGGAAGGGATTGGTGGAACGTGGTTCCCAATGCGGGTGGGGGTTCCCTGGCCCTCGTGACGATGGGTGTCGGATGGGATCCGGCGGCCCAGCGGCGGTGGTTGCCGGGGAGAACGAAGGACATCGACTTGAACGCGGCGGCGTTGCTGTTCGCCAACGACGCGATCGTCGACGTGGTGTATCACGAACAGCTGATGTCGCAGGACGGATCGGTCCGGCACCTCGGCGACAGCACCACCGGTGAGGGTGACGGCGACGACGAGCTGATCACGATGGACCTGACCAGGATCGCCCCGCAGATCAGTACCGTGATCCTTCTGGTGACCTGCTACACCGGCCAGACCTTCGAGCAGATCGACAACGCCTTCTGCCGGGTGATCGACGGTATGACCGAGACCGAGATCGCCCGCTACAACCTGAGCAAGATCCACGCGCACACCGGCTTCCTCGCGGGCAAACTCGTTCGCACGCAACAGGGTTGGGAGTTCCGCTCGATCGACGAGGAGATCCAGGCCGAGCATCCGGTCGAGGCGGTGCCGCAGCTGGCGCCGTTCCTCGTCTGAAGTCGTTGCGGGTCCTGGTCACAGGCGCCGACGGCTATCTGGGCAGCGCCGTCGCCGAGCGCCTCGATCGCGACGGGTACGAGGTCGTCGGCCTGGTGCGTCGTGAGCGCGACCGTGTTCCAAGGGAATTACCGGTCCGGTTCGCCGATCTCCGTCAGCCGGAATCGCTTTCGGCGGCTGTCCGCGATGTCGACGCCGTATGCCATCTGGCCGGACTCACCCGCGCCAGGGAATCGGTCGCCGACCCGCTGCCGTACTTCCAGGTCAACGTCGGTGGCACCGTGGCGCTGCTGGAGGCGATGGCACGGGCGGGCATCGAGAAGATGGTCTTCGCGTCGACCGTCGCGATCTACGCCACCGACATCCAGCCGATGACCGAAGACCTCCCCGACGCACCGCCCCACCCGTACGCCGCGAGCAAACAGGCGGCCGAATCCGCCATCGCCGCCCAGGCCGCGACCGGCCGCCTCGCCGCGATCGTCCTGCGCATGTCCAATCTCGTCGGCGGCGCCGACACCGACCCCACCCGTCTCCTCCCCCGCCTACGAGCCGTCGCGGCCGGCACCGGCGCCCGCCTCCCGATCAACGGCGACGGCACCGCGACACGCGACTACCTGCACATCGAGGACGCCGCCCGCGCCTTCACCGCCGCCCTCACCCATCTCCCCGCCCCGGGCGCCTGCCACCGCTACAACATCGGCAGCGGAACCGGCACCAGCATCAACGACCTGATCGACCGCACCACCCGCCGCACCGGCCGCCCCATCCCGGTCGAACACCACCCTGCCGCCCAGGAACCCCCGACCCTGGTCTGCGACAACTCCCGCGCCGCAAGGGAACTCGACTGGCGGCCCACCTGGGATATCGAAGCGATCGTGCGCGAGATGTGGACGCGCCATTACCCGCCAACACCCTGAACCTGCTCACGAGGAAGCTCAGCGTCGGCCCGCTCACCCCTGTAGCGCGGAGGCCAGCTCCGGGCTCAACGCGATCGCCAAGGTGAGCAGCGATTCCACCAAGAGCTCGACGAGTTCCTCGCGGCTGATCGGCTCGGTGCGCAACCAGGTGAGGGTGGTTTCCTCGACGAACGCGATCCATCCGCGCATGCCGAGCATCAGCCGGGGGTGGTCGGCGGGGTCGATGGGGGTCGGGGCCTCGGCGAGGACGAGGCCGATGATGGCGTCGCGGGTCTGGTCGACCAGCGGGACCAGGTCGGGGCTGACGCTGGTCGGGCCGCGCAACAGCGCGAGGTAGGACGAGCGGTTCTCGCTGACGTAGTCGACGTAACGCTCGATCGAATCGCGCAGCATGTCGAAGATGCTCAGCGACCGGTCCGGCGCCACCCGCTCGAGCAGTTCGGCGTTGGCGTGCCGGACGACCTCGCGCTGGAAGTCCTGCTTGGTCGGGAAGTAGTGGAACAGCAGACCGCGCGAGACCCCCGCCTGGGCCGCGATCTCGCTGACCGACAGTTCCTCGATGGTCCGCTCGCCGAGCATCTTGGCCCCCAGCGCGAGCAGCTGCTGACGGCGTTCGTCCGGGCTCAGCCGGATCCGCTTGCCGTTCGCACCGGCGCCTTTGCTGTCCACGGCACTCATGCTACTGAACGGAATTCAATTACTGTTGACTGTCGCTCAATAAGATCGTAGTCTCGCTATATGAGTCGCAAGGTTACAGACAAAGCTGTCGGCGACCGGTCAGTCCGCCACGCCAAGACGATCATCATCGGCAGCGGTTTCGCCGGTTTGGGTCTCGCCATCCGGCTGAGCCAGCAGGGCCGCAACGATTACCTGGTCCTGGAGCGCGGCAGCGATGTGGGCGGCACTTGGCGGGACAACACCTACCCCGGCGCCGCGTGCGACGTCCCCTCGCACCTGTACTCGTATTCCTTCGCACTCAACCCGAATTGGTCGCGCTCGTTCTCCCGGCAGGGCGAGATCCAGTCCTACATCCAGGGCGTCGCGAAGAAGTACAACGTGCTCGACAAGCACATCTTCGACTGCGACGTGACCGGCGCCCGCTGGAACAACGACACCGCGCAGTGGGAAATCACCTCCAGCAAGGGCGCTTTCACCGCCGACACCGTCGTCTCCGCGGTCGGCGCGCTCTGCGAGCCCAACCTGCCGGACATCAAGGGCATCAACACCTTCGAGGGCGAGATCTTCCACTCGGCCCGCTGGAACCACGACGCCGACCTGACCGGCAAGCGGGTCGCGATCATCGGCACCGGCGCCTCGGCGATCCAGATCGTGCCCTCGATCGCGCCGCAGGTAGCGAAGCTGGACGTCTACCAGCGGACCGCGCCGTGGCTGCTGCCCCGCATGGACCGGCCGTACCTGAAGGCCGAGCGGCTGGCGTTCAAGTACGTGCCCGGCGTGCAGCGGCTCTCCCGCGCGGCCATTTACGCCGCACGCGAGACCCAGGTCGTCGGCCTCGCCAAGTTCCCCGCGCTGATGCAGGGCTTCCAGTTGCTGGCCAAGGCCAAGCTGCAGTACGAGGTGCGCGATCCCGAACTGCGCAAGAAGGTCACCCCGGACTTCCGGATCGGGTGCAAGCGCATGCTCATCTCCAACGAGTACTACCCGGCGCTGAGCCGCGACAACGTGGACGTGGTCACCGACGGCATCCGGGAGATCCGCGCCGGCTCGATCGTCACCAAGGACGGCACCGAGCGCGAGATCGACGCGCTGATCGTGGCGACCGGCTTCCACGTCACCGACTCGCCGACCTACGAGACCATCACGGGCAAGGACGGCCGCACGCTGAGCGAGGTCTTCGACGAGATCGGCCAGCAGGGCTACAAGGGCGCGGCGATCGCCAACTTCCCCAACATGTTCTTCCTGCTCGGCCCGAACGTCGGCCTGGGCCACACGTCGATGGTGTACATGATCGAATCCCAGATCAACTACATCTCCGACGCGCTCGCCACCGTCGACCGCCTGGGTCTGCGCACCGTCGAGGTGCGCCGCGACGCGCAGGACAGCTACAACAAGGAACTGCAGGCCAAGCTGAGCAAGACGGTGTGGAACACCGGCGGCTGCGCGAGCTGGTACCTGGACAAGCACGGCAACAATACGACGCTGTGGCCCGACTTCACCTTCCAATTCCGTAGGCTGACAAAGCATTTCGATGTATCCGCCTACGCGACGACAACCGCGCCCGCCGAACTGAAAGCAGTGTGAAACCAGTGAGCAACGACGCTTACTTCAAGAACAAGGTCTGTGTCATCACCGGAGCAGGCTCCGGCATCGGCCGCGCGCTGGCCGAGAACCTGGCCAAGCGCGGCGCCAAGCTCGCGCTCTCCGACATCGACACCGACGGCCTCGCCGAGACGGTGCGCCGCTGCGAACAACTGGGCGCCGAGGTCGAGTCCGATCGGCTGAACGTGGCCGAGCGCGAGGCGGTGCTGCTCTACGCCGACGCCGTGAAGGCGCACTTCGGTGTGGTGCACCAGGTCTACAACAACGCGGGCATCGCCTTCCACGGCGAGGTCCTCCGCTCGGAGTTCAAGGACATCGAGCGGATCATGGACGTCGACTTCTGGGGCGTCGTCAACGGAACCAAGGCGTTCCTGCCGATGCTCATCGAGTCCGGTGACGGGCACGTGGTCAACGTGTCCAGCCTGTTCGGCCTGATCGCCGTGCCGGGCCAGAGCGCTTACAACTCGGCCAAGTTCGCGGTGCGCGGCTTCACCGAGTCGCTGCGCCAGGAGATGCTGGTGGGTAGGCACCCGGTGCAGGTGACCTGCGTGCACCCGGGCGGTATCAAGACCGCGGTGGCCCGCAACGCCACCTACGCCGAGGGCATCGACGGCAAGTCCGCCGCGTCGATGTTCGACAAGAAGCTGGCGATGCACACCCCCGAGATGGCCGCGCAGACCATCACCGAGGGCGTGCGCAAGGGCCACGGCCGGGTCCTGATCGGCTGGGAGGCGAAGCTGCTCGACATGTTCGTGCGCGTCACGGCCTCCGGCTACCAGCGCATCGCCGCCGCGGTGAACCGGCCCTTCCTGCCCTGACGACGATGCGTGAGTTCGATATTCCGCTGCCCGTCGGCCGCGTGCTGCTGAAGCCGGTGTTCCGGTTGATGCTGAACGCTCGACTGCCGTTCACGGTGCAGCGCAAGCTGATGGATCTCGGTGCGCCGCTGCAACTGATGCCCGCGGGCGTCACGGTGCGCAAGACGCGGCTCGGCGCTCGTCCGGCCGAACTGCACATCGCCGACTCGACCAACCCGGCCACCGCCGTGCTCTACCTGCACGGCGGTGGTTACGCGGTCGGCTCGATGGCCACCCATCGCTCGCTGGCGGCGCAGCTGGCCCGCGACACCGGCAGCGCGGTGTATGTCCTCGACTACCGGATGGCGCCGGAACACCCGTGCCCGACCGGACTGGACGACGCGGTCGCCGCGTTCCTGGAATTGGTGTCGGAGAAAGGCTTCCGGCCCGACCAGATCGCCATAGCGGGCGATTCGGCGGGCGGCGGCCTGAGCATGGCCACCGCCCAGCGGCTGATCGCCGAGCACGGGATGACACCGGCCGCGCTCGGCCTGATCGCGCCGTGGACCGATCCCAACGAGATCCCCGATCGCGATGGCGACACGGTGATCAACAAGGCCTGGTCGCGCGCCTGCGCCGCCGCCTACCTCGGCGCGGGCGACGGGAACGATCCCCGCTACGCGCCGCTGCGCGGAGTGCTGCACGGACTGCCGCCGACCTACGTGCAGGTCGACGTCAGCGAGCTGCTGCACGCGCAGTGCGTCGCGCTGGTCGCGGCCCTGCGCGGCGCGGGCGTGCACGTGCGGTTCACCGAGAGCCGCGGGCTATGGCACGTCGCGCAACTGCAGGCCGGACTGTTCCGGCCCGCCGCCGTCGCGCTGCGCGAACTATCCGATTTCCTGCGCGATGCCGTCCAGCCGGTGTCGGCCAGCGACCTAGGATAAGACGACAAGAGGAGTCCTGGAAGTGTCGACCGATTACCGAGCAGCGAGATTTTCGGTAGTCGATGACACGGCCCGGCACAAGGTGTCGTAGATTACTGGCGAGTAAACCCACGTGGAAGGGCACTGATGCGAGAGTTCGAAGTCCCGGCTTCCTACACCATTCCGGATGACGCGAACAATTCCGACAACGTCTTCCGCCACGCCGAGCAGACGCCGAACGCGGTGCTGTTCAATGTGCCGAACGGCAGCGGCGGGTGGCGCGACGTCACGGCGGCGGAGTTCGCCGAAACCGTCACCGGCGTGGCCAAGGGCATCATCGCCTCCGGCATCGAACTCGGCGACCGCGTCGCCATCATGGCCCCCACGCGTTACGAGTGGGCCGTGCTCGACTTCGCCATCTGGGCGGCGGGCGGCTGCACCGTCGCCATCTACGACAGCTCCGCCGCCGAGCAGGCCAAGTGGATCCTGCAGGACTCGGCGACCAAGCTGCTCGTCGTCGACAACGACAAGCACCGCGCCACCATCGACGAGATCGAGGCGGGCTCGCTGCCGGATCTGAAGGAGACCCTCCAGATCGAGAAGGGCGCCATCGACGAGCTGATCGCCCGCGGCGCCGAGCTGGACGACCAGGTCGTGCACGACCGCCGCGCGCAGGTCGGCGCCGCCTCGCCCGCCACCCTGATCTACACCTCGGGCACCACGGGCCGCCCCAAGGGCGTCATGCTCACCCACGCGAACCTCTACGCGGAGTCCAAGTCCGACCGGATCGCGCTGAAGAAGTACATCACCGAGGGCAAGAAGACCCTGATGTTCCTGCCGCTCGCGCACGTGTTCGCGCGCGCGGTGGCGCTGACGGCCTTCGACGCCAAGGTGATCGTCGCGCACACTGCCGACTGGTCCACCCTGGTCGACCAGTTCGGCAGCTACCGGCCGCACTTCATCCTCTCGGTGCCGCGCGTGTTCGAGAAGGTGTTCAACGCCTCCAAGCAGAAGGCGCACGACGGCGGCAAGGGCAAGATCTTCGACGCCGCCGCGGACACCGCCATCGCCTACAGCGAGGCGCTGGACAACGGCGGCCCGGGCCTGGTGCTCAAGCTCAAGCACACGGTGTTCGACAAGCTGGTCTACAGCAAGCTGCGTGCGGCTCTCGGCGGCCAGTGCGAGGCGGCCGTCTCCGGCGGCGGCCCGCTGGGCGCGCGCCTCGGCCACTTCTTCCGCGGCGTCGGCGTGACCATCTACGAGGGCTACGGCCTCACCGAGACCACGGCCGCCATCACCGTGAACACCCCCGAGCACATCCGGGTCGGCTCCGTGGGCCGTCCGATCGAGGGCCACGCGGCGAAGATCGCCGAGGACGGTGAATTGCTGCTGCGCGGCTCCGTGGTGTTCGGCGGCTACTGGGGCAACGCCGAGGCCTCCGAGGAAGCCTTCGCGGACGGCTGGTTCAAGACCGGTGACCTCGGCGCCATCGACGCCGACGGCTTCGTCACCATCACCGGCCGTAAGAAGGAAATCATCGTCACCGCGGGCGGCAAGAACGTCTCCCCCGCGCTGCTCGAGGACTCGCTGCGGGCGCACCCGCTGATCAGCCAGGTGATGGTGGTCGGCGACGGCCAGCCGTTCATCGGCGCGCTGATCACGCTCGACCCGGAGGCGCTGCCCGGCTGGAAGGAGCGCCACGGGCTGCCTGCCGACACCGCGATCGAGAAGCTCATCGAGAACGCCGAGCTGGTCGCCGAGATCGACGCGGCGATCGCCGAGACCAACAAGAAGGTCTCGCACGCCGAGCAGATCAAGAAGACCCGCATCCTCGCGGTCGACTGGACCCAGGAGGGCGGCGAGCTCACCCCGAAGATGTCGCTCAAGCGCGCCGTCGTGATGAAGCAGTACGCCTCCGAGGTGGAGAAGATCTACAGCTGATCGGCTGATCGCCGAAGGGCGCTGTTCGCGAGTTCACCTCGCGGGCAGCGCCTTTCGCGTTTTCGCGGTTTCAGCCGATCAGCGGCGGTCGAGGAACTTCGCGATGAGCGGCGCGATCTCCGGCAGGTGGGTTTCCAAGGCGAAATGGCCGGTGTCGAAGAGGTGCAGTTCGGCGTCGGGGAGGTCCGCCAGATAGGCGTGCGCGCCCGGGGCGGGGAAGAACGGGTCCTCGGCGCCCCACACGATGAGCGTGGGCGGGGTGTGTTCGCGCAGCCACCGCTGCCAGCTGGGGTAGGCGTCGACGTTCGACCGGTAGTCGAAGGCCAGCGCGATCTGCGCCTCCTTGCGGCCGGGCAGGTCGAGGAAGTGCTGGTCGAGCAGCCAGCTCTCGGGCGCGAGCAGGGACCGATCCGGCACGCCGTGTTCGTACTGGCCGCGGGTGCCTTCGAGGGTGAGCAGCCCGCGGATGGTGTCCTCGGCGCCCTCCTGCTCGGGACGTAGTGCGACGAATTCCCTTGCACCCTCGGACAGTCCGGCCTCGTAGGCGTTGCCGTTCTGGACCACCAGGCCGGTGATCCACTCGGGGTGGCGCTGGGCCAGCCGGAAGCCGACCGGCGCGCCGAAATCGAAGACGTACATCGCGAACCGGCGCAGATCGAGAGCCTGGACGAACCGCTCGATCACGTCGGCCAGATTGTCGAAGGTGTATTCGAAATCGCCGGGCGCGCGGGTTTGTCCGAAGCCGGGGTAGTCGGGGGCGATCAGGCGGTAGTTCGCGCCGAGAGCTTGGAGCAGCGCGCGGAATTGGTGCGAACCCGAAGGAAAACCGTGTAGCAGCAAGAGGATTGGGGCATCGGCTCGATCCGGAACCGATTCACGGTAGAAGACCTCGACGCCGTCGATCTGGACGGTGCGGTGCTGAATGCGGGGGAGCTCGAACATTTCACATGCCTTACCTAGGTGATGATGCATTAGTTCTAGCCGGTTCAGTTCTAATGTGTCAACACGGAGATGTACCATTAGATCGTGGATACGACCCCGCTGATCGGCGAGCCCCTGGCACTGGACCTGGTCAACACCCGGCCGCTCGGCGCCGACCTCCTCGCGAGCACGGAACAGCTGGCCGACTGGCTCGCCCGGCAGTCCGAGCGCCACCCCGAACTTGCGCTCGACCGTCCCACCTCGGCCGACTTGGCCGCCGTGCACGAGGTACGCGACCACATCTCGGCCGTACTCGACGCGCTCCTGCACGGCATCCGCCCGCCCGCCGACGCACTGCGCGCCCTCACCGCCGCCCAGTCCGCCGCGCCCGCCGTCCGCCGTCTGGACTGGGATGGCGCCGCCGTGGTCGCCACGCTCCAGCGGGACGGCGCACCGGCCGCCCGCCTGTCGGCGGTCCTCGCCGAAGCCGCGGTCGACCTTTTCACCGACCCCGCCCTCACCAAACTCAAGCGGTGCGAAGCCGACGACTGCGTACTCCTCTTCCTCCCGGCCCACCCCAAACGCCGCTGGTGCTCCCCGGACCGCTGCGGAAACCGCGTCCGCGTGGCGCGCTACTACCGCAAGCACAAGGAGTAGGTCCGCCGCCTCATCGCGTGAGCGGGAATCGACGGGAGAGAAATGGTGGCTGCAGTGGGCGATTCGTCCGCCATTTCTCCCCCGTCGGATCCATTTCTCTATCGACGGGAGAGAAATGGTGGTCTGCGCTCGGGGGGCGCGGGTGAGGTGGGCGCAGTAGGCTCGCGGCATGGCCGTACTGCGGTGGCGGGTGGCTGCCGGGATACTGTCCGCCGGGCTGGCGCTCGGTGTGGCGGAGTTGGTCGCGGCTTTCATACGGTCGGAGAGCGCGCCGATGTACGTGCTCGGTTCGACCGTTGTCGACCACACTCCCGACGGCTTGCGCGAATGGGCGATCAGCACATTCGGCACGGCCGACAAGACGGTGCTTTTCGCCTGCATGGGAATTGTCGCGGTTGTCGTCGCGGGTCTCGCGGGCGCACTCGAACGCGTCGATCGCGCGACGGGTTCCACGCTGCTCGTCTTCTTCGGCTTGGTCGCCGCCTTCCTCGCCGCCGAGCGCTACGGTTTCCTCGCCGCGATACCGACCGTAATCGGCGTGGCAGCGGGCGTTTACGCGCTCCGCGTGCTGACCGAAAAGATCGCGGATGTGTTTACCGGCGCGGTATCCGAACAGCCGCCGAACGCGACACCTTCCGGTCGCGTGCCCGCCGACGCCACTACCCCAGGGTCTCGCGCGGAGACCGGTAACAATTCCCGCAGCGATCGAGTGCGGGCTGGTTCGACGCCCGTCGGCGCTGACGCCACTCCGCGCGCCGACACCTCCGGCCCCGCGCCGACGGCTGATACTTCCACCGGGCAGCCCAAGCAGACCGCGGCCGATTTCCGCCGAACCGTGGGAACATCCGCTTCATCTGCCGTGCACGCGGACAGCGCCTCCCGTTCGACGAACCCGCGCGCCGATGCTTCCGCGCCTGGTGCTACTCCGGGCGCCGGCGAGTTGGGCACCGAGGCGACCCCGGGACATTCCGGCGGTGCCGCCGAGTCGGGGACCGAGGCGGGTCGCGAGGGTGGCGGACGCCTCGCGACAGGTCCGCAGCGGCGAGAGCTCCTGCGCGGCTTGGCCATTACCGGTGGTTTGGCGGTGCTGGCCGGTGCGGGCGGGCGACTCTTCGGGGCGCGCCGCGGGGACGTTTCCGGGGAGCGGGCGGCCGTCGTCCTGCCGCGGCCGACCGAGCCGGAGATCGCGTTGCTGCCCGACGCCGATCTGCGGGTGCCCGGCCTGACGCCGTACCTCACCGCCAACGACGACTTCTATCGGATCGACACCGCGCTGTTCCTGCCGCAGGTGTCGATCGAGGACTGGTCGCTGCGCATCCACGGCATGGTGGACCGCGAAATCCGCATCGGCTGGGCGGATCTCGCGCGGCGACCGGTCGTGGAGCGGCTGATCACGCTGGCGTGCGTATCGAATCCGGTGAACGGCGACCTGATCGGCAACGCGCTGTGGCGCGGCTACCGCCTGGACGAGTTGCTCGCCGAAGCCGGTCCGCATCCCGACGCCGACATGGTGCTCTCCCGCAGCAAGGACGGTTGGACGGCGGGCACCCCGCTGGCCGTGCTCACCGACGGCCGCGACGCCCTGCTTGCGGTCGGCATGAACGGCGAACCGCTGCCGGTCTCGCACGGCTACCCGGCCCGGCTGGTGGTGCCCGGCCTGTACGGCTACGTCTCGGCCACCAAATGGGTGACCGAACTGGAGGTCACTCGATTCGACCGCGCCACCGCCTACTGGACCCGCCGCGGCTGGTCGGCGCACGGCCCGATCAAGACCGGAACCCGCATCGACACACCGCGCGGCCGCGTCCGCAGACCACCCGGCCACATCCCCATCGCGGGCGTGGCTTGGGCCCAGCACCGCGGCATCACCGCCGTCGAAGTCCAGATCGATGACGGCGACTGGCGCCCCGCCCGTCTCTCCACCGAACAGTCCATCGACACCTGGCGCCAATGGGTCTACGACTGGGTCGCCACCCCCGGTACCCACACCCTCCGCGCCCGCGCCACCGACGGCACCGGCGAAACCCAAACCGCCGACCGCCGCGACGTCATCCCCGACGGCGCCACCGGCCACCCCACCATCACCCTCACCATCGGCTGACTCGACCGCCCCGCCGAGGCGGAGCCGAGATCGTGGCCGAGGGTCAGGCTTTGACGATGTCGACCTTGGCGGGTTCGTCGGCGGGGGTGGCCGCGCCGTGGCGGATGAAGAGGGCCGAGGCTATGACGCCGATCAGCAGGATGGCGGCGGGGAGGAGGATGGATTCGCTGAGTGCGGAGCTGAATTCGCCGAGAATCTGCGGGGGGACAGGGCCGTGGCCGACGCCTTCCGCGGTGGGCGCGCCGCCCGCGAGTCCGTTGGCGGACATGCGGGCCGCGATCAAGGCGCTGATGGCGGCGCTGCCGAGGACCGAACCGACCTGGCGGGTGGTGTTGTAGATGCCCGCACCCGCACCGGCCTGCTGAACGGGCAGGTTGTGGGTGGCGGTGGCGGCCAGCGGCGCCCAGATGCAGGCGTTGGCGAAACCGGCCAGCGCCGCCGACACCAGGAACCACGCGAGGTTCGAGTCCGGCGTCATGATCGCGGACCACCAGAAGATCGAGACCGCGAACAGCGCGAAGCCGAGGGTCGGCACGAGGCGCGGGTGCAGCCGGTCGGCGAACTTGCCGATGAACGGCGCGGCGACGCCGGTCACGATGGCCATGGGCGCGAAAACCAGCGCCGACTCGGTCGGCGACAACTCACGCACCGCTTGCAGATAGAAGTACGCGGGCACCATCACCGAGACGACCGTCGCGCCCATCGCGGCGATGGCGACATTCGACAGCGCGAAGTTGCGGTCGCGGAACAGTCCGAGCGGCACCAGCGGCTCGCCGGTGTTGCGCGCCTGATTCACCACGAACACCGCGAGCACCACCAGGCCCGCGCCGATCGTCAGCCAGATGCGCGCCGACCAGTCGTAGCTGTTGCCCTCCTGGATGCCGAACACCAGCAGGAACATGCCGACGCCGCTGAGCAGCACACCGGGGATGTCGAACTTGTGCGGGTTCGTCGGCAGTGCGGGCACCAGCCACACCGCCAGCACGAAGGCGACGATGCCGACCGGCACGTTGACGATGAAGATCCACTCCCAGCTCAACCCGTCGACCAGCACGCCGCCCAGGATCGGGCCGACCAGGGTGGCCAGGCCAGCCACGCCGCCCCACAGCCCCATCGCCGCGCCGCGCTTGTCCGGCGCGAAGGTGCGGGTGATCACCGCCATGGTCTGCGGCGTCATCAGCGCGGCGCCGAGCCCCTGCGCGGCACGCGCGGCGATCAGCATGCCGACCGTGTGCGACAGCCCGCACCACAGCGAGGCGGCGGTGAACACCGCGAGCCCGATCAGGTAGATGTTCTTGGGGCCGTAGCGATCACCGAGCCTGCCGGTCACCAGCAGCGGCACCGCGTAGGTCAGCAGGTAGGCGCTGGTCACCCAGATGACCTGGGAGATGTCGGCCTGGAGATCCTGCATGATCGCCGGATTGGCGACCGCGACGATCGTCATGTCCAGCAGGATCATGAAGAAGCCGACGACCAGCGCGAGCAGCGCCGGCCACGGATTGCGTTCTGTGGACAAGGGTTTCGTTCCTCTCCAGGAGGGTCGATGAGGGTGGTCGTTCTGCGAGCTCACGGCGTGGCTCCCGCCGAGCGCCGCGGCGCGGGTGGCAGCTCCGTGGGGTCGTCGGCCCAAGGGTGCTCGGGCCCCGCCAGCCGCACACCGGTCTGCGAGTCGAACTCCTCCCACTCCAATGCGCCGCAAGCCAATTCGTCGAGGAAACCGGTCAACCACGTGAGCTCGGCGGAGAGAGTGGCGCGCAGGTAGGGCAGCACGATCCAGTAGCGCCGTTTCACCTCGTGAGCGCGGGCCCAGTCGGCCATGGCGTCGAGATCGGCGAGATCGTTCCGTAGGTGTGCGACCCGTTCCCGCACGAGCCCGAGCACGTCGTCCTTGGGCAGGTTGTGTGCTTCGGCCAGCGCCACCGGGAACAGCGGATACTCCGGCGCGGGATACCGCAGGATTTCGCTGAGCCTGGCGCGCAACGCTTCCCGGCCCGACGCGGTGATCCGGTACGTGGTGCGCTCGGGCCGGTTGCCCGCGCGGTCGACGCACTCGGCGCGCACCAATTCCTGGTCGGCCAGCCGGGCGACGGTGTGGTAGAGCGAGCCGGGCCGCAGCTTGACCAGCAGGTCCTCGTTCCGCCGGAGCAACAGCTGGTACATCTCGTACGGATGCATGGGCCGCTCCTCGAGCAGCGCCAGCACCGAGACCGCCAACGCGGTCAATGCCGGACGCGCCTGGCCCATGTGATCACCTCCAGCCGGAATCCACCCCGCCGCGCCGCGGGAGACGAGCCGCCGAACCCGACCCGCACGGTAGTCGCGGGCTCCGACATACTCCACACCAAATACTCCATGTGGAATATACGGCCCGGAGCATCGGTGCGACAAGGGTGTGAAACACCGGTGATCCTGTGATCAGCGACACCGCCGCGGACCGGCTCGCCATCGGCTACCCGGTGCCGACGACAGTGCGCCAGGACTACAACCCGTGCGCGTCCAACCAGGTCCGCGCGACATCCCCCGCCACGGCCCCATCCCGAACACGCCGAATCATCTCGACCAACTCGTCCGTCGTGAGCTCCCCAGCCACATAGTTCAGCTTCCGAACGCGCTGATCGTCGAGCAGCCCCTTGCGGAACACCGGCACCACGTTCTCGGCGCGCAGCGCGTAGTCGGCATCGGTCAACACCGTCAGACCGTCGGTGACCGCGGCTGTCAGCGCGGACGGTCCACCGACCACGCCCGCTTGAACCGAACTGTCCAGCAACGCGTTTCGCAGTGCCACCGCATCGGCGAACGGCGTCTCGCCCGCGAAGGCGCACCCCGCCAGCGGCGCTGCGGCGGGCACCCGCAACACGTCCGGCGCGGGAGCCACCCCGGCCCGCAGCTCCGCGCACCGCGGCGCGAGCTCGGCGACCGAATCCACGTCGTCCCGACGCGCGGCCTCCGCCGTGACGAGCACCCGCGGCCGCAGATCGGTCCCGTCGGCCGGATCCGAGACGACCAATCCCTCCGGCAGCGAACGATTCAGGTCCTTGATCACATCGGACGGTGTGCGCGCCGCGGACCCGCTGTCGTAGTGGGCCAGCAGTTCGCCGGTGTGCTCTCCGACCAGCGCGACCCGCCCCGCGTCCAAGGCGGCCAGGTATTCGGCCCGCTCGCCGAGTTCCGGCAGCACGGTGACCGGCAGCCCGGTCCTGGCCAGCGCACCGGCGTAGATCTCCGCGAGCACCCGCGATTCGACCGCGTCTCCCGCGCCGACCACGAAGGGCGGCCCGGCATCGTCGTTTCCGCAGGATACGACCGCCGCCGTGGCCGCGACCACCAGTACCCGGGCAAGCACCCGCCTCGACGCGGCCAGAACCACCGGCGACACCAACTCTCCGAAGACGACTACAGCCGACAGAAGCACCCAGTTGCGGGCAGTATGGACAACCAGAATGTACCGGTGCCCGTCCGGCTTCGGCCGCACGCACCGTCCGCATCTGCCGGAAGGACTCCCGTGAAGACCACGATCACCCCCCTTGCCGGGCGATCGGCGCCGCGGCTCGCGCTGCGCGCCTCCAAGCTCCTCGCCGCCGCCACGCTCCTCGCCGTCGGCATGATCCTGTCGGCCTGCGGCGATTCCGATCCGCTCGCCGCCGACGGCGACTGTGCGGGCGAGAGCCTGATCGTCGGCTCGGCGAACTTCCCGGAGTCCGAGACCGTGGCCCAGGTGTACGCGGAGGTCCTGCGGGTCAACGGCTTCCAGGTGGACACCCGGCTCAACATCGGCAGCCGCGAGGCCTACATCCCGGCGCTGCGCCAGTGCGCGATCTCGGTGATCCCCGAGTACACCGGCAACCTGTTGCAGTACTTGGACAACGACTCGACCGCGACCAGCGCCGCCGACGTCGAGGCCGCGCTGGCGGGCGCCCTCGGCGACCAGCTGGCCACCGCCGCACCGGCGCCCGGCCAGGACTCCGACGCCGTCGTGGTCACCAAGGCCACCGCCGAACGGTGGAACCTGCGCACCATCGCCGACCTCGCGGCGCATTCGGCCGAGGTGAAGTTCGGCGCGCCCGCGGAATTCCAGGAACGGCAGGGCGGTCTGCCAGGCCTGAAGGAGAACTACGGACTCGACATCGCCGCGAACAACTTCGTCCCCATCGCCGACGGCGGCGGTCCGGCCACCGTGCGCGCGCTGGTGGAGGGTCAGGTGACCGCGGCCAACATCTTCACCACCTCCCCCGCGATCGCCGAGAACGATCTCGTGGTGCTGGAGGACCCGAAGCACAACTTCCCGGCACAGAACGTGATTCCGCTGTTCAACTCCGCCAAGAAGTCGGACAAGGCGGTGGCCGCGCTCAACGCGGTCTCGGCCAAGCTCACCACCGAGGAGCTGATCGAGCTGAACGAGGCCGTCTCCGGCAGCAGCAAGACCGAACCGGCGGCGGCCGCCAAGGCGTGGGTAGCGGCGCAGGGGTTGAACACTCCGGTCGGGTGAGCGCCGCGGGCGAAGGGAAGGCAGCAGTGTCGGACATCGAATTCCGCGGCGTCAGCAAGACCTATCCGGACGGCACGCACGCCGTGACCGACCTCGATCTGCACATCGAATCGGGCTCGTTCACCGTGTTCGTCGGACCGTCCGGCTGCGGGAAGACCACCTCGATGCGGATGATCAACCGGATGATCCAGCCCACCACGGGCACGATCACCGTTGCCGGGCAAGACATCTCGACGATGGACCCGGTCCGGCTCCGCCTCGGCATCGGTTACGTGATCCAGAGCGGCGGCCTGCTGCCGCACCGCACGGTGCTGGACAATGTCGCGACAGTGCCGGTGCTGCGCGGCGATTCGCGGCGGGCGGCGCGCAAGGCGGCGCTCGAAGTCCTGGACCGGGTGGGCCTGGACCGCGGCCTGGCCCAGCGCTACCCCGCGCAGCTCTCCGGCGGTCAGCAGCAGCGGGTCGGGGTGGCCCGGGCGCTGGCCGCCGACCCGCCGATCCTGCTGATGGACGAGCCGTTCAGCGCGGTCGACCCGGTGGTGCGTGCGGAGTTGCAAAGCGAAATGCGTCGGCTGCAAGCGGAATTGCACAAGACCATCGTGTTCGTCACCCACGACATCGACGAGGCCATCACGCTCGGCGACCGGCTCGCGGTCTTCGGGCGCGCGGGCGTGCTCCAGCAGTACGACCCGCCGCAGCGCGTACTCGCCGGACCCGCAACGGATTTCGTCGCCGAGTTCGTCGGGCGCGATCGCGGCTATCGCGGTCTCTCCTTCCGCTCCGCCGACGACGTTCCGCTGCACGACATTCCGACCGCCACCGCGGGGGCGGTCGGCGCGCTGCGTCTGGAGCGGGGCGACTGGGTGCTCGTGGTGGACGAGGCGGTCAAGCCGCTCGGCTGGGTCGATCTGACCGCCGTCGAAGCCCGGCGCGCGGGCACGCCGCTCGCGGACTGCATGTCGGCGGGCGGTTCGCTGTTCACCCCCACCGGCGACCTGCGCCAGGCGCTGGACGCCGCGATCTCCTCGCCGTCCGGAATCGGTGTGGCCGTGGACGATTCCGGCCGGCTGCGCGGCGGCGTTCTGGCCACCGAGGTGATCGCCCAGCTCGCCGCACAGCGCGACGCGGAGGACCGCGAACGCGACCGGCTCGCCACCGAGCAGGGAGCCTCCAACGGCGACGGGAAAGGATAGTGAACCGCGCGGACTACGTCACCGGTCCGGCCGACGGAGGGGAGACCGCGTGCGATACCTGATCGACAACTTCTCCGAAATCGTCGAGATCACCAAGACACACTTGTATCTCGCCTTGCTGCCCTTGCTGTTCGGTCTGGTGATCGCCATCCCCGCCGGCGCGGTGATCCGGCGGATCCCATGGCTGCGGCGGGTCACCGTGACCGTGGCGAGCCTGGCCTACACCGTGCCCTCGCTCGCGCTGTTCGTCATCATCCCGCCGCTGGTCGGCATTTCGGCGATCGACCCGTGGAACGTGATCATCGCGTTGACCATCTACTCGACCGCGCTGCTGGTCATCGCGGTGCCGGTGGCGCTGGACTCGGTGCCCGCCGCCGTGGTCGACGCCGCCGACGCCGTCGGATTCGGACCGCTGCGGCGCACGCTGACCGTCGACATGCCTTTGGCCGTCCCGGTTTTCGTGTCGAACTTGCGCGTCGTGGTCGTCACCAATATCGCGATGGTCTCGGTCGGCGCGCTGATCGGCGTCGGGGGCCTCGGCAAGCTGTTCACCCAGGGCTATCAGCGCGACTATCCGGACGAGATCGTGGCGGGCATCATCGTGACGCTGGCGCTCGCGCTCGTCTTCGACCGGCTGGTGTACCTGCTCGGGCGCTGGGCGACGCCGTGGACCAGAGCCGACGGGCGAACGCAGCGAAAGGCCGACGCGTGAACCTGTTCGTCGACGCCTGGCACTACCTCACCGACAGCGCCAATTGGGGCGGACCCACCGGCATCGAATTCCGCCTGGCGCAACATCTTTGGTACACACTGCTCGCGGTGGCCGGGTCCGCGCTGATCGCGGTGCCGCTCGGACTCGTCATCGGCCATCGACGGCGGGGCGCGGCGGTGCTCGTCGGCTTCGCCAACGCGATGCGCGCGCTGCCGACCCTCGGCCTGCTCACCTTCTTGGTGCTGCTGCTCGGCCTCGGCCTGATCCCGCCGCTGCTCGCACTACTCACCGTCGGCATCCCGCCGCTGCTCGCCGGGGCGTACGCGGGCGTGGCCAACGTGCCCGCCGACGTGGTCGACGCCTCCAGGGCGATGGGCATGACCGAGCGGCAGATCCTGTTCCGGGTGGAAGTGCCCAACGCCATGCCGATCCTGGTGAACGGCCTGCGCGGCGCCACCCTGCAGGTGGTCGCCACCGCGACGATCGCGGCGTATGTGAACCTCGGCGGGCTCGGCCGCTACATCTTCGACGGGCTCGGTCTGCACCGATACGACCGGGTGCTGGTGGGTGCGCTGCTGGTGGCCGCGCTGGCGATGCTGCTGGACGGACTGCTCGCGCTCGTCGTCTGGGCGACGACGCCCGGCACCGGACGGCTGCGCAAGACGGCGAGTCCGGTGAACGTCTTGCGCGCCACCCCGTAAGTCCGCAAACCCCTATTGACCGTTCGGTGTGATCTAGGTCACGATGACTGTGGCCGTAGGAGTCGTCGTCAGCCGTGCGCGCGCTCGACGCAACTGTGGCAAGCCGTGTCGAGTCCTGCGCAACCTCGAGTCCTGCGGGAAACCAACCCGAGACAGGAGGATTGCCGTGAGCATGAACGCACCGATGAAGGCACGCGACATCATGCACGCCGACGCCAGATGTGTCCCCGCGGACGAAACGCTCGACCGCGCCGCCGAGATGATGCGCAACCTGGACGTGGGCGCGCTGCCCATCTGCGAGAACGACCGCTTGGTCGGCATGGTGACCGATCGTGACATCGTCGTCCGGTGCATCGCCGAGGGACACGATCCCAGCCGCGTCCGCGCGGGCGATCTCGCCAAGGGCACGCCGCGCTGGGTCGACGCCGACGCCGAACTGCGGGACGTACTGCACATGATGGAGGAGCATCAGATCAAGCGGCTGCCGGTCATCGAGAACAAGCGCCTGGTCGGGATGATCAGCGAATCCGACCTGGCCAAGAACGTCACCGACACCCAGCTGGCCGAATTCATCTCGGCCGTCTTCGTGCCGCACTGACCGTCACCCGCCGCGGACGTGAACCACCTCGGGTGATCGACCGCGAAGCCCGTCGCGCGGCGGCGATCCGTCGCGCGAACAAGTCAGGGCGCCTCGTTCGCCGTTGAACGGGGCGCCCTGTGATTGCGTAATCAGTTGTTACGCAACGCCCTCCGCACGCGCGGCGGCGGCGACGGCCTCGGCGACGGCCGGGGCGACCCGCGGGTCGAGCGGGCTGGGGACGATCTTTTCGGGGCCGAGCTCGTCGGCGACCACGCTGAGGATGGCGTCGGCGGCGGCGATCTTCATGCCCTCGGTGATGCGGCGGGCGCCGGCGTCCAGCGCGCCCTTGAACACGCCGGGGAAGGCGAGCACGTTGTTGATCTGGTTCGGGAAGTCGCTACGGCCGGTCGCGACGATGGAGGCGTACTTGCGCGCCACGTCGGGGTGGATCTCCGGGTCCGGGTTGGACATGGCGAAGACGATCGCCTCCGGCGCCATCGAGGCGATGAGCTCCTCGGCGATCAGGCCCGCCGACAGTCCCAGGAACACGTCCGCGCCCGCGAGCGCCTCGGCGGCGCCACCGTTGAGTCCGCGCGGGTTGGTGCGCTGGGCCAGGTCGGCCTTCACTTCGTTCAGGTCGGCGCGATCGCGGCTCACGATGCCCTTCGAGTCGAGCACGGTGACATCGCGCACGCCCGCGGCGAGCAGGATGTTGGTGCACGCGATACCCGCCGCGCCCGCGCCCGACACCACGACCTTCAGACCGCTGATGTCACGTCCCTGCACGCGAGCCGCGCCGTTCAGGGCGGCGAGCACCACGATCGCGGTGCCGTGCTGGTCGTCGTGCATGACGGGGCAGTCGAGCGCCTCGATGACGCGCTTCTCGATCTCGAAGCAGCGCGGCGCGGAGATGTCCTCCAGGTTGACCGCGCCGAAGCTCGGGCGCAGCCGGATCAGGGTCTCGACGATCTCGTCGACGTCCTTGGTGTCCAGCACGATCGGGATGGAGTCGAGTCCGGCGAACTTCTTGAACAGTGCGGCCTTGCCCTCCATCACCGGCAGCGACGCACGCGGGCCGATGTCGCCGAGGCCGAGGACGGCGGTGCCGTCACTGACCACGACCACCAGCCGGTCGGTCCAGGTGTATCGCTTGGCGAGCGACTCGTCCTGAGCGATGGCGCGGCTGACCTGAGCGACGCCGGGGGTGTACGCGATGGAGAGGTCGCGCTGCGTCTCCAGCGGAGCAGAGAGCTCGACCGAGAGCTTGCCGCCGAGGTGTCCAGCGAAGATTTCGTCGTTGGTGATTTCGGACAAACTCGCGGTCGCATTCGGTGCGTCAGTCACAGGTGACACGATTTCACTCCTGCTCGGGTCGGGCTGAACCGGGGGACGGTTACCGCCGGGTATTTCGTAATAGGTGATTCGTACCGCTCATCGAGTGCGCTGACCGGGACGTTTCGAGTCGGGATTGCGGTGTAGAAAACCCGATCATCAGCTCGAGACGTGACGCTGCACTGATCCGCAGAGCGGGGGCCGGACGGGTGGGTCCGGACAGAACATGCGGGGCGATCCTCGGGGCGCGACGGTACGTTGCGCGGCTCGGAGCACCGTGATTCCCGAACCCGGCGGTGGCGTAGGAGGGGAATCCGCAACATTCTGCCAGCCGGTCCGATGACTTGCCAAACCGGTGTGTCGGATCCCGGTTGCGCGTCATATTCCGAGGGTAAGCGGCTGGAATTACCCCTGAGTTAGGGGAAACTCGCATCCGCACACCGCGCGGCGGTGAGTTGTCACATCGCCAAGCGGTCGGGGGGTGTGAGGTCCGGCTCCGGTTGATCCGGCCCGATCCGCGGGATCTCGGGCAGCACCGGCGCGGGTTCCAGCCCGACCGGCACCTGGCCGCGCACGACGGACGGTCCCGGCACGCCGGCCGCAGCTTCCGACCGTACCCGCCGCGAGCGCTCGGCGCTCACCCAGACGCTGTCCAGCCCGCCCGACATCAGGCGGACCCGCCACTCGGCTCCGGCCTCGGGATGATCGGTGCGCCGGTGCATGCCGCGGGTCTCGGTGCGAGCCAGCGCGCTGTGCTTGGTCCATCTGGCCACCGCGAGCAGGGCCGCGACCTCCCTGGCGCGCACTCGCTCCGCGCCGGTGCCGCCGAGGGCGAACGCCGCGCCCGGCCACATGCCGTCGAGTTCGGCGATGCTGTCGCGCAGACTGCCCGCGCTGCGCCAGTAACTACGGCGCAGCGGCAAGGTGTGCTCCTGGACCAGTCCGACGATCGCGCGCGGATCGATGCGTGCCCGCGCGGCGAGGCCCGCGCCGGGCACCGGACGCACCGCACCCACCCCGCCCCGTTTCCGCGCGAAACGGGCGGCGCCCGCGCCCGCCCACACGCCGGACGCGATGGCCCACGCCCCGCTGTGACCGCCGATTCCGCTCACCGCGCCGGTGATCACCTCGCGGCTCACCACGCCGCCCGCGCCGTACAGCCCGGCCACCGTGGTTGCGCAGTCCGGGCCGGTGAGCGCCAGGCCGCCCGTGCCGCGCACCGTGCCCTCGAGCACCGCGCGCAGTGGCACCCGCCGGAACCGATCGACCGCGCCCTGCCTGGCGAGCCAGTGGCGCACCGTCTCCGGCACGTCGTCCAGCGCGGCGAAAACCCGCCGACCGTCCGCGATGGCCGCGAACGCCGCGTGCCTGCCGCCCGCGACGACGTCGCCGTTCTCGTCGTAGAGCGTCGCGAGACGCAGCGCGAGACCCGACGCGAAACTCGGATGCACGGCCGGTGTCGGCGAATTCAGCGCGGGGCCGAGGGAATACGCGCTGGAGAACTCCATGCCGGACAGTCGCGCGCCCGCCTCGGCGGCGAGCAGCAGCCCGTCGCCGGTGGCCACATCGGCGCCCGCGCCGCCGGAGCGAAACGCGCAACCGCCGGTGGCCACCACCACCGCGCCCGCGCGGATCGTCCAGGTACGGAAGCCGTCGTCCTGCCGCACGCCCGCCGCACCCGCGATCACGCCGTCGCCGTCGCGCAGCAGTTGCAACGCGGCATGGTGATCGAGGACGCGCACCCCCGCCTCGAGCACGGTGCGGCGCATGCGGCGCAAGTATCCCGCGCCGTCCATGCGGACCCGTGGCGAGCCGCCGCGCGGGTCGTCGGGAAACCGGTAGCCCCAGCCCACCAGCTGTTCGATCCGCCGGTGCGTCTCGTCGAACACCCGGTGGATCCACTCGGGATCGCCGAGGTGGCCGCCGTCCGCGTGCGATCGGCGCACCGCCTCGTCCCTCGCCGCGCCGGGCGGGATGTTCCACACCGTGGTGCTTCCGAACGCGGAAGGCCCGCTGCTTCCGCAACGGGCCTTGTCGACGAGCACCACCCTCGCCCCTCCGGCGGCAGCCGAGACGGCCGCCCACGTTCCGGCGGGGCCGCCGCCGAGAACCAGCACATCCGTCTCGATCTCACTCACAACAAAATGTTCGGCCACAATTCACCCGGCCGCAACCAGTACCGGACTATCAGCCCCACCACTGTGTCCAAAGCAATACGCCGGTGACAAAGAAAACGACCGCGGATCCGAAAAAGGCGGGAAAACCCCGATGCCTATCCGAAAACATCTGCGCCGCAAGCACCGTCGCCGAAGCGATCAGATGCCAGGTTACCGATTCCGTGCCCGGTCCGGGGAAACCGCGCCGCCCGCCGATGAACGCGGCGCCGACCACGACCAGCGTCAGCAGCACCGTGCCCGCGGCGACCACGCCGCTGATCGCACGCACATATCTCACGACGTGATCACGGGCACGCCCGTCGCCTTACCCGCGAGCTCCTCGAATTGCGCTGGGTCGGTGGTGAACTCGCCGAGCCGGATGGTCTTGTTCGCGCCGTGGTAGTCCGAGGAACCGGTGGTGAGCAGGCCGAGTTCCTCGGCAAGGCCGGTGAGCACCGCGCGATCGGACGGGGAATGGTCCGGATGGTCGACTTCCAGGCCGCCCAGCCCGAGGTTGGCCAGTTCGCGGATGTCGTCCACGGCGAGCAGCCGCCCGCGCTTGCGCGCCCTGGTGTGCGCGAGCACGCTGACCCCGCCCGCGCCCGCGATCATCTCGACCGCGCGGTGCAGCGGTGTGTCGGCCTTCTCCGCGTAGTACGGACCGCGCGGCGCGAGCAGTTCGGTGAAGGCCGCGTCCACGCTCGGCACCACACCCGCTTCGACCAAGGCGCGCGCCAGGTGCGGCCGCCCGGCCGAAGGGCCCGCGGAGGCGAGCACCGCGTCCGGGTCGATGGGCAGTCCGTCGGCGGCCATCCGCTCGGCCATCGCGCGCAGCCGATCCACCCGCTCGGCGCGCAGCCGCTCGCGCTCCTCGGCGAAACCGCGGTCGGTCGGATCGAAGAGGTAGGCGAGCAGATGTACCGGCACCGGCCAGCCGTCCTCGCCGAGCCCGACGCACGACATCTCCATTCCGCGCACCAGGCTCAGGCCCTTCGGTAGCGCGTCGACCGCCTCCGTCCAGCCGGCCGTGGTGTCGTGATCGGTGATCGCGACCACGTCCAGACCGGCGGCTGCCGCGTTCCGCACCAGTTCGGCGGGGGTGTCCGTGCCGTCGGACGCGGTCGAATGGGTATGCAGGTCGATGCGCACGTCCTCCAGTCTTACAGTGCGCCATCTCCGACCGGCACGGCAGCCGACGGCTTCGACCGGCCGCGGCCTCTACCATCGTCGTCGTGCCGTCCATACCGCCCATGCCGTCTTTCCGCGGGCAGGGCCGCGCGGCGATGCCGCGCCCACGCATTCCGGTTCCCACCGCCCGCGCCGTCGTCGACTGCGCCGTCTACGTCGACGGGCTCCGGTTGCCGGGTCGTTTCACCCACGCCGAGGCGCTGGCCGAGGTCCGCTCGCGCGGGACGGGTTTCGTCTGGATCGGGCTGCACGACCCGGACGAGACGCAGATGGCCGACATCGCCTCGACCTTCGACCTGCACCCACTCGCCGTCGAGGACGCGGTCAAGTCCCACCAGCGACCCAAGCTGGAACGCTACGACGACACACTGTTCCTGGTGCTGCGCACGGTCTCCTACGTGCCGCACGAAATGGACAGCGTCAGCGAGATCGTCGAAACCGGCGACATCATGGTGTTCACCGGACCGGACTTCGCGGTGACCGTCCGGCACGGCGAGCACACCGGCTTGGCCGGGGTACGCCGCGAACTCGAGGGTCGCGCCGACCAGTTGAGCCACGGCCCGTACGCGGTGCTGCACACGGTGGCCGACCACGTCGTCGACTCCTACATCGAGGTGGCGGCGCTGGTGGAAAACGACATCGACGAGATGGAAGAGGCGGTCTTCACCCCGCGCGACCACGTCAGCATCGAGTCGATCTACCAGCTCAAGCGCGAAGTGGTGGAGCTGCGTCGCGCGGTGAACCCGCTCGCCGCGCCGCTGCAACTGCTGGCACACAAACCGGATCTACCGGTGCCCAAGGAGATTCGGCGCTATATGCGTGATGTGTCCGACCACCACACGACCGTCGCCGAGCGCATCTCCGATTTCGACGAATCGCTGAGCGAACTGGTCAGCGCCGCCTTGGCCAAGATCACCGTGCAGCAGAGCACCGACATGCGGAAGATCTCGGCGTGGGTCGCCATCGCGGCGGTCCCGACCATGGTCGCGGGTGTCTACGGCATGAACTTCGACCACATGCCGGAACTGAGGTGGACCTACAGCTACGGCGTGTGGTGGCTGGTTGTCCTGATGGTGTGCACCGGGCTGTTCATCACGTTCCGTCGCAACAACTGGCTCTGACCGCTACAGCGTCGCCGCCCCACGACCCGGATCGCGCACGTCGATGCCGGCTTCGGCCCACGCGTCACGCAGCGCCTGCGCGCCGCGCACCCGCACCCAAGCCGCCTCGGTGGCGGTCACCGGCGTGACCGTCAGGTACCTGACCGGCTCGGCGGGCTCGGGCAGCGGAATCTGCGGGATCTCGCTGTCGCCGAGCAGCGCCGCGGTGAACGCCGAGCCCTGCCACATCGGCTCGCCGAGGTCGAGCAGCGCATCGGCTTGCAGCACAACGCCTTCCACGGAGGGCGTGGCGACCAGGATGCCGAGCGCCTTGGGCAGCCCCGGCATGGCGGTGCCGGAGCGCAGCGTCAGCACCAGCTCCGCGCGCGGGCCGCGCACCGGATCGGCGTGCAGGTCACCGGGATCGCCCATCGGGTGGCGCGAGCCGCCGAGCGTCGCGTAGTGCACGACGTCGCCGTCGACGATCCGCAGGATCTCGATCGGCTCCAGCCCCAGGAACGTCACCGAGGCCGAATCGACGCCGCTTTCGGGCACCCCGTAGTGGTCGAGCACCCCGGTGCGGACCTTGTCCATCACGTCCATGCGTTCAGATCGCCAACCGCGCGAGCATGTCCCGCGCCTGCTCGGCCGACTTCGGGTCGCACAGCACGTCGTAGCGACCGGCCACCAGCTGCATGGTGGAGGCGAAATCGCGCTGCCCCTTGGTGGCCGCGTACGGAATCGAGGTCGAGATGACGCCGAAGATGATGCCGCCGACCAGGCCGACGAGCAGCGGACCGAACGCGCCGCTGGTGGTGAACAGACTCAGCAGCAGGCCGAGGAAAAGACCGAGCCACGCGCCGGAGACCACGCCGCCGCCGATCACCTTGCCCCAGTTCAGGCGGTAGAGCACCCGTTCGACCTGCATCAGGTCGACGCCGACGATCGTCACGTCCTGCACCGGGAACTGGTTGTCGGCCAGATAGTCGACCGCGCGCTGCGCCTCGGCGTAGGTCGGATAGGAGCCCACCGGCCAGCCCGACGGCGGGGTAGGCAACCCCTGGCGGGCGCGGTTCGTGTTCCCCAAGGGATTCGTCATGGCTCCATTCTGCTATTCCGAGCGGCCGTTCGGTGGTGTGAAACGCGTGGTGCGCGTCATCCCGGCGGCGCGCCCCTTCTCGGCGATCACCTGAGCCATCTTGGCGCTGGCCTCGTCGATCATCTCGTCGCCGAGCATGACCGCGCCGCGCGCGCCGCCCTCGGCGGAGGTGTGGAAGGCGTAGGCGTCCAGGATTTCCTCGGCCCGGTCGTAGTCGGCCTGGCGCGGGCTGAAGATCTCGTTGGCCGCGTCGATCTGGCCAGGATGCAGCACCCATTTGCCGTCGAAGCCGAGCGCGGCGGTGCGCGCGGCGGCCCTGCGGAAACCGTCGACGTCGCGAATCTGCAAGTACGGGCCGTCGATCGCCTGGAGGCCGTGGGCGCGCGCGGCGAGCAGGATGGTCATCAGGATGTGGTGGTACGCGTCGCCGGTGTCGTATCCCTCGGGCTGTTCGCCGACCACCAAGGTGCGCATGTTGATGCTCGCCATGAAGTCGGCCGGGCCGAAGACCAGCGCCTGGACGCGCGGGCTCGCGGTCGCGATCTCATCGATATTGCGCAGGCCCATCGCGTTTTCCAGCTGCGGTTCGATGCCGATCCGCCCGACCTCCAGCCCGTTGGCCTTCTCCACCTGGGTGAGCAGCAGATCCAGCGCACGCACCTGGCCCGCGTCGGTGACCTTCGGCAGCAGGATCGCGTCGATGGCCCGGCCCGCGCCCTCGAGCACCGTGATCACGTCGGCGTAGGTCCACTCCGTCGTCCAGTCGTTGACCCGCACCACGCGCAGCTGCTCGCCCCAGCCCGGCTGATTCAGCGCGGCCACGATGTTGGCGCGCGCGGCGGCCTTGGCGACCGGCGCCACCGCGTCCTCGAGATCGAGGAAGACTTCGTCGACCGGCAGCCCCTTGGCCTTCTCGATCATCTTGGGATTGCTGCCCGGCACGGCGAGCACCGATCGGCGCGGCTTCATGGAGCCTCCTGTCTAGTCTGGCAAGCATGGCAGCTACCAGGGTGTACATCGCCAGGCTTGCCGGCCTGGCGGTGCTGGGACCGGACGGGGAGTCTATCGGCCGGGTCCGCGACGCGGTCGTGGCGATCCGCTACGACCGTCAGGTACCGCGGGTGCACGGGCTGGTCGTCGAATTGCCGAGCAGGCGCCGGATTTTCGTGCCGATGTTGCGGGTGACCTCGATCGAACCCGGCAATGTCACGCTCAATACCGGCACCGTCAGCCTGCGCCGTTTCCAGCAACGACCCGGCGAGATGCTCGCGCTGGCGCAGATCGTGGATTCCAAGGTGCGGGTGGACGATCCGGCCCTGCCCGATCTCGCGGGCGTCGACGTCTTCGTTGTCGATCTCGGCATCGAACTGACCAGGACCAGGGATTGGCGGGTCTCCCGCGTCGCGGTGCGCGGGCACCGGCGAATCGGGCGGCGGCGCACCGTGCACGTCGTCGACTGGACGACGGTCACAGGCCTGACCCCGTACGAGATCGGCAGGCCGGGCCAGGACGTCACCCAGTTGCTCGAACAGTTCGAGGGCTTGCGGCCCGCCGACGTCGCGCACATGCTGCGCGAGCTGCCGGAGAAGCGGCGCATCGAGGTGGCCGAGGCGCTGGACGACGAGCGGCTGGCCGACGTGGTGCAGGAGCTGCCCGACGACGATCAGGTCGACCTGCTCGGCCACCTCGAGGTGCGCCGGGCCGCCGACGTGCTCGAGGCGATGGACCCCGACGACGCGGCCGACCTGCTGGGCGAACTGCCGACGGGAGAACGCGAATCGCTGCTGGCGATGATGGATCCCGAGGAATCCGAGCCGGTGCGCAGGCTGCTCGCGCACTCCCCCGACACCGCGGGCGGTCTGATGACGACCAAACCGGTGGTGCTGACGCCCTCGACCACGGTCGCCGAGGCCCTCGCCAGGGTGCGCAACCCGGATCTGACGCCCGCGCTCGCCTCGATGGTGTTCGTGGTCCGCCCGCCGACCGCCACGCCCACCGGGCCCTACCTCGGCTGCGTGCACATCCAGCAACTATTGCGCGAACCGCCGGCGCACCTGGTCGGCGGCATCATCGATTCCGATCTGGCGCCGCTGCGCGCCGAGGTGCCGCTGTCGGCGGTGACCCGATATTTCGCCACCTACAACCTGGTCTGCGGTCCGGTGGTGGACGACGAGAACCATCTGCTCGGCGCGGTCAGCGTCGACGACGTGCTGGATCATCTGCTGCCGGAGGACTGGCGCGAGGAAGAGCAGCACGAAGGGGTCGCGGCGCATGAGTGAGAAGAACCCGTCGGCGGGCGTCGGCAGGGTCGGCCCGAGTTCGGCGCGGCAACGCTTGGAGACGCCGGTCGAGTCCCGTTTCCGATTCGACTGGGACGCAGAGGCATTGGCGCGCAGCTCCGAGCGGGTGGCCCGATTCCTCGGCACCGGACGCTATCTCGCGCTGCAGACGATCGTGGTGATCATCTGGATCCTGCTCAACGTCTTCGTCGTCGCGCTGCGCTGGGATCCGTACCCGTTCATCCTGTTGAACCTCGCGTTCTCCACCCAGGCCGCGTACGCCGCGCCGCTGATCCTGTTGGCGCAGAACCGTCAGGACAACCGCGACCGGGTGGCGCTGGAAGAGGACCGGATGCGCGCCGCACAGACCAAGGCGGACACCGAATTCCTCGCCCGCGAACTCGCAGCGCTCCGTATCGCGGTGGGCGATGTGGCGACTCGTGACTATCTGCGCCGCGAATTGGAGGAGATGCGCGAGGTTCTCGACCGCATCGAGGCCGCGTCGGGGCAAGAGGGCAACACGCCGCGTGAGATGAAGTCGGGCAAGGCGGATCGCAAGAAAACATCCGGTGGAAAGCAGTCCCGCGTTCAGGTTTCGCCGCCTGTTGCTGACGATTGACCGGAAATGCTCAACAACCACCTGACCGCTGGGTAACCTGGACAACGTTGTCCTGAGCGGGCCGGGTGCGGAACGTCCCGGACACCGCACCCATGACGAAGAGGATTGGTGTGGCCGAATGCGAGTTTCCGCTCCGATAACCATGTCGGCCCTCGTTGTCGCTGGTCTGGTCGCTTCCGGCTCGGCGGCCCACAGCACGACCGCGAGCGCGCCGCCGCAGGCTCCGGAGGCGCTGCTCGCCGCGTCCAGCGGTCAGGGCGGCGCCGGCAACGGCACGGACACCGAATCGGAAGGCGCTCTGTCTCGGACAGTAGGCCTGTTGCCGGTAGCGCCGGACACCCCCCGCAAACTTCGAGCTATGACCCCGCCCACGGATGGCCTGCCGCTGTTCGGCGGCACGGTTCCCCTGCACGACGTCGTGCTGCCCGCGGTCGGTGGAGCCCTCGGCATTCCGGAGATCGTGCTCGCCGCGTACCGGAACGCGGAGCTGGCCATGCAGTCCTCGATGCCTGGATGCGGGTTGCCGTGGAACCTGCTCGCCGGGATCGGGCGGATCGAGTCCGCGCACGCCGGGAGCGGTCGCACCGACGCGGCGGGCACGACGGTGACCCCGATCTTCGGACCCGCGCTGGACGGCACGTTGCCCGGCAACGAGGTCATCAAGGCCGCGGACGGCGGATACGTGCGGGCGATCGGCCCCATGCAGTTCCTGCCCGGCACGTGGAGCCTGTACGCCGCCGACGGCAACGGTGACGGAGTCTCCGACCCGCACAACGTCTTCGACGCCTCGCTGGCCGCGGGCAAGTACCTGTGCTCGGGCGGGTTGAACCTACGCGATCCCGCGCAGGAGCTACGGGCGGTGCTGCGCTACAACAACTCGATGTCCTACGCGGCCAACGTGTTGAGCTGGTCGACGGCCTACCGCACCGGCGGCAGCCCCAGCCAGGTCACCATCTCGCCGGAGCTCGTTCCGCCCGGCTCGGTGCCGATCATCGCCTCGAACCCGGAGATGAGCGCGGTCCAGACGACGCTGCCGAGCACCACCTCGCCCGCGGACCAGCCGCCGTCGCCGGTGCCCGCGGCGCCCGCGCCTGCGCCGACCCAGGTGATGATCACGATTCCGGGCCTGCCGCCGATCCCGTGCGGAATCTTCTGCCCGCCACCGCCGCCGCCCGCCAACCCGTGCGCGCCTGCCGCGGTGCCCGCGCCGATGCCACGCCCCGGCGAGCCAGGACGGCCGCTCGGCCCGCGACAGGAATTCGGCGCCGAGCCGCTCGATCCGAACGACTCCGCGCGCGCCGAGGACCCCGCTCGGGCCGAGGCTCGCGAGCCGCAGCCGATTCCGGCGTGTGTACCGCAGGTGCAGGCCCTGCCCGCGCCCCAGCAGGGCGCACCGGCTCCCGCGCCCGAACCGGCCCAGCCGAATCCGCCCGCCCAGCCGAACGCACCCGAGCAGCCGAGTCCCGAACCGGAGGTCGCCACGACCCCCGAGCCGGTGCCCGCCGCGCCCGCCCCGACCCAACAGCCCGGCATCACACTGCCGTTCGGCATCGTGATCCCGTTGCCGCCCGCTCCGCCACAGGGCTGAGACCAAACCTCGATTCAGATCACGAAGCAGTAACAAAAAGATCTCGAATGCGGTAGCCTCTCCTTCGTCCACGAAGGGCTCGTCAGCGAGCCTTTGTGTAACCGGAGGAGGGTCACCACACCGTGGGGCGTCACCGCAAGCAATCGCCTGCCACCGTCAGGCGCGGCTCCGTAATCGCACTGACCGGATTGGTTCCCGCCGGATTCGTGGCCTGCGCCGCCGCATCCGATCTGGACTCCGATCAGGCCGCCGTTCAGCAGATCCCCGACGACCAGGACGTGCTGGCCGCCAAGCCCGCCGACTCGGTCGAGTTCGTCTCGCACGCCATGGCCGAGCAGCGTTCCGTCGCCCCGCCGATCGTGAAAACCGTTGCGCTGTCGGCCGATCGGCCCAAGGCCGACCTGCCCGCCGGAACGCTCGGCGTGCCCGGCGTCGCGATCGCCGCCTACCAGAACGCCGAGCGCACGCTGGACGCGGAGAACCCGACGTGCAACATGCCGTGGAACCTGCTCGCCGGCATCGGACGCGTCGAGTCGACCCACGCGTTCGGCGGCAAGGCCGACGCCGACGGCAACCCGCTCAGCCCGGTCTACGGCCCGGTGCTGGACGGCTCGCTCGCGGGCAACAACGTCATCCACGACAGCGACGACGGCGCGCTCGACGGGCTCGGCGGCTACGACCGCGCGGTCGGCCCGATGCAGTTCCTGCCCGAGACCTGGAAGCGCTACGCCGCCGACGGCAACGGTGACGGCATCGCCGACCCGCAGAACCTGTACGACGCCGCGCTGACGGCGGGCAAGTACCTGTGCGCCGGCGGCTTGAACATGAGCGACCCGGCCCAGCAGTCCCGCGCCATCCTGCGCTACAACAACTCGATGGCCTACGTCGCCAACGTCATGGCGTGGGCGAATTCGTACGGCTCGGGGGTCGCACCCAAGCCCGCGCAGTTGCCGCGGATCTGACCCGCCTAAAATTTCCGTTATGCCAGTGGTAACGGAAACGGATGTGCGGGGTGCGCTCGCGAAGGTCGACGACCCGGAGATCCGCAAACCGATCACCGAACTGGGCATGGTGAAAAGCGTCGCCATCGACGCCGAAAGCAATGTCCATGTCGAGGTCTACCTGACGACGGCGGGCTGCCCGCTGCGCACGGAGATCACCCAGCGGGTCACCAAGGCGGTGGCCGACGTCCCCGGCGTCGGGGCCATCTCCGTCGACCTCGACGTGATGAACGACGAGCAGCGCACCACCCTGCGCAAGCAGCTGCGCGGCGACTCCGCCGATCCGGTGATCCCCTTCGCCCAGCCGGGCTCGCTGACCCGCGTGTACGCGGTCGCCTCCGGCAAGGGTGGCGTCGGCAAGTCCTCGGTGACGGTCAACCTTGCGGCCGCCATGGCCGCGCGCGGCCTGTCCGTCGGCGTGCTCGACGCCGACATCTACGGACACTCGGTGCCGCGCATGCTCGGCACCGATGCCCGGCCGACCCAGGTCGAGCGGATGATCATGCCGCCGGTCGCGCACGACGTGAAGGTCATCTCGATCGCCATGTTCACCCAGGGCAACACGCCCGTGGTGTGGCGCGGCCCGATGCTGCACCGTGCGCTGCAGCAGTTCCTCGCCGACGTGTTCTGGGGCGATCTGGACATCCTGCTGCTCGACCTGCCGCCCGGCACCGGTGACGTGGCGATCTCCATCGCCCAGCTGATCCCGAACGCGGAGATCCTGGTCGTCACCACCCCGCAGCTCGCGGCCGCCGAAGTGGCCGAGCGCGCGGGCTCGATCGCCTTGCAGACCCGGCAGCGGATCGCCGGCGTCGTGGAGAACATGTCCTGGCTGGACCTGCCCGACGGCAGCCGGATGGAGCTCTACGGCTCCGGCGGCGGTCAGACCGTCGCCGACAGCCTGACCCGCGCGGTCGGCGCGACCGTCCCGCTGCTCGGTCAGATCCCGATCGAACAGGGGCTGCGCGAGGCGAGCGACGAGGGCACGCCCATCGTGCTGCGCGACCCGGACAGCGCGTCGGCCAAGGCGCTGATCGAGGTCGCCGACAAGCTCGCGGTGCGCCGCCGGGGGCTGGCGGGCATGTCGCTCGGCATCGACACCACCCGGCACCTGTAACCGCGCCTCCCGCGCGGCGCCGGTTCCGCCCCTCGGCGAGTGCTCGGTCGTGAACGAGCATGTCGGAGCGGCGGAATAAGCTCGTGTCATGCTCACGCTGCTGTTGTACGTGCTGATCGTCGGCCTGGTGGCCGCGGTGCTGTTCCTGCTCGCGAGTGCGGTCTTCGGACGCGGGGAGGAACTGGGCCCGCTGCCCGAGGGCACGACGGCCACCGTGCTGCCCGCCGAGGGCATCACCGGCGCGGACGTGCGCGCGCTGCGGTTCCAGCAGGTGGTTCGCGGCTACAAGGCCGGCGAGGTGGACTGGGCGTTGGCGCGGCTCGCCGCTCGCATCGATGAACTCCAGCTACAACTGGCCCACGCGCGCGGCGAGACGCCGCAGATGGGCAAGGCGAGCGTGGAAACGGCGGCCCGCCAGGAGAACCCGGCGCCGCAGCACGACACCGCGAATTCGGCGCGTCCCGATGCGGTGAACTCGGCGCGTCCCGACGCGGTGGTCGCCTCCCGCGACGACACCGAGCACGCGGCCTCGCCGTGGCCCGCGCCGAGCACCCCCGAACAGCCGTGACCGCCCCGCTCGCCGCCGACGGCAGGATCCGCTGCCCGTGGGCGGAGTCCTCTCAGCTCTACCGCGACTACCACGACTTCGAATGGGGCGAGCCGCTGCGCGGCCCCGACGCCATGTTCGAGCGGGTCTGCCTCGAGGCGTTCCAGTCGGGTCTGTCCTGGATCACGATCCTGCGTAAGCGCCCGGCCTTCCGTGCCGCGTTCGCCGGCTTCGCCATCGACCGGGTCGCCGCGTTCGGCGACGCCGACGTGGCCCGCCTGCTCGCCGATCCCGGCATCGTCCGCAACCGCGCCAAGATCGAGGCGGCCATCGCCAACGCGCGGGCCGCGCTCGCGCTCGACCGCGGCCTCGACGAGTTGATCTGGTCGTTCGCGCCGCCGCCGCGACCGCGTCCGAAGGCCATCGCCGACGTTCCCGCGACCAGTCCCGAATCCATCGCTCTGGCAAAAGAATTGAAGCGGCGCGGGTTCCGTTTCGTCGGACCGACCACCGCCTACGCGCTGATGCAAGCAACGGGAATGGTGGACGATCACCTGGCCGATTGCTGGGTCGGAAGTGACCCGCACAACACCGCCCGAGCGATCACATTTCGAACTCAGGTATCCGTCCACATCGGCGATAGGGAAGAATAGGACCGGTGTAGCTCGCCAAATGCCGGTGAGCTACCTGGTTGGTGACAACTGTAGTTCCAAGAAAGTGCGCAGAAAACCGCGCAGATCTGGAGGGAGCAGAGGATGGCGGCCATGAAGCCCCGCACCGGGGACGGTCCCCTCGAGGCAACCAAGGAAGGGCGTGGAATCGTTATGCGGGTTCCACTCGAGGGTGGCGGGCGTCTGGTCGTCGAACTCACACCGGATGAGGCAGCGGCGCTTGGTGACGAATTGAAGAGTGTCACCAGCTAGTCCCTCGGCACTCGCTGACGTGGCGGGTCTGCTGGCCTGCCCGGAATGCCGCCTCGGGCTCGAGGCGGTGGATCGGGCGCTGCGCTGCGACCGCGGCCACAATTTCGACATCGCCAAACAGGGCTACGTCAGCTTGCTGACCGGTGCGTCGACCAAGATGACCGGCGACACCGCGGCCATGCTGGACGCCCGCGCCGCTTTCCAGGGCGAGGGGCATTTCGCCCCCATCGCCGACGCGGTCGCCGCCGCCGTCGGACCGGTCGACGACCGGTCCGCGAGCCTGCTGGAAATCGGCGCGGGCACCGGCTACTACCTGGCCGCGGCCCTCGACGCCGCACCGGAGGCTCGCGGCGTCGCCGTCGACGTGGCCAAACCCGCCGCCCGCCGCTGCGCGCGCGCCCATCCTCGCGCCGCCGCGGTGCTCGCCGACGCTTGGCGCGGCCTACCGGTCCGCGACGGCGTGCTCGCGGGAGTGCTCTCGGTGTTCGCGCCGCGCAATCCCGCCGAGGTGGCCAGAGTGCTCGACGCGGACGGCCGTTTCGTCGTCGCCGCGCCGACCGCGCGCCATCTCGGCGAGCTGATAGATCCGCTCGGCATGGTGACCGTCGACCCGGACAAGGACCGCCGCATCACCGAGGCGATGTCCGGGCTGTTCGAGCCGGTCGAGCGAGTCGCCGTGGAGTATCCGATGAAGCTCGACCGCGCTGCGGTGGCGCAAGTGGTCGGCATGGGTCCGTCCGCGCACCACGCGGAGAACGCCCGCGATCCGCGCCTCACCGCGCTGCCGGAGCAGGTCGAGGTCACCGCTTCGGTAACCGTGTCGACGTATCGTCCCCGTCGCTGACGGTCCAGGCAGAATCAGGTTCGCTGCCTGCTCGAGCCTGCCGTCTCCAGCGTTGACGACTCCGAAGCGTCGAAGGTCGCGCACGTGCTCGCCTGTCCGGAGCCCGTGGCTGAATCACCTACCCCGCCTTCAGGGTTTGCGGACGTGCTCGTAGACCTCGACGGTCCGCTCCGCGATCCGCGCCCAGTCGAATTCCGCGATCGCCCGCGCCCGGCCCGCCGCGCCGAACTCGGCCGCCAGGATCGGATCACCCGCGACCTCGTTGACCGCCGCCGCGAGGCCGCGCTCGTACTCCTCGGCCGCGCCCGCGTCGTAGTGCACGAGCCTGCCGTTGCCGCCGTCGGCGACCACCTCGGGGATGCCGCCGACATCGGAGGCGACCACGGCGGTCGCGCAGGCCATGGCCTCCAGATTCACAATGCCGAGCGGCTCGTACACCGACGGGCAGACGAACACGGTCGCCGCCGCCAGGATCTGCCGGATTTGCTCGGTGGGCAGCATTTCCCGCACCCAGTGGACGTTCCCGCGCCGCCGCTGCAACTCGGCGACCGCCGCGGCCGTCTCGGTCTCCAGTTCCTTGGTGTCGGGCGCGCCCGCGCACAGCACCAGCTGGATCTCCGGCTCGAACTCGCGCGCCGCGGCGAGCAGATGACCGACGCCCTTCTGCCGGGTGATGCGGCCGACGAAGGCGACGATCGGACGGTCGGTCCGCACGCCGAGCTCGTCCAGGATCTGACGGTCGCCCTCGGCGGGCGGGCCGGGCCGCCACAGCGTCGCGTCGATGCCGTTGTGCACCACGTGGACCCGGCTCGGGTCGATCGCCGGGTAGGCGTCGAGCACGTCGTGGCGCATGCCCTCGCTCACCGCGATGACGGCGTCGGCGTGCTCCATGGCGTTGCGCTCCGACCACGAGGAGATGCGGTAGCCGCCGCCGAGCTGCTCGGCCTTCCACGGCCGCCGCGGCTCGAGCGAGTGCGCGGTGAGGATGTGCGGGATGCCGTAGAGGGTGGCGGCCAAGTGCCCGGCCAGGCCGGTGTACCAGGTGTGCGAGTGGACGACGTCCACCTCGCCCGCCGCGTCGGCCATGCGCAGCTGCGCCGACATCATCTGCAGCGCGGCGTTGGCGGCGTAGAGCATCGGATCCGATTGGTGCACCACGGCGTCGGCGCGCTCGGCGCCCATGCAGTGCACGGTCACCTCGCAGAGCCGCCGCAATTCGGCGGTCAACTGGGTCACGTGTACGCCCGCGCCGCCGTACACCTCGGGTGGGTATTCGCGGGTCAACATCGCCACGCGCAACCGGTCCTGGAAGCCCCCCGGCTCGCCGGATCCCGTCGCCGAGCGCCCGCCGTCCGTGCCGAAACTCACCGATCCAAACTAGACGCTCGGCTCGGCAGGGGCCACCCGCGGCCTGACTACACGGTAGTTTGGGCACTGTGAGGAGCCAGCCGCACGTACTCGGGATCGTGCTCGCCGGTGGCGAGGGCAAGCGCCTGTTTCCACTCACCGCCGACCGCGCCAAGCCGGCGGTACCCTTCGGCGGCGCGTACCGCCTCATCGACTTCGTGCTCAGCAACCTGGTGAACGCGGGCTTCCTTCGCCTGTGCGTGCTCACCCAGTACAAGTCGCATTCGCTGGACCGGCACATCTCGCAAACCTGGCGACTATCGGGCTTCGCGGGCGAGTACATCACCCCGGTGCCCGCCCAGCAGCGTCTCGGCCCGCGCTGGTACACCGGCAGCGCCGACGCGATCATGCAGTCGCTGAACCTGATCTACGACGAGGACCCGGACTACATCGTGGTCTTCGGCGCCGACCACGTGTACCGGATGGACCCGGAGCAGATGGTCTCCCACCACATCGATTCCGGCGCGGGCGTCACCGTGGCGGGCATCCGGGTGCCGCGCAGCGAGGCGAGCGCGTTCGGCTGCATCGATTCCGACGAGTCGGGCCGCATCACCCAGTTCCTGGAGAAGCCCGCCCATCCGCCTGGCACGCCGGACGACCCGAACGTGACCTTCGCGTCGATGGGCAACTACGTCTTCACCACCAAGGTGCTCGTCGACTCCATCCGCGCCGACGCGGACAACTCCGATTCCGATCACGACATGGGCGGCGACATCATCCCCGCGCTGGTCGCGTCGGGCCAAGCCGCGGTGTACGACTTCGCCGACAACGAGGTGCCGGGCGCGACCGAGCGCGACCGCGGCTACTGGCGCGACGTCGGGACCATCGACGCCTTCTACGACGCGCACATGGATCTGGTCTCGGTGCACCCGGTGTTCAACCTGTACAACAAGCACTGGCCGATCCGCGGCGCCGCCGAGAACCTGCCGCCCGCCAAGTTCGCCCAGGGCGGGCTGGCCCAGGAGTGCATCGTGGGCGCGGGCAGCATCCTGTCCGCCGCGACGGTGCGCAATTCGGTGCTGAGCTCCAACGTGATGGTCGACGACGGCGCCACCGTCGAGGGCAGCGTGCTGATGCCCGGCGTGCGCATCGGCAGGGGCGCGGTGGTGCGCCACGCCATTCTGGACAAGAACGTGGTGGTCGGCGAGGGCGAGATCATCGGCGTCGACCTGGAGCGCGACCGCGACCGGTTCGCGGTGAGCAACGGCGGCGTGGTGACCGTCGGCAAGGGCGTTTGGGTCTGATTCGCGCCTTCGTCGCGGCCATGTGTGGGTTCTCGGCAGCGGCCGTCCGCTGACGAGGCCGCCGGAGCGTGTGCGCGGGCCGCGGCAGAGCGCGTCCGCTGGCTAAGGTTCGCTCGGCGGGGCGGTGCAGAACGGCTGGCAGGAACCCGGCGTGCGCGGAACCGTCGACCGTGAGCCCTCGCCGAAATCGGCGGTGCTGACCAGAATCGCGAGCATTACCGCGAGCACGAGCAGGACACCGAACACGACCGTCGCGCCCGCCCACTCTTGTGGGCGGTTCCTCGGTCGGTCATCGTCGTCGTTCCAGAACATCGGCTCGTCCTCCGCACGGCCCCGGCCCACCAAAGCACACCACGGGATGCCCGGTCACCGGAACCACCAATAGTGTGCTGCCGAAACAGAATTCCGGCCCGGTGTCAGGGCGCGGGCGGTGGCGGAGTTCCGGTGCAGAACGGCTCACACGGTCCGGTGGTCGGCACCACCTTCGCGGGCCCGGTGTCGAAATCGGCATTGCTCACCACGAGCAGGACGAGTACGACGAGCAGAATCGCCGCCGCGAAAAAGCCCAACCCGGCGACCACCCAATTCAGTGAACCCTTTTCCTTGACCACATGTCCGACATGGCCGTAATGGACGATATCCTCCGTCTGTTCCCAGATCACCGCACACCTCCAATTCGCTTGCGGCGCCGGGGTTTTTACGGCACGATTCGCACGACTGTCGCACGGGGTCGCCCGCACCCCGGCTGGTCGTCGGTTACCCGGAGTGGGCGCGGCGAATCAGCGAATGTCAACCGCCCTACCGCCAAGGCGCTTTCCCGATCCGGTCAGCGGCCGTATCGGATGGGTCACGGACGCAATCCGATTCGACTATCGCGACGACCTAACCGCGTGAGGCGCAGAGCAATCCGTCGCCGACGGGAATCAGCACGCAGGTGAGTTCGGGATCCTCGGCGATGGCGCGGGTCGCGGCGCGCACCGCCTGGGTGGCGGGATCGCGCTGGCTCGGGTCGGGGACGCGGCCGCCGAGCAGCGCGTTGTGCAGGATGATGGCGCCGCCGTCGCGCAGCAGCCGCACCGCCTGGGCGACGTACTGCGGGTGTTCCAGCGGAGCGGCATCGATGAAGACCAGATCGTAGGCGCCGTCGGCGAGGCGGGGCAGCACGTCGAGCGCGCGCCCGTTGATCAGCCTGGTGCGGGCGGGCGGGATGTCGGCGGTGCGGAACGCCTCCTTGGCCGCGCGCTGATGCTCCGGCTCGGAATCGATGGTGGTCAGCGTGCCGTCCTCGCGCATGCCGTCGAGCAGCCACAGCCCGCTGATGCCCGCGCCGGTCCCGACCTCGACGACCGCGCGGGCGCCGAGCAGCTGGGCGTACATGCTCAGCAGGGCCCCGACCGACGGCGGCACCGGCGCCGCGCCCAGCTCGGTGGCCCGCTCGCGCGCGCTGACGAGGATCTCGTCCTCCACGACGGATTCTTCCACGTAGGAGAGATTTCGCTCCAGGTTCGATGCCACGCCTAAGAGGCTAATGCGGCGCGCGTTGTCTCGGCGTTCCGACAACGCGCTTTCTCGGCGGATCGGTTTTCTCAGGTGTCCCTCAGGATCTCCATAACCCCGCCATATCGGGACAGGAAAGAGTAAGGGCACGCAAGACCAGCCGACCGCGATACGCGGGACGCGGGAACAACGACATACGGGTAGTCGGTTGTATTCCGTACGCGACGGTCCGAGATCCGGACCGAAACGGGAGTCCCGAGTTTACGGTCCCGAGCAGGAGGTAGCCCCATCCACATGGTCAAAGGTTCGTTTGCGGCTCCGCATGGGCACTCCGAGTACGCCACCCTCCCCGACCACATCATGCCGTTCGAGGCCGAGCAGGCCGAGGACTTCGATGTCGAACTGACCGGCACGGCCGCGTTCGACGCGACGGGCGATCGCTCCGTGATGCCGTCCTGGGACGAGCTGGTCCGCGAACACGCCGACCGGGTCTACCGGCTGGCCTACCGACTTTCCGGCGACGCGCAGGACGCCGAGGATCTCACCCAGGAGACCTTCATCCGCGTGTTCCGCTCGCTGTCGAACTATCAGCCGGGCACCTTCGAGGGCTGGCTGCACCGCATCACGACCAACCTGTTCCTGGACATGGTGCGCCGTCGTAACCGCATCCGTATGGAGGCGCTGCCCGAGGACTACGACCGGGTGCCCGCCGAGGGCCCCGGTCCCGAGCAGGCCTATCACGACGCGCGCCTCGATCCCGACCTGCAATCCGCTTTGGACGCGCTGGCGCCGGAGTTCCGCGCCGCCGTCGTGCTGTGTGACATCGAGGGTCTGTCGTACGAGGAGATCGGCGCTACGCTCGGCGTGAAGCTGGGCACCGTGCGCAGCCGGATCCACCGCGGCCGCCAGGCACTGCGCGAGCACCTTGCGCATAATGGATCTCAGCAGCGGTTCGCCGCTGACGCGAACATCGGGTGATTCGCCGGGCCCCGGCGATGCCCGGGCCAGAGGATGTCGTTGGAAGGGTGAGCACCGCATGAGTGGCGAGTCCAGCACGTCCGGTCGTCCCGCGCGGGGGGACCGACGGACGCCAGGCAGGTCACCGCGCTTCGCGCCCACCGAACATCTGGCCAGCGAGGCGATCGTCGCCTTCGTCGACGGCGAGCTGCGCATGAACGCCTATCTGCGCGCCGCCCAGCATCTTTCGGTCTGCCCGGAGTGCGCCGCCGAGGTGGACGCGCAGCAGCAGGCACGGTTCGCGCTGCGCCAGTCTGGACCCATCGCGGTCCCCACCGGGTTGCACGACAGCCTGACCCGGATTCCGCTCGCCGAGTTGCCCGGCGGCGCGTCGAACAATCAGGGCCGTCCGGCCGGGAACGCCCGCAACGAGGCAGTTTTCGGTTTTCTGCCGGATTCCTTCACCGCGACCCGGTGGACCACGTGGTGGCGCAAGTAGAGTTTGGCGCGTGACCACCGAATCGACGAACACCGGATCTGTGTCGGACTCGCGGCCCACCGCCAGTGACACCTCCGATTCGGCGGCCAACAGGGGGAACCTGAGGCCGTCGGACGCGCCCGTGCTCGGTCCGCGGCCGGTCGTCCGGCCCCATGTCGACACGCACACCGCCCGCGCCTTCCGGCGCCCGGCGGGCACGTCCGGTTCTTTCGCCGAGTACACCCCGCCGCGCGCGGATGGCGGCGCGCCCGCGCTCGGCCCCGAGTTGCAGAACCGTCCGCCCGACGCGGTGCTCGCCGAGGCGTTCGGCAGGCCCGAGGGCTCCGACGAGCTGCTCCAGCGCGATCCCGACGCGGTCGAGAACGCTCCGGCTCCCGCGGGCCCCGCCGACCCCTGGCGCGATCCGACCGCAGGCGCTCGCCTCGGCGCGCCCGCGGTGCCGACGCCGCAGCCGGAGCCGCTGCCTCGGTCCCCCAAGCTGAGCGTGCGCGAGGTGCTCTTCGGTTCCAGGGTCGCGCCCAAGGCGCTTGCCCTGCTCGCCGCGATCGCGCTCGGCATCGGCGTGCTCGGCGGCCTGGTCGGCAGGCTCACCGCCGAGCAGACCACCAATCTCACCTCGCGCAAGGTCACCCTGGAGCAGACCGACGACATCGAGCGTCCGCACGGTCAGATCGCCCAGGTCGCCAACGCGGTGCTGCCCTCGGTGGTCTCCATCCGGGTCACCGTCGGCGACAACGGCGCGACGGGTTCGGGCGTCGTCATCGACGGCGCGGGCTATGTGGTGACCAACAACCACGTCATCTCGATGGCCGCCCAGGACAAGAGCGACCGCGCCGCGATCCAGGTCACCTTCTCCGACGGCAGCCGGGTGCCCGCGAACATCGTCGGCCGCGATCCCAAGACCGACCTCGCCGTGCTCAAGGTCGACGTGAAGAACCTCACGGTGGCCGAACTGGGCAAGTCCGAAGACGTGCAGGTGGGCGACGACGTGCTGGCCATCGGTTCACCGCTCGGCCTGAGCAAGACCGTCACCTCCGGCATCGTCAGCGCGCTGCACCGCCCGGTGAAGCTCTCCGGCGAGGGCAGCGACACCAACGCGGTGATCGACGCCGTGCAGACCGACGCCTCGATCAACCCGGGCAACTCCGGCGGCGCGCTGGTCGACATGCAGGGCCGGGTCGTCGGTATCAACACCGCCATCCGCAGCGAGACGGGCGGCTCGGTCGGCCTCGGCTTCGCCATCCCGGTCGACACGATGACCGAGGTCGCGCAGAGCCTGATCCAGACCGGCAAGATGAACCACCCCGTGATCGGCATCTCGGCGCGCACCAAGACCGTCGCCAACGAGGTGATGAGCGGTGCCGCGGTGGCCGACGTCGCGCCGAACGGTCCCGCGGCGAAGGCGGGGATCGTCGAGGGCGACGTGATCGTGCGGGTCGGCGATCGGGAGGTCACCGGGCCGGAGGAGCTGACCGTCGCGGTGCAGTCCCGCGAGATCGGTGAGACGGTGAACGTGCAGTTGATCCGCGATGGCAGGCAGGTGGACGTGCCTGTGACGTTGGAATCCGACTGAACCGCTGGTCCGATGCACAGGTAGCCTGGATTCGTGTTCAGCAACATCGGCTGGCCCGAGATGATGATCCTCCTCGTCGCCGCCCTCGTGATCCTCGGCCCGGAGCGTCTGCCCGGCGCCGTGCGCTGGACCATCGACAGCCTGCGTAAGGTCCGCGACTACGCCAGTGGAGCGACCGCGCAGCTGAAGGACGAACTCGGTCCTGATTTCGAGGATCTGCGCAAGCCGCTGGCCGAGCTGAACGAGCTGCGCGGGATGACGCCGCGCTCGATGGTCACCAAGCACCTGCTGAACGGCGACGATTCGGTGCTGCGCAACCTGGAGAAGGCCGTGCCGACCAAGGACGATCTCTACGGCACGAGCAGCGGCATGCCGGACTATCCGATGCCGAAGCTGGAAAAACCGTTGGAGCGCAACGAACGTCCGCCGATCGACTCCGACGCCACCTGATCGGCGTTTCGCCCGGCGAGTCCGCGTGAAACGCCGCGAGTCGAAACAGACTGGGCCGTCTGGAACTACGCGATGTCAACGAGACTAGACCCGCGAGGCTGTCGAGCTGTCTAGACTTCGCACATGTCGGCCGATGACGTGGCGCGAGTCTTCGCAATCGAGGACAAGGTCGAGAGACTCAAGGCGGCCACCGACGGGGTGGCGGCGGCGCAGCAGACGATCAACGAACTCACCAGGATCCGCAGGGCGGTCATCCGGGAACTTCACGCCGAGGGTTGGACCTTCGCCAGAATCGGTGCGGCGGCGGGTCTTTCCCGCGCCCGCATCCATCAGGTGAGCACCCAGGGCCCGGCGCCGGAAGGGCTGTTCTTCGGCCACGGGACACTCACCGTGCTCGTACCGGAGGTGCGCGCGGGCCGGGTGCTCGGCGCGCCGGATCCCGGTGCGGCACACCGGCTTGTCGAGCTGCTGCACGAGCTCGGTTTCGCCGCGTCGATCGAACGGTTCCTGCCGGGCAGGCCGGTGGACCTGAACCGGGACGGACTGATCGTCGTCGGCGGACCCGAATTGTCGCCCAGCGTGCGCCAACTCATCGCCGCCGACCCCCGGCTGCGCCGCGCGGTGGCCAGGGCGGGCGACGCGCGCCGCGGCATCGAGGACAGGGCCGCTCGGCGCGTGTACCGCCCTGGCGGCCCCGATCCGCACGACATCGCGTACCTGGCCCGCCTGCCCCGGCCCGACGGTCGCGGAACATGTTTGATCATCGACGGACTGCATCCGCCCGGATCGCTCGGCGCGGTACGGCTGCTCGCCACCCGGCTGGCCACGCTGCACGAGCGCGCGGCCAATCACCTGTTCTCGGTGCTCATCGCGGTGCGCTACGACCGAACGACCGGCGAGCCCGTGGACGTCGATCTGCTCACGCCCGTCTACCGGCACGACGCCGATCCCCGGCCCATCGGCGCCCGGCCGCGCCGGTGATGCGGATCGATAACTGAGTACCGCCGTTTCCCTTGTCGGGTGCCAGGTTTGCACGGAATGCCCGGCTATTTCCGCAGTGTGTCGCATGTCACGTGCCCCTGCGGGTAACAGATACCCGCTCGATGTTTAGATAGCTAGTAGATAACTATTTGCCGAGTAGGTGAGTGCCCCATGTCTTCCAAGGTCGAAAGCCGCGCATTACGGGGATCGATTGCGCGCGAGGCGAATCCGGGCGCTCGTTCGGGGAGGACGCGATGAACACCATCGTGATCGTCGGTCTGATCGTCTTCGTCGCCATCACCGTCGGCGTGCTCGTCGCCGTGGTGCGCCGGCCGGATTCTTCGGAGCAGCTGACCGTCGCGGCGATTCAGGCTCGTCTGGCCGACGAGCAGGGTCGGGACTGCGGAGACGCGGCCGACTCACAGGCGGAAGGCGAGCTGGCGACGGCCGAGGTGACCGGCGGGGAGTCTCGCAGCGAGTCCTGATCGCGGAGACTTACGCCGCCGCGCGAGACGGGCGCAGGGTGTTCATCGGCGGCCGGTCGGTCAGGCAGACCTCGGTGCTGTGCGCCGTGAACGCGTCCCCGACGAGGGGGAATTGGGTGAGCGCGGCGCCGGAGTCGGTGATTCCACTGCGGCCGAGGACGGTGCCGAGGATTTGGCGGCTCATCACGCCGAGGTCGCCGAGCGGGCGATTGCGGTGGGTCCGCACGCCCAGGTTGACCTGGCCGATGGCCGACAGGCCGACGCGGTCGTAGGTGTCGAGCAGCAGACCGATCTCGACGCCGTAGCCGGGGGCGAACGGCACCGAGGTGAGCAGTTCGCGGGTGCCCGCGTATTCGCCGCTGAGCGGTTGCAGCACCGCGCAGAGTTCCGGGCGCAGTGCGGCGAGCAGCGGGCGGGCGACCAGTTCCGTGACGCGTCCGCCGCCGTGCGCGTCCACCGCGCCGCCCTGCCGCAGCGGGCGGCGGTAGTAGGCCTTGACCAGATGCATGTCGTCGTTCAACAGCAGCGGGCCGAGCAATTTCGGCACGAAAGCCGGATCGGGGTCGATGAGGTCCGAGTCGACGAACGCGATCAGGTCGCCGCCGGTGACCGCGAGCGAGCGCCACAGCACCTCGCCCTTGCCTGGCAGCGGCTCCAGTTCGGGCACCGCCTGCTCTCGGGTGATGACCTCGGCGCCCGCGGCGCGGGCTCGTTCGGCGGTGGCGTCGGTGGAGCCGGAGTCGAGCACGACCAGTTCGTCGACGAGCGTGCCGAGCAGCGGCCGGATGCTGGCCACCACCTCGGCGACCGTGCGCTCCTCGTTCAACGCGGGCAGCACCACCGACACGGTGCGCCCGTCCTTGGCGTCGACCAGCTCGTCGACCGTCCAGTCGGGGGTGTCCCAGGTATTCGTGTTCGCCCAGGCGGACTCGCGGTGTTGGATTTTCATACCAGACCTCGCAGGGTTCGTGCGGGGGGCCGGATGCCCTGGATCGCGGCGATCATGTCCACGACGCGCCGGGTTTCGGCGACCTCGTGAACGCGGAAGACTCGGGCGCCGACGGCGGCGGACCACGCTGTCGCCGCCAAGGTCCCCTCCAGCCGTTCGGAGAGACCGACACCAAGAGTCTCCCCGATGAAATCCTTGTTGCTCAGCGCCATCAAGACCGGCCATCCGGTATTTACGAGAACGTCTACTCCTCGCAACAGTTCGAGCCCGTGGTAGGTGTTCTTGCCGAAATCGTGGGTGGGATCGATCAGGATCGAATCCTTGCGCACCCCCGCGGCGAGCGCGTCCTCGGCGGCCCGAACCACCGTGTCGGTGACTTCGCTCACCACATCGGTGTAGCGGACCCGATGCGGCCGGGTACGCGGCACCGCCCCGCCGGTGTGACTGCACACGATGCCGACGCCGAGATCGGCCGCCACCGCGACCAGATCCGGGTCCGCGCCCGCCCACGTGTCGTTGATCAGGTCGGCGCCCTCGGCCACCGCGGCCCGCGCCACCTCCGAGCGCCAGGTGTCGACGCTGATCAGCAGCTCGGGATAGGCGGCGCGGATCGCCGCGACGAACGGCACAACCCGGCGCGTCTCCTCGGCGGCGTCGACCACGGTGCCGGGCCCCGCCTTCACTCCCCCGATGTCGACGAGATCGGCGCCTTCGTCGACGGCGCGGGCCACCGCGTCCATCGCCGCCGCGTCGGTGAAGGTCGCTCCGCGGTCGTAGAACGAATCGGGGGTGCGGTTCACGATCGCCATGACCAGCGCCCGATCCGTCGCCACCGATTTGCCGCACAGCGTCGGAGGCGGTACGGCGGTCGGGCTGAACATGCCCTCGACTGTAGCGGCTCGGCTCTTCGGCGCGCGGCCTGCCCGCTCGACGACCACGTGCCCGGCGAGCGCTCCCGCCCACAATGGTGGCCAGGTCTGCGCAGCGATTCTCTGCGCTCCGGCCATGCGCGGCCTGGCGACGGACTCCGTCCCGCTAGGCCATCGAGATCTGGCCCGGCTCCGGCTTCAGCGCCGCGAACGCGGCGGACAGGTCGGTGGCGACGGTGATCCGCTCCATGGCGAAGCGGGAGACGAACTTCCGCTCGTAGAGTTCGTCGATCCATCGGAAGAGGCCGTCGTAGAAGCCGTTCGGATCGAGCACGACCACCGGCTTGGTGTGCTGGCCGAGATAGCCGCCGGTCCAGGTCTCGAAGAACTCCTCGAGCGTGCCGATCCCGCCGGGCAGTGTGAGGAAGGCGTCGGCGCGGTCCTCCATGACCTGCTTGCGCTGGCGCATGGTGTCGGTGACCACCAGTTCGTCGGCGTCGACGTCCGCGACTTCCTTGTGCACCAGGTGTTTCGGGATCACCCCGATGGTGTTCGCGCCGCCCGCCCGCGCCGCGGTGGCGACCGCGCCCATCATCGAGACGTGACCGCCGCCGGACACCAATTGCCAACCCCGCCGGGCGATCTCGGTGCCGACGCGGGCGGCGAGCGCCAGCGCGCCGGAGTCGGCGGTGCTCGCCGAGCAGTAGACGCAGACCGCGTACGGGACGGTGGCCTCGAGCGGAACCTCGGTCACCACTTGTCCTCCGTGCCGAGGGTGTCGATGTCGCCGCGTTCGGCGGCCGCCCGCGTGATGATCTCGACGACCTCGTCCACGTGATCGGTGACGTGGATCAGGTCGAGATCGCCCGCCGAGACCTTGCCCTGGCCCTGGAGCGACCCGCGCAGCCAATCCACCAGCCCCGCCCAGTATTTGGTGCCGAACAGGATGATCGGGAAACGGGTGATCTTGCGGGTCTGCACCAGTGTGAGCGCTTCGAACAACTCGTCGAGCGTGCCGAAACCGCCGGGCAGGCAGACGAACGCCTCGGAGTACTTCACGAACATCGTCTTGCGGACGAAGAAGTAGCGGAAGTTGATGCCGAGATCGACCCACTCGTTGAGGCTCTGCTCGAACGGCAGCTCGATGCCGAGTCCGATCGAGTAGCCGCCCGCCTCGCACGCGCCGCGGTTGGCGGCCTCCATCGCGCCGGGGCCGCCGCCGGTGATCACCGCGAAACCGGCCCTGGCGAGCGCGCCGCCGATGGCCATGCCCGCCTCGTATTCGGGGTGGTCGACGGGCGTGCGCGCGGAACCGAAAACCGTGACCGCGCGGGGCACCTCGGCCAGCGCGCCGAAACCCTCGACGAACTCGGCCTGGATGCGCAGCACCCGCCAGGGGTCGGTGTGCACCCAGTCGCTGTCCCCGCGCTGATCCAACAGGTTTCGGTCGGCGGTCCCCGCGCCGGGTTTGCGATCGCGGCGGAACATTATCGGTCCGCGGAATTTCGCTGTCGACTTCGGCTTACTGGCGACCTCGTGATCGGCGGCGTCGGTGGACATGCGCTCCACGCTACCGGGCCGTACAAGTCGCGGGCGGTGCGAGTCGGTGAACGTGCGGCACACCCGCGGTGTCGGATCCCGGCGTCACGCTCCGTGGTCTCACGTCGTCGTCCGGATGAGCCGGAACGACACCCGCCGGATCAGGCTTTGCCCGAGAGGTAGTTGCGCAACATGGTGGCGACCGCGGTGATCTGGGCGGTCGGCAGGTGCTCGTCGCGCTTGTGCGCGAGGTTGGGGTCGCCGGGGCCGAAGTTGACGGCGGGGATGCCGCGTGCGGCGAAGCGGGACACGTCGGTCCAGCCGTACTTCGCGCGCACCCCGCCGCCGCCGTGGCCGTTCACCGAGGCGATCAGGTCGGCGGCGGCGGGCGCGGTGAGGCCGGGGAGCGCGCCGGGCGCCGCGTCGACGAGGTCGATCGTGGCGTCGATGCCGTCGAAGACCTCGCGCACGTGGCCGATGGCCTGATCGATATCGCGGTCGGGCGCGAAGCGGAAGTTCAATTCCATCTCGGCGGCGTCCGGGATGACGTTGCCCGCCACGCCCGCGAACATGCTTGTCGCCGAGAGGCCCTCGCGGTAGAGGCAGCCATCGATGTCGACCCGCCGGGGCTGATAGGCGGCCAGCCGTTGCAACACGGGCGCCAAGCGGTGAATCGCGTTGTCGCCCATCCAGGAACGCGCCGAATGCGCGCGCACGCCCGTGGTCGCCAGCCGGGCGCGCAAGGTGCCCTGGCAGCCGGCCTCGACCCAGCCGCCCGAGGGTTCGCCGAGGATCGCCAGGTCGCCCTCGAGCCATTCGGGCAGGTCGCGCTCGATGTGACCGAGGCCGTTGTGTTGCGCGGCGATCTCCTCGCCGTCGTAGAAGATCAGCGTCAGGTCGTGCACCGGCTCGGCGATCGTCGCGGCGAGATGCAGGAACACCGCGTCGCCGGACTTCATGTCGACGGTGCCGCAACCGTAGAGCAGCTCCTGGCCGTCCGCGTCCTTGTCGAACCGGCTCGGCACGTTGTCCGCGATGGGCACGGTGTCCAGGTGCCCGGCCAGGATCACCCGCGTAGGCAGACCTCGATCGGTCCTGGCCAGGACCACATTCCCGTGCCGCACGACCTCGAAGCCCGTGGTCTGCTCGCGCAACGCCCGCTCGACGACGTCGGTGATCGCCTTCTCGTCCAGTGACACGCTCGGGATGTCCACGAGCGCGGCGGTCAGGGCGATGGGATCGGCAGACAAGTCGATGGTCACGCCCCTCAGCCTACGAGCGGGGTACCGCGGGAGGGACACCGCGCCAGAGGAGTGTCGGAGTCCCGGCCCGGAGGTGGCGCACCGCTGGGAGCGATCGGTCGGTAACCTTTCATGACGTGAGCATTCAGGGAGCAGCAGCAATCGGTATCGCCAACGTGACCGCGGACGGGACCGTCCTGGACACCTGGTACCCGAACCCGGAGCTCGGTGAGTTCGGCGAGACCGGCACCAAGCGCCTGGACGAGGCGCCCGCCGAATACGCCGCGCTGCTCGGCTTCGACGAGGCGCGCGGTGTCGACGTGGTCGCGGTGCGCACCGTCATCGCCGACCTGTCCGCCGCCCCGGTCGACGCGCACGACGTCTACCTGCGCCTGCACCTGCTCTCGCACCGGCTGGTCAAGCCGCACGAGGTGAGCCTGGACGGCCAGTTCGGCCTGCTCAGCAATGTGGTGTGGACCAACCACGGCCCGGCCGCCGTCGAAGGCTTCGAGGCGACCCGCGCGAAGCTGCGCGCTCGCGGCCCGGTGACCGTCTACAGCATCGACAAGTTCCCGCGCATGGTCGACTACGTGGTGCCCTCCGGCGTGCGCATCGGCGACGCCGACCGGGTCCGCCTCGGCGCGCACCTGGCCTCCGGCACCACCGTCATGCACGAGGGCTTCGTCAACTTCAACGCGGGCACCCTGGGCGCCTCCATGGTCGAGGGCCGGATCTCCGCGGGCGTCGTGGTCGGCGACGGTTCCGACATCGGCGGCGGCGCGTCCACCATGGGCACCCTCTCGGGCGGCGGCACCACCGTCATCTCCATCGGCCAGCGCTCCCTGCTCGGCGCGAACGCGGGCCTCGGCATCCCGCTGGGCGACGACTGCGTGCTCGAGGCCGGTCTCTACCTGACCGCGGGCACCAAGGTCGCCACCCCCGATGGCACCGTCGTGAAGGCTGCTCAGCTCAGCGGCCAGAACAACCTGCTCTTCCGCCGCAACTCCCAGACCGGCGCCGTCGAGGTCGTCCACCGCAAGGGCACCGGCATCGAACTCAACGCCGACCTGCACGCGAACGACTAGCGCGGTCCCGACTCGAAGCGCGCACGGCCGGAGCGAAGGCGGAGGTACGCCTTCCCCGGCTCAGGCCGTGCGGGCAGCCTCGGGCACGATGCCGAAGGCGATGATCCGCTCCGGGTGAATGCGGATCAGCTCTCGGGAGACGCCCGACATGTAGGTGTCGACGTCGGTCAGCGCTTCGGCGGTGCCGCGGATTTCCAAGCAGCGCACGCGCCACGGCTGCACCGAGGCGATGTCGTCGACGACGAAGGCCACGCGGTCGTTGGTCGCGAGGTTGCGGAACTTGCGGGAGGAGCCCATGTTCCAGCCCGCGATGTCGATGGTGCCGAGTTCGGCGTTGTAGCGGAAGCCGACCGGATTGTTCTGCGGCGACCCGTCCGGCCGCACCGTGGCGAGGCGGCCGAGACGCTGGGTGCGCAGGTAGGCGATCTGGTCCGAGGTCAGCGTTGCGGTCATGTAGGCGACGGTAGAACCTCGAGTCAACTCGAGGTCAACCCCGGACGGCTCGAACCTCAGCCGAGCTGCTTCTTCTGTACCTTCCCCATGGCGTTCCGGGGCAACGCCGTGACAACGCGCACCTCCCGCGGCCGCTTGTGCACCGAAAGCCGCTCGGCCACGTGATCGATCAACTCCTTCTCGATCGACGCGTCGGCCTCGCCCCGCAACACGACGAACGCGACCACCCGCTGGCCGAGATCGTCGTCGGGCAGGCCGACCACCGCCGCCTCGGCGACCGCCGGGTGCCCGAGCAGCGCCGTTTCGACCTCGCCCGCCCCGATCCGGTAGCCGCCGGACTTGATCAGGTCGACCGATTCCCGGCCGACGATGCGATGGAATCCGTCGCTGTCGATGGCGGCCACGTCGCCGGTCTTGAACCACCCGTCCTCGGTCCAGCTCTCGCTCGTCGCATCGGGCCGGTTCAGGTACCCGTCGAACAGCATCGGCCCGCGCACCTGCAACCCGCCGATGCTCTCGCCGTCGTGCGGCACCGGCGCTCCGGTCTCGTCGCGCAGCCTCGTCTCCACTCCGCGCACCGGGGTGCCGACCCACCCCGGCCGACGTTCGCCGTCGGCGCGGGTGGACAGCGTGATCATGGTTTCGCTCATGCCGTAGCGCTCGATCGGCGCGTGCCCGGTGAGTTCGCGCAGCCGCTCGAACACCGGCACCGGCAGCGGCGCGCTTCCCGACACGAGCAGCCGAGCGCTGGCGAGTTTGCTTGCGGCATCGGGGTTTTCGACGACGCGCGACCAGACGGTCGGCACGCCGAAGTACAGCGTGCCGTTCGCCTCGGCGTAGGCCTGCGGTGTCGGCTTCCCGGTGTGGATCAGCGGGCTGCCGACCCGCAGCGCGCCGAGCACGCCGAGGATGAGCCCGTGCACATGGAACAGCGGAAGGCCGTGGACCAGAACGTCTTTCGCGGTCCAGTTCCAGGCGTCGGCGAGCGCGTCCAGTCCGGCGGCGATCGCGCCGCGCGTCAGCACGACGCCTTTCGGCGCACCGGTCGTCCCGGAGGTGTAGAGCACGAAAGCCGTTGTCGCCGGGTCGGGTTCGGGATAGGTGTGCCACGACCTGGCATGCATACGGACCGGGACCACCGGCAGATCGGTGCCCTCCGGCGCGTCACCCAACCATGCCTGCGCGCCGGAATCGGCCAGGATGTGCGCGAGTTCGGCGGCCCCGGAATCCGGCGGTACCGGGACCACCGTGACGCCCGCGATGAGGCAGCCGACGACCGCCAGGACGGTGCGCGCGGTCGGCCGAGCCAGCACCGCGACCCGGTCGGCGCGCGCGACGCGTTCGGCCACCGAGGTCGCCGCGCCGAGCAGGTCGCTGCGCGAAAGCGTCACGCCGTCGATGGTGACCGCGTTCGGAATGTCCGCGCCCGCAGCGACCGCGGCCGGATTCAAGGAGCGAAGCAGCAGGGAGGGACCGAACGACATTCGCCCAACCTACTGCGTGCGCGCCACCGCACTCGCACGGACCGACCCGACCGAATGCCACCTTCACCCGGCCGGGCGCGGTCGCGGTCACCACGAGTCGGAGTGCGCGTCACGACTCGGCGTCGGCGCGCTGTGACCGTTGACACACCGAAGAGGCGGTGAGAAGGTCATAGAACATCCTTCTCAACGAGGAGAACGGGGTCGACGATGACCAGTCCCCTTCGCGCATCCGCGCCCACGAAATCCGACGGCGATTTCGACATCCGCGGCCACCTCGACGGCTCCGCCGCCTTCTTCGGCGCCGCCGCCAACGTCATTATGCAGCTCAGCGCCCGGCCCGTCGGCTACGGCGTGCTGGAGAGCACGGTCGACAGCGGCAAGATCACGCTGCACCCGGTGAAGCGCACCCGCACCACGCTGACCTACCTGGCCGTGGCGATGCTCGGCACCGACGACGAACGCGCCGCCTACCGGGCGGCGGTCGATCGCTCGCACGCCACCGTTCGGTCCGGCCCGAACAGTCCGGTGAAGTACAACGCCTTCGATTCCCGGTTACAGCTCTGGGTGGCGGCCTGCCTGTATTGGGGCGCGCGCGATCTACACGAGCGCATGCACGGACCGATGGACGACGCGACGGCGGACGCGTTCTACCGCAACGCCGCACGTCTCGGCACCACCCTTCAGATGCGCCCCGGCCAGTGGCCCGCCGACCGCGCCGCGTTCGATCGGTACTGGACCGAGCATCTGGCGGCGACCATCATCGATCCGCCGGTCCGCGACTACTTCTGGGACCTGGTGAACCTGCGGATGTTCCCGCGTCCGGTCCAGCTCGCGTTCGGCGGCCCGCACCGCTGGGTGACCGCGGGGCTGCTTCCAGAGCATCTGCGCCGCCAGATGGGCATGACCTGGACCGAACGCGACGACCGGCTCCTCGCCAGGCTGCTCACCGCCGTCGGCGCGGTGGAGGGCCGGATGCCCAAAGCCGTCAAGGCTTTCCCGGTGAACGCCTTCCTCTGGGACATGCGCCTGCGCCGCCGCCTCGGACTTCCGCTCGTCTGACGCGCGCTTATATCAGTTAATGCACAGCATCCTCATTACGCCACGCCGAAACTGAGCACCCGCGTACGCTTTGCCTCCTGAGTGAAGGCACATCATCGGAGGTCGAACGCCGGGAGGCAATCGTGATCCGTCGGATGATCGTCGCGTCCCTCGCCGCAGGCGCGCTGTACGCCCTGGGCGCCGGAGCATTGTGCACACCGCCCGCAAACGCTCAGCCAAACGGAGAGGAGACACCGTCGCGCACCTCGATCGCCGTGCGATCGAGCGTCGGCGCGTCGTGGGGAACAGCGAATCAGCACGAGATTCGCGGCGCCCTTTCCCTCTCCAAGCTCTTCCTCGTCGACTACGCACTGCGCCACGGCGACGGTTCCGCGACCGATCGCGAATGGGGTGAGCGCATGATCCGCTTCTCCGACGACGGAGCGGCAGGCGCCATGGAAGGCAAGTACCCGCAGGCCATCGATGCCATCGCCGCCGAGTACGGCCTCACCAACACCCGTTCCGGCGCGGGCGACTGGAGCACCGCGACCACGACCAGCGCCGATGTGGCGGACTTCCTGCACGCCAAGCAACTCCAGGATCCCGGCTCGCCGATCTTCGGATGGATGGCCACGGCGGGCGACAGGGCCGCCGACGGCACCGTGCAGGACTGGGGCACCGCGCGCCTGCCCGGCGTGCTCGGCACCAAGTGGGGATGGTCGGATCTCGGTGCGCCGGAGGTGGCTTCGGCCTCCTACGGAACCGGGTTCACCGTGGCGGCGCTCACCTGGGGCACCTCCGCCGACCAGACCGCCGACGTACTCGGCGCGCTGCCGAGCGTGGTGGCCGATGTGCTCGGCGTGCCCGTCTGGCTGATTCCGCGCTGAGTCGGCGCAGCCGAAATCGCTTGGGTCCGGCGGTCAGCGCACCCGGAAAGAGACCACCACGTGGTCGCGGGCGAACTCGCGCAGGGCGGCGTCGTCACCGAACGGGATGACAGTCTGCGGGGTCAACGCCAGCGACACCGCGGTGCGCGCGATCATCTCGGCCAGCGGCGCCGGATCGTACGCGGGAAGTTTGCCCTCCTCCTGGAGGCGCGTGACGAACTCGGCGACGTAGTCGCGCCCGAGTTCGATGATCGGCGCGCCCTTCACGGTGAGGAACGGCAGCACCAGCTCGGGTTCAGTGGCGAGCAGCCGGTGCACCAACTGGTTGTCACGCAGGCCGTTCACGAAGGCGACGAACAGCGCGACGATCTGATCTTCGGCGCTGGCGTCCCGGTCGACCTGCCGCTGGAGCACGCCGTCCACCTCGTCGATGAACTCGCGCGTCTGGCGCAGCGCGACGGCCTCGATCAGATCGGACTTGCTGGCGAAGCGCCGATACAGCGTGGCCAGTGAAAGGCCGCACCGCCGTGCCACTTCCACCATGCTCGTGCGCTTGATGCCGAAATCCAGAAAGGCCACCAGGGCGGCGTCGAGCACCCGCGCCTGGTTGCGGTCTTCCGGGCCGGAGTTGCGCACCAGCGGCAGCAATTTGGTGAAGCTCGCCATATCTCCCACCCTATCGTCCGGCGAAACGATGACAACGTAAGCATCGCATACCTTCACTCGGGCCGCCCGTACGCCACAGCAGCCTCAGCCGCCCTCGGACCGCATGGCAGCGGCGAATGCGGAGATACACCCTTTGACAGCACCCGCCCTCAGATGAGAGGGTGACCACGTTACCTTCTCATCGCTTCACCTCCGGTGAACGGAAAGACGAGGACGACGATGACCGCGCCCCTTCGTGCGACGACGCCCGAGCCGGTGCCCGGCAGCCGTTACGGCACCGCCGAGGACTTCGACATCGAGAAGTACTGGAGCGGCGTCGCCGCCTTCCTCGGCGGCACGGCGAACGTGATCATGCAGCTCAGCCTGACGCCGGTCGCCTACGGCGTGCTGGAGAGCAACGTGGACTCCGGCAAGGTAACCCTGCACCCGTGGAAGCGGCTGCGCACGACGCTCACCTATCTCGCCGTCGCCCTGATGGGCACCGAGGAGGAGCGCGCCGCGTATCGCGAGGCGGTCGACACCTCGCACCGCAGCATCCGGTCCAGTGCCGAGAGCCCGGTGAAGTACAACGCCTTCGATCCCAAGCTGCAGCTGTGGGTGGCCGCCTGCCTGTACTGGGGCATCGTGGACCTGGAGGAACGGCTGCACGGCCCGCTCGACGCGGCGAGCGCGGACGCGTTCTACCAGTACGCCGCCCGGCTCGGCACCACCCTGCAGATGCGCAGGGAGCTGTGGCCCGCCGACCGCGCCGCGTTCGACGAGTACTGGACCACGAACCTGGCCACCAAGACCATCGACGCCCGCACCCGCGACTACTTCAACGGTCTCATCGACCTGAAGATGGTCGCTCCGCCGCTGCGCTTGTTCGCGCCGGTGCAGCGGTTCGTCGTCGCGGGGCTGCTGCCGCCGCACCTGCGCGCCGAGATGGGGATGCGGTGGACACCGCGCCAGGATCGCGCGCTGAATCTGCTGCTGCGCGCGATCGGCACGGTGCACGGCCGGCTTCCCCAGCGGCTCAGGCTCTTTCCGATGAACTTCTACCTGTGGGACCTGCGCAGGCGGCGCAGGCTGGGCAAGCCGCTGGTCTGAGGCGCACCTCCGCCGTCGCTCCGGCCGTGCGCTAATCCGACCTCAAACTCTGTCCGCACGGCCCACCAGCGCACGCAGGAAGAACCTCAGGTTGGCCGGTCGCTCCGCCAGCCTGCGGGTCAGGTAGCCGTACCAATCGTCGCCGTACGGGACGTACACGCGCATCGCGTGCCCAGCCGCCGCCAGCCGCAGCTGCTCGGCATCGCGCACCCCGTACAGCATCTGATGCTCGAACGTGCCTGTGCCCCGGCCTGTTTCGGCGACCATGCGTTCGGCGGCCAGCACGAGCGCGGGGTCGTGGGTGGCCACCATCGGATAACCCGTACCGCGCATGAGGGTCTCCAGACAGCGCAGGTAGGAATCGGTCACCTCGACGTTCCGCTGATAGGCCACCGTCGCGGGTTCGCGATACGCGCCCTTGCACAACCGGATTCGCGAACCCGGGCCCGCGAATTCGGCGCAGTCGTCCAGGGTGCGGTGCAGGTACGACTGGAGAACCGCACCGAGCCAAGGGAATTCCGGCCGCAACTCGCGCACGGTGGCCAGCGTGGCGTCGGTCGTCGTGTGGTCCTCCGCGTCGACCGTGACCCACACGCCCGCCTCGGCGGCCTTGGTGCAAACGACGCGCAGGTTGTCGGTGGCGATGGCGGGACCGTCGCCCGGCAAGGCCTGCCCGAGCGCGGACAGCTTGACCGACACCTCCACGGGCACCGCGGCACCGTCCGATCCGACGGCCATGTCGGCCGCGGCGAGCTCGTTGATCAGCGAAAGGTATTCCGCGACCGTCGCTTCGGCGCGCGCTCGATCGGTGGTGTTCTCGCCGAGATAGTCGACGCTGATCAGCCTGCCGCTGTCCAGCAGCGCACGCACCACCGGCGCCAGCTCCGCCCGCGATTCACCCGGTACGAACCGGCGCACGATATCGGCGGTGACCTTGGTCCCGGTGAGCACGCGCTTCATCCGCGGCGAGGCGGCCGCCGCGAGAATGGCCGGGCGCAGCGGGTTCATCGGTCCTCGAGAATGTCACGCATCACGCCTCCCTCTTCCGGCCGACGTGTCGGCGCCGCCGGTCTCACGAGTCCATGTGCGGGTACCGGTGTCGCACCGGTGGCACGAATGTCTCCTTGATGGTGCGCGGCGCCGTCCAGCGCAGCAGATTCAGCGGCGAGCCCGCCTTGTCGTCGGTGCCGGAGGCGCGCGCGCCGCCGAACGGCTGCTGACCGACGACGGCGCCGGTGGGTTTGTCGTTGATGTAGAAATTGCCCGCCGCGAAACGCAACGCGGCGCTGGCTTGTTCGGCGGCCTTGCGGTCGTCGGCGAAGATCGCGCCGGTCAGCGCGTAGGGCGCGGCCGCCTCCACTTCGGCGAGAATCGCGGCGTACGAACCGGGTTCGGCGTCGTCGTAGACGTGCACCGACAGGATCGGGCCGAAGTACTCGGTGGTGAAAGACTCGTCGCGCGGGTCGTCGGAGAGCAGGACCGTCGGGCGGACGAACCAGCCCTCGCTGTCGTCGTAGGTGCCGCCGACGGGGATGGTGACGCCCGCGTCCCTGGCCCGTTCGATGGCCGCGACGTTCTTGTCGTAGGCGCGCCGATCGATCAGCGCCCCACCGAAGTTCGACAGGTCGGCGACGTCGCCGTAGGTCAGTTCGGCGGTCGCGGTGAGGAAGTCGTCGCCGATGGTCCGCCACACCGAACGCGCGATGTAGGCGCGCGAGGCGGCCGAGCACTTCTGGCCCTGATACTCGTAGGCGCCGCGGATCAGCGCGGTGCGCAGGGCGTCCGGATCGGCCGACGGGTGCGCGACGATGAAGTCCTTGCCGCCGGTCTCTCCGACCAGCCTCGGATAGCCATGGTAGCGGCCGATATTCGCGCCGACCTGCTGCCACAGCGACTGGAAGGTGCGGGTGGAACCGGTGAAGTGGATGCCGGCCAGCCGCGGGTCGGCCAGCGCCACCTCCGAGAGCTGGATCCCGTCGCCGGTGACCATGTTGATCACGCCGGGCGGCAGGCCCGCCGCCTCCAGCAGCCGCATGGTGTAGAACGCCGCGAGCGTCTGCGTCGGCGAGGGCTTCCACACCACCGTGTTGCCCATCAGCGCGGGCGCGGTCGGCAGGTTGCCCGCGATGGCGGTGAAGTTGAACGGCGTGATCGCGTAGACGAACCCCTCCAGCGGCCGATAGTCCATCCGGTTCCACACGCCGGGACTCGACTCCGGCTGCTGGGCCAGGATGTCGCGCGCGAAGGCCACATTGAACCGCCAGAAATCGACCAGTTCGCAGGGCGCGTCGATCTCGGCCTGCGCGACCGACTTGGACTGGCCGAGCATCGTCGCGGCGGCCAGCTTCTCCCGCCACGGCCCGGCCAGCAGATCGGCCGCGCGCAGGAAGATCGCGGCGCGATCGTCGAAGGGCATGGTGCGCCATCCCGGGGCCGCTGCGATCGCGGCCTCGATGGCGCCGTGTGCTTCGGAATGAGTGGTATCGGTGTAGGTCCCCAGTACGTGCCGATGCCGATGCGGTGCGACGATCTCGTGCCGCTCACCGATGCCCGGCCGGTGCTTGCCGCCGATGACCAGCGGCACGTCGACGGATTCGGCGGAGATCTCGGCCAGCTCGGCCGTCAGCAGCTCGCGCTCGCGGCTCCCCGGTGCATACGTGTGCACCGGCTCATTGCTCGGAGTAGGGACAACCGTGACAGCGTCCATAACTCAGGCTAGCCCCAAATCGACGTCCGGACGCCAGCCCTTCCGCGTGTCGGAGCCGATCAGAACGGAGCCCGCCCCCACCACAGGTCGCGGACCTCGTCGAAGGTGCGCCCCGGCCAGGCGACCTCCACCATCAGTGGGTGCGCAAGCGCTCCGCGGCGGCGGCGATGCGTTCGTCGGACGCGGTCAGCGCGATCCGCACGTGCTCACGGGCCGTCGGTCCGTAGAAGTCGCCGGGCGCGGCGAGGATGCCGCGCTCGGCAAGCCAGTCCAGGGTGGTCCGGCAGTTCTCGCCGCGCGTGGACCACAGGTACAGACCAGCCTCGGAATGATCGATGCGGAAACCCGCGCCCGCCAGAGCGTTTCGCAGCTGCTCGCGCCGGGCGCGGTAGCGTTCGCGCTGCTGGCCCTCGTGCGCGTCGTCGCCGAGCGCGGCCGTCATCGCGGCCTGGATCGGGTAGGGCACCATCATGCCCGAGTGCTTGCGCACCTCCAGCAGCTCGGCGACCAGTTCGGGATCGCCCGCCACGAAACCGGCGCGGTAGCTGGCCAGGTTCGAGGTCTTCGAGAGCGAATGCACCGCGAGCAGACCGGTGTGGTCGCCGTCGCAGACCTCGGGATCGAGGATCGAGTAGGGGCGGCTGTCCCAGGAGAGGCCCAGGTAGCACTCGTCGGACGCGACGATCGCGCCGCGCTCCCGCGCGAAGGACACGACCTTGCGCAAGTGCTCGATCCCGAGCACCCGGCCGGTCGGGTTGGACGGCGAATTGAGGTAGATCAGCGCGGGCGTCTGCGGACCGAGCCGGGTGAGGCCGTCGGCTCGCAGCACCTGAGCGCCCGCGAGCAGCGCGCCGACCTCGTAGGTCGGGTAGGCGATCTCCGGAATGACCACCAGATCGCCGGAGCCGAGACCGAGCAGCCGTGGCAGACCCGCGATCAGCTCCTTGGTGCCGATCACCGGCAGCACCGCCGCCGGATCGAGGCCGGTGATCCCGTACCGGCGCTTGAGCGCGTCGACAGCGGCGGCGCGCAGCTCGGGCGTGCCGTGCGTGGTCGGGTAGCCGGGCACCTCCGCGACCGAGTTCAACGCCGCCCTGATCAGCGGGGCGACGGGGTCTACCGGGGTGCCGACCGAAAGATCGACGATCCCGTCGGGATGCGCCGCGGCTCTCGCCTTCACCGACGCGATGGTGTCCCAGGGAAAATCGGGCAGCAGAGCGCTGACCCGGCCACGCGAACTCACTTACGGTCTCACTCGCCCATCGGAGGAAGTTCTTTGATGAACGGCGGGTCGTAGTCCACCTTGCCGACCTTGGTCGCGCCGCCCGGCGAACCCAGCTCGTCGAAGAAGTCGACGTTGGCGTTCACGTACCCGCTCCACTGGTCCGGCGTGTCGTCTTCGTAGAAGATCGCCTCCACCGGGCACACCGGCTCACATGCACCACAGTCCACGCACTCGTCCGGATGGATGTACAGCATGCGACCACCCTCGTAGATGCAGTCCACGGGGCATTCCTCGATGCATGCCTTGTCCTTCACGTCAACGCACGGTTCAGCGATGATGTACGGCACTGCCGCTCTCCTAGTCTGTCCTCACCTGCGGGGATGGTCCGCCACGCGAAACCCTATCCCGACCACCCCACGTTACTACTGGTCAGCCTGCCCTAACTTCACCGGCTCCGCCCCCGCTCGCGACCGGTATGCCGTCGCCTCGTCCGCACCGACGCTCAGAGGACGATGGTAATCGCCATCTCCCCTCCGAGGCGCGCGAGTGCGCCTTTCGCACCCGCGCGCCCCGCGGGGCCTACTGCACCGACACCGACAACGCGTGCGGTTTGCGGTCGACCCGCCCGTAGGTGGTCGTGCGTTCCCGGGCCGGGCGGCCGATGCCGGTGGCGATCTCGGTGAGTTCGGCGACCGTCTTCGCGGAGCCGTGCTGGGAGCCGGCCATGCGGGAGATGGTCTCCTCCATCAGCGTGCCGCCGAGGTCGTTCGCGCCGCCGTTGAGCATCATCCTGGTGCCCGCCGTGCCGAGCTTGACCCAGCTGGTCTGGATGTTGTCGATCCGGCCGTGCAACATGATCCGCGCGAGCGCGTGCGCGGCGCGGTTGTCGCGGATCGTCGGGCCGGGACGCGCCGCGCCCGCCAGGTACAGCGGCGCGCTCTGGTGCACGAAGGGCAGCAGCACGAATTCGGTGAAACCGCCTGTCTCGTCTTGGATTCCGCGGAGCACCCGCAGGTGGCCGACCCAGTGCTTCGGGTTGTCGACGTGCCCGTACATCATCGTCGAACTGGAGCGCAGCCCGACCTGATGGGCCGTGGTGATCACCTCGATCCACGCGGAGGTCGGCAGCTTGCCCTTGGTGAGCACCCAGCGCACCTCGTCGTCCAGGATTTCGGCGGCGGTGCCCGGAATGGTGTCGAGCCCGGCTTCCTTCAGTGCCACCAGCCAGTCGCGGATGCTCTGCCCGCCGCGCGATGCCCCGTTGACGATCTCCATCGGGCTGAAGGCGTGCACGTGCATGGACGGCACCCGCTGCTTCACGGCGCGCACCAGGTCGGCGTAACCGGTGACCGGCAGATCCGGATCGATGCCGCCCTGCATGCAGACCTCGGTGGCACCGTCGACGTGCGCCTCCCACGCCCGGTCGGCGACCTCGTCGGTGCTCAGCGTGAACGCGTCGGCGTCGCCCTTGCGCTGGGCGAACGCACAGAAGCGGCAGCCGGTGTAGCAGATGTTGGTGAAGTTGATGTTCCGGTTCACCACGTAGGTGACATCGTCGCCGACGGCGTCGCGGCGCAGTTGGTCGGCCAGCGCGGTGACCGCCTCCAGGTCGACGCCCTCGGCGGTCGCCAGTGCCAGGTACTCGTCGTCGGAGAGCGCCGCGGGATCGCGTTCCGCGGCGCGCAGCGCGGCGAGCACGTCGCCGTCGAGCCGCTCGGGTGCGGCCAGGTCGCGCGCCTGTTCCCGGATGGTGTCCCAATCGCCGAACGCGCCGACCACGTCCTGCCCCAGCGCGGAGTCGCTGCGGCTCTCGGTGTTGCGGCCCTCGGTATCGATGGCGGTGTTCAGGTCGGTCCGGCCCGCCGAGTCCCACGATTCGTCCGGCTCCTGCCACGGCAGGCCGACCGGCATCGCGTCCGGATTCGCCAGTCCGGTCGCGGGATCGGTCAGCGCGGCCACGTGCGCGCCGATCCGCGGATCCACCCACGGGTTCCCCGCGCGCACGTATTTCGGGTGCGCCGAAGTCCTTTCGACGAGCTGGTAGCCCGCCGCCTCGGTGATCTCGCGCAACGTGTCCAGATTCGGCCACGGCCGTTCGGGATTCACGTGATCCGGGGTCACCGGCGAGACGCCGCCCCAGTCGTCGATGCCCGCGTCGATCAGCGCGAGGCATTCCTCCAGCGACACCAGGTTCGGCGGAGCCTGCACCGGCACGTCCGGGCCGAGCAGCAGGCGAGTCACCGCGATGGTCGCGCGGAACTCCTCCAGACCGGCGTCGGGCGCGTCGCGCATGGCGGTGTCGTCCTTGGCGCGGAAGTTCTGGATGATCACTTCCTGGATGTGCCCGAAAGCCTTGTGCTGCTTGCGGATCGCCATGATGGACTCGGCGCGCTCGGTCAGCGTCTCGCCGATGCCGACCAGGATGCCGGTGGTGTACGGCACCGAGAGCCGACCGGCGTCGGTGATGGCGCGCAGCCGCACCGCGGGGTCCTTGTCGGGACTGCCGTAGTGACACTGCCCCTTCTCGGTGAACAGCCGCGTCGAGGTGGTCTCCAGCATCATGCCCATGGACTGCGCCACCGGCTTGAGCCGCGCGATCTCCTCCCAGCTCATGACGCCGGGGTTCAGGTGCGGCAGCAGACCGGTCTCCTCCAGCACCATGATCGAGACGGCGCGCAGGTAGTCCAGCGTGGAGTCGTAGCCGCGCTCGTCCAGCCACTGGGCCGCTTCCGGCCAGCGCGCCTCGGGCCGGTCGCCGAGGGTGAACAGCGCCTCCTTGCAGCCGAGCGCGGCGCCGCGGCGAGCGATCTCGAGCACCTCGTCGGGCTCCAGGAACATGCCCTTGCCCTCGGCCCGCAACTTGCCCGGCACGGTGACGAACGTGCAGTAGTGACACTTGTCCCGACACAAGCGGGTCAGCGGAATGAACACATTGCGCGAATAGGTGATGGTCTTCGACCTGCCCGCCGATTCCAGACCGGCGTCGCGGACCCGCGCCGCGCTGCGACACAACTCGACCAGGTCCTCGCCGCGCGCGTGCAGCAGCACGGCGGCCTCGTCCACGTTCAGTGTCACGCCGTCTCGGGCCCGGCGCAGCGCGCGGCGCATGGCCGACGGGCTGGGCGGGGCTGGCGGGACGCTCGGTGTCGCTAGCTCGGTCACGCCCTCGATCATGCGCTACCCATCCTGGACTGTCTCCCTCCAGTGCTCGTGTGTGAGCGTAGCCAGCTCACCGGCGACGGCGAGTTCCGCGAGGCCCGTCGTGAGCGTTCACAACCTCAGCACGCCGCACCGTTATTCCATCGGCGTGGCGCGGGGCGTCGAATGTTCGTGCGACCATGACAACCATGTCGCAGCCGCGCACGATCATGGCCGACCCGGCCTGGCGTCCCAGCCCCAAGGCGAAACTGCTGTGGACGGTGCAGGCGGGGCTGGCTTGGGTGCTGCCGTTCCTCGCGCTGCTCGTGTGGGCGGCGCTGGACTCGGGCCGTCGCGGCTTGCAGCTGACCGCGCTGGTGATCGGGCTGGTGTGCGCGGTGTTCAGCATCGCCGTCGTGCCGTGGTGGCGCTATGCCGTGCACCGGTGGGAGATCACCGACGAGGCCGTGTACACCAGGGTCGGCTGGCTGACCCAGGAGAGCCGGGTCGCGCCGATCTCGCGGGTGCAGACGGTCGACACCGAACGCGGTCCGCTGGAGCGGCTGCTCGGCCTGGCGACGGTGACGGTCACCACCGCCTCGTCGGCGGGCGCGGTACAGATCACGGCGCTGGATCTGCCGGTCGCCGAACAGACCGTCACGCGGCTGACCGAGATCGCCGCGCGTCACCGCGGGGACGCGACGTGACCCAGTACCCGGCCGCCGACACCGGACCGCCGTGGGCACGCCTGGATCGGCGAATGCTGTTGGTGCATCCGGTCACCGAGGTGGTCAAGTTCATCCCGGTGCTGATCGGTTCGGTCATCCTCGGCACGAGCAGCGGCAACCCCGCCTGGAGCATCATCCCGCTGGCGCTGATCGTCGGATTCGCGCTGACCCGATGGTTCACGACGACCTATCGAGTCGGCCCGACCCACGTCGAACTGCGCACCGGATTGGTGCAGCGCAGGGAGCTTTCGGTGCCGCGCAGCCGGATCAGATCCGTCGACATCGAATCCGACCTGCTGCACCGGGCGCTCGGACTTTCTGTGGTGGTCATCGGCACCGGGCAGCAGGCCGACAGCGGTGAGAAGTTCAAGCTGGACTCGCTCGACGCGCGGGTGGTGCCCGCGTTGCGCACGGAATTGCTCGCGCACACAGCGCGACCGGCACCGGCCACTCCCGCTGCGGGCGAATCGGAAGACGAAGCGGCACAAGCACATCCGGCCGCGCGCGAGATCGGGCACTGGCGGCCGGAGTGGGTGCGGTACGCGCCGCTGTCGCTCACCGGGTTCGCCGTCATCGCGCCGATCGTGGGCGCGGCGTTCCAATACGGCTTGGGCGAGCGGCTTTTCGAATCCGATGCCGCGCAGGACATCGGGGAAGGCACCGCCGCCGCCATCGCGCTCGTCGCGCTCGGCCTGTTCGCCGCGATCGTGCTCCTCGTCAGCCTGGCGGCCTGCACGCGATACCTGACAACGTATTTCGGCCTCCGCGTCCTGCACAACGGCCGCACCCTGCACGTGCGCCACGGCCTGTTCACCACCAGACAGATCACCCTCGACCTCGCCCGGTTCCGTGGGGCCACGGTGAACGAGCCACTGCTGCTTCGCCTTTCGGGCGCCGCCGAGCTCGAGGCCATCATGGTCGGGGAGAATCCGCGCCAGAAGATCCTGCCCCAGGCCCCGCGCGCCGCGGTCGAACGGACGTTGGGCGAGTTGCTCGATTCGGGTGCGCGAACCGATCGCACGCCACTGGCGCAGATGTCCGCGCGGCTCACCCGCCACGGTCCCGCCGCCCGCCGCCGCCGCTACTTCCGTGCGCTGTCACCCGTCGTTCTGCTGGCCCTCGCGGTGCTCGCCTTCGCCCTCGAAGGCCCCATCCCGCCGTGGTGGTGGCTGTTGCCCGGCCTCACCGCGATCGTCGCCATCGCCTTGGCCGAGGATCGCTATCGAGGTCTCGGCCACACCGTGCTGCCCCGCACCGGCACCTCTCCCGCGTGGCTCATCACCCGCTCCGGATGCCTCGACCGCGATCGCGACTGTCTCGAAGCCCCCGGCGTCATCGGCTGGACCGTCCGCCAATCCTTCTGGCAGCGCCGCGCCGGCTTGGCGACCGTCATCGCGGCCACCGCGGCGGGCAAGAAGCGCTACCTCGTCATCGACATCCCGCTCGCCCAGGCCTGGTCCCTCATCGAATCCGTCACGCCCGGCGCTCTCGGCTCCCGCTGACTTCCGTCCGGGAGAGCGCATCCCGGTGCGGAGACGTGTCGTTCGGCGGCGGGCGCGAGGGCGCGGCGTTGAATGTGGGGGTGGTCGAGACCGTAGCGCGGGACGAGTCACGGATCGCCGATCGGCGGGTGCGCCGGATGCAGCGCGGGGATGCGTACCGGCTCACCGCGTTCGGGGGGCTCGCCGCGCTGTCGCTCGACGCGCTGTCCAGTGTCGCGTACGGGCCGGAGGCCATCGTCCTGGTGCTCGTGGTGGCGGGCGCGGCGGCGGTGCAGTGGACGTTTCCGGTGGCGCTGGCGATCGCGGCGCTGTTGCTGGTGCTCGTCCTCTCGTACCGGCAGGTGATCGCGGCGCATCCGGACGGCGGCGGGTCGTACGCGGTCGCGAAGAAGGACCTCGGGCGCGGTGCGAGCCTGCTCGCCGCGGCCAGTCTGGTGGTGGACTACGTGCTGACGGTCGCGGTCAGCCTCTCGGCGGGCGCCGCGAGCTTGGCCAGCGCGTTTCCCGTGTTGCGTGACCATCAGCTCGCCGTCGCGCTCGGTGCGCTCGCGATGATCACCGTGGTGAATCTGATCGGTGTCGCGGAGTCTGCCCGGGTGTTGCTGGCACCGACCTTGTTGTTCATTGTCTGCGTACTCGGCGTGGTCGGGGTCGGCCTGCTGCGGCCGGAGCCGGTGGCCGTGGTCGGTGACGATCCCGGGCCGCTCATTCCGATCGAAGCGCTCGGAGTCTGGTTGCTGCTCAAAGCTTTCGCGGCGGGATGTTCGGCGCTGACGGGTGTCGAGGCGATCGCCAACGCGGTGCCCTCGTTCCGCACTCCTGCCGTCCGGCGCGCGCAGCACACCGAGGTCGCGCTGGGTGTGCTGCTGTGCGTCATGCTGGTGGGTCTCGCACTGCTGATCCGCCTGCACCATGTGGTGCCGCGCGGTGGCGTGACGGTGCTTGCTCAGCTCGCCGCGGCCGCGTTCGGTACGGGGTGGCCGTTCTATGTCGTGAACTTGGCCGTCGCGCTGGCATTGGGTTTGGCGGCGAACACCAGTTTCGGTGGGCTGCCGGTGTTGCTCGCGCTGCTGGCGAAGGATCGCCGGATGCCGTCGCTGTTCGCGCTGCGCTCCGAACGCCCGGTGTTCCGTTACGGCGTGACGGCACTCGCCGTGGCGGCGGGCGCGATTCTGATGCTGGTCGACGCCGAGACGCATCGGCTGCTTCCGCTGTACGCGATCGGCGTCTTCATCGGGTTCACCCTGAGCCAATGGGGACTCGTCCGGCACTGGAAGCGGCAGCGCGGTCCGGGATGGGCGCCACGCGCCGCGCTCAACGGGTTCGGCGCGTGCCTCACCGCCGTCGCGGCCGTCGTGCTGCTCGGCGAGAAGTTCACCGAAGGCGCGTGGCTGCTGCTGGTGATCATCCCGCTGCTGATCACCTTGTTCGCGCGTACCGAGAGCTACTACCGCACGGTGGCCGCCGAACTGCGCCTCGGCGAGATTCCGCCGCGTCCCGAGAAGGGTTCCGAGACAACGGCTCTCGTCATCGTCCCGGTGGTGGCCGTCAGCGAGGCGACCGCCCGCGCCCTCGCCGCCGCCCTGCGCATGCGCGGCGAAATCGTCGCCGTCGCGGCGGAGATCGATCCGGCCGCCACCAAACGCCTCAGCGCGCGCTGGAAGGAATGGGATCCGGGTGTCCCGCTCACCGTCCTGCCGTCCCCGCACCGCAGCCTGATCGCCACCCTCGTCGGCTATGTACGCAAGCAATCCGCCGCGGGCCGCGACGTCACCGTCCTCCTCGCCCACGTGGAAGCCCGCCACTGGTGGCACCGCCCACTGCACAACCCGCGCGGCCCCGTCCTCGGCGCCGCTCTCCGCGCCCGCACCGACGCCGTCATCGCCACCCTCCCGATCCGCGTCGACTGACCGGTCGCGGGGACGCGGAATCAGTGGTGGGCGGGGCGGAGGTAGATGTACGCCAGCGGTGGAATCAGTCCGCAGAGGAGCAGGAGGAGGGTCGGCCAGTCGCTGAGGAGCATCAGGTCGCCGCCGGGGCCCGCGAAGGTGCACGCCAGGAAGCCGAAGGTCCAGACGACGACCGGGAGCAACGCGACGCGGGTGCTGTCGGTCAGCGTGCGCATTGCCGCGATCAAGAGGACGTTCAACCCGGCCGCGAGCAGCGCCGTCACCGGCAAGGCGAACGTGCCCGAGCCCGCGACCGCGGCCAACGGCGCGGCCACCAGGGTGGTCTCCTCGTCGGGCGGCAGGTGCGAGGTACCCAGGTAGACCGGGAGATAGAGGACCTCGAAGGCGAGGGTGAACAACCCGCTCAGCACGAGCACGGCCATCAGCGCCAGCCGCAGGGGCTCGGCGATCCACCCTCGATCATCGGTACGGGGCGCGTCCACGCGCTTGTCGAGCGCCGTCACGGCACCGGCGGATAGCCGAGGAGGGTCAGCAGGTGGCTCTGCATGTCGACGAAGGCGTACAGCACCGACATGTACAGCTCGTGCTGATGCTCCGCGCCGGGGCGCAAGCTGTCCACGAATGCCGAGATGGCGTTCTGGAGGTCCCAGTTGTACACGTCCAGGAGTCTATGCCCGGCGGCTCGGCTGGGATCACGCACCGTCGGGATGACTTCAGACGATCCCGGCGAACAGGTCGTGCTCGCGCCCGTCCGGCCCGACCGGGCCCCGCGTGCCACGGACCAGCACGTAGTGCTCCTCGGGCAGCACCGGCTGGGCGATGTTGTTGGACAGCGCGAACTCGCGCCCGGAAGGCGCGACCGTCACCTGAGTCGCGTGCGCGCGCAACGCCGCCCGCTTGGCGGCCAACGCGTCCGACACCTCGACGGTGGTGGTGACGGTGTGACTCGGCACGCTCGCCAACTCCCCCGCTCCCGGCAGCCGCCACCCGGGCGGCAGCGCGCCGGGGAGACCCTCGACGGTGCGGCGCGCCAGTGCCTCGGTGTGCAGCCGCAGCATGTCGGCGTCGGTGACCGTCCAATAGAACTTGGGCACGTCCCAGCCGCGCTCGGCCGCCGCGTGCACCGCGTCGGTCGCGACCTCGTGAGCCCTGATGTGATCGGGATGGCCGTAGCCGCCGCGCGGGTCGTAGCCGATCACCACCCGCGGCCGCAGCTCGAGCAGGATCTCGACGAGCGCGTCCACCGCCTCGGGACCCGAACGCACGAACGCCCTGGGATGTTCGGCCGACGGCGTGCCCGCCATGCCGGAGTCCCGCCAGCGGCCCGCGCCGCCGAGGAAGCGCGGCGGCGCGGCGTCCAAAGCGGCCAGCGCCCTAGTCAATTCGAGGATGCGATAGCCGCCGAGCTGATCGGCGTGATCCGCGGTCAGCTGCGCCCACTGCTCGCCGATCACCTCGCCCTCCTCGCCGAGGGTGCAGGTCACCACGGTGACCGGAACGCCGCGGCGGCGGTAGTGCGCGATGGTGCCGCCGGTGGTGATGGATTCGTCGTCCGGATGCGCGTGCACCAGCACGATGCCACCGGGCCCGTCCGGCTTGGTCACGGGATCCTGCGCCACATCGAGGCGTCACCGAAGATGCCCACCTGGATGGCCCCGCTCAGCGACGCGCCGTCCACCCGGGGGCCCGCAGCGGCGACCACGTTGTCCTGCACGATCGGCAGCACGGTGGCCAGTCCCCACAGCGCGGGTTCGGCGTCGGCGAGCACCTTGGGTACGTCGATACCGCGCAGCGCGGCGTCGATCGCGGGTTGCAGCACGGGATCGCACACCCCGGACAGATTGCTCGGCGCGCGCCGCGCCGCCTCGACCGCGGCCTGCGCCTCACCGTCGTCGAGGACCGGGTTCGGCGGCAGGCAGCTGTAGCGGGACGCCAGCACGGTCGCCGGATCGGCGCCGGCGACTTCCCAGCCGACGATCGCGTCCACGCCGCCCTCGACCAGTTCCTTGCCGTACAGCTCGTCGGCCGCGAGGCTGCGGACGCTGGCATCGATTCCGGCGCTGCGCAATTGGTCGGCGGCGGTGTTGGCCACCGCGAGCGCGGTCGCGTCACCGGTCACCGCGCCGATCCGCAGCGCGAGGGTCTTGCCGTTCTTCGCGATCGGGCGCGGCTGCGGCGCGGGCGACGTCGGCGAGATCACCGGCGGCGGCTCGGGCGCGCGCGCGAAACCGGCCTCGGCGAGCAGCGCGAACGCCTCGTCCGCGGTGGGCCGCGGCGGCGCGGTCGGCGCGTAACCGGGAACCGATGGCGTCAGTATCTGCGCGCGCACCGGTTCGACCCACCCGCCCGTCTGCGCACCGACGGTGGCGAGCAGCGCGGGGTCGAGCAGCGCGAGCACTCCGCGCCGGACCCGCGGATCGGCGAGGTCGGTCGTGCGCCCGTTCAGGACGAATTGCAGTTCGCGCGACTGCGGCATGATCACCGTGCGCACCGAGGGGATCGCGGCCAGCTGCGCCTGGGTCGCGACGCCGCCGTGCACGAGCGCCATCTGCGCGTCACCCGTGCGCAGCGACTCGGCCAGCTGCGCGGGAGTTCCGCCGCGGCGCAACAGGATCTGATCCGGCGCGGCCGGGGTGCCCCAGTAGCGATCGTTGCGTTCCAGCAGGATCTCGTCGCGGCCGGGATCCACCGACTTGATCGCGAAGTTACCGCCGGACACCGGGATTCCCTCCGCGAGACCATTGGCGAAACCACCCGGCTGATCCTTGATCAGATGGGAGGGAAGCAGATTCGCGAACAACTCGCGCCAGGCCGGGTACGGCTGGGTCAGCACCACGGTGACCGTTTTGCCGCCGCCGGAGGAGTTCACATCTGAGATCAAGCGGTAGGCGGCGGAATCCGCGACACCGGGCTGCGTCAGCATCTGCTGCCAGAGGAAACGGAAGTCCTCGGCGGCGATGGGCGCTCCGTCGGACCAGTTGGCCTGGTTGCGCAGCGTGTAGGTGATGGTGAACGGCTCCTGGCTGGTGACCTCCGCGGAGGTCACCAGCGCGGTGTCCGGCACCCAGTCCGTGGCGCCCGGCACCGACGGACTCGGCACCGGACGGAACGGGCTCGGCAACACCATCGAGCTCACCGCCGAGGTGGCGGGCGACTGATCGGAGCGCAGGTGCGGGTTGAACCCGATACCGATGTCGTCGATCGCCACCACGACGGTGTTCTTGCCCGGCTTGGCGGGCGTCGTCTTCGGGCTGTCCGTGCTCTCGATGGGCGGGGGCGGGTTCGCGGTGCATCCGGCGAGCACCGTCGCGGAGGCCGCCAGCAGAACCATCAGTGCGCGCAGCATCGCGCGTCGTTTTGCCCCCGAGCTCACGTTCGGCACTCTACAGCGCGGCCCGGTCCCGCGCCTTCCGCCTGGACAGCTCGCGGGCCCGCTCGTTCTGGCCGAGGATGACCTTGCGCACCCGGACCACCTCGGGGGTGACCTCGACGCACTCGTCGGCGGCGCAGAACTCCATCGCGCCTTCCAGGTCCAGCTGCAACGGCTTGGCCAGGGTCTCGATCACGTCGGCGGTGGAGCTGCGCATGTTGGTCAGCTTCTTCTCGCGGGTGACGTTGATGTCGAGATCCTCCGCGCGCGGGTTGATGCCGACGACGTGGCCCTCGTAGGTGTCCGCGCCCGGCTCGACGAAGAACTGGCCGCGGTCGGCGAGCTGGATCATCGCGAACGGGGTCACCGTGCCCGCGCGGTCGGAGACCAGCGAACCGGTGTGGCGCGCCCGGATCTCGCCCGCCCACGGCGCGTAGCCGTGCGAGACGGCGTTGGCGATGCCGGTGCCGCGCGTCTCGGTCAGGAAGTCGGTGCGGAAGCCGATCAGGCCGCGCGAGGGAACGATGAACTCCATCCGCACCCAACCCGCGGCGTGGTTGTTCATCTGGACCATCTTGCCCTTGCGGGCGGCGAGCAGCTGGGTGATCGCGCCGAGGTACTCCTCGGGGCAGTCGATGGTCAGCTCCTCGTAGGGCTCGTGCACCTTGCCGTCGACCTGCTTGGTGACCACCTGCGGCTTGCCGACGGTCAGCTCGAAGCCCTCGCGGCGCATGGTCTCGACCAGGATGGCCAGCGCCAGCTCACCGCGGCCCTGCACCTCCCAGGCGTCCGGGCGGCCGATGTCGAGCACCCGCAGCGAGACGTTGCCGACCAGCTCCTGGTCCAGGCGCGACTTCACCATGCGGGCGGTCAGCTTGTGGCCCTGTACCCGGCCGACCAGCGGCGAGGTGTTGGTGCCGATGGTGACCGAGATCGCGGGCTCGTCGACGGTGATGCGGGGCAGCGCGACCGGATTGTCGATGTCGGCGAGGGTGTCGCCGATCATGATCTCCGGGATGCCCGCGATGGCGACGATGTCGCCGGCGACGGCCACCTCGCCGGGCTGACGCTCGACGCCGATGGTCTGGAGCAGCTCGGTGATCTTGACCTGCTTGACGCCGTCGGCGTGCATCCAGGCCACGTTCTGACCCTTGCGCAGCTCGCCGTTGTGCACGCGCACCAGCGCGAGGCGGCCGAGGAAGGCCGAGGCGTCGAGGTTGGTGACGTGCGCCTGCAGCGGCGCGGCGGCATCGCCCTTGGGCGCCGGGATGCACTCCATCAGCACGTCGAACAACGCGTCGAGGTTCTCCGCGTCGGGGGCGCTGCCGTTCTCGGGGCGCTCCTTGGAGGCCTTGCCCTCGCGGCCGGAGGCGTAGAGCACCGGCAGGTCGAGTGCCAGCTCGGCGGCCTCGGCTGCGGCGTCGTCCAGGTCGGAGGCCAGATCGAGCAGCAGGTCGTGGCTCTCCTCGACGACCTCTTCGATGCGCGCGTCGGGGCGGTCGGTCTTGTTGACGACCAGGATCACCGGCAGCGACGCGGCCAGCGCCTTGCGCAGCACGAACCGGGTCTGCGGCAGCGGGCCCTCGGAGGCGTCCACCAGCAGCACGACGCCGTCCACCATGGACAGACCGCGCTCGACCTCACCGCCGAAGTCGGCGTGGCCGGGGGTGTCGATGACGTTGATGACGGTGACCGAACCGTCCGGGTGGTGCCGGTGCACCGCGGTGTTCTTGGCGAGAATGGTGATGCCCTTCTCGCGTTCCAGGTCGCCGGAGTCCATCACCCGGTCGACCGGTTCGGCCCGCTCGGCGAAGGCGCCCGACTGGCGCAGCATGGCGTCGACCAGCGTCGTCTTGCCGTGGTCGACGTGGGCCACGATGGCGACGTTGCGAAAATCGCGTGCAGACGACACGCCTGAATCCTCCTGCTGTTGGTGTTGGTGCCGGCCGACCCCCTGCAAACAGGTGGAGAATGGAAACTCACTGGGCATCGCGGCCAGCTACACAGTACCGGCATCCGGGCGACCCCTCCGATCCAGGCGCTCGAGTAAGGGTATGCTAACCGTCGTGGGCAAGGTCAAAGCGAAGAAGGTTTCGAGTCTGAAACCGAAGAAGAAGTGCTGTCGTAAGAAGACGCGCTGCTTCAAATGCCCCGTTGTCATCATGCGGATGAAGAAGGCCGAGGCCGCGGGGCTGACCGGCAAGGATTTGAAGAAGGCGCTGAAACAGGCTCGCGCAGCCTGAGTTTCACCGATCCCGGTGCACCTCCGGCAAACGGGGGTACAACCGGCATATGAGCACTCCACTGCTATCCGAAGCCGAGATCGCCGACGCGCTCGCCGGACTGCCGAATTGGAGCCGGTCCGGCGACAACATCACCCGCACCATCAAGGCCTCGTCGTTTCCGGCGGGCATCGATCTGGTGCGCAGGGTCGCCGACGCGGCCGAAGCCGCGAACCATCACCCCGACATCGATATCCGGTGGCGAAACGTCACCTTCACGCTGTCCACCCATTCGGCGGGCGGACTCACCGCCCTGGATCTGGGCATGGCCCGCGAGATCGATCTGCTCGCGTCGCAGTCCGAGTAGCCGCCGAGCACCGAACGCTCGCCGGCGATCGTCACGCGCCGAATCACGTCCCTGATCGGCTGACGCCCGGATCAGCCGCGGGTGGCATCCGGACTACGCCCGCGCGGAATCCTCCGCCACCCGCTCGCTCGCCGCGGGCTCATCCGTCCGCTCGCGCCGCGTGCCGGACCAGATGATCCACGCGAAGAGGACGAGCACGCCGAGCACGTCCACCGCACCCAGCCAGGACAGCACACCGGGCCGGGAGATCTCCCAGATCGTCGGCTGGGCGAACGAGAGCACCCACGGCACCCCGATCAACATCGTCACCAGCCAATAACCCGCCAGGATTCGCGCGCCCGGCGACCGCCGCAGCGGGCCGTAGACCAACCACAGCACCGTCGGCAGCAGCCAGACCCAGTGGTGCGACCAGGAGATCGGCGAGATCAGCAACCCGAACAGCTGCACCATCAGCAGCGTGCCCATCCGATCGTCCGGTTCCAGCGCCCGCCAGGCGAAGAAGGCCAGCGCCGCGACCGCGAGCACCGCCGCGATCCACACCGGCCCGGACTCCACGTCGTGGCCGAGGATGCGGCTCAGCGTCCCACGCAGCGACTGGTTCCACACCGAGCCGACCGGGCCGATCCGGTCCGCGTCACCGAGCAGCGTGCCGAAGTAGCGCGTCGCCTCGTGGTTGTTGATGAGGTAGCTGATGCCGACCGTCGCGCCGAACACCACCGCGGACCACAGCGCGGTCCCCCAGCGCCGCCGCGCGACGAAGTAGAGGCCGGTGATCGCGGGCGTCAGCTTGATGCCCGCGATGATGCCGACCAACCCTCCCGAGACCCACCATCGCGAACTGCGAACCGCGAGCATCGCGCCGAGCACCAGGAAGACGTTGACCTGTCCGTAATCGATCGTGGTGCGGACGGGCTCGAGCCACACGCCGACCGTCGTCCAGCCGATCGCCGCCACGCGCCAACCGGGTTCGCGCAGCCGCTGCGCGCCGACGATCAATTCCAGCGCGATCCAGACGACGCCGTACAGCGCCGCCACCGTGGCAAGCAGCCAGCCCACCGCGATCACCTTGAACGGCAGGAAATGCAACGGAAAGAAGACCAGCGCGGCGAACGGCGGATAGGTGAACGGCAGCGGGAAATCCGGTGTCTTCTCCGCGTAGGTGAAGTCGTAGAGCCGGTCGGTGAGCAGCGCCGCCGAACCGTCCACGTAGACGTGCAGGTCGACCAGGTTCATCCCGTTGGGCGACACCAGCATCCACAGCAGCCTGGCCAGAACGGATAGACCGAGCAGCAACACCGCCAGTCGCAGGTGGGCAGCGGCCGGACGCTTGTCCGACCGAGCGCTGTCTCGGTTCAAATCGCGGGCTTTCGGGTCGGGGGGCGGTCGCGAAACGCGACCCGCCGGTGTCCGGTGTGTCGGCGACAAATGCCGAAGGCTGCGACTAGATTAACCGGAGCGCTGATCTTCCCCGTGCGGGCTATGCACAGGGATAACATTTGCATCAACTTCCACATCGGTAACACGCCGCCGGGCTACCTTCTGATAACACTGATCGTCCACGGCACAACGTGATAACGACCACCGCTGTACAACTCGGCGGTCGTGTCCTTAGAGTGACCCCCGAAACAATGGGTTTTCACCCATTGGCCCAGATGTACCCGAGGTAAGGACGGCTAGACCAGTGCTTCGCACCCGACGATCGCGGATCGCATTGACCGCACTCGCCCTGGCGGCGAGCGCTTCGCTCGCCGCGCCGGTCGCAGTAGCGGCACCGGCGCCCGCCCACGCCGCGGTTCCGAACAGCGTTCCGATGGTGCCCGAGGGCGTCCCGGTGGACGCGATCGCCGCGCTCACCCCCGCCATCGTCGGCGCCATCGCAGGCCCGGCCGATATCGCCAACGGGCCGCAGTCCGCGATCCTCGATCAGGCGCGCATCCTGCTCAACACCCTGAATCTGCCGCCGCAGATCAAGTCGACCCTGGAACGGATCATCACGTTCCTGGACGGCAGCGGCGGCGGCGGCCCCGCGCTGCCGCAGGACGGCCCCGTCATCGCGCAGTTCCTCTACCCGACCATCGGCAAGGGCTGCATCAGCCCGACCGCCGACTCGGTCGGCACGGCCCTCGCGGTGCCCGGCCCGGCCACGCTGCCCCCGCCCGGACCGGAGTCCGGCCAGACCGGCTTCGTGTTCACCGCGCTCGGCACCAAGGCGCCGACCGCGCAGCAGAACCCGCCGATGACCGTGCAGTGGCTGAACCTCGACACCCGGCAGTCCGGCGTGCAGGCGCTGACCGACGAGGCGAAGATCAACCCGGAAGGTCCGGCGACCCTGTCCGCCATCGTGAACACCGGCCGCGGCCGGATCGTCGCGGTGGTCGGCGGCTCGCTCACCACCCAGGCCCCCGACGCCGCGCCGCGTACCTGCTCGTTCCTGCCGACGCTCGGTTTCTTCACCGTCGCTTGATATTTCGAAGCCCGGCCGGTCGTTCGCGACCGCCGGGCTTCGCTATGTCCGGCCGACACACCACGGCAATCGGGGCGATAGTCCCCGGCCGGGTCCGCGGTGTGGTAGACCGAAAGCATGTCGACTGTCGAAGGAACGGTACGACCCCGCTCGATTCGGAGCAGGCGCTCGCGCCGGTCGATCCTGTCCATCCGGTCCGAAGGCTCGATCCTGTCCATCGGGTCGGCCTATTCGATCCTCTCCATCGGCAGCGTCGGTTCGGTGCTCTCGATCGGATCCGTCGGATCGTTCGCGTCGGTGATCTCCTCCGGCTCCTTCGCCAGCCTCGGCTCGGCGCTGTCCGGACTGTCGCGCTGGTCGCTGCTGTCCTGGATGGGTGATCACGAGGCGCCGGAGACGCGGCCGAATCTGCGCGTGGTGCCCGACGACGAACCGGATCTGCGTGTGGCTCCGGTCTGCCACTGCCAAACGTAGGCGTAGCTCCGCATTCGCTCCGGCCGTGCGCGGGCCGAGGACGGACTGCGCCCGACAGCGCCCATTCGGCGTACCTCCGCATTCGCTCCGGCCGTGCCGCTCAGGCCGTGCTCACCACTGCCCGTATTCGGGCTGCAGGATGTTGTTGAGATCGATGCCGACGCCGTCGATGGCGCGCTTGTCGATCTCGAACTGGTGCAGGTGCGCGGCCGGGTGCACGTACCCCTTCGGGGTGCCCCAATTGTGCTGCCAGTACCAGGCACCCAGGCCCGCCGCGCGCGCGAGATCGATGGTCGGCGAGTTGGCGTAGACGCCGACGTTCTCCTTGCCGAGCACCGCTTCCCAGCCGAGCAGGTAGGGCGCGATCATGGTCGCGAAGTCGACGGGCGTCGGATTGTCGTCGATCGAGGCGTAGATGGGTCTGCCCTCGGGGCCGCCCGCGGCCAGATGCAGCTCCAGCCCGCGCTCGGCGTGCCGCTTGCCCGCCTCGAGTCCGCCGCGCCAGTCGGCGGTCGGTCCCTTGCCGAACTGATAGCAGGACACGATCTTCAGCCCGGCCGCGGCGAGTGCCTCGGCCTCGCGCGCGAGCAGCGGCTTGCCCATCATCCATTCCGCGCCGGGCCGCCGATCCGACACATATCGGATGACGCCGACATGACCGGCTTCGAGAATGGCGTCGGCCGAGGGCACGCCGCCGGAATAGTCGATCAGCGTGCCGAGCGTTCCCGTCGCGGAGGCGGACGGGGCGGTGCCGGCCACACCCAGCGCGGCGGCCGCGGCGGTGTAGGCGAAAAGCTTGCGCCGGGACAGATCGAGAGAACGCATCGCAGGACTCCTTCGCGCAACCCCCATCGGCTGGCAGCGTGCCCGGCGCACCTTCCCCAAGGTCACACGAGCGCCGGGAGCCTCGAACGTGAACTCATTTCACCACACTTCACATTCGAACCGCTAGACCCATTCGACCCAATCACCCCAGTTGTCACAGGGGTTACGCGACACCGTCGATCCGAGCCGCGACATCGATGGTGCGGCCGGAGCTGTCGCCGAGTTGCTCGCGCACCACACCGGCCACCTGCGCGATGACCTGCTTCTTGATTCCGGCCAGCGCGCCGAGGGTCGCCGCGCGCACGCCCTTCGCCTTGAAGTCCATCCTGATGTCCTCGGTCGCGGGCGGCGGCACGTCGATGACGATCAGCAGCGGATCGGCCGCCCTGGCGATCAGTACCAGCGGAATCTCGACATCGGCGCGGTACTCGTTGGCCTTGAAGACTTGCACGGTGATATCCAGCCTCACGGGAAGCGTCAGGTCGAACGAGACGAGATCGTCCGGTCCCTCGGGCCGATCGCCCAGGCGCGGGTGTCGGATCGCGCCACGCACGGTGACGGTCGCCCGGTCCTTCGGCCCGGTCTTCAGCGGTCCCACTTCGATCGGACGCCCTGCCATCTTCTCCACAACCTCGAAGACCCGATCCCTCGTCACGATGCGGGCGAAGAACCGGTGACCGAACTCGCCGTAATCGATCCAGTCGAACTTCTCCTGCGCGCGGTGCCGCGACGGCGTGCCCGCGACCATGGCCTCGACGTCGAAGACGCGCCCGCTCCTGGCTTGCGGTTCGGCAAGCATGCTGTTGACCCGGTTGGCGACCTCGCGCTGCACCAGCCCGGCGATCGGGTCGAGCAGCCACTCCCAGGCCGACTCGACGGTCTGCGCGCGCAGCACGAAGCTCACGTCGCGGGTGGTGATGGGCGGGATGTCGATGACGATCAGCAGCGGATCGGCGGTGCGGGCGTGCAGCGTGAGGTCGATTTCGACGACCGCCTCCAGCCGCAGCTTCCGGCCGCCGAGCCGGACCTTGACCGCGAGGGTGAGCGGCACCGTCACCTGGAAGACGACGTGCGGATCATGGCGCAGGACGGTGGGTTCGCCGACCTTGCCCTCGGCGATGAATCCGGCGAGTCCGGGCGGACCGATGTTGAAGGGTCCGATGGCCATGCCGCGCCCCGCCATGGAGGACACCGCGGCCACGATGCGTTCCTCGGTCACCGCGTGGGTGACGAAGCGTTCGCCGAAGTCGGCGTAGTCGATCCAGGACGGGTCGTTCGTCGTTTCTTCGGTCGGCTGCATCAGAGATTCCGAAACCCTCACCTTTCAACGGACTACCGACACGGTACGCGACGAAAGTTTCCGGAGATCAGAACGTTAGGGGAACCCTGTCCTGCTGATGAGGGGGTAGCAGGACAGGGTCCGCGGCGACAGCGCTGCCGGGCGCTGCCGCCTCCATACTAAGGCTCCGGGAGGGACGCGCCGAGCATCGCGCTCGCCGAACGGGACGTCCTGAGCGGCAATGATTTTCAGAATCGCCCATATCCGACGACGTCGTTCACGTCGGCCACCCGGAATCGGTGGATGCGCACCTCGCCGAACTCGTTGCCGCCGATGGTGGTCACCTCGCCGTTCGCCGCCGTGAGCACGATGTTCGTGTGCTGGGTGAACTGACTCGCCGGGCCGTAGAGCAGCACGTCGCCGGTGCGCGGGCGGTAGCCGCTGCCGATGGGCGCGAACCGGTCCACGCCCTCGTAGTACTCCTGGAGGGTGTAGACACCGGGTATCCGCCACGATCCGGAGTTCGGATTCGACAGCGGCCGCCCGGCCTCACGCATCGCCCAGCTCACGAAGTCGGCACACCAGGGCTCGATCACGCCTTCGGCGTACTTCGGGCCCCCGCCCGGCTCGTCGAACTCGCGCTCCAGAACCTCGACCAGCCGGATCTGCGCCGGGTCGAGCGCGGAGCGATCGATGGCGGGGAAAGCGGTGGGACTCTCCCCGACCACCGCGGGGCGATCCGAGCTGGTCCACCACCAGACCGTGCCCGCGGCGACCGCCGCGACGACGGCCAGCCCGAGTACCAGCAACGGACCGAGCCGCCCCCGGGTTCTCTGCGATACGGACATTCGCCCCCCATTCGCTCTGCTACGACCTTTCATCCTTAGGACGAACGAAGGCGGCTTACGGTTCCCGGCTCGCGCCTTTGCCCATCGGGATGCAGGCCGTCAGCGCGATGGCCACCACGGCGGCCGCCATGGCGATGAAGAAGGTGGTGTGGAAGCCCTCGCGGGAGGGCAGCAGGTGCGCGCCGAGCGACATCGTCATGTGCGCGAGCACCACGCTCATCACGGCGGAGGACGTGGAGGTGCCGATCGAGCGCATCAGCGAGTTGAGTCCGTTGGCGGCGGCGGTCTCGGTGATCGGCACCGCGCCCATGATCAGCGCGGGCATCGCGGCGTAGGCCAAACCCACACCGCCCGCGACGATCACGGCGGCGAGCATGATCTCCCAGACGTTGTTCGTCAACAGCACCGCGCACAGGTAGCCGGCGCCGATCACGGCCGAGCCGAGCATCAGTGTCACCTTGGGTCCGCGCGCCGCCGACAAACGCGCCGACACCGGCGAGAGCGCCATCATCACCAAACCCGTTGGGGCCAGGGCTAATCCGGCGCTCACCATGGAAAGCCCGAAGCCGTAGCCGGTCTCCTCCGGCGCCATCAGCAGCTGCGGGAAGGTCAGCGACATGCCGTACAGCGAGAAGCCGACGGCGATCGAGGCCAGGTTGGTGAACAGCACCCGCGGCCGCGCCGAGACCCGCAGGTCGACCAGCGGCGCGCCCTGCCGGAGTTCGTAGAACCCCCAGCCGAGGAAGACCACCGCCGACACCGCGAACAGCGTCAGGATCGAGGCGCTGGACCAACCCCAGTCCGCGCCCTTGGTGATCGCGACGAGCAGCGCCAACAGTGCCACCGAAAGACCAACGGCCCCACCGAAATCGAAGCGAGCCGGGGTACGCACGGGCGATTCCGGCACGAAGAGGAAGACCAGCACCAGGCACAGCACGCCGAGCGCCGCCGAGCTCCAGAACAGTACGTGCCAGTCCGCGTTCTGCGCGATCGCCGCGGCCACCGGCAGGCCGATCGCACCGCCGACGCCGAGCGTCGCGCTCATGATCGCCATGGCCGAACCGACCCGCTCGATCGGCAGTTCGTCGCGCATGATGCTGATGCCCAACGGAATAGCGCCGACGGCGGCGCCCTGCAACGAACGCCCGATGATCTCCGGAAGCAGCGACGAGAAACTCGCGCAGACCACCGAACCGGCGATGAGCGCGAGCAGATTCGCGAACAGCACGCGGCGTTTGCCGAACATGTCGCCGAGGCGGCCCGCGATCGGCGTGAACACCGCGCCGGCCAGCAGCGTCGAGGTGATCACCCAGGACGCGTTCGAGGCGGAGGTGTCGAGCAGCGTCGGCAGCGCGGGAATGATCGGGATGACCAGCGTCTGCATCAGCGAGACGACCACGCCGACCGCTCCGAGCGTGGCGATGAGCAGACCGGGGGCCGGTCGGCGCCGGGTATCGGCCTCCGTGGCCGGCGAGGACGCGGCAATGGACATGAATGTGTACGGTACACATCGTGTGTATGCTGCACAATTTGTCATCGAAGTGACCCAGGCGACATAGTGAGTGCCATGCCAGACCGGGAACCCGCCGACCCCGCGGCGCTGACGCGCCTCGCCTTCGAGCTCGCCCTGCTCTCCCGGCATTTCCCCGCGTCGGTCCTGCGCCGCCCGGGCTTTCGGTTGGACCGCTCGGCCTTTCTGATCCTGACCAGGTTGGAGATCGACAACCCGCTCACCCTCCGCGAACTCGCCGACGCCTTCCGCCTCGACATCTCCACCATCAATCGGCAGGTCGGCGCCATGCTCAAACACGGTCTGGTGGAGCGCGTTCCGGATCCCGAAGGCGGTATCGCGCGCAAGATCCGGGCCAGCGCCAAGGGCATGGAACTGCTCGCCGCCGACCGCGCCCAGAGCCGGGACGGCATCGGGGCCGTGGTCGCCGAGTGGTCCGAGTCCGATATCGATCAGCTCAGCGCGCTGGTCGCGCGTTTCAACGAGTCCATCGAAAACCTCGAGCACAACCCGTGGCCGCGACCGCCCGCGGCGCGCTGAGCTCGACTTCGCCGAATCCGCTGCGGCGCGGCAATGCCGCACTATGCTCCCGACGATGGGAGAACTTCGGCATTCCCGGCGCCACGGCACGGTCCGCCCGAGCTGGTTCGCCTGGGACAACTACCTGATCGGCGTCGTCGGTCTCGCCTTCGCCGTCGCCTTCGGCACGGCCGCCGCGATCCTCGCCCAAGCGGGGCACTATCCGCCCGCCGTCGCGGTCGCGGCGTTCGCGGCGCTGTTCGCCGCGCCCGCCGCGGTGCAGGCGATCGGGGAGCTGCTCGCGGGGCTGATGCTGGTCGGCATGCTGCTCGGCTCGGTGGTGCTACTACCCGCGCTGCTGGTCAGCCCGACCGTGCGCCGCTGGGCGAAACGGCGCTGGGCGCGGGCCACGGCCTGAGTGTTCAGCCCGCACGCGAATACACGCCGGGCGTGATGCCGTAGCAGCGACGGAACCAGCGGGTCAGGTGCGCTTGATCGGCGAAGCCCGCGGCCACCGCCGCCTCGGCGACCGGGTGGCCCGCCGCGATCAACCGCCGCGCCGCCCGCAGTCGCAGGATGCGCTGGTAATCACTCGGCGCCAGACCGTAATTCGCGCGGAAGGCCCGGTAGAGCGCGAAGCGGCTGGCGCCCGTGGCGGTGACGAGATCGTCCATCGACAGCGTCTCCAGATAGCGCTCGTCCAGCACATCGCGCACGCGGCGCGCGACCGCACCGTGGCCGCCGCCGACCACCGTCCGGGTGCGCGGAGTGCGTGCGCCGCGCTGCACCAGCGCCGCCACCGTGGCGGAAAGCGCCTCGTCCCTTGCCAATTCGGTGGCGGGTGAGGTCAAGCTCGCGTACAGCCTGCCGATCGTGCCCGCGAGCAGCGGATCGTGCAGGACCGGGTCGGCGAAGAGTGGCAGGCCCGCGGCGCGACCGGCCTGGTCGGACAGCAGGTCGGTGATCAGTTCCGTGCCGATGTGCACGATTCGATAGGTGAAACCCGCCTCGGTGGCGCTGTGCCCGTTGTGCGGTTCGTCCGGGTTGAACGCCATCACCATGCCCGCCGCGCTGACCCGGGCGGCGCCACGACAGTGGAAACTCTGCGCGCCGAAGTCGGTGAGGCCGAACGAGTATGTCTCGTGCGCGTGCGGGTGGTAGACGTGCCGCTCGAAGTGGGCGCGCATCACCTCCACCGGCCGGTCCGGCATCCGCCGATATTCGACCCATTCGCTCACCGCCCCATTCTCCCCGCACCAGCGTTCAATACGCCGGGGCGGTCCGCGCCGAGGATCGAGACGTGCGTATCCGTCTGCTGTTGATCCTGGTCATGGCCCTGTGGGGCAGCGCTTTCGCCTCGTCCAAGGCCGCCGTCGCCGAAGTCCCGCACGAAGTGGCGGGGTTCCTGCGGTTCCTCGGCGGCACCCTCGTGCTGCTCGTCGTCCTGCGCGCGCCCCGGCTGCCCGCCGCCGAAGTGCCGCGCGTCGCGGGCCTCGGCATGGTCGGCGTGTTCGGCTACAACGCGCTGTTCTTCCTCGGACTTTCCTTGGCGCCCGCGGCCGACGGGAGTGTGATCGTGCCGATGGCCGCGCCGATCTGCACGGTCGCGGTGAGTGTGCTGCTCGGGCGCGTGCGCTTGTCCGGGATGCGATCGCTCGCGCTGTTCATCGCGGTGACCGGCGGCATCGTGTTCTTCGTCGGCATCCCGGATACCGGCGACAGCCGACTGCTCGGCGACCTGATGTTCCTTGGCGCCGCGGCCTGTTGGTCGGCCTACACGCTGCTCGGCGCGCCGCTGCTGAGCCGGTTGCCCGCGGCCACCGTCACCGTCTACGCGACCGCCGCGGGCACCGCCGCCCTGGGAATGGTCGCGGTGCCCGCCTTCGGCGACGTGCGCTGGTCGGAGCTGAGCCTCGAATTCTGGCTCAACCAGGCGTATCTCGCCGCGCTGCCGACCGCCCTCGCGTACGTGCTGTACTACCGTGCGGTCGGACAGGTGGGGCCGACCACCGCCACCTCCACGATGTTCCTCGTCCCGGCCTTCGGGTTGACGTGCGCGTGGGTGGTGCTCGGGGAGTCCATCGCTCCGTTGCAAGGAATCGGGGCGGGGTTGATGTTCGCCGGGGCGTGGATCAATACGCGTCCCACAGTGGATGATTCGGTGGTGCCGACCGCGGAATCCGGCGGAGTCGTCGTCGAAGACGACAGTGCGGCAGTAGATTCCACGACGCGGTCGGACGAGCTCAACCCCTCGGCCGACTCGATTTCGTCGGCGGCGGATTCCCTGCGGGCGAGCTAGATTCGTCGCATGGATCGAACCGGGACGGTGCAGGATGGTGACCGCGTGGATCATCCTGTGCTCGTCCTCGTGCACAGCCCGCTCGTCGGGCCGATCACCTGGCGTCTCGTCGCCGCGGCGCTGGCGAGGGCGGGCCGGCCCGCGACCATGCCGAAAATGCGTGGGCCGCAGGCCACCCGTCATCGAGTGCTCCGGTCATCACCTCGCGGAACTGACCGCGCCGGACACCGTGGCCGAGAAGCTGATCGCGGCCGCCGACGCGCTGCGTGGCGCGGTGTAGAGGAATGCCACCGCCCCATCGCGCGATTCCTCGCCTAGCGATCGCGGGCGTAGGGGCACCGGCTGCGCCGAAGCGGTAGCGGCGGATTTCTGAGAATTGCCGCAGCCGACCAGCGTTCGAGACCGGTCGGTTCGAAGGTCGGAGGTTTGGATGCGGCGGAACGAGGCACTACCGCTTCGACAGACTCGTCGAAGGAGAAACCCGTGTCATCCGCAATGGTGGCCGTGGCGATCGTGGCGGTGCTCGTCGCGCTCACGGCCGTGCTGCTCTTGTCCTGGCCCATGCTGCGAACCCGGAGGTTGCGCAAACGATTCGGGCCCGAATACGACCGGGCCGTCGAGCAACGGGACGACCGCCGCGCCGCCGAACGCGAACTGCGCGAACGCGAACTCCGCCACGCCGGGCTCGAGCTGCGCGATCTCTCCGAGGACCAGCGCAAGCAGTACACCGCCCGGTGGGCCGACGTGCAGGAACGCTTCGTAGACGATCCCGCCGCCGCGCTCTCCGACGCCGACCGCCTCGTCACCAGCGTCATGTCCGATCGCGGCTACCCCGCGGAAAGCTACGACCAGCAGCTGGCCGACCTCTCCGTCGAGCACGCCCCCGCCCTCGGCCACTACCGCAGCGCCCACGCCATCGCGACCCGCACCAACGGCGAGACCACCACCGAGGACATGCGCACCGCCATCGTGCACTACCGCGAACTCTTCCACGACCTCATCGACGGCCGCACCCGCCAGACCAAGGACGCTCTCTCATGAACACCGATCGCCGCGAAAATCACCGCGCCACAAACGAATCGCCCACCGCCCCGCACAACCGCACACCCGGCGACGATCTCGAAGCACGCGGCGCCGACTCCGAGCCGAACGCCAACGTCGAAGCACGCGGTGCCAGCTCTTCGCTGGGAGACAACATCGACAGCTCCGCGCCGAGCACCAACATCGACACACACAGCGCCAACTCCGCGCCGGGCAACAAGGTCGACGCACACAGCGCCAACTCCGCACCGGGCAACGACATCGGCGTGTCCGGCAAGGCCGACTCGACGCCCAGCACGGACCGCGAGGAGCGCGGGGCCGCCAACGCGCACGTGAACACGTCGGGCGACAGCGCGAACAGTGATCACGCAGGCCCGGCCGCCGGCACACGTGATGCCGGCGCTGCGATACCGATCGACGGCCAGGTAGCCGCCCCGACCAGCGCGCAGAACCGAAACACCGACACCGGTTCCCGCACCGAGGCAGGCCCCTCGACAGCTCCCGCCGAGGCAACCTCCGCGCCCGACCAGAGCGCCACCCACTCGACCAGCCCCGACGCCGCGACCCCGAACGGGAAACCCGCCGCACCCCACGACGAACCCATCCCCCTCTTCACCGAAGCCGAGATCGAGCGCCTCCGCACCGAATGGCGCACGGTCCAAGGCTCTTTCATCGACAATCCCCGCGAAGCGGTCTCCCGCGCCGACAACCTCGTCGCCAACACCATCGACCACCTCACCGCGGCCTACTCCGAACACCGCCGCGGCCTCACCACCCGCTGGTCTCGAGACCCCGACACCGAGGACCTCCGCAACACCCTGCGCGCCTACCGCACCTTCTTCAACCAGCTCCTCCCCTGAGTCGGCCTGTCACTCTCCGCGTTTCGGCTTCGGGCGGGCGCGGAGGTGAGCGCGTTCGCCCTGTTTGCCGAAGAGGCTGAGGAATTCGACTGGTTCGGCGTCGGCGGCGCCGAACCAGTGGGGTATATGGGTGTCGAATTCGGCCGCTTCGCCAGGGGCGAGTACGAGATCGTGCTCGCCGAGGATGACGCGGAGGCGCCCGTTCAGGACGTAGACCCATTCGTACCCCTCGTGGGTCTTGGGCCGAGGTTCCACGCGCGGATCGGCGGGCGGCAGGACGATCTTGTACGCCTGGATGCCGCCCGCGCGACGGGTCAGCGGAACCATGGTCATGCCGTGGTTGGTGACCGGCCGCAGGTGGATGCGCGGATCGCCGGTGGGCGGCGCGTCGACCAGTTCGTCCAGCGTGACGCCGTGCGCCTTGGCTAGCGGCAGCAGCAGTTCGAGGGTGGGCCGCCGCGCGCCGGACTCCAGCCGGGAGAGGGTGCTCACGGAGATCCCGGTGCTCGCCGAAAGATCGGCCAGCGTGGTTTCGCGCTGCCGGCGCAGGGCACGCAGTCGGGGACCGACCGCGTCGAGTGCTCGGTCGAGGTCGTCGTCCATGGGACCAGTTTGCCAGAGTGGCAAACAATGTTGCCGGTTCGGCGGTAAGGCTCGCATAGTCGTCGCAGGAGGTGGTCACGTGACCGATCAACTGAGAGACAGCTATGACGTGGTGGTGATCGGCGGCGGCGCCGCGGGATTGAGCGGTGCGCTCATGCTCGGCCGCTCGCGGCGCTCGGTGCTGGTGATCGACGCGGGCGCGCCGCGCAACGCACCGGCGGATGGCGTACACGGTCTGCTCGCGCGAGAGGGCATGCCGCCCGCCGAGCTGCTGGAACGCGGCCGTTCGGAGGTCCGGCAGTTCGGCGTTCAGCTCGTTTCGGGTGAGGTGCGCGGCGCGAGCCGAGATGGCGACGGATTCGCGGTGACGACGGCCGACGACCGGACTGTCAGCGCCCGCAGGCTGCTGGTCGCCACCGGCTTGGCCGACGAGCTGCCCGACATCCCCGGCCTGCGCGAACGTTGGGGACGCGACGTGGTGCACTGCCCGTACTGCCACGGCTGGGAGGTACGCGATCGAGCGATCGGCGTGCTCGCCACGGGTCCGATGTCGGTCCACCAGGCGCTGCTGTTCCGGCAGATGAGCGCGGACGTGACGTTCTTCACCGGCACCACCGCACCGACGCCCGAGGAGGCGGTGCAGCTGGCCGCCCGCGGCATCCGGCTGGTCGAGGGCGGAGTCGCGGACCTGGTGATCGCCGACGACCGCATCGCCGGTGTGCGGCTGACCGACGGCACGGTGATCGAGCGCGAGGTCGTCGCGGTCGGGTCGCGCATGGTGGCGCGGGCCGGGTTCCTCGCGACGCTCGGACTGCGCACCAGCGAGCACCCGATGGGCGAGTTCATCGCGGCCGACCCGACCGGCCGCACCGAGGTGCCCGGCGTGTGGGCCGCGGGCAACGTCACCGACCTGGCCGCCCAAGTCGGCGCGGCGGCCGCCGCGGGCGCCGCAGCGGGCGCGCAGATCAACGCCGACCTGGTCGCCGAGGACACCCGGAACGCGGTCGACGCTCACCCGTTCTCGGCCGACACCGAAGCGCGCCTGTGCGAGGCGGGCTCCGGCGACAGCCGCCACGGCCTGTGAACGACGAAAGGATCACCGTGTCCGAACAACTTGACCACGCCTTCTGGGAAAACCGCTACCGCACGACCACCACCGCGCACGTCCAACCCAATCCGCACCTGACGGTCGAGGCGGCGAAACTGCCGCCGGGCCGCGCCCTGGATGCGGGCTGCGGCGAAGGCGCGGAAGCGGTGTGGCTCGCCGCGCACGGCTGGCGGGTGACGGCCGTCGACTTCGCCACCACGGCACTCGATCGCGCTCGCGAGCGCGCCGATATCCGCGGCCCCGAGGTGGCAGATCGAATCGATTGGCGCACAGAAGATCTGACCGAATGGATACCGCCGGAGAACAGTTTCGACTTGGTCTGCTCCCACTACGCCCACCCCGCCACCGGAGCCGAAACCCTGCTGCGCCGACTGGCTCCCGCGGTCGCGACCGGCGGTACGCTTCTCATCGTCGGACACCATCCGTCGGACGCGCATTCGGCCGCACACGCCTCCGGAGTGCACGCCACGGCGGAAGGCCTGGCGGCGGAGCTGGATCCCGTCCGGTGGGAAATCCTGGTGGCGGAGAACAGATCTCGAACGGTGACGCACGGCAGTCACCAGATCGAGCTTCGCGACGCCGTGCTTGTGGCCCGGAAGAATCGCTGACTCGGTCGCTTCGGGCTACCTGGTGCGCCCTGGCAGTGACCGGTGGTGGCGGAATCGACCTGGACGACGTGCTTCGTCCACTTCCTCACGGTCGCCGCCTTACCCAACCCTGAAGACCCCCAACGCTTCTCTGCCGCGGCGGTGTCGCGCCGACCGCCGCGGGCTGGTCAGACCTCCAGCTCCTCTTCGATGCCACGCAGGTGGTGCCTGGCGAGCGCGAGGTTGGCCCGTCCGCGGTCGAGGGCGATGTAGAGGAAGAGGCCTTTGGATTTGCGGCCGGTCATCGGGCGGATGATGTGGTACTGGCCGGAGAGGGTGATGAGGATGTCCTCGATATCCTCCTTGAGGCCGAGCTGCTCCATGGTCCGCAGCTTGGCGCGCACCACTTCGGTATTGCCCGCGGCAGCGATCTGCAGATCCAAAGCCTTCGAGCTGCCGAGCATTCCGAGCGCCATGCCACTGTTGTAGTCGACGACGGCGGCACCGATCGCACCGTCGATCACCATCATGTCCTTGAGCGCCAGATCGAGATTCGTCATTTCATTCCTTTCGATGGGTGTGCACTGCCCGGTCCTTTCCGGGCTTGGTCGCCAGCGCCGCCAGATGATCGACGATCGCTCGCGCCACCGGACGCGACTCCAAATGGAGCCGGCCGACGTTCACTTCGGGTCCGGCCAGTACGGTCAGCGAGGCCCAGCCCGCCGCGTAGATCACCACGTGTCCCTCGGTGCCGCGCACCACGACCTCGTGGAAGCCGCCGCCGTTCGCGGTGGCGGACAGCCGGTACGACAGCGCCAGATGCGAAGCCGACAGCGCTGCCATTCCGTCGGGTTCGATGTGCGCGGGCAGGTCGTGGGCGATCAGCAATCCATCGCCGGACGCGACCAGCGCGCCGGTCGACTGCGGCACCCGATCCCGCAGCATCTTCAGTTCCGCCAGCACCGCCGCGTTCGGTTCGGGTCCGGACATCGCCACCTTGCTAAACCTTCCCATCCATTCGCCGAGCAGTTTCTTTCGCGCGGTCACGCAAGCTCCTCCAACGCCGCCCGCAGGCGAACCAGCACGTCGCGGTCCACGGGCTCCCACTGTTCCGCGGTCGGCGGCAGGGCCGACCGCACCCGGCGGCGTAGGGGTGGGGCGGTGGGATCGCCGATCGGAGATGGCGGCGCGCCCTCTCGCGCACAGCCGGGTTCCCCGGCCGCAGACTCGAGGTCGATGATGTGTCCGGCCGACGCCACGGTGCGCGTGGTCGATTCGGCCACGCCCGGCCCGGTCATCCTGGCGTGCTTACCGTTTCGCGTCTCGGTGTGAACGCCCTGCGATCCGCTGTAGGGCGCGAATCCCGCACCCCAATGGGCGGTGTGCCGACCCGGCTCGACTACAGGGCTGGGCGGCCTGATCAAGCCCGCCGCCGTCAATTCCCGTACCGCCTTCAGACAGCCGTACGTGGTGCGGCCGAGGTCGCGGGCGATCCCGGTGATACTGCGCTGGGTATCCGCCGCCGCGAGCACCTCGGCCTGGCCCGCCGTGAGCACCACGTGCCGCCGCCGGACGCGGCGCACCGGCACGACCGGCGCCCGGTCGACCAGCTCCGCGGGCCATGGTCCGGACTCCGGATCACCGCGCCGCGCGCATTCCTGCACCAGTGCGCGCGGCGTGATGTGACAGACCGGGGCGAGCCAGTGCGGCGGCGCCGGCCGGAACTCCGGGACGGCGGGCGACGCGAGCAGAAAGTAAGCCGCGTCGAAAACCGAAAGCAGCGCGAGGGTTTCCAGGCGCGGACGAGTCAGTACCTGTCCCGGATCGCCCGAACCCGCCCGCTGCCAATCCTCCGCGGTCGCCACGCCCGCCTCCACAACGAGCCGGTCCAACCCGGTCGTCCTGCGGCAATCGGCCGAGGCGATCACGCCGCCGGTGAGATGAAACGCGCCATCGCCCGCGCGCAACACACCCGTACTCCCTTCCTTTTCCAGCCGCCGCAGCTCGACCGCGAGTTCAACGCCCATGACCGTCCTCGGCGAATTCCGCCAGAATCGCTCGCAGCTGGAATCGCGCCATGGCCAGATTTCCGGTGTCGTCGTCGCACAGCACGTGCACGAAAAGCCGCCCGTCGAAATCGCCGTCCACCAGATTCAGCAGGTGAAATCCACGGGTGCCGCACACGATGATCTCGGTGAGATCGTCACCGTCGCGACCGGTGGCCAGTGCCGAACAGCCGAGCACGGCGCGCACCACATCCGTTGTGGCCGCGGCATCTTCGTGCTCGTCGACCAGATCGTGCTCGCCGGCCGCTGCGATCGCGAGACCGCTCGCGCCGTCCACCATCGTCACGCTGCGCGCACCTGGAATGTCCATGATGCGTTTCAGGCAGCCCTCGATACCGATCACCGTGCCACCGCTTGTCTCTGAGGGATTTAGCGAGTCCAGACGCTACACACGGCCGACGACCGATGTACAGCTATCGCCGGGAAATTTCTCAGCGCCCAACGCATTTCCCCCGGAAACGCGAAAAGAATACCCTCCGGTATTTGAAACCTACCGGTAGTTAAGGGACTTTTGTCATCTCGCTTTGCGAAATCAGATTGCCCACAATGCGGAAGACTCGCACTGCAGGATTCATTTCGTGCAGGTAGGCTCCACACGGCTATCCGTGCGCGCTCGTGCTCGCAACGTCGTTGCCGCCCATCATTTTTGGTACTTGCACTGCGCGGCGGACGGGAACTCGCCGTGCCGGTAGCACAATTGCGCCGCATGGACGAAGGCGGTGTCGGCCGCACGTGCTGCGACGCCGAACAGGAGTGCGAATGCGCTCCCCACAACTACATCCGACGAGTTTCCGCACGGTCGAATTCGGCTGGTGGCGCGGAACGTGCTCGACCGTCGGCAAACCGATCGAGCACGCGCGGCGACCACTTCATGCCAGGGATATGGATTCGGCAGGCATGTCTCAGCTCGGGCGGAGATCCGTAACCGGCAGGCCCTGCTCGGCGCGCAGGCGCTCGGCGACGAGCGAGCGGTGACAGGCCTCCGGATCGCGCTCGACGCAGAGAAGAGCGGTCACGGAGTCGCTCGGAAGCTCGGCCACGAGCGCGCCGAGGTCGAACGGGTCGAGGATCTCACGGGTGTAGCGCTCGGCATACTCCGGCGCGAGCGCGACACGGTTGCGTTTGCCCACGCCCTGGCGGTCGTCCTCGCGGTATTGGAGCCGGCGCAGTTCGGTCGTCGGCGCCAGCTCCTTCACGTGCCGGTAGCCGATGTCCGCCGCGGCGAGCATGCTCTGGAGCCGCGCCGAGTTCGCCCAGGAGTAGTCGGGGCCCCGAACGCCGCGGCGCTGGCGGAGGTCGAGTAGCAATCCCACGCCCGCGCCGGTCAGCCGCTCGAGGAAGGCTTCGGCCGCGAAGCCGTAGACGCCGATGGTCGCGATTCGACGCATAGCGATATCCGGCATGTGCACACGCCGCAGCGCGGCGGTGGGCGCGGTCGCACCGGCCCACCGCCGCCCCGCTACGGCACGAGCGCCGGCTGGTCCACGGCCCACAGCCACGATCCGTCCGGCTGGCGGCGGGCGATCTCGACGGTCATCTCGCCGGTGGTCAGCGTGGACGCCGTCAGTGCCAGGTCGCCGCTCACCAGCACCGGATGCTGCCTACCCGGCGAGAGCACCGGCGCGGCGGCGACGAACTGCTCGTACACCTTGCGGATCTCCGCATGTCCGGTCGCGGTGTTGCCCGGCGGGAACGCCAGCACGGCGTCCGGCTCGTACAACGCCACCAGGCCGTCGACGTCGCCCGCGTTGGCGCGCTCGATGAAGTACTTGCCCAGGTCGTTGGGGTCGGTGGCCACTTTCTTGTTTGTCATGTCGACAACCCTGCCAATTAATCACGACATCTTGTGTCGTGTATTCCGGTAGAGTTTTTCGCATGCGCGCCGATCGGTTGGTGTCGCTGGTGCTGCTGCTGCGCCAGCGCGGTCGGCTCACCGCGACCGAGCTGGCCGACGAGCTCGAGGTGTCCACCCGCACCGTGCTGCGGGACATCGAGGCGCTGTCGGCGGCAGGCGTTCCGGTCTACGCAGAACGCGGCAGGCACGGCGGTTTCGCGTTGCTGCCCGGTTTCCAGACCGAGCTCACCGGGCTGAACCACGACGAGGCACTCGCCCTGCTGGTCGCCGGATCACGGCGCGGCGCACAGGCATTCGGCCTCGGCGCGGCGCTCGCTTCGGCCATGCGCAAGGTGGTCGACGCGCTACCCGAAAGCTATCGAGCCACCGCGGCCGGTGCGGCCGAGCGATTGCTCATCGACCCCGAGACCGACCTCCTCTCGCGCCGACTGGTCGCCGAGGATGCGCCCGACGCCGTAGTGACGGAGGTTCGGCGCGCGGTTTTCGCCGGACGCAAACTGCGCATCCACTACGCGGCGGTGGACCAGACTCCGCAATGGCGCACGGTGGACCCGATCGGCTTGGTCACCGCACGGGGCCAGGGCTACCTGCTGGCCACGAGGTCCGGCGCGGACCGCACCTACCGGCTGTCCCGAATCTTGGCCGCGGAGGAACTGCCCGAACCCGCACAGCGGCCGGAGCGGGTCGATCTGGACCGGGCCTGGCAGGAACGCAGCAAGCGGTTTCGGACCGGCGGCGATCAAGTCACCGTGCTGGTACAGATGGATCCGGCACGGCGGGAGGATCTGGTGGGCACCGCGCTGGCTGTCCGCGCCGAAGAAGCCGAGGCGGACGGCCGGCTGCGGCTGGAGGTGACCTTCCAAGATCCGAGACACGCCGAATGGGCGCTGTGGCAGCTCGCTACCGACGCGGAAGCCCTTGCGCCGCAATGGTTGCGCACCTCCCTGCACAACCGCGCCGCCGCCGTCGCCACCCGCTACGGAGCGTCGTCCTGAGGTGCTCGAGGCGCCGTTCGGCCACGCCGATTCACCGATCGGCCGTTTATGTACGTCCATAACATTTTCATGGTCGTTCGCATGATCGACCTGGGCCGACGCGCTGCGAATTGCCCTGTCCGGCAGTGGGAGTCGCGGCCGCATGTAACGTGTCGCGACGCAGCGGCGGATACATCCTATGAAAGCTACGACTACACGATCGGAGACCTTATGAGGATTTCGCCTCGAGCAGTAGCGATGTGCCTGACCGCACCCCTGCTGGCACTCACCGCGACAGCGGCGATCGCCGGAACCGCCGCCGCCGACTCGTCCGGCTGCGAGGGGTCGATGAACGGCCCTTGGGGATACAACGGCGTGTGCCGAGGCGGAGAGGGCACCTACCGACTCGAAATCGATTGCGTGGGATACAACTTCGCGACCTTCCCACCGATCGTCGGCCCGTACACCACGCGCGTCGACTTGCCCGTCGGACAGCCGGGCACGGTCGCTTGCTTCGGCCCCAACTGGTCCAGCGCCGGATGGGCCACGGGTTCGCGAATCTTCCGACTCTGACCGCACCGACCCGTGGGCGTCCACCATGCCGCGACGCGCGGTCCTGCACGGCTGTGCAACCGCTGACAGGTGGACGCCCGCTTCGGTGATGGATCAACGTCCAGCAAGGGAGGGGCACATGAACCGGTTGCCGATGCTGTCGGCCGTCCAGATCGCAGCAGAGCGAGTCCTGCTGCGCAAGGCACGCGACACTGATCGGGAAAGACTCATCGAGCTACAGACCGACCCGGATGTCTGGACCTACATCGGAGGCCCGCGTCTGCGGGAGGACGTCGAGCAACGCCTCGATGCGATCGGCGGCACGGCCAAGGCGACGGCCAATCCCGGCCACTTCGTCATCGCCGACAAAACCACGGACGACCTCCTCGGAACATTCGAACTCAAAAGGCGCGCAGCCGACGAGCCCGGTCACGTCACCGACCACGGCGAGGAACTGGAACTGGGCTACCTGTTGCGGCGCGACGCCTGGGGCGCGGGCCTGGCATTCGAGGCCGCCACCACCGTATTGCGCGCAGCCGCGGACGAGCTCCCCGACCAGCCGGTCCTCATCGCCACCCAGACGGCCAACAAACGCTCGCTCGGCCTCGCGGCCCGCCTAGGATTCCAGCCCGTGAGCACCTTCGAATGGTTCGACGCCGAGCAGACCTTGTGCCTGGCCAGCCTGCACTCGTTCAAAGGCTGAGGTCTTCGACACCGCGAGCAAGCGACGTCACTTCCACCGACACCGCGCCATTCGAAGCCGCTCAACGCCTTCAGGATTCACGATCAACGGCCGACATTCATCGCCCTGGCCAGGCATGTTGTTCGCCGATGTCGACCGGACGCGTGCTGTGGCAGTGGACAACCTTGCGGCACACGTGATTCCGCGAGCGAAGTAGACAACTCGCGCGACCGCGGTAGCGAGCCCGAACGAGAACTCCTCCGACAAGCGCACTTTCCTCCTATCGAGCGGGCATGATCGCCCAAAGGTGTCGGTCCCCTGTGTCACTCTCGAGACGGGAGCCAGCAGCGGCCGAAGGAGAGCGACATGGCCGAGACCGACGATCGTCCCGAGATCAGGCTGGTGGCGCATTGCCGCCGCTGCCACGGCTGGCTGGTGTCGGCGGAATCGGTCGCACAGGGGATCGGCCCGACGTGCGCGATCCGTGAGCGGGCCGAACAGCGCGCCGCCGCGGCGCGAGAGCTGACCCTTTTCGACATCGTCGCCTGAGGACGGTGTCACCCCCGGGGACCTGATCGCGAAGCTCGATGCGCTCTTGCGCTGGCGCAGTGCCCGTGGCCTACTGGAATCGGTCAGCTGCTCGTTCCGCTATCTGCCGCCGTTGCCCGCGGCGCGCGACGGACTGACCCAGCAGTTCCCGCGTGTTCGGTCATCAAGTTCCAGGTCGGCTATCCCACACCGTTCTGGCGCGCCGCCGGCCTGAACGGGTTCGTGCTCAGCCTCGACGACGCGTTCAACATCGTTCTGGACAACTCCCCCGTCGATGCCTCCTGCGGCGTCTTGGTCGGTTTCCTCGAGGACGCCCACGCCAGAACCGCGGCGGCACTGACCGCCGACCAGCGCCGCACGCTCGTCATCGACGCCTTGGTGAAGTACTCCGGGCCGCAAGCCGCCGAGCCGTTCGACCTCATCGAAAAGGACTGGTGCGCAGAGGAATTCACGCGCGGCTGCTACGGCGGAAGGCTGGGAGCCGGAGTGTGGACCCAGTACGGCAGCTCCCTCGCCACCGCCTGCGGCCGAATCCATTGGGCGGGCGCGGAAACGGCGTCGGTGTGGAACGGCTACATGGACGGCGCGATCCGTTCCGGCCACCGCGCCGCCGACGAAATCCTCACCGCGGGTTAGCCTTCCGGTCAGTCGTCGTAGTGCCCGCCAACTCCGATCACGATCAACTCACTGTCCGTGACGTAGTAGATCAGCCGATGTTCGCGGGTGATTCGCCGCGACCAGTGCCCCGCCAAGTGATGCTTCAGCGGCTCAGGCTTGCCGATGCCGACGAAGGGGTCCGCGAGCGCGGCGTTTATGACCTTGTTCGCCGCCTTCAGGATCGTGCGGTCGCGGGCCAACCATGAGGTGTAGGTCTCCCACCCGTAGGCGGTGAAGACCAGTTTGCGATCAGACATCTGGATCGATCAGCTCATGGGCCTCGGCCGCGCCGCGCCGCGCCTCCTGCGCCGATTCGAGCAGCCGGACACCGCCGTGCGTAGCCAGCACGTACAGCGTCTCCTGGATCGAATTCCAATCCGATTCGGCGACCAGCACCGCGTTCTGCCCACTCTTGGTGACCACTGTCACGGTGTCGTGATCGTCGTTGACCTGCTGCACCAGCTTGAACAGGTTCTGCCGTGCCGTGGAGATGGGTAGTGCGGTCATCAGGAAGCCCCTCGCTCGATACGTACGACATATCGTACAGGAATTGACCGACAGTACCCGTCGGGTGTTGCCCACTCCGTGACAAACCAGCGCATGGCGTTGCGATGTCCTGCGGTCAGGCTCAGGAGAGCCAGCGGAGTCTCGACGAAGCGGCCGATGAACGGAGCGATAGAGCCAGTTATCGTTGATTCATCACGTGAGCGACGGCGCGCAGGCCTGGCTCCGGCGCTCAGTGTGACCGACCAGGAAACGAGTGTCGCGGTTGAGGGAGAATTCGGACGTGATCGACGCAATCAGGAAGAAGTTGAGAGATCAACCCGGGGTGCCGGCGATCGTGACTCCGACGGGTGCGACGGCACTCGTCGGCTGCTAGCTCCATGTCCGACCGGGAAGAGCCGGGACGCGGATCCCATCCGGAGCCCGGCGGGACGCGGTTCGATGCGGTGGAACGGTTGCGCAGAAGGCTGGAAAACCTGAGAGCTGCCGAGACCGGTTCCGCCGACGCGGGCGACGGCACGTCGAAGGTCACCCGGCTGCCCCGTCGACCGCGGCGAATTTCCGAAGCCGGCGAGCACCCCCAGCAACCTTGGCGTTCGGAAGGCGGCTCCGTCTACGATCCGGCGCCGACCAGGCCCGTGCTGCGCTCGGAACTCCAGGCCGAGACAGGACGGTGGCCGGTCGACCCCGGCACCGCGCGGCACGCCGCTCCGGAAGATCATTCCGGCAGCGACGGGCAGGATGCGAGTGTCATCGATCTCGGCGCGATGCGGCGGAAACGAGCCGGTGAGGACGCCCCGGCCGCAGGCATCCGGCGCATCGCCAGACCGCGCCGAATCGGACCCAAGGCCGACACCGACGATGCCCCGGACAGCGGCCGCAACGACGACCCCGATCGTTGACAGGCGGACGCACCTGCACCGCGGCACCGACTCTCCCCGATGCCGCCACCGCAGTCATCACCCGCACATACCTCGATCCGTGCGCATCGCATGAGCCGGTGCAAGAGGATTTGCACCCGACGTGCCGTTCGGATGCAAGCGGAGTCGATTCGCCCACCGACCCGAAGACCTTCAACTGCGTGACATCTGCGAAGACAGCCGCCGAAGATCCTGAATTGCTGATTTCAGTGTGATTGCTCGTTGCCCCGCTGTTGGTCATCGGCAAGGTCGGTGGAGTGGGCCAATGCGGCGTACAGCCAGTTGTGCGCTCGGCCCACAGTGACACGAGGTCCGAGGAACTGCCCTGTCAGAGCCCAGTAACGATGAATCCGATCGTCGGTGTCGGTTGCGTCGAACAGCAATTGCTCGCGGAAACGCGGGGAATCGCGTTCCCCTCGTGCGATGGCATGGGCGTTGACGAATCGATCGAGTTCGCCGCCACGGTGCGGCCGTACGCCGTCCGCGACAAGTTGCACTACGTCCCTCAGTGCGTAGTCCACGTCGACGTACAGTCCTCGACAGTCGCGGATCAGCTCCGGTCGGTTCCGCCAAAGCTGCTGTCGCACAGCCTGGCTCAATCCGGGCTCGGCGACGAGCTCAGCCAACTCGGCATAGGCGACAACCTCGTCGGCAGACGGGTCAGCGGGCGGCTCCGGGACATTCCAGCCCACGAAGATGTCGATGTCGCGCCGCGGGATCGGCGCGAGAACGCGCCGCCAGAACCGTACGAGGCAATCGTGCACCGCACCACCGTCCTGCGCGGCGGCCAGCAACGCGAGTCGCCCGGCCCGCTGCGCCGGGGCAACCGTCTCGATGGCTCGCAATGACGCACGCCGCCATGCCAGCGACCTGAATTCGATGTCGAGCCGCGCACTTTCGGCAGCGATGGCCTCTGTGATCGACCGCTCTTCGTGCAGCACGTCGGTAATCGAGTCCAGCCCGAGCCCGAGCGCGCGCAACCGCCGCACCAACAGCAGTCGTTCGGTGGCGCTGTCGGCGTCGAACATCCGATGCCCACCTGCGCTGCGCTGGGATTCCAGAATGCCCTCGTCGCAGTAGAACCGGATTGTTCGCACTGCGAGCCCGGTGCTGCGCGCCAACTCCCCGATGCTCATCAGCACGCCGGTTTGTGTGTCATCCGTCACAACCTGTTGAACCTCCACCCCGGTGGAGCTTTTAGCGTACTGGCACCGCCGTTCGCCCCCACACGGAGGAACCAGTGCCGTGTTAGAAGGCGAATGGCGTTCTACGGAGATGTGATTCCACCGAGGAGGGTGATTCGTGGCTACCACGCGGGAAGAAATCGTCGCAGGCATCGCGGAGATCGTCGAGGAGGTGACCGGCATCGACGCTTCGGAGGTGGTGATCGAGAAGTCCTTCGTCGACGATCTGGACATCGACTCGCTGTCGCTGGTGGAGATCGCCGTGCAACTGGAGGACAAGTACGCCGTGAAGGTCCCCGACGAGGACTTGGCGAGCCTGAGAACCGTTGGCGACGCGGTCGCCTACGTCCAGAAGATGGAGGCCGAGGAGCCGCAGCTCGCCGCGGAGATGGAGGCGAAATTCAAGGAAGGCCAAGAGAATTGAAACTAGAATCGTCGAGCAGCCCTCCGCCCCGTCCAGGTTGGTGCTTCGGTGATTGCTGATCCGCAATTGAATCCCGCTGCCGTCGAGCTCGGCAGCTTCTATCCGCAGCCGCCGGACGCCGTGTGGCGCGCGTTGACGGAGCCGGACCTACTGGAGCGGTGGCTACTTCGACCGACCGGGTTCGCGGCCTCGGTCGGAACCCGCTTCCGTTTCACCATCCCGGACTCATCGATCGATGAGATCGTCTGCGAGGTGCTGAAAGCCCGTCCGTGTGAACAGTTGACCTACAGCTGGATGTATCCGCAGGCCGAGCATCCCGCTCGGTGGATTGTCGACTGGACGATGCGGCCGCAGGGTCGTGGCACACGACTTCTATTGACACAGACCGGTTTCGACATCGAAGACCGTCGGCAGAAGATGATACGCAACGCCACGGAGCGAAGCTGGAAGCGTCGCGTTCTACCGCGGCTCGGTGAGGTGATCCACCACTGACCTGCGCAGCGCGCAACAAGTGAGCCCCCACCGACTATTCGGATGGGGGCTCACGAGAGTCTCTACCAGCAGTCAGCTGCTCCTACTTCTCCGTAGAGGCTCAGACGTCGCCCCGGAACTCGATCCACTCGAGAGTCCACCGCGCATCCGTGTATCGAGTCTCCGGAACAGTCATGCCGTGAAGCTACTAGATGGCGCAACACGTTGGCGCACAAACCCGCGACCTGTGGTTCGTGCTGAAACCTGGGATCGGTAGGTGGTGCGCGCGGCGTCTACTTATCCCATGACATCTTCTCAACCTCCCATGAACCAACCGCAGTCCGCCGGCTTGGACAAGAAGACCAGCGCGATCCTGTCCTACGCACTGGGGTGGCTCACCGGAATCATCTTCCTGTTCGTCGGCAAGAACGATCCCGACGTGAAATTCCATGCCTCGCAATCGATCGTCTTCTTCGGGGCGGTCTCGGCGGTCAATATTGTGCTGAGCATCGTCGGCTCGCTCCTCGGCGGCCTGGGGATCATCTTCAGCCTCGCCGGACTCGCAGTCGCGGTCTTCGCAGTCGTCGTCTGGATCATGGCCATGGTCCAGGCGAACAACACCGGCGGTGTCCGCGCAGAGCTTCCCCTTGTCGGAAAATTTACCGCCCCGTACGCCGATCAGTTGGCCAACTCGGTCAAGTAGCGGCATATCCGAAGTCCCCAGCCGGATTTCGTAATCGAGGATGTTGTCGGCACCCCTGCCGACGGCCAGATACGACAGTCCGAAGATCAACGGCCCGAGGCTATCTCGGGCCGTTGGCGTCCGCCCGAAACATCCGACAATGCCGACGAGCGTGCGCGGCCAGCGCCGGTTCCGCATACCGCGCTGGCTGAACCGGTCAGCATGCGGTGCCAGAAACGACCGAGCCCCACCCGGACAGCACCGAATGGGGGCTCAGCAGAGTCTTCTACTAATCCGCAGACGCTCAGACGTTGAAGCGGAACTCGACGACGTCGCCGTCGGTCATGATGTAGTCCTTGCCCTCCATGCGCACCTTGCCCGCCGCCTTGGCGGCCGCCATGGACCCCGCCTCGACCAGGTCGTCGAAGGCGACGATCTCGGCCTTGATGAAGCCGCGTTCGAAGTCGGTGTGGATGACGCCGGCGGCCTTGGGGGCGGTGTCGCCCTGGTGGATGGTCCAGGCGCGGGATTCCTTGGGGCCTGCGGTGAGGTAGGTCTGCAGGCCCAGGGTGTGGAAGCCGGCGCGGGCGAGGGCGTGCAGGCCGGGTTCGGTCTGGCCGATGGACTCGAGGAGTTCCATGGCGGACTCGGTGTCGAGCTCGAGGAGTTCGGCTTCGACCTTGGCGTCGAGGAAGACGGCGTCGGCGGGGGCGACGGAGGCCTTCAGCTCGGCGACCTTGGCCTCGTCGGTGAGGACGGACTCGTCGGCGTTGAAGACGTAGAGGAAGGGCTTGATGGTGAGCAGCGAAAGCTCTTTGAGCAGTTCGGTGTCCACCTGATCCTGCGCTGCGAAGAGGGTCTTGCCGCTGTTGAGGATCTCCTGGGCCGCCTTGGCCGCGTCGGCGACCGGCTTGCGGTCCTTCTTGACCTTGGCTTCCTTCTCCAGCCGCACGACCGCCTTCTCCAGGGTCTGCAGGTCGGCGAGGATGAGCTCGGTCTCGATGACCTCGATGTCGGCGGAGGGGTCGACCCGGCCGTCGACGTGCACCACGTCGTCGTCGGCGAAGACTCGCACGACCTGGCAGATGGCGTCGGCCTCGCGGATGTTGGCGAGGAACTTGTTGCCGAGGCCCGCGCCCTCGGACGCGCCCTTCACGATGCCGGCGATGTCGACGAAGGACACGGTGGCGGGCACGATCCGCTCGGAACCGAAGATCTCGGCCAGCTTCTCCAGCCGCGGATCGGGCAGCGGGACCACGCCGACGTTCGGCTCGATGGTCGCGAACGGGTAGTTCGCGGCCAGCACGTCGTTCTTGGTCAGCGCGTTGAACAGCGTCGACTTTCCGACGTTGGGCAGGCCGACGATTCCGAGGGTGAGACTCACGAGGTAGAGAGTCTACGCGCCGCGGACCTCCGCCCTCCTCGCGCCTGCCGCATCGTTCCGGCAGCGACTGCTGCTGGAACCCGACCGAAGGTGACATTCAGTCTGTCCGACGGGCTGGCGGTCACCTTCGATCGGGAGCTCGGTCCGTCGATCAGGGAATCAGCACAACCTTGCCGAGGTTGCTGCGGCTTTCGATGACGGCGTGGGCCGTGGCCGCGTCCTCCAGCGCGAACTCCGCGTGCACGACGGGCCGCACCTGGCCGGACGCGAAGTACTGCCACAGCTCCTGCCGCCAGTGCTCGTACACCTCCGGCGTCTCGCGCGCGACCCGCGCCACCTGGAAGCCGATCACCGCTTTGGCGCCGGCCAGCAGGTCGTAGGCCTGGATGGTGCCGCCGCCGGAGCTGTAGGCGACGAGGCGCCCGCCGGGCGCGAGGGCCGCGAGCGCGGGGCCGAGCAGTTCGCCGCCGACGGCGTCGAGCACATAGTCGACGGGCTCGCCCCACGGCTCCCCGTAGACGACGACCTCGTCGGCGCCGAGTTCGCGCAGGAAATCGCCCTTCGCGGGGTCGGAGACGGCGGCGACCACCCGCTTGGCCCCGCGCACCCGCGCCAGCTGAACGGCCAGGTGCCCCACACCACTCGCCGCAGCGGTGACCAGCGCCGATTCACCGGACACGGGCTTCGCGGCGTCCAGCGCACCGAGCGCGACCACCCCACTGCGCACCAGCGCGACCGCATCGATGGCGGAAGCCCCGTCGGGAATCGACGACACCGTCTCCTGCCTCAGCAGGGCGTACTCGGCGTAGCCGTGGCCGAAACACAGACCGGTGACGCGGTAGCCGGGCGCGAAGTCCGTGACGCCGTCGCCCACTGCGATCACCTCACCCGCGATCTCGCCGCCGAGCGGGATCGGCTCGCGCTGTTCGCGAACCTTCCGCACCACCGGCAGGGTCACGCCGATCGCGTGGACCTTCACCAGAAGTTCGCCGGGCCCGGGTGTCGGTGTCTCGGCCGATTCCAGCTCGAGCACCTCGGGACCACCACTGCGCTCGTATCGGATTCGACGCATGACACCTCCACTCCTCATCTGAAGGCGTAACGGTAACCGGGCAGCAATCCGAACTCACATACTCGAGGCACCCCGTGTGCGCGATCTCACCGCACCCCGCGCCGCGTCGTGCGCCACGTCCGATCGGTACGCGAGGAGCCCGCGCGGGCGTACCGTGACCCGTATGGAGCCGACCACGGAGGTGGTGACGGCCCGCCCCGCGCCCGCGCTGGCGGCCTTCATCGATCACTACCTCGGCTACCGGATGACTGGTTACCAGCCCGGCACGCACCGGGGCCTTCCGTCGCGCCATCTGACGTTCATCGTCGCCATCGGACCGACCATCGACGTTGTGGCGCAAACGGATCCGGCCCAGGATCCGCGCGACTATCGCTGCGTGCTCAGCGGGTTGCAGGCGAGTTCGGCCGCCATCGCGCACAACGGGACTCAGGAGGGCGTCGCCATCGCGCTCACTCCGCTCGGCTGCCGGACGCTGTTCGGCCTGCCCGCCGCGGAGATCTGGAACACCTCGCTCGAATGCGCCGAGGTCGCGGGCCCGACCGGTGACGAGCTGTGGGAACGCCTCCAGGGCGACGCCCCGTGGTCGCGACGGTTCGCCATCTGCGACGAGATCCTGACGCGCCTGGCCTGCCCGGATCGCCTCGTCATCCCCGAGCTCACCTGGGCTTGGCGCGCCGTGGTGGCCAGCGGCGGCACCGCGAGCATCGGCCCGCTCGCCGAACGCATCGGCTGGACCCGCCAGCATCTGACCCGCAAGTTCGGCGCGGAGTTCGGACTGAGCCCGAAGCTCGCCGCCCGCGTCACCCGTTTCGAGCGGGCCAGGCGGATGCTCGAGCACACGCCGTCGTTCGTCTCCATCGCCCAGGTCGCCGCGACCTGCGGGTACTACGACCAAGCGCACTTGAACCGCGATTTCCTCGACCTCGCCGGATGCAGCCCCACCACCTGGCTCGCCGAGGAGATTCCATCCGTCCAAGACGAGCCGGGCCTCGGCGGATGAGGCTGGACGCATGACGAATCCCACCACAACAGACACCACCACTCGCACCGCGATCTGGCCCTGCCTCGCCTTCCGCGACGCACGGGCAATGACCGATTTCCTGGTGAACGCCTTCGGTTTCCAGGTCTCGGGCGTCTACGCCCGCGAGGACGACCCGTCGATCGTCGAGCACGGCGAACTGCGCTGGCCGCTCGGCGGCGGCATCATGTTCGGTTCGGCGGGCAAGGACGACACCCCGTTCGGGCAACGCAAGCCCGGCAACGACTCGATTTACGTGGTCTGCGACAAGCCCGACGAACTCTTCGAGCGCGCCACCGCCGCCGGTGCCGAAGTGGTGCGCGGGCTGCGCGACGAGGACTACGGGTCGCGCGGGTTCACGGTCCGCGATCCCGAGGGCAATCTTTGGAGCTTCGGCACCTACTGGGGTGAATGACCGCCCGCTTCACCGACCGCCGAGGCCGGACAACGTGATGCCGTGGATGAACGCCCGCTGGCCGATCGCGTACACCGCGAGCAGGGGCAGCAGGATGACGACCGCGGCCGCCATCAGCAGCGGCCACTGGGAGTAGTACTGCCCCTGCAAGCGGACCAGTCCGAGGGTGACCGTCGCCAGCTCGTTGCGCTGGATCATCACCAGCGGCCAGAGGAAGTCGTTCCACACGGTGATCCAGGTGAGCACCGCGAGCACCATGAGGGCCGGGCGGGTGTGCGGGAGCAGCACGCGCCAGTACACCTGCCAGGTCGAGCAGCCGTCGAGGATGGCCGCTTCTTCCAATTCCGTTGGCAGCGTGCGGAAGAACTGTCGCATCAGATAGGTGCCGAAGGCGCTGCCGAACAGGCCGGGCACGATCATCGACCACGCGGTGTCCACCCAGCCGAAGGCGCGCATGAGCAGGAACTGCGGGATGACCGTGACGGTGAGCGGCACCATCAGCGTCGCGAGGTAGGCGAGGAACAACGCCTCGCTGCCGCGAAAGCGCAAGCGCGCGAACGCGTATCCGGCCAGCGAGCAGAAAAACACCTGCCCGGCGGTCACGCACACGGCGTAGACGGTGGTGTTGAGCAGCATGCGCCCCAGCGGCAGCAGCTCGAACACCCGGCCGAAGTTCGACCACTGCGGACTCTCCGGCAGCAAGGTCGGTTCGGTGATCTCGCCGTCGCGTTTCAGGGAACCCGACAGCGCCCAGAGGATCGGCGCCAGCGCGCACCACGCGACGCCGGCCAGCGCGGCGTAGATTCCGATGCCGCGCACCAGCCTGCGTACGGCCGCCCGTTGCGCGCGACCGTCCACCGCATCATCGATGGGCGCGCCCGTTGCATGCCGACCCGCACGAACATCGCCCACACTCGCCTTCGCTCGGCCTGCGCGTGCACCGATAGCGGCGACGCCCGCACCCCCCTCACCTCCGCGCACCCCCGCCGCGTTCACCCCCGCACCGACACCACCCTCGCCCGAGTACCCCGCACCACCTGCACCAGCATCGGCCCCACCGCCCGACCCGCCACCGATGAGGGCGGCCGCCGCATTCACGCCCGCACCGTACCTACCTTCGCCTGCAGCCGCCGCACCACCGACGCGCGAACTCTCCGCATTCACGCCCGCACCGACACCACCCTCGCCCGGGTGCGCCGCACCACCTGCGCCAGCGCCGCCACCGACGCCCGCACCATGGACGCGCGCACCTGTCACGTTCACGCCCGCGCCGGCACCACCCCCCGCCTTCTCCGCACGGTTCTCCCCCGTACCGTCCGCGTACGCGATCTCCGCCGCACCACTACCACGCCGGCCACGCAGGATCCATCGAATCCCTTTGAACAACTTCACAACTCCGTCTCCTCCCGCCGAGACAGACGCAACTGAAGAACCGTCAGCACCAACAGGATCGCGAAGATCACCCAGGCCAGCGCCGAGGCGTAACCCACCTCGTAGAACCCGAACGCGTGCTGGAACAACATGATCCCGAGCAGATAGGTTCCCGTCTCCGGCCCGCCGTTTCCGCCGGTGAGCGCGTACGCCTGATCGAAGGCCTGCACCGAGTTGATGACGGTGATCACGAAGACGAACGACAGCGGCCCGCGGATCAGCGGCAACGTCACCGAACGGAACCTGCGGACCGCCCCCGCGCCGTCGATCTTCGCCGCCTCGTACAGCGTCTCCGGCACGCCCTGCATGGCGGCGAGCAGGATGACGGTGGCGAACGGCACGCTCTTCCACACGGTCACGATGCTGAGCGAGACCAGCGCCCAATCCGGGTCGGTCAACCAGGGCACCGGGTCGACGCCGAACCAGCCGAGCACGATGTTGAGCAACCCGTCGTCGGTGGTGAAGATGAACCGCCACACCACTGCCATCGCCACCGTCGAAGCCACCAGCGGCAGGAACGCCATGGTGCGAAACAGGCCGATTCCGAATACTTTCCGGTTCAGCACGGCCGCGACGACCAACCCGATCACCACCGTCGGCAGCAACGTGAGCACGGTGAACACCGCGGTGTTGCGCAGCGCGATGAGGAACAGCGGGTCGGAGGCGAAGAGCCGCCGATAGTTCGCCGTTCCGACGAACCGCGGCGGGCTGAACAGATCCCAGGAGTGGAAGCTCAGATACAGCGAGAACCCCAGCGGGAACAGCAGGAATACCAGCACCGCCAACAGATTCGGCGCGATGAACAACCAGCCGGCGCGTTCGCGTCGGCGCGCGAGCCGACCCGGACGCGCCGTACCGCGCGAGCGCGGCGGCGGCACATCATTGGCGTCGCTCACCACCGTGTCGTCGACGGAAGTACTCATGCCCGCACCTCGCTGACGCTCGGCTCCGGCATGCGAGAGGCGTGCTGACACACGATTCGCTCACAACGTTCGCTCATGGCGCCCCCAACAACGCGTCGACATCCGCGGCGAGCCGTCCGCCGAGCGACTGCGCCGTCGCCGCGCCGCGCAGCACCCGGTTTCCACCGCGTTCGAGCAGCGCCGACACCTTGCCCCACATCGGCGTCACCGGCAGCGGCCGGGAATTGGCGGGCCCGTCGGTCATCACCTCGAGATTGCGGATCTCGCGGTGCGCCGCCGCGAAGCCCGGTGTGGCCATGGCGGATTGGAGCACCGGAACGAACAAGCCGGACGCGGCCACGATCGCCTGGCCGACCGGTCCCGTCGCGAATTTCACGAATTCCCAAGCCTGTTCGATACGCGGGCTGTCGGCCGCGATGGACAGACCGGTGCAGCCGACATCCGTGATCGACCCCGGTCCACCGTGCGGACCGACCGGCAGCACGGTCAGATCGATCGGAACCCCTTCATTGCCCGCGAATTCGGAGTACAGCCAGTGCCCGCCGAGCGCCATGGCCGCCCGGCCGCGCCGGAACAGATCCGGGGCCGAAACCGATTGCTGATCGGCGACTCTCGGCGCGACCCGATGCCGCACCGCGAGATCGGCGTAGAACTGGAAACCCTCCGCGAAGCGGGGATCGCCGACATTGGTGCGGGTCGGATTCACCGAGGGCGTGAACCATTCGGCGCCGTTGTTCATCCCGAAACAGGCGGCCGAGAAGTACGGCACCCACGCGTCGGCGAAACCCCACCGCGTGGTGCGCCCGTCGCCGTCGCGGCGAGTGAGCGCGCGTGCGGCGTCCAGGAACTCCTCGAAGCTCCACGCGTCACCCCAGCGGGTTGGCGGCGTCAACCCGGCATCGGCGAACATCGCGCGGTTGTAATAGAGGAAGACACCGGACCACTGCTCGGGCAGCGCGTACTGGCCGCCGCCGTAGGTGAAGGTGTCGTACAGCGCGGGAAAGCTGTCGCGGCGCAGTTCGGCGGCGTAGTGCGGATCCCGGTCGAGCAGCGTGTCGAGATCGAGCAGCACACCGCGCTCGGCCAGCCCCGCGTAGAGCAGTTCCCAGGCCATCAGCACGTCGGGGCATTTTCCGCCCGCGCAGTAGGTGAGCATCTGCTGCAAAGGATCGGGGCCCGACATGATGGTGCGCACCGGGATGTCGGGGTGGCGCTTGCGGAACTCGTCGATGATGCGCAGCCGGACGCGCGCCTCCTCGGGACGGGCCTGGAAGAAGAAGGTCAGCGCGTCGTCGTCGGAGCCGCACGCGTTCGCCAGCAACGGGGCGGCGAGCGCGGAGCCGAGCAGGGTGCGCCTACGGATCCCGCGCGAGGAGACAACCTGTGAGCGCGCGGCGGGCGGACGCGGAGTCGAATCCAGCACAGCCCTCCTCGGGCGGACATGGAGTGTGACGAACAGCATCGCAGCATACGTCCGGCTATGACCGAGGTGACGGCCGACACACGAACAATATTTGACGGTCGTCCATCGATGGCCGGAATCCGCGCAGCGGCGATCGGCGATCGGTTACTTTGTCTCGTGTTTCAGCAAGATCCCGCACGTCGAGATCCTGCGCGTTTCACAGGAGAGTAGGCAGATGGCGACAATCGAATATCTGCGGACCGATCCCGACCTGCCACCGGTCGGCGTGGTCGATCGGTCCCCGATAACCCCGGCCAAGAAGGCTGTTTTCGCCGGGATCGCGATACTCGGCGCGGTCGCCTGGGCCATCCTCGCCATAGCGCGCGGTGAGAACGTCAACGCGGTCTGGATCGTGATCGCGGCGGTCAGTACTTACATCATCGCCTACCGCTTCTACGCGCGATTCATCGAATGGAAGATCACCAAGCCGCGCGACGACCTCGCGACTCCCGCCGAAATCCTGGAGAACGGCAAGGATTTCATGCCGATGGACCGGCGGGTGCTCTACGGGCACCACTTCGCCGCCATCGCGGGCGCCGGTCCGCTGGTCGGTCCGGTGCTGGCCGCGCAGATGGGTTATCTGCCGGGCACCATCTGGATCGTGGTCGGCGTCTGTCTGGCGGGCGCGGTGCAGGACTACCTGGTGCTGTGGGCCTCCACCAAGCGGCGCGGGCGCAGTCTCGGCCAGATGGCGCGTGACGAACTCGGCGCGGTCGGCGGCGTCGCGGCGATCGTGGCGATTCTCGTGATCATGATGATCCTGCTCGCGGTGCTAGCACTGGTCGTGGTGAACGCGCTCGGCGAGAGCCCGTGGGGCGTGTTCTCCATCGCGATGACCATCCCGATCGCCCTGTTCATGGGCGTCTACCTGCGATTCCTGCGGCCGGGCAAGGTCGGCGAGGTGTCGGCCATCGGCATCGCGCTGCTGCTGCTCGCCATCGTCTCCGGCGGCTGGGTGTCCGAAACCGAATGGGGCGCCGACTGGTTCACGCTCTCCAGGACCACCATCGCCTGGCTGCTGATCGCGTACGGCTTCCTCGCGTCGGTGCTGCCGGTGTGGCTGCTGCTCGCGCCGCGCGACTACCTGTCGACGTTCATGAAGATCGGCACCATCGGCCTGCTGGCGGTCGGCATCCTGATCACCATGCCGGTGCTTAAGGCGCCCGCGATCTCCGAATTCGCCTCCACCGGCACCGGTCCCGCCTTCGCGGGCAGCCTGTTCCCGTTCCTGTTCATCACCATCGCCTGCGGCGCGCTCTCCGGTTTCCACGCGCTGGTCTCCTCCGGCACCACGCCGAAGCTGCTGGAGAAGGAATCGCACGCGCGGATGATCGGCTACGGCGGCATGCTGATGGAGTCGTTCGTCGCCGTGATGGCCATCATCACCGCCTCGATCATCGATCAGCACCTGTACTTCGGCATGAACGCGCCGCTCGGCCTGACCGGCGGCACCCCGGAAAAGGCCGCCGCGTACACCAATTCGCTCGGCCTGGCCGGACCGCCCGCCACGCCGGAGACCTTCTCCGGCGCCGCCGCGGACGTCGGCGAGAACACCATCATCTCGCGCACCGGCGGCGCGCCGACCCTGGCGGTCGGCATCTCCGAGGTGTTCCACCGGTTCCTCGGCGGCGAGAGCATGAAGTCGTTCTGGTACCACTTCGCGATCATGTTCGAGGCGCTGTTCATCCTGACCACGATCGACGCGGGCACCCGTGTCGCGCGGTTCATGACCTCGGACGCGCTGGGCAACTTCGGCGGACCGCTGCGCAAGTTCAAGGATCCGTCCTGGCGGGTCGGCGCGTGGCTGTGCTCGTTCATCGTGGTCGCGGCGTGGGGTTCCATCCTGCTGATGGGCGTCACCGATCCGCTCGGCGGCATCAACGCGCTCTACCCGCTGTTCGGCATCGCCAACCAGTTGCTCGCCGCCGTCGCGCTGACCGTCGTGATGACCATCATCGTGAAGAAGGGCCTGGTGAAGTGGGCGTGGATTCCGGGCATTCCGCTGGCCTGGGATTTGATCGTCACGATGACCGCGTCCTGGCAGAAGATCTTCTCCGCCGACCCGAAGGTGGGTTACTGGAAGCAGCACAGCCTCTGCCAGCAGGCGCAGGAGGCGGGCAAGCTCTGCCTGACGGCGAAGACGCCGGAGGACGTTGACACCGTCATCCGCAACACCTTCATCCAGGGCACGCTCTCGATCGTGTTCGCGGCCCTGGTGCTGGTGGTCGCGGTGGTCGGCGCGCTGGTGTGCTTGCGCGCCTGGCGCTCCGGCGGCGGTGCGACCACCGAGTCGCCGGAGGAACCGTCGAAGATCTTCGCGCCGAGCGGGTTCCTCGCCACGCCGACGGAGAAGGCCGTGCAGAAGGAATGGGACGAGCTGATCGCGGCGGGCAAGGTGCGCGCACCCGGCGCGGCCCACGCGCACGGCGAGGCCAAGGCGGAAGCGCCCGCGTAATGAGCGAATCGCTCGCGCCGCGGGAGAGCAGGTCAGGGCGACCGGCCCTCCCGCGGCGTGCGTTCGACGCGGTGCGCGCGGTCGTCTGGTGGTTCGACTCGATTCTCGGCGGCCAGGACTACCAGCGCTATGTCGCGCACCTCCAGCGCAACCACCCGGACTGCCCCATCCCTAGCGAGCGCCAATACTGGCGCGACCGGCACGCCGAAGCCGACCGCAGCCCCACCAACCGCTGCTGCTGACCTCGGGACATTCCCTCCGTACGCCCGCACAGCGGCACCGATCTTGCGCGCGGTGCGCAAGACGGGTGGGAACCCGGGCCGACCACGTCCGAGGTGGTGGCCGATTTCCGCTAGCACGGTGCGGTGGGAGCTGCCATTGTGGATTGCGTGACGATCACGGCGTTGGACTTCGAGCAGTGCTATCGGGCGGTGTCGACGCGCGACTCGCGCTTCGACGGTCAGTTCTTCACGGCGGTGCGCACCACCGGAATCTATTGTCGCCCTTCGTGTCCGGCGATCACGCCGAAGCGGGCCAATGTCAGCTTCCTGCCGACGGCCGCGGCCGCGCAGCACGCGGGATACCGGGCGTGCCGCCGTTGCCTGCCGGATGCGGCGCCCGGCTCGCCGCTGTGGAACACCAGGGCCGATCTGGCCGCCCGCGCCATGCGGCTGATCGGCGACGGCGTCATCGAACGGGGCGGCGTGCCCGCGCTGGCCGCCACGCTCGGCTACTCCCAGCGCCAGCTCACCCGGGTGCTGACCACCGAGCTCGGGGCCGGACCGCTGGCGCTGGCCAGGGCGCACCGCGCGCACACCGCGCGGCTGCTCATCCAGACCACCGCCATGCCGATGTCGGATATCGCGTTCGCGGCGGGTTTCGCCAGCATCCGGCAGTTCAACGACACCGTGCGCGAGGTGTTCGCGGTCAGCCCGACCACCATGCGCAGCGAGGCGCAGCGCGCGCGCAAAGATCCGGCGCAGCCGACGCCGACGGCGAACGGCACACTGTCGCTTCGTCTTCCGTTCCGTGAGCCGCTGGATCGCGCGTGGCTGGAGTGGTTCCTCTCCGCGCACGTCGCGCCCGGCATGGAGTCCTGGGAAGACCGCGTCTACACCAGGAATCTGCGCACCCCGCACGGCCACGCGACGGCACGGATCGGCTTCCGCGGCGACCACGTACGCGCCGAACTCGCGCTGCACGACATGCGCGATCTGGCGCCGACCGTGGCGCGGCTGCGGCACCTGCTCGACCTGGACGCCGACCCGGTCGGCATCGACGAGGTGCTCGGCGCGACACCGCTCGGCGCACCGGCCGACGCGTTCGACACCGAGGACGCGCGGCGCCTCGCCACCGACACCCTGCCCGATATCGGCAGCGCACCGGCCTCCGACGGACCCGCCGCGCGCAACGGTCGCGGACGGCTGCTGTTCACCCCCGGCATCCGGGTGCCGGGTTGCTTGGACGGCCCGGAACTGTTGTTGCGCACCATGATCGGGCAGCAGATCTCGGTGTCGGCGGCGGCCACCCACACCGCGCGGCTGGTGGCGGCGCTGGGCGAACCGGTCGACGGGCCCGTGCCGCGACTGTTCCCCACGCCGGCCGTCATCGCCGAGCGGGGCGCCGAGGTGCTGACCGGTCCGGCGCGGCGAGTCCGCTCGATCATCGGCGCCGCCGCCGCGCTCGCCGCGGGAGATCTGCAACTACACGCCGGTCGCACCGCGGCGGACCTCCGCCGCGATCTGCTGGCACTGGACGGCGTCGGGCCGTGGACCGCCGACTACGTGACGATGCGGCTGCTGGCCGATCCCGATATCTTGCTCGACACCGACTTGGTCGTCCGGCAGGGCGCGGACCTGCTCGGCATCGACCTGAGCGATACCGGACGCTGGGCGCCGTGGCGCTCGTATCTGTCCATGCACCTGTGGAAGGCCGCGCTGAGCGAGCGCGCGGCCGCACCCAAGCGGCCTGCCCGCTCCGCACGCAAGACCGACTGAACATCCCTGCCGCACCACCGAAAGCGAGCAATCATGAGCATCGAATCGACCCGCGCCGCCGACTTCGCCGTCGTCGACACCCCCATCGGTCCGTTCACGGCGATCACCGACGACGAGGGCGCGGTGCTGGCCTCCGGCTGGACCGCCGACGCGGAGAACCTGCGTCTGCTGATCCACCCGATGTTGCGTCCGCCTGTTCTGCGCCAACAGGATTCGCTCGGCGCTGTCACCGAGGCCATCGTCGCCTACCACCGCGGGGAGGTACACGCCATCGACGACGTTCCGGTACACCAGCGGTCCGGGGAGTTCCTCATGCACGCCTGGGACGTGCTGCGGAAGGTGCCCGCGGGAGATCCGGTGACCTATACCGAGTTCGCCGCCATCGCCGGGCGGCCGGAGGCGACCCGCGCCGCGGCCAACGCGTGCGCGCGGAACGCGGCGGCGTTGTTCGTGCCGTGCCATCGGGTGCTGCGGATCGGGGGAGCGCTGGGCGGGTTCCGGTGGGGGTTGGACGCGAAGAGGTGGTTGCTCGATCACGAGGGGTGAGATCCGCGAGCTCGCGTGCGCCGGTCGTCCAGGTGGGTGACCGGCGCGTTCGCGTTTTCGGCACCGGGGACCGCGCTCCTCGCGCGAGTCGCCGGTTTTCGCCGAGTGTGCGAGCGCGGCTTCGGCGGAACACTTGACTAGAGTTCAACTCTAGTGACACTCTCATTAGAGTTAAGCTCTAGTGAGAGGACGGCTCATGGCCGCGAGAGTCTTCGACCGCCGGGAACGGTTGGTCCTGTTGCTGATCACCGTCGTGGAGCTGGTGGTCTTTCTCGACACCACCGTGCTGAACGTGGCGCTGCCCGCCATCGGCGCGGACCTCGGCCTCGACGAGGCCGGGTTGGGGTGGGTCACCAACGCGTACCTGCTGGCGTTCGGCGGGTTCATGCTGCTCGGCGGGCGGGCCGCCGACCTGCTCGGACCGCGCAGGGTGTTCACGGGCGGGTTGATCGTGTTCACCGCGGCTTCCGCGTTGGCGGGCTTCGCCGAGTCCGCCGCGCTGCTGATCGCCGCGCGCGCCCTGCAAGGCGTCGGCGCCGCGGTGCTGATACCGGCCCAATTGGCCCTGCTCACCGCGAGTTTCACCGCGCAGGCGGCCAGGAACCGGGCGTTCGGGGTGTGGAGCGCGATGGGCGCGGCGGGCGCGGCGATCGGCACCGCGGTGGGCGGGCCGCTGACCGACGCCTTCGGCTGGCCGTCGATCTTCCTCGTCAACATCCCGGTCGGGCTCGTCGCACTCGCCGGGGTTCGGCTGTTGCCGCCCGACACCGCGCGCGCCGGCGAAGGGGTGCGCAGGCTCGACGTTCCCGGCGCGCTCACCGGCACGACGGCGCTGTTGCTCATCGGCTACGCGATCGGCGCGCTCGGCGACGCGGACACCCGCGGGCTCGCGGCGGGACTGCTCGTGCTCGGACTCGCGCTGCTCACCGTCTTCGTGGTGGTCGAAGCGCACAGCCCGCATCCCTTGATGCCTTTGCGGCTCTTCGCGATTCGCCAAGTGAGCGGGTCTGCGGTGGTGAACGCACTGGTCGGCGCGGCGCACGTGCCCACCTTCGCGCTGCTCGCGCTCTATCTACAGAACACCCAGGACTACAGTCCGACCCGCTCCGGTCTGGCGGTGCTCCCGGTCGCGGCGGTCAACATCCTCGCCTCCCGCACGCTCATCCCCTACCTCATGGACCGCCTCGGCCCGGCCCGGGTGCTGGCGATCGGCCTCGCCCTCCAAGCCGTCGCCATGGGCTGGTTCGCCCGGCTTCCCACGCACGCCGACTACCCGATCGACGTCCTCCCCGGCGCGATCCTCCTCGGCATCGGCCTCCCCGCCGCCTTCGTCGGCGTCACCGCGCCCGCCGTCACCTCGGTGGACAGCGCCGACGCGGGTATCGCCGCGGGCATCGTCAACACCGCCCAACGCGTCGGCTCCGGCCTCGGCGTCACCGCCCTCCTCCTGCTCGCCGACCTGATCGCCGCCCGCACCACCACCTCCCCCGACACCGCCTACCGCACCGGCCTCACCACAGCCTTCGCCACCGCCGCCGCCTTGGCCGCGCTGGGCGTGCTGCTCACGGTGGTTCTGCTGCGGACGAGGGGTGCGGTGCCGGGGGGGGCGGTGCTCGGCCGCTCGAAGAGGTCGGCCGGCTCAGCGGACGCCACTACTGCCGCCACTCCGAGCACCGGCACAGCAGGTGCGACCCCGGCCAGTGGCACGGCGAGCCCCGCAGCCGACGGCACGACGACAAAGGCTCCCAGCAGCGGCGCGGCCATGTCCGACGCGAACACTCGAAGCAGCGGCCTAGCGGCTACCACTGCGGCAACCACCGCAGCCGACGATCCGGTATCGACCGCAGCAGACTGACCCGTGGCGGACGTAGCAAGAGTGTAGAAAATTCGTAGCAGTCCGGCGGTGGGGCGGCTAACCTGGTGCTATGTCCGCGCCCGCCGAACTGCCCGAGCCGCAGTCCGAGCTGCCCGTAATACCGCAGCGCGAGCTCCGGAACAACGTCAGCGGGGTGCTGCGGGAAGTTCGCTCCGGGCACTCCTACACCATCACGGTCGACGGCACCCCGGTCGCCGACCTCATCCCGCACCGCCCCACCCGTAGGCGGACCGCGGTGCCGCGGAACGAAGTACTCGCGGCCTTCGTCGGACTTTCTCCCGCTGCGCACGACTGGGCGGCCGAAGCGGCCCAGGTGGTGGACGACTCGCTCTTCGACCCGTACGACCGCGCCCACCGGCTCGGACAGTTCGCGCCCGGCGAGACCGAATGACATCCACTCCGGAGCGCGGACTGGTCGACACCAATGTGCTCATACTCGTCGACGCCTTGGCCCCCGCTGAACTCCCCGCCGAGCTGGTAGTGAGCGCCCCGACGATGGCCGAACTCGCCTCCGGGCCGCACTATGCGCGCGATCCCGCCGAGCGGGCCCGGCGGATCGAACGACTCCAGAACGCCGAAGCCATCTTCGAGCCGCTGCCCTTCGACACCCGTGCGGCGCGGCGCTACGGCCACGTCATCGCAGCCGTCCTCGCCGCGGGACGAAACCCGAAGCCGCGCAGGGTAGACCTGATGATCGCCGCGATCGCATCGGTCCACCACCTCCCGCTCTTCACCGTCAACCCGGCCGATTTCGAGGGCCTCGGCGGCCTGATCGACGTCCACCCCGTCACGCACCCGGACGACCTTCGTGGAAGCAAAGGTTGAAGACAGTGCCGCGGATGGGCCCTAGATGCTGCCTCGCGATACGACCCAGCGGTGGTTCAAGTCGATTACCGTGGCGACGGTTTCGAAGTCGGCGTCGTAGTGGACGAGGACGAGGCGGTGCTCCATGGCGAGGACCGCGGTGATCAGGTCCGCGATGCCGACCTCGCGGTGTCTGCCCCGGCGGGCCAGCTCGCGCTGGATGGCGAAGGCGCGCTGCCAGTGTTCGTCGTCGGTTGGCAAGTACTCGTAGGCGGCGCGGCGGTCGGCGCGCAGCTTCTCGTACTCGAGCGGGTCGCGAGCGCTGTAGAGGGCCTCGGCGTCGAGTGTCGCGCAAGTGGCCACCACACCGCCTTCGATGAGCGGTGCGAGACGTTCGGCCACCGGTCGTTGGTGCATGCGCGCGCTCGCGCTGGTATCGATGAGAAAGCGCGCGGTCAGCGCCATACGCGAGCTCTTTGCTCACTATCCGCCATGTCGGCCATCCCCCCTTCGGTCAACCACTCCACTTGGCGGGCTCGCGCCGCCGCAGCCGCGGCTGCCCGCAACGCGGCCCGCACCGTATCCGACACCCCACTCGTACCCAGTTCGCGCTGGGCCGCGTCGAGTAGTTCATCGTCGATGTCGATCAGCCGCTTGGTCATCGGCCCGCCTCCCTATATATACGAACCGCAACCCAAGCATATACCTCGGGCCCGGATCAGGCGACGGTGGTTTGGAGGTGGGAGCCGGTGCGGCCGCGGATTACGTGGAGGCGGCTGGGGATGCGTTGGCGCATTTCGTCGACGTGGCTGACCAGGCCGACGACGCGGCCGCCCGCGCGGAGTTCGTCGAGGACGCCCATGACGGCGTCGAGGGTGTCGGCGTCCAGGCCGCCGAAACCTTCGTCGATGAAGAGGGTGTCCAGGACGAGGCCGCCGGATTCGGCGGCGACGGTGTCGGCCAGGCCGAGGGCCAGCGAGAGGGACGCCATGAATGTCTCGCCGCCGGAGAGGGTTTTGGCGGGGCGCACGGCGCCGGTGTAGTCGTCGCGGATGTCGAGGCCCAGACCACCGCGCCTGCCGCGCGGACCCGCCTTGTCGGAGTGCACGAATTCGTAACGGCCACCGGACATTCGGCGCAGCCGCACCGAACCCGCGAGCGCCACTTCCTCGAGGCGGGCGGCGAGCACGTAGGAGCGCAGCGACATGCGCCGGTTGTTCTCGCCGCGGCCCGCCACCACTTCCGCGAGCCCGGCCAGCTCTTCGTGGGTGCGCTGGAGGGGCGCGATCCGGTCCACCTCGGTCCACAACTGGCCGCCGAGTTCTTCCAGCAGCTGCACCCGCCGTCCCGCCTCTGCCTGCGCGGCGACGGCCGCGTTCAGCCTGGTCTGCGCGTCGGCGAGCCCGCGCTCCAGCTCGGCGAAGTCGCCGAGTTCGGCGGTGGCCGCCGCGTGGATCTCGGGTTCGGCGAGCACCTTCTCGGCGTGCGCGCGAGCGTGCTCGGCGGCCACGAGTTCCGCGTCGATCTCCTGCTGCCGCTGGGGAGTTCGCGAGGCGGCGGTGACGACGCGCGCGTACGCGGTGAGCAGCGCGACGTCGTCGCGAGGGGCGTCGTCACGGGCCGCACCGTCGCGGGCGGCATCGGCGGGCGCCGCACCATCCCGGGAGGCACCATCGCGGACGGCATCGTCCGAGGCCGCAGCGTCGCCGGCAGCGTCGTCCCGGTTGGTACCGGCGGGCCCCGCATGGCGATCCCATCCATCCAGGACGAAACCCGCTGCGTGCGCGAGGCTTACGACGCGATCTGCGACTGTAGTGACCTGCTCGCGGGCGGATGCCGCGGCGGTGCGCGCGGCGCGCAGCGCGGTAGCGTCGGTGACAAGCCCGTTCAGGCGGGCGCGGCGGCGGTCGATGGTCTCGTCGGCGCCCGCGGCGGCGCGCAGGCGTTCGGTGAGTTCGTCGAGGCGGGTGACCGATGCCGCGATGCGAGCGGTGACGGTGCTCGCCCCGGCCTCGGCCGCGCGCAGGTCGTCGTGCAGGCGCGTTTCCTCGGTGCGCAGCCGGGCGAGTTCGGCGGTCGATCCGTCGACCAGCGCCGCGAGTTCGGCGGCGTCCTCGTAGCGGTGGGTCGCCGAGCGCAGTGCGGCGGCGAGTTCCACGCGGTCGGTATCGCCGCCGCGGGCCGCCAGCGCTTCGATCTCACGTTCCAGCCTGGTGATTCGGGCGTGGACGCGGTCGCGGTTCTCCTCGGCGGTGCGCTCTGCGGCCACCGCCGCGTCCTCCGCTTCCTTGGAGACCGCGCTCGGCGCGGGCCGGGCCGGGGCCGGATGGTCCGGCGCACCGCACACCGCGCACGGTTCCCCGTCGACCAGCTGACCCGCCAATTCGGCGGCCATGCCCGCCAAGCGGCGCTCGCGCAGGTCGAGCACACGCTCCTTCGCGTCGTTGTGCGCGGTGCGCGCGGTCTCGAACTCGATCCGCGCGCGATCCAGATCCGTTCTACGACCCGCTAATTCGACGGCGGCCGTGGCGGCGGCCTGGAGGCGTTCGCATTCGGCGGTCAGTGATGGAAGGGTGGCTGCAGCCTCGGCCGCCTCGCGGACCCGGGCCTCGGCCGCGGCGATCGTCGCGGGCAGGCGCTCGCGACGACTGGTCAGCTCGGATATCCGCTTGGTCAGGGCGGCGGATTCGGTGCGCAGATCCTCGATGTCCCGCCGCAGCCGGTCGGCGGCCGACGCGTCGGCACGCACCTCGTCGAGCGCGCCGACCTGGGCGCTCCAGCGACGAACAACGGCGTCCAGATCCGCGTCCGGTCGAATCGTCGATCCGACCTCGGAACCCTCCGAATCCGCGTCGGTATTCTCCGAGTCGACCAGCTCGACACCACCGAGATCTGCCGCGGCGGGATCGAGCAGCGCCGCAGCCAATCGCGCTGCGGCGGCGCGCGATTCGTTGTCACGACGACGCGAGGTCATGACGGCTGCGCGCGCCTCGTCGATCGCCTCCGCGACCGGTTGGGCGCGACGGGCGGCTTCGAGTTCCGCACGCAGCGCGGCACGGTGCTCGGCGCTCGCCGCGTACTCGTCGAGCTGAGTGCGCGCGGCCTCCATCCGGCGCCGCAACTCCGCGAGCCGTCGCTGCTCGTCGGCGAACTCGCGCAACTGGGCGAAATCCTGCTGGCAGCGTTCGGCTTCCGCGGTCGCCTCTGCCAGGTCGGTGCGTGCCGTCGCGAGCAGATCCTGCGACCACCCCACGGCTTCCAACGCGCCGACCGACTCCGTCACGCTCAGGCCCGCCGCACCTCGGATCTGCGCGATCAGCCGTTCTATGCCCTGCCGACGGGACTCCAGTTCGGCCGCGGAGGCGCGCCGCTTGTCGGCGAGCCACTGTTCGGCGGTGCCGAAACGCTCGGTGTCGAAGAGCTTTTCGAGCAGCTTCTCGCGATCCTCGTTGTCGGCGCGCAGGAAACGCGCGAAGTCGCCCTGGGGCAGCAATACCACCTGGAAGAACTGGTCGGCGCTCATGCCGAGCAGGCGGATGATCTCGTCGCCGATGTCGGGGATGCGCGAGAGATTCTCGCCGCGCCCGTCCAACCACGTCAGCGTGGCCTTGGGCGGATCGGTGCGCATACCGGTGCCGCGCAGCTTGGGTCGCTCGAACTCGGGAATCCTGGTGAGCCGCAGACGTCGTCCGCCCAGAGTCGCCTCGAGCACGACCTGCGGCGGTGTCTGTTCCGGCGCGTGATCGGAATGCAGGCGCTTGCTCTCACCGCGCGCGCCGGGCACCCGGCCGTAGAGGGCGAAGGCGATCGCGTCCAGCACGGTCGTCTTGCCCGCACCGGTCTGCCCGTGCAGGAGGAAGAGCCCGTCCGCGCCGAGCGCGTCGAAGTCGACGACCGTGGTGTCGGCGAACGGGCCGAACGCGGTCATCTCCAACCGATGCAGTCTCATGCGGCGGCCTCGCGCCACACCCTCCGCGCGCCCCCGCGCAATCCGCTCGACGCCGGCCCGCGCCCTTCACTCGACGCAGCCGCACCCCGTTCACTCAGCGCAGCCCCGCGCCATTCACGCAGCGCGGTCCGGCATGATCCACTCGACGCAGCCGCGCGTCGTTCACTCAGGGCAACCCTGCGCCATTCACTCCGCGCGATCCGGCACGATCCACTCGACGCAGCTCCGCGCCGTTCACTCAGCGCAGTCCCGCGCCGTTCACTCAGCGCAGCCCCGCGCCGACCACTCAGCTCGGACAAACGCGTTCGGTTCACCGCGATCATGCGCTCAGCTCACCTGCGAGCGGAAGCTGCGCGGGCGCCGCGGACACCCGCTCGGGCTCGGCAACCGCGGCGGCCAGCGCCCGCTCGATCCACTTCATCTCCCCCGCGCTCGGCGCACCGCGCACGTCGGTGAGGAAGCTCTGCGCTACTTCGGTGTCGCGGCGGCCGTGCACCCGCTCACGGTAACGCAGCTCCGGGCTGCCGTCGGGGCGCATCCATTCCACGTGCACGGCGTGCGGGAAGCGCTCGCGCAGTTTGCGCAACGCGTCGATCGGACGGGTCTGGTCGACGAGGGTCGCGGACACGTAGTGGTCGACGGCCGCCTCGTGCGCCTGGTCCGCGAGCAGTTCGTCCAGCGTCCCGGTGAGACGGCTGAGGCCGCGCACGACCGGTAGGTCGCGGCGCTGCACGGACGACAGGCCGTCGGCATCCAGGTCGACGATCCACACGGCCTTGCGATGCGAGCTCTCGGCGAACGAGTACGGCAGCGGAGAGCCGGAGTAGCGCACCGACTCGGACAGCGTCTGCGGCGAATGCAAATGCCCGAGCGCCACGTAATCGATACCGTCGAACTCCGCGAGCGGCACCGTCTCCACCCCGCCGACCGAGATGGAGCGTTCCGAACCGGTCGCCGCGCCGCCGACCACGAACGCGTGCGCGAGCACCACGGTGCGCGCTCCCGGTCGCGTCGCGATATCGGCGCGAATCCGGCTCATCGCCGCCGCCAGGATCTCGGCGTGCGAACGCGCCTGCGGGACACCGAGTTCCGCGCGGGTGATCTCCGGCTCGAGATAAGGGATGCCGTAGCAGGCCACTTCGCCGTGCTCGTCTGCCAGCAGGACCGGCCGATCGGAATCGGCGACGGTGGTGCGCAGGTGCAGCCCGCCCGCCGCGGCGAAACTTGCGCCGGCGCCCAGCCGGGCGGGCGAATCGTGATTCCCCGAGGTCGCGACGATCACCGCGCCCGCGGCGCGGATGGCCTCGAAACCCCGGTTGCACACCGCGATCGCGTCGGCGCTCGGAATCGACCTGTCGTACACGTCGCCCGGCACGACCACCACGTCCACCGACTCGGCCGCCACGAGCTCCGCGATGGCGGCCAGCGAACGTGCCTGGTCGGCAAGCAGATCGACGCCGTGAAAGGTACGTCCGATGTGCCAATCCGAGGTGTGCAACATCCGCATGGCCCGAAACCGTAGAGCCACCCACCGACAGAGTTCAATTTGCCGCGCCTGCGGCGCGGCGTGTTCGCGGCCTCGTCGGGCTCGCCTCGAGGTGGTCGAGAGTGGACGTTCGTTGCGGCTGAGGTGCCCGACTGTGGCACGCGGTGCTGCCTGGTTGCTCGGATGTCGGTGGCGTGCGGCACTATCTGCGCTATGACCGCACCGATGCTGTTCGCGCTGCTGCTGGTGTTCGCCGCTGGGGTCGGAGTGGGTTGGCTGGGCCACAGTGCGCGGGCGGGGCAGCGGGCGGCGGTCGCGGAGGCGAGACTGGCGGCCGCCGCCGACAACGAGCGTTTGCTACGGCAATCGCTGCACGCCGCGAACGAGGATGCGGCGCGCAGGCATTCGAGCGCCGTCGGTGCCTTGGTGGAACCGCTGCGGGAGGCGGTCGGTGCCCTGAACCAGCACATTCAGCAGGTCGAGCACCATCGCATCAACGCGTATTCGGGGCTGCGCGAACAGGTTGCCAACATGCAACGCACCTCGCATCAGCTCTCCAGCCAGACCGGTCAGCTGGTCGCCGCGCTGCGCGCGCCGCAGGTGCGCGGGCGCTGGGGCGAGATCCAGTTGGAGCGCGTGGTGGAACTCGCCGGGATGACCAAACACTGCGACTTCTCCACCCAGGTGAGCAGGGCGGTGCGCGGCGACGGCGGACCGGACCGTATCGGTTCGGTGCGGCCCGATCTGGTGGTGCACCTGGCCGGGGACCGGCACATCGTGGTCGACGCCAAGGTGCCGTTCACCGCCTACCTCGACGCGAGCACCGCCGAGGACCCCGACGTGCGCGCCGACCTGCTGGTGCGGCACGCCAAGCAGTTGCGCGCGCACGTCGACCAGTTGGCCGACAAGGCGTACTGGGCGGCCTTCGATCCCGCTCCGGAGTTCGTCGTGCTGTTCGTGCCCGGCGACCCGTTCCTGGACGCCGCGCTGACCACGGATTCCGGGCTCTTGGAATACGCGTTCGGCCGCAACGTGATCCTGGCCACTCCGACGACCCTGATCGCGCTGCTGCGCACGGTGGCGTTCGGGTGGCGGCAGGAGGCCGTGTCCCGGGATATGGCAATGGTCCAGCAATTGGGCAGGGAGCTCTCGGCGCGCCTCGGCATGACCGGGCGGCATTTGGACCGTCTGGGCAACCAACTCGGGAAGGCCGTGGACGCCTTCAATTACGCGGTCGCCTCGGTCGAGTCGCGGGTCATGGTCACCGCGCGGAAACTGCACGAGCTCGAGATCGCCGAGCAGGAGGCCCCGGTGATCCAGCGGGTGGACAGCCGCCCGCGTGCCGTCGGCTTCGCCGACGCCGACGAGCCGGCTTAGTGGCGGCGATGCGCGGTGTTGCCGACGGACTTGCTCGAGCAGCGCCCGACTGAGGCGAGTACCGCTCTTCGACCCCTCCGAGTCGATCCGGTCGAGTCGGCAACGGCCCCGCCGTAACCCCACCGAACGGTACGGCGGTTAGTGTTCATAACGTGGCTGCTACCCAACGTGTGCGTTCCCGGGTGCCCGCGCCGCAACGTTCGGTCCTGCCCTCGGTGCCGGGAGTCCCGGCCTGGGCGGCTGTCCTGATCGCGGTCGCGTGCACGTTGCTGGGGTTCCTGATCGATGCCAGCGGCGACAACGCCGAACTCACCGCCAGCTTCGCCACGCTGTATATCGTCGGCTGTGTCGCCGCGGTGCTCGCCGTGCGCTTCCGCGGGCTCTTCACCGCGATGGTGTTGCCGCCGCTGCTGCTCTTCCTCGCGGTCCCGCTGGCCTACCAGCAACTGACCGGCCGCATCTCGACCGGCCTCAAGGACATCCTGCTGAACCTGGCCATCCCACTGGTGAACCGGTTCCCGACGATGATGCTCGCCACCGCGCTGGTGCTCGCCATCGGCGGCGCGCGCATCATGATGGACAGGCGTGAGTCGGCCGCCGAGCGCTCGAAGGAAGCGCGCCGCGGCTCGAGCTGGGGACGCAGCAGCGTCAAGCGCGGCGAGGGAGACGCGCCCGCGGAGTCGACGCGCCGGCGCCCGCGCCGACCGCAGCCGGAAGTGGACGAGGATCCGGTGACCGACAAGTACGAACCGCCGCGTCCCGGCCGCCGTCCGTCGAAGACCGTGGCCGACGCCCCGCCTCGGGTCGCGTCCGGCCGCGGCCGACCGGCGGCGCGTGGCGGGCGTCCCGCGCCGGTGCCGCGTACCGAGGGCGAACCGCCCCGCGGCGCGCGCGGACGCGCCGAGATGCCGCCGCATCCGCAGCCGAATGTGCGCTATCGCGAACGCGATTCGAGCCGCACCCAGCGGCGCAAGCCCGAGAGTCTCTGACACCGCATCGACCTCCGACGCCGAGCCACCAGCGGCGCCGAGCCGAAAAGTACGCGGCGACCGCGGGTCAGGCCCGCGCGGTCCGCAACTCCCGAGGCAGCGCGAAGACCAGCGTCTCGTTCGCCGTGGTCACCGGCTGCACGTCGGCGTAGCCATGCTCGGCGAGCATGTCGAGCACGCCGCGCACCAGGATTTCGGGCACCGAGGCGCCGGAGGTGATGCCGATCGTGCGCACGCCTTCGAGCCAGGCCGGGTCCACCTCGCGGGCGAAGTCGACCAGGTGTGCGGCACGCGCGCCCGCGCCGAGCGCGACCTCGACCAGCCGCACCGAGTTCGAGGAATTGCGCGAGCCGACCACGATGACCAGGTCGCATTCCGGCGCCATCGCCTTCACCGCGACCTGACGGTTCTGGGTCGCGTAGCAGATGTCGTCGCTCGGCGGATCCTGCAGCGCGGGGAAACGCTCGCGCAGCCGCTGCACCGTCTCCATCGTCTCGTCGACGCTGAGCGTGGTCTGCGACAGCCAGATCACCTTGTTCTCGTCGCGCACGGTGACCCGGTCGACCGCGTCCGGACCGTCGACGAGTTGCACGTGGTCGGGCGCCTCGCCCGCCGTGCCCTCGACTTCCTCGTGGCCTTCGTGGCCGATCAGCAGGATGTCGAAATCGTCGCGCGCGAAGCGCTTGGCCTCCTGGTGCACCTTGGTGACCAGCGGGCAGGTGGCGTCGATCGTGTGCAGGTCGCGCGCCGCGGCCGCCTCGTGCACCGCGGGCGAGACGCCGTGCGCGGAGAAGACCACGACCGCGCCGTTCGGCACCTCGTCGGTCTCGTCCACGAAGACGACGCCGCGATCCCGCAGCGTCTCCACCACGTGCCTGTTGTGCACGATCTCCTTGCGCACGTAGATCGGCGCGCCGTGCTTCTCCAGCGCCTTCTCCACCGTTTCCACCGCGCGGTCGACGCCCGCGCAGTATCCGCGCGGCTCGGCTAGCAGCACGCGCTTACCACCGTCGGCATCGGCTGTTCCGGCGCCCGCCGAGCGGGCGATTCCGACATTCAAAGGGATGGCCGAAGACATGTCCCCCAGAATACGTGCACCGGAGGACCGCCGAATGGTCGCATCGACCGCCTTCGACCGGGTCGGCGGATGTGATCCAGGCCCTGGACAATGGTGTCTGTGACACTAGTTCTTTGCAGATCATGGCGTATCGGGCAGGCTATGAGCATGTTTCGACCACCGTTTCTGGCCCGGGTCGCCGCCGGGGCCGCCGTCTACGCCCTCGAAGAAACCCGTCGGTTACCAACGGCCGCGATGAACTTCCCGATCACCGCGATCAGCCAGATGTTGCAGACCACCATGCACGTCCAGCAGTTCGTGACCAGCCTCGCGCTCAAGGGCGACGCGGTGTTCGAGCGGCTGTCCAACAGCCCGGTGGAACAGCCGGAGTGGGCGACCTTCGACGAGGACCTCGGCGACGAGCAATCCTCGGGCGACGATTTCCCGACCGCGGGCCGCACCAGCCGCTTCGACCTCTACACCGCCGAAGAGTCGGGCGCGGGCTCCACCAACGGGCACGTCGCTCCGGTGCAGACCATCACTGTGCCGGAAATCACCGACCCCGAGCCCGTCGCGGAACCGGCTTCCGACGAGTCGGCGTCCGTCGAAGACGAGCCCGCCGAGATCGCCGAGCCCGAGGTCGCGACCCGCTACGACTACGCCAACATGACCCTCGCCCAGCTCCGCGCCCGCCTGCGCATGCTGACCGTCGAGGACCTCACCGCGCTGCTGGACTACGAGCAGCGGACCCTCGCGCGCGCGCCGTTCGTGACCATGCTGACGAACCGGATCGCCACCGTCCGGGCCCAGTGATCGCACCCGCGACGACCTCGCCGACGGTTGGCCGGGCTCGGTCCGGCCAACCCCGCCGCGTATACCTGTCCGTATGACACAGAGCGGTCCCCAGCCGTCCGCCGAGGCAGGCGCGGCCCCCGCCAACTCCGCCGAACACCCGTGGCCGGTGCGCTCCGTCGCCGTGAAGGTCATGCAGTGGATCGACCGCCTCGGCTCCATCTGGGTGGAGGGGCAGATCACCCAGATCAACGCGCGCACGGGAGCGCGCACCGCGTTTCTGGTGCTGCGTGACCCGTCGGCCGACATGTCTTTGCAGGTCACCTGCGATCCCGATCTGCTACGCCGCTCCCCGATCCCGCTGCAAGAAGGCAGCCGAGTGGTGGTCTACGGCAAACTCGCCTACTTCACCGGCCGCGGCACGCTGTCGTTGCGGGTCATCGAGATTCGGCCCGTCGGTGTCGGCGAGCTGCTCGCCCGCATCGAGCGGCTCAAAGCGCTGCTCGCCGCGGAAGGCCTTTTCGATCCCCGGCTCAAGCGGCCGCTCCCGTTCCTGCCCGGCACCGTCGGCCTGATCACCGGCCGCGCGAGCGCCGCCGAGCGCGATGTGCTCACCGTCGCCAGGAATCGTTGGCCCGCAGTGCGTTTCGAAGTGCGCAACACCGCGGTGCAGGGGCCGACGGCGGTGCCGCAGATCCTGGACGCGCTGGCCGAACTCGACCGTGACCCGGCCGTCGAGGTCATCGTGCTCGCCCGCGGCGGCGGCAGCGTCGAGGACCTGCTGCCCTTCTCCGACGAGGCACTGTGCCGCGCGATCGTGGCGGCGACGACGCCGATCGTCAGCGCCATCGGCCACGAGCCCGACAACCCGCTCGCCGACTACGTCGCCGACCTGCGCGCCGCGACGCCGACCGACGCCGCCAAGCGCGTCGTGCCCGATGCCGCCGCGGAGCTGGCCTGCGTGCGCGAGCTGCGCGCCCGTTCGGCCGCCGCGCTGCGCGGCTGGGTGGACCGCGAGACCAGGGCGCTGGCCCAGCTCCGTTCGCGCCCGGTGCTCGCCGATCCGCTGCGCGAGGTCGACCGGCGCGCCGAGGAGATCGAACGGCTGCGCGCGTCAGCGCGGCGCTGCGCCGAGCACGCGGTCCGCACCGAAGCCACCGCGACGCGACACCTGCGCGAAAAGCTGACGGCGGTGGGCCCGGCCGCGACGTTGTCCCGCGGTTACGCTGTCGTGCAGCGCGTGACCGGTTCCGAACGGCACGTCGTACGCAGCATCGAGGACGCGCCCGCGGGCAGCCAGTTGCGCATCCGGGTCGCCGACGGCGCCGTGACTGCGGCGGCCCTCGGCACCCAGGCGCTCGGCGCCCGAAAGCCGAACGCCCGCGATTCCGGCGCCCGCCGGGACGACGAGCAACGCACAGGAGGGAACTGACCTTGGCCGACGCCGGCAAGGACGAGCTGGCCGAGATCGCGGACTTCGGCTACGAGCGCGCCCGCGACGAACTGGTGAACGTCGTCAAGATGCTCGAGCAGGGCGGCATGGATCTCGACGATTCGCTCGCCCTGTGGGAGCGCGGCGAAGCGCTGGCCAACCGATGCGAGGAACACCTGGCCGGTGCGCGCAAGCGGGTCGAGGACGCGCTCGCCCGCGGCGCGGCCGACGAGGACTGACCCGAGTTCGGCGGAACATCCACAGCCCGACACGAACGTGAGGTCGAGGATGTCGACGCCGGGCACGCGGCGATGACCGCGGCCGGCGCCGACATGTGCCGCCACCCTACGACGCGGCAGCGCGCCCGCTAGCCGCCCGCGAAGGTCGTCGCCTCGAACCGGATGACGCCATCGGCCGAACCGATGCGGCGGAATCCGGCCTTCTCCAGCACCCGCACCGATCCGGGATTCGAGGGCTCCACGTTCGCGTACACCTTGTGTACACCGGGCGCGCCCAGCGCGTACTCGGCCAGCGCTCTGGTCGCCTCACTGGCGTACCCGCGCCCACGCCGGGACACCACCGTGCCGTAGCCGATCTCGAGGCCATCGGCGCCGGGCGGCCAGAACAGCCCGATCGAGCCGACCACGTGACCGGCCTCGCGCTCGACGATCAATCGGTGGCCGTACTCGTCGTACCACTGCGGATGGTCGGCGAACAGCCCGGCGATCACCCGATCGCCGTCGGCGGGGAAGTCCTCGGCCCAGTGCGCGAGGCGGTGTCCGGCCAGTACGGCGGACACGTCGTCGAGGGTCCAGCGGCGCAGAATCAAGCGCTCGGTGCTCAGCTCGCCGGTGGAAATATGGGAAGACACGTGACACTCCTGGTCATCGAAAGGACCGGTCCGCGTGTCGAACTCAGCGGACCGGATGGAAGGCATGCGAAATACGGCTGTTGACAGCCATATTCATCGACCTCCGCACCCTCGAATCCGCGTATCTCGCGTCGCGCCAACCCTAATCGGGAACCGAACGGGTGGCAATCGCGCTCAGCGGGTGATCGGCTGAGCGTCGGTCACCGCCTGGGCCAGCGTCGTGAACGCGGCCTCGTTCCCGGCTCCCTTGATCAGCACCCGGACGCCGCCGAGGTCGGCGATCCACGCCGTCTCCTCGGTCGGCTCGGCGTAGACGATCCACTTCTCGTCGCCGATCTGCTGCGTGCCGCTGGCGTAGCGCGAGCCGAGCACGAAGCGGGCGAGCGACTCCTCGGTGGCGCTGCTCTGGGTCAGCTGCATGTAGGTGCCCTGCGTGGTGATGTAACCGACGGTGCTGACCGGACCGCCGCCCTGGCCGGTGACGGTGTCGCGGCTGCCGGAGTTGGGGGTCCAGTCGGCGGGCACGCTCGGGTTGCGGATCGGGAACCCCAGCGTGCGCGCGTCGGTCTCGAGCGCCGCCTTCACGTCGAAGGCGGGGATCTGGCCGGGCGTCGGCCCCTTGGCGGCGAAGCTGCACTGGCTGGCCAGTCCGGCGAAGACCACGGCGATCAGCACCAAGGGGATCAGCGAGAAGAACAGATCCTTGTAGTCGTGCAGGATGCGTGGCTTTTGGTAGGACACGCTCCCAGTATCCACTCGGCGGGCGGGTGCGCGGCCAGGCACCCCCGTCGCCTGAAACGGGGGTGCACGGATGCCCTACCTCGGAATGAGACAATCGTCCCGTACGTACGACCCGAGGGAGGCACCCCGCCATGACGGCATCTTCGCCCGCACCCAGCCGCCGCGAGGCGCCGGACCGCAACCTTGCACTCGAACTTGTCCGGGTGACCGAGGCGGGCGCCATGGCCGCGGGGCGGTGGGTCGGCCGCGGTGACAAGGAAGGCGGCGACGGCGCCGCCGTCGACGCGATGCGGCAGCTGGTCAGCTCGGTTTCGATGCGCGGCATCGTGGTGATCGGCGAGGGCGAGAAGGACGAGGCGCCCATGCTGTACAACGGCGAGGCGGTCGGTGACGGCACCGGTCCGGACGTCGACTTCGCCGTCGACCCGATCGACGGCACCACCCTGATGTCGAAGGGCTCCCCCGGTGCGATCTCGGTGCTCGCGGTCGCCGAGCGCGGCGCGATGTTCGACCCGTCGGCGGTGTTCTACATGCAGAAGATCGCGGTCGGCCCCGACGCCGCCGACGTGATCGATATCTCGGCCCCGATCGGCGAGAACATCCGCCGGGTCGCCAAGGCGAAGAAGTCCGCGGTGTCCGACCTGACCGTCTGCATCCTGGACCGGCCCCGGCACGCCGAGCTCATCCAGCATGTCCGCGACGCGGGCGCCCGCATCCGCCTGATCTCCGACGGCGACGTCGCGGGCGCGATCGCGGCGGCCCGCCCCGATTCCGGCACCGACATCCTGGTCGGCATCGGCGGCACCCCCGAGGGCATCATCGCCGCGGCGGCCATGCGCTGTATGGGCGGTGCGCTGCAGGGCATGCTGTCGCCGAAGGACGACGAGGAGCGCCAGAAGGCCATCGACGCGGGACACGACCTGGACCGGGTGCTCACCACCGAGGACTTGGTGTCCGGCGACAACGTCTTCTTCTGCGCGACGGGCGTCACCGACGGCGACCTACTACGCGGCGTCCGCTACTACGGTGGCGGCGCCTCCACCCAGTCGATCGTCATGCGCTCCAAGTCGGGCACCGTCCGCATGATCGACGCCTACCACCGCCTGACCAAGCTGCGCGAGTACTCCTCGGTCGACTTCCACGGCGACGAGCACGCCGTGCCGCCGATGCCCTGATCGGTTCCACCTCGCGGCCGCATCCGGAAACATCCGGGTGCGGCCGCCGGCGTATCGGAACCGCCCTGCGACCAACGGTGACCTCGATCGCGTCTCAGCCGGTGAATGTCACCTTCGGTCGGACTGAATCTTCACGCACGCCGCTGCCGGTGACAGCCCTGCCTGCCATGGATAGGGAACGATGACTCGGGTGCGGATCGATCGGGAAACAACCTCGAGCACAGCCGAACTCATCGAGGTGATGACGGCGGCGGCCGCGCGAGCGGGTGCGGCCGCCGTGCCGCCGACTGTGCTGACCGAGCGCGCCGATGTACTGGTGCTCCGGGTCGGCGCGGTCGTCGTGAAGGCCCATCCGGCGGAAACCGATGCGGCGGCATTGCTTTCCCGCCTTCGGCTGGCGAGCACGCCGCTGACGCATGGGATTCTGCTGCCGCCGTTGCCGATCGGGGACGCGCTCCACACGCACGCCGCCGGACGCACGATCACCGCATGGCGGTACGGCGAACCGGTCGACCCCGACGACCCCGACGCCGCGCCGTGGGAGGCCGCCGCGACGCTGCTGGCCCGGCTGCACGCACTGCCGAGAGCAGGCGATCCGCTGTTGGCCCGGCTGCACCCGCCGCCGGGACACGACCTGCCGGAAGCGGGCGATCCGCTGCTACCCCGGCTGCACCCGCCGCCGGGACACGACCTGCCGGAAGCGGGCGATCCGCTGCTACCCCGGCTGCACCCGCCGCCGGGACACGACCTGCCGGAAGCGGGCGGTCCGGCCCGCGTCCACCGGGCGATGCGTCGGCTGCGAGAGGCCGAGGTAACGGACCGAGCGGCCGAGACGGTCGTGTGCCAAGCATTCGCTGTGCTGCCCGAATCGTTCGCCGCAGCTCCCGAATCAGCCGGGCTCCCCGAATCGGCCGCGCCGCGTCGCACGCTCGTGCACGGCGACTTCCACCTCGGTCAACTGGTCCGCGCCGATCGAGCGGACGCCGGCCGGTGGCGGCTCATCGACATCGACGACCTCGGCTCCGGCGATCCGGCGTGGGATCTGGCCCGCCCCGCCGCCCTCTTCGCCGCAGGGATCCTCGAGCCCGTGACCTGGCTCCGCTTCCTAGACGCCTATCGCGCCGCGGGCGGCGTCGCGGTGCCGCGGGAGGGGGACGAGTGGATCGCGCTCGATACACCGGCGCGCGCCGTCGCCGTCCAAGCGGCCGCGCTGGCACTGGTCGCCGCCGCACGCGAGAAACGCGAACTCGACGATCTGGACACGGCTTTGGTGGACGCGTGCCGACGGATAGCCACCGCATCCGTCATATCGTGATGCCCGCATACGTGCCGGAAATCGATTAGCGTGGCGGAAATGCAGTGTCCGAAATGTCGTGGATTGATGCAGACGTACAACCGCAGCGGCGTGCACATCGAGCAGTGCGGTAACTGCCGGGGGATCTTCCTGGACTACGGCGAGCTGGAGAACCTCACCCGGCTCGAGTCCGGCTACGCGGCCCCGCCGCAGCCACCGGCCGCCCCCGCGCCCACGTGGGGAGCGCCCGCTCCGCACTACGGGCACGGCCACCACCACAAGCACCGTTCGTTCGGCAAAGTTCTGTTCTCCTCCTGAGTGACCGCGTCATCGGTTCGGCGGACGGTATTCCGCCGGACCGGTGTGGGATTCCGCTCAGGCGTGGCTGCCCCACGCGGACCCCGTGCGGCATAGGGTCGAAATCATGACCGAGGAGACGCAGTACCGCATCGAGCACGACACCATGGGCGAGGTACGGGTCCCGGCGCACGCGTTGTGGCGCGCGCAGACCCAGCGGGCCGTGGAGAACTTCCCGATCAGCGGACGCGGCTTGGAGCGCGCGCAGATCCGCGCGCTCGGACTGCTCAAGGCCGCGTGCGCCAAGGTGAACAAGGATCTCGGCCTGCTCGACGCCGTCAAGGCGGACGCCATCATCGCCGCCGCGAACGAGATCGCCGCGGGCGAACACGACGACCAGTTCCCGATCGATGTCTTCCAGACCGGCTCGGGCACCAGCTCCAACATGAACGCCAACGAGGTGATCGCCTCGATCGCCAAGGCCAACGGCGTCGACGTGCACCCCAACGACGACGTGAACATGTCGCAGTCGTCCAACGACACCTTCCCCACCGCCACGCACGTCGCGGCGACCGAGGGCGTCATCAAGGACCTCGTCCCCGCGCTCGAGCATCTGCGGCTCGCGCTGCTGGACAAGACCGAGGAATGGCGCACCGTGGTCAAGTCGGGCCGCACCCACCTGATGGACGCCGTCCCGGTGACCCTCGGCCAGGAGTTCGGCGGCTACACCCGCCAGGTCGCGGCGGGCATCGATCGGTTGATGGTGACGCTGCCGCGCCTCGGCGAGCTGCCGATCGGCGGCACCGCGGTGGGCACCGGACTCAACGCGCCCGCCGGTTTCGGCGCGAAAGTCGTTGCGGAACTGGTGAAGTCGACCGACATCGACGCGTTCACCGAGGCCATCGACCACTTCGAGGCGCAGGCGGCGCGCGACGGTCTCGTCGAGCTGTCCGGCGCGCTGCGCACCGTCGCGGTGAGTCTCACCAAGATCGCCAACGACATCCGCTGGATGGGTTCCGGTCCGCTCACGGGTCTGGCCGAACTCCAGCTGCCGGACCTGCAGCCGGGCAGCTCGATCATGCCGGGCAAGGTGAATCCCGTGCTGCCCGAGGCGGTCACGCAGGTGGCGGCACAGGTCATCGGCAACGACGCGGCGGTCGCGTTCTCCGGCGCGAACGGCGCCTTCGAGCTGAACGTCTACATCCCGGTGATGGCGCGCAACGTGCTCGAGTCGATCCGCCTGCTGGCCAACGTGTCCCGGCTCTTCGCCGACAAGTGCGTGCGCGGGCTGACCGCCGACGTGGAGCGCCTGCGCAGGCTGGCCGAATCCTCACCGTCCATCGTCACCCCGCTGAACTCGGCGATCGGCTACGAGGAGGCGGCCGCGGTGGCCAAGGAGGCGCTGAAGGAGAAGAAGACCATCCGGCAGACGGTGATCGATCGCGGCCTGCTCGGCGACCGCCTCACCGAGGCCGAGCTGGACCGCCGCCTCGACGTGCTGTCGATGGCGCAGGTGAAGGACACGAAGTAACGCACGAGGGCGCCGGACGAAGCGAATTCGTCCGGCGCCCTCCGCGATTCGGGATCAGCGCATCTCGATGAGCGATCAGGCGGGCGAGTACGCGCGCAGGTGCTCCAGCTCCGCGCGTGCCTGCTCGCCCTCGGGACCGAGGTCGGCCCGGTCGAAGACGTTCCAGCGGCGCAGCAGCGGCGCGAAGACCAGCTCGCCTTCCTTTGCGCGGTCGTAGATGCCCGCCTCGGCCAGCACCTCGTCGCTGCTGCGGCCGTCCGGCAGCGTCACGCTCGGCACCTCGAAACCGGCGACCCGGTCGGCGATGGCGCGCATGGTCTGGTCGGGCGCGATCGCGAACGCCGCGGCGACCAGGTCGGCGAAGAACACCGACTGCAACTCGTCGTCGGCCGCGATGCGCTCGGCGATGGCGGTGACCATCGGGTTCTCGTTCAGCGCGGCGGTGTTGCGGTGCCGGATCGCCGACGCCGCCTCCTCGAACGCGGCGTTGGCGAGAACGTCGAGCAGGTGCAGGGCGGGACGGCGGAACCCGGTCGTCATGTGCGCCATCCGCTGGCGTTCCAGGTCGACCGGATCCACCGACCTGGTGACCATCAGGTAGTTGCGGATCAGGATCTCGTGCCGGTTCTCCTCGGCGGTCCAGCGGCCGACCCAGCGCCACCACGGACCGATGCGCAGGTACTTGCCGATCTCGCGGTGGTAGGACGGCAGATTGTCCGCGATGAGCACGCTGACGGTCAGCGCCAGCTTGGCGATCTCGCCGAGCTCGGACTGTTCCGGGGTCCAGTCGTCACCGCCGAGGAAGGCGAAGTTGCGGCCGTCGTCCCACGGCACGTAATCGTGCGGCTGCCATCCGTCGGCGACGGCGATGTGGCGTCGCAGATTCGATTCCACCTCATCCGCGAGCGCCTCGAGCAGTTCGCGGTCGGTCAAGTGATTTTGCACGCTCACAACCTAGCTGTTCGGCCCGCGGCGCGGGACTCTACCGATGGGAATCAGGACGACGCCCGAGACGCGGCGGTGCGCTGTCTCGGGCGTCGCAGGGGGTCCGACTACTTCATGGTGACGGTGGTCTGCCCGTTCACCCAGGTGATGGTGCCACCGCTGAACTCGCTCTTCTTGCCGCCGGGGATGTCGGTCTCGTCGCTGACCGGGTAGCCGAGCTCGCCGGCCGCGCCGCCGTTCTCCTCCCACGCCTTGCGGATCTCGCCCCAGACGATGTGCGGCTCGCCGTCCTCGGGCTCGTAGATCGTGCCGCCGACGAAGTCCTGGTACTTGCCGTTGTTCGGGGCGCTCTCCTGGGCCTCGATCGGCGCGCCCAGCGGGCCGTCCGGGCCGCCCGCCTCCATGTACTTGTCGTAGATGTCGCCGGAGACGGTCACCTCTTCGCCGCCGCCCTGGGCTGGGATCCTGGTCTCGTCCGCGGCCTCCGGGGTCATATCCCCGGTGTCGCGGTCATCGGTGTCGGGATTGTCGGTGCCGTGCGCCTCGGTGTGGGTTGTCGCCCCCGCTCCGGTCGTCATGCCGAGCGTGGGGGTGGTGAAGACGGTGTTCGAGTCGTTGGTGTCGTCGTCACCGCATCCCGCGATGAGCAGCGCGGCGGCCGCGAGCGCCACCGTGAATCCAGCCGTGCGTCGAGCGTGGTGCATATGTCGTCCCCTCTCGAGTGTGGCTCCGACGGCGCCCTGACACCGGCACCGCGCGTAGCCTAGGCCGATGTTCGGCAACGGCCCGGCGAATCGACTTCGACGCGCCGGGCCGTTGCCCAACTGGTAACTCGGCGGATATTACCCACTCGATGTGAGGCGAAACACACCCTGAGCGTTAGCTCGGATGCACCTCGAGCTCAGCTCAGGAGTTCGGTCCGTACTCCTCGAGCATCTCGGTGACCAGCGCCGCGATCGGCGAGCGCTCGCTGCGCGTCAGCGTGATGTGCGCGAAAAGCGGGTGTCCCTTGAGCTTTTCGATCACCGCCGCCACGCCGTCGTGCCTGCCGACGCGCAGGTTGTCGCGCTGGGCGACGTCGTGGGTGAGCACGACGCGCGAGCCGGTGCCCAGCCTGCTGAGCACCGTGAGCAGCACGTTGCGTTCCAGCGACTGCGCCTCGTCCACGATCACGAAGGAGTCGTGCAGCGAGCGACCGCGAATGTGGGTGAGCGGCAGCACCTCCAGCATGTCGCGGCTGAGCACCTCCTCCATCACCTCCGGCGAGGCGAGACCGTCGAGGGTGTCGAAGACGGCCTGCGCCCACGGACCCATCTTCTCGCTCTCGCTGCCCGGCAGGTAGCCGAGATCCTGGCCGCCGACCGCGTAGAGCGGACGGAACACCACGACCTTGCGCTGCGTGCGCCGTTCCAGAACGGCCTCCAGACCTGCGGTCAACGCCAGCGCCGACTTGCCGGTGCCCGCCTTGCCGCCGAGCGAGACGATGCCGACGCTCTCGTCAAGCAGCAGGTCCAGCGCGATGCGCTGTTCGGCCGAACGCCCGTGCAGACCGAACGCCTCGCGCTCGCGCACCAGTTGCACGCGCTTGTCCGGCGTCACCCGGCCCAGCGCGCTCGAGCTGGTGCCGAGCAGCCGGATTCCGGTGTGGCACGGCAGTTCCCGCGCCTGGTCGAGGTCGATCACGGACTCGGCGTAGAGCTGGTCGATCTGGGAGGACGCGACATCGATCTCGACCATCCCGGACCAGCCGGAGGTCACCACGTCCTGCGCGTGGTACTCGTCGGCGTGCAGACCCACCGCGCTCGCCTTGACGCGCAGCGGAATGTCCTTGGACACCATGACGACCTCGCGACCTTCGGCCGCGAGATTCAAGGCGCAGGCAAGAATCCGGGAATCGTTGCTTTCCGTGCGGAAGCCCACCGGCAGAACCGTGGGGTCGGTGTGATTGAGTTCCACCTGCAGCGTTCCGCCCTCGGTGCCGATCGGCACCTGCTCGTCCAGCCTGCCGTACTGCAGGCGGAGGTCGTCCAGGTTGCGCAGGGCTTCCCTGGCGAACCAGCCCAGTTCGTGGTGGTGCCGCTTGGCCTCGAGTTCGCTGATGACGACCAGCGGGAGGACGACATCGTGCTCGCCGAACCTGGTGAACGCCCAGGGATCGGAGAGCAGGACCGAGGTGTCGATGACGAAGGTCTTGGCACCGGGAGTGTGGGAGAGCGAGGGGCGGGCCCCCTTGGTGTCCGAAGAGACAGCGGCGCGCTTTCCTGTGCCAGCGGAACGGGAGTGCGCCGAGGGGGCGGAAACGGAGCGTGCAGCAGTCACGGTGGGCTCCTTTTGTGTCCACACGGCACCCGCGTGGACGATCTCGCTGGACCGGTCCGTCCTTCTGGATCCGACTTGCGTCAGATGCCACGAGGGCCGGGTGCCGGCCCCCTCGTACTGAGTAGCTCAGTCACGGTCAGGACCTCCCGTACGAACCACACCGACGCGGTCCGCATCTCCGAAGTTACCGCCGACTGGCCGGTCCGCGCTCGGGGAAGGTCCGTCGTGTCGGTGAAGATCCCGTTAACGCGCGGCTCGACGGGTCGCCGAATTGGTTGTCGCCGCAGCTCACCGGGTTGGATAAAGTCGCATCATGGCCGGTAACGAGGAATTCGAGAACCTGTCGTCCAAGGAGCTGCACGACCGGGCGGTGAAGCTGGCCGTGCGCCGCGGGGACATCAAATACCTGTGGCGGCTGCTCACCCGCATTCCCGCCGCCGAGGCCGCCGCCGGGAACGTCGGCGAGAGCGAGGCGGACATCAAGTTCGTGCTGCCGTTGATCGACGACTACATCCACGCGGGCGACGGCGCGGTGGCCGAGCAGCTACGGCCCTTCTACCTGGACTACCTGGTCGCGCATTCGTGACCCTCGGCGGCCGCGGCAACACGGCCGCGACCGCCCGGCGACCGCACCGAAAGCGGTTCCGCACCGGGCGAACTCGGCGATGTGAAGGGCGGAGTCAGCGGCGGGCGAAGGCCGAGCGGAGGAGTCCGACGGCGGTGCCGCGCAGGAAGTTCTCCCAGCTGAAGTGGTCGTGCCACAGCACGATTCGGCCGTCGCGCAGTTCGAAGGTGCCGGTCACCCAGAACCCGATCTCCACCGGACCGAACCGCAGGTAGTCGGTGCGGTCGGTGAGCACGATGTCGCCGTTGCCCGCGATGTGGTGCATATCGACGCGGAAGCCGAACATCGGGCGATCGAGCCCGCGCAACACGCCGCCGACGCGCCGGATGCCGCGCACGTCCGGTAGCGAGGTGTTCTTCCAGACGATGTCGGGATCGAGCAGTTCCAGCGCCTCGCCGACCGCACCCAGCTCCAGGGCGGCGAAGAACTCCCGCACCGTGGTGATCGCGTCCTGCTGCAGTTGGAGTTCGTCGGACATGGTTCGACTCTAGTCATCACCGCCGGACGAAGTCCGTCGAAAGCCGCGCATGGCCGGAGCGAAGGCGGAGGTACGCTCAGGCCGCCGGGCCGCTCTATGTGGTGTCGTTTTCGGCCGCCCGGCGCGCGACAAGTACGGCGAGGCCGTCGAGGACGCGCTCGATGCCGAAGGACAGGGCGTCGCCGGGTTCGCCGGCGTAGGGCGGGTTCGCCGAGCGGGCCGCTTCCTCCGCGAAGGCCGCCTTGACCGCGGGATAGCGATCGGCCGCGGCGGCCACCGTCTCGGTGAACTGCCGCAGCACCTGCTCGGCCAGGTCGGTCTTGGCCGCCGCACCGACCTGCTGGGCAAGGCTGCGCACGTGGCCGTTGAGCAGGACCACAGTGTCCAGCCGCTCGGGTCCGGTCAGCCCCGTGCCGTCCATCGCGACCACCGCGGCCTCCAGCCAGCCCATCTCGTTGGGACCGATCGGGCGCGCTCCGACGGCGAGCTCGAGCGTCCACGGGTGCGCGCGATAGCGCTCGAAGATGGCCAGCGCCCAGCCGCGCAGAGCTTCCCGCCAGCCGGCCGGTTCGCCCGGCGATTCGGGCGGCTCACCCAGCGCGGTGTCCAGCATCAGCGCGATGAGCTGTTCCTTGCCGGGCACGTAGCGGTACAGCGACATCTTCGTGAAGCCGAGTCGTTCGGCGAGGCGCTGCATGGACAGGTTGACCAGGCCCTCGGCGTCGGCGAGCGCGATCGCTTCCGCCACGATCCCGGCCAGCGTGAGCGAGGGCTTCGGTCCGCGCCGCGGCGGCTGCCTGGTGCCCCACAGCAGTTCCACGGTGGTGGGTGACGACATCGGCGAATCCTCCAGGACGAACGGCTTGACCCGGAATTGTGTCTACCATACGCTAATTTGCGTCCACCGGAAACAGAATACGGCGGACGCAATTCAACTCTTCAGGAGAAACCATGCGCCACCAGTCCGTTCTCGTCTCCGGCGCCGGTATCGCGGGCCCCGCCCTCGCGTATTGGCTGCACCGGTACGGGTTCGACGTCACCGTCGTCGAGCGCGCCGCGGCGCCGCGACCCGGCGGGCAGGCCGTCGATTTCAAGGGCCGCACCCACCGCACCGTGCTCGAGCGGATGGGCGTGTGGGAGGAGATCTGGGAGCACCGCACCGGCGCGTCGGACGTGGTGTTCGTCGACGGACGCGGTGGGCGGCTCGCGCTCATGTCCGGTGACTTCACCGGCGGCGACGTGGAGATCCTGCGGGGCGATCTCGCCGAGATCCTGTATCGGCGCACGGGCGACTGCCAGTATGTCTTCGGGGATTCGATCGCCGGGCTCACCGAGACCGCCGACGGCGTGGACGTCACCTTCGAGCGCGGAACGGAGCGCACCTTCGATCTCGTCGTCGGGGCCGACGGAATCCATTCCCGGGTGCGGCGTTTGGCGTTCGGACCGGAGCGCGAGTTCGTGCGGCACCTCGGGCACTACTACTGCGTCGCCGGGGCGAGCCCGTGGAGCGACTCGGCGACGCCGCGCGAGCGGGCCGTCTCCTACGGGTACAACGCGCCGGGACGGCTCGCGATCAGCGGCGGCTCGAAGGCCCAGCAGCTGTACCTGTTCGCGGCGCCGGAACTCGAGTACGCGCGGGACGACATGGACGCACAGCGGCGCATAGTCGCCGAGCACTACGCGGGGCTCGGCTGGGAGGTGCCGCGGATGCTCGCCGAGCTCGCCGAGTTCGACGACGTCTACCTCGATTCGATGGGACAGGTGCGGATGGACCGCTACACCGCGGGCCGAGTCGCGCTCGTCGGTGACTCGGCGTACGGAAGCACACTGGGCGGCTTCGGAACCGGGCTCGCGGTGGTCGGCGCCTACGTGCTCGCGGGGGAACTCGCGCTCGCGGACGGCGACCACACCGTAGCCTTCGCCCGCTACAACGAGATCATGCGCCGGTACGCCAAGATCGCGGGCAACTCCAACGCGGGCCGGTTCCTCGCGCCGACCACCGCCCTCGGCATCCGCCTGCGCAACTGGTTCCTCGGCTCCCGGCTGTTCACGCTGATGGCGAAGTACGGCGACAACGCCGCCAACGACATCGACCTGCGCGACTACTCCGCCCTGCTGGCGGCGCGCTGAACGGATTTCTCGAGTTTCGGTGGAACCGCTCCGCGCGCGGGCGCGTCTATTAGGTTCAAACGGCACTGACGGAAGGGGCCACCGCGATGGCAGTGCACGGAACCGACGGCCGCGCGATCACCAATCCCGAGAACGCGCAAAGCTTTTCCCACGCGGAGATCAAAGCCGCCGCCGACGGGATGAACCCCGGCGGGTCGATAGCCGCCCAAGACGCATGGGCCGCGCTGTCCGCGGTGGTGATCGCCGCGGGCGAGCAGTTCGGCTCGGCACTACAGCGGGCGGTCGACCAACGGTGGGAAGGCGCCGCGGCGGACGCGGCGGTGCGCGGTGTCCGCGACTTCCTCGGTCGGCTGGGGGAACTCGGCGCTGCGCTGGGACGGCAATCGGAGCCGATCGCGGCGGCGGCGAGCGCGGCGGCGCAGTTCAAGGCTGCCATCCCGGATGTAGTTGGAGCGAGCGGGAATTCGGTCGCGCCGGAGGAGCGCAACGCGCGAGAGGACCAGGCGCGCGACGATATGAACCGGCTGTACATCCAGCCGTACGGTGCGACGGCGTCGCGGATTCCGACCTTGCCGTCGCCGGTGGGGGCGGGTGATGCCGGAATGGACGGTCTGCTCGGGGGCGCGCTGATGGGTACGGACCGAGTGACCGATTCCACTGCGGGAGAGGGGGTTTCGGCCCCTGACCGCCAGGGATTGCTCGGGTCGCCGACCTCCACGGCGGATACCGGAACTGGAGCGCAGTCCGGACATGGGGCGGAGACGCAGCTGGGAGCCGGGGCCCAAGGGGCGAACGGCGCGCAGCCGGGGACTGGGGCGCAGCCCGAGAACGTGGCGCACTCCGGGGACGGCACGCCAAGCGGAGCCGGAGACTTGGGCGCCGGAGCCCAGCACGGGAACGAGGCGCAGCTCGGGACGGGAGCGCATTTGCTCGGTGCCGGAGCACAACCCGAGCCCGGAGCGCATCCGGTGAACGGCGCGCCCATGGGGACCGGAGCGCACACTGAAAACGCCGCGCAGCCCGGTACCGACGGTCAGTCCGAGTCCGGAGCCCAGTCGGCGAGCGCGGCACAGCCGGGAACCGGAACGCAGACCGGGGACGGCGCACAGCCCGAGAACGGCGCACGGCCGGGGTCCGGTGCGCAGCCGGAAGGTGTTGCGCAGCATGGTGTCGAAGGACAGTCCGGATCCGGCGGCCAGCCCGGAAACGGGGAACGGCCAGGAACCGAGACACAACCTGGTGTCGAGGGGCAAGGCGGGCACGGCGCGGAGCCGGGGACCGGTGCTCACGCCGAGAACGGCGCGCAGCCAGGAACCGACGGACAGCCAGGATCTGGTCCCGACCACCTCGTCGGCAACCAGACCGGAGCACAAAATGCGGTGGTGACGGAAGCATCTACCGGTCAGGGTGCGGCATCGAATCACGACCCGTCGTCCGGGGACAACGGCATGCGCCCCTCGAGGACGACCGATCCCGACTCGGTCGCGGCACAGTCTGTTTCCGCACAACAAGCAGCATCTCCGTCGCCGAGCTCCTCCGCACCGTCCCCGACGTCCGCAGCTCCCGCGCCCGCCGCACCACCCACGACGTCTGCGACTCCCGCGCCCGCCGCACCGCTCCCGACGCCCCCGGCTCCCGCCCCCTCCGCACCGCCTCTCGCGTCGGTAGGTCCCGCGCCCGCCGCGCCTTCCACGGCTTTCCCATCCCTCGGCACGTCGCAACCCACATTCTCGACGCCGACCCCACCACTCACACCGAACGCGCCCATCGGCCCATCCCCCGTCGCAGGACCGCCACCTCCGCTCGCCCCCGCCGCGCTCCACGACCCCGCCCGCCCCTCCGCGCCTATCCCACCACCCACCGCCCCGGCGCCGCCACCGAGTCCCGGCTCCTCCGTACCCGCCCAACCCGCGGCAACACCGAATCCCGCACCCCCATCGGGTGTTCCGGCCCGCACAGGCATCCCCGGCTCCACCGGCTACGCGGGGCTCATGCCGTCCGCGCCGCGAACCCGCGCCGAGGAGGACGGCGAGCACCGGTCGGCGAAGTACCTGCGCTCCGAGGAGCACGGCCAGGAGTTGATCGGTGAGACACCCAAGACGGTCCCGCCCGCGCTGGGAGCCGACTGATGGCGCAGTGGATACTCTCGGCCGAACAGTTCGCGGCGGTGTGGTTCGGCACCGGGCTCGATCGGATGCCGTTCCCGTTCCGCTTCACCAGCCGCTTCCCCGGCCTCCGCGAATACCAGGCGTATCAGCGCGATTTCCGCACCGAGCTGGAACACGACGAGCACGTTCCGCTGCAACGCGCCATCCAGGTGCTGGCCCGGCCCGATTGGCGCATCGAGCTCTTCGGCATCGACAACCGGCGCGGCGGCGCGGAGCTGCGCGCCATCGGCTGCGCCCAGCGGGGTGGTTCCGGCGTCGTCGCGTTGCAGAACCCGGCGCCGGACGGCGGCCGAATTCGCCTGCGCCGCTGCCGAACCGACCAGCTCGCCACCGAGCTCGTCCGGCTGCTCCCCGACCACAAGCCGGGCACCGTCGCCGAAAGGACCTACCTCCTCGACGATCTCGCCGACGATCGCCCCGACCCCTTCGGCACCACACCGGCCGACGCGACCAGAGATCGCTATCGCCGCTTCTGGCGTCAGCCGTGCACGACCCGCGGCGCCGTCACCGTCTTGCTCGGCCCACGCAACGCCGATCCCCTGCGCACCGGCAAACTCCGCTGGATCGACACCGACGACGGCCGCTACTGCGAAGTCCCCGCCAACCGCGCCCTCATGATCCGCCCCGCCACCACCGCCGACATCGCCCGCTACCTGGACGAATCGATCATCCGAGCCCGCGCCCGCATGGACGGATGAGGCCGAGTGCCGGAGCGGAGGCGAGGGTTCGACGTAGGTTGGGGTAATGACAACACGAGATGAGATCGAGTCGTTTCTCGACGAGTATCAAGCCGCGTTGAGCGCGTTCGACGCCGAACGGTCCGCAGCCCTCTGGGGGACGCCGGGCACCATTCTCAGTGACGGCTTCGTGGGCTCGCTGTCCAGCAGGGCCGAGATGGCGCAGGGACTCGCCCAGTCGTATCCCTTCTATCAGCGGCTCGGGCTCAGCCGGGTCGGCCACACGCTGCTCGAGCACGTCGATCTGACGCCGCTCATCACGCGAATCCATGTCCGCTGGCACTTCTACGACGAAAACGAGGATCTGCTCACCGACGGCGACTACGAGTACCTGCTGCGGCGCGACGACGAGACATTGCACGCCTACGTCGCGGTGGCCATCGACGAGATGGAGAAACTCACGAAACTCGCCGCGGACAAGGGGATCGATCTCTCGGCGGGCTAGCCGGTACACCGGTCTTCACCCGCCCACGACGATCGTCAGCGGACGGCGGGACACAGTCGCAGCACCACCTCGTCGCTTTGCTCCGACCGCGTAGGAGCCATCGACCTGTACCCGCAACACCAGCGCCGGCTGTACGACCCACCGAAAAGCGAAACGCCCCCCGGCATCCCAGGGGCGTTCGCGACATCTATGGCTCAGCCGAGCAGACGCCAGTCCTCCAAGCCCTGGTAGAGCGGCACGCTCTGGGCCAGCTTGGTGACGCGCCCGCGCAGGGTGTCCACATCCGAGCTGCCGACCAGCGCGGTGGCGATGATGTCGGCGACCTCGGTGAACTCCGCGTCGCCGAAGCCGCGGGTGGCCAGGGCGGCGGTGCCGATGCGCAGACCCGAGGTGACCATCGGTGGGCGCGGGTCGAACGGAACGGCGTTGCGGTTCACCGTGATACCGATCTCGTGCAGCAGGTCCTCGCCCTGCTGGCCGTCGATCGCGGAGTTGCGCAGGTCGACGAGCACCAGGTGCACGTCGGTGCCGCCGGTGAGCACGCTGATGCCCTTGTCCTTGACGTCGGCGCCATTGAGGCGCTCGGCGAGGATCTTGGCGCCGGAGAGGGTGCGCTGCTGGCGGTCACGGAACTCGTCGGTCGCGGCGATCTTGAACGCGGCGGCCTTGGCGGCGATGGCGTGCATGAGCGGACCGCCCTGCTGGCCGGGGAACACCGAGCTGTTCAGCTTCTTGGCGAACTCCTGCTTGGCCAGGATCAGACCGGAACGCGGACCGCCGAGGGTCTTGTGCACGGTCGAGGAGACGACATCGGCGTAGGGCACCGGGGAGGGGTGCAGACCGGCGGCGACCAGACCGGCGAAGTGCGCCATGTCCACCCACAGGTAGGCGCCGACCTCGTCGGCGATCTCGCGGAACGCGGCGAAGTCCTGGTGCCGCGGGTAGGCCGACCAGCCTGCCACGATGACCTTCGGCTGCGCCTCCTTCGCGATCTTGCGCACCTCGTCCATGTCGATGCGGTGGTCTTCCTTGCTCACCCCGTACGAGTGCACCTCGTAGAGCTTGCCGGAGAAGTTCAGCCGCATGCCGTGGGTCAGGTGACCGCCGTGCGCGAGGTCGAGGCCGAGCAGCTTCTCGCCCGGGTTCATCAGCGCCATCAGCACCGCCGCGTTCGCCTGCGCGCCGGAATGCGGCTGCACGTTGGCGAATTCGGCGCCGAACAGTTCCTTGGCGCGGTCGCGGGCGAGGGTCTCGACGACGTCGACGTGCTCGCAGCCACCGTAGTAGCGACGGCCCGGGTAGCCCTCGGCGTACTTGTTGGTCAGCACGCTGCCCTGCGCCTGCAGCACCGCGCGCGGCACGAAGTTCTCCGAGGCGATCATTTCCAGGGTGTCGCGCTCGCGGGCGAGTTCGCCTGCCATCGCGGCAGCGAGCTCGGGATCGAGCTCACCGAGAGACTGAGTATTGACAGAGGCGGTCGTCTGCGTCACGGGCCTCAGTCTATTGGGGCAGGGTCGAGCTTCCGGCAGGGGGCCGGTCAGCGGATACGCAGCAAGGTCGCGAGGTTGTCCTGGACGTCGTCGAGCGGGCGGGTCGATTTCGTCGCGCGCGCCTGGACGATGGCGCCCTCGACCGCGCTGATCACGAAGCTCGCAACCGACCTCGCCCGCGCGGCGTCGATACCGCGACCGGTCAGCCCGGCGGCCAGCAGTTCGGTCCAGTCGGCGAACGCGCTTCCCGCGGCGGCCTGCACGGTCGGCTCCGACTCGGCGAGCGCGGCGCCGACGATCGGGCATCCGGCGGTATAGGCGCTGGTCTCCAGGGCTCGTTTCCACCAACCGACGAGCGCGGCGACCCAGTCCGCGGGCTCCCCCGAGCGGGTCACCGTTTCGATGACGGACGACATCCTCCGGCCCGCCACCTCGGTCGCCGCGACGACCAGCTCGCTCTTGCCCGCCGGAAAGTGCTGGTAGAGCGAGTTTCGCGAGGCATTGCTCCGGTCGAGCAACGCGGCAAGCCCGGCGCCGTGCACGCCGTGCTCGCGCACCAGCTCGATGGCGCCCTCGATCAACCGGGCGCGTGGGCCCTGCGTCATGGTCGTCCCTCTCTCCGACACCTTGCGTGAACCGATCGGTCCATGCTCCAATCATGACAGATGTGGACCGATCGGTTCATCGAAAGGACGGAAATCCATGAGTTCGCCCGCGCAGATCGATCCGACCCAGCTTTCGGGCCTCGAGTTGCTGAAGACCGCTATGTCGCTCGAGGACCGCCCGCCGTTCATCGGCGACCTGCTCGGCATCGAGGCCGAGACGCTCGAGCACGGCAAGGTGGTGTTCAGCCTGCGAACCCGCCCTGAGTTCGCCAATCCGCTCGGCACCACACACGGCGGCATCTGCGCGACGCTGCTCGACTCGGTGCTCGGTTGCGCTGTGCACACCACCCTGGAAGCCGGCGTCGGCTACACCACTTTGGAGCTGAAGATCAACTACATCCGCTCGGTGCCCACCGACGGACGCAAGCTCACCGCCACCGGCACCACCATCCACGTCGGGCGCACCACCGCGACGGCCGAGGGCCGCGTCGTCGACGACCAGGGTCGTCTGGTCGCCCACGCCACCACCACCTGCGTCATCTTCCGCTGAGGAGTACGACAGTGACCGAACGCGACACACTGCGAAAGTTCAAGCGGGAGCGGATGATCGGCCGCTACATCGCCAATCCGGCCGTGGCGGCGCTGGACCGGCTCGGCATCCGCACCGCACTGGTCTCCGAACTGGAGACCACCGGCGCGAAAACCGGTCTGCCCCGGCGGGTTCCGGTGACCGCCTCGTTCGACGACGAGGGCGCCTGGATCATCTGCCAGCACGGTCCGCGCGCGGGCTGGGCGCGCAACATCACCGCCGACCCGCGGGTCCGGCTGCGGCGCGGCGACCGCTGGTACACCGGCACCGCGACGTTCGTCCCCGACGACGACGTGGTGGCAAGGGCGCGCAGCTTCGCCACCGGCAGGATCGCGCGGCCGGTGCTCGCGTGGACGATCAAGGCGTTGGAGACCGAGCCGATCTCGGTGCGCGTCACATTCTCGGCCGCCGACCAACCTCACTCGAGGTGACCTCGACCGCCTCAGGCGCGGTGAAGGTCACCCGGAGTCGGTGATCAAAGCCTGCGGCCACCTGCCATTGGTTTTGGGGGCTGCACGGGCCGTAACGAGACGCACCGCGTGGACCGGTTTCACAAGTGACGTCGTCCCCGTCGAACCACGAGGAAATCACCATGCCGCATTTCGTCTCCGTCCCGAACAACCCGATCGAAGCGCTGCTGCGGACGTTGTCCTTGCTGATGTGCTCCCTGTCCTCCGGAGAAGGGTGCGCTGTCATCCAGTAGGGGTGCGCCGCCCTCCGATGACGAAGCGTGCGCCCGCGCCGAACCATCGGCGCGGGCGCGCGTTCACATGGCGCGCAGCGCGCCGGGGGTGAGCGGCTCGTCGAGCAGCCGCCGGAAGCGGTCGGCGCGATCGTCGGCGTCGACGGCCCGGTCCAGCCAGCCGCCGAGCAGGCGATACCCCTCGACGTAGGTGCTGATGTAGGCGCGCCACAGCGGCGAGGAGAGGAACCGCAGCGACTGGCGCGCCCGCTCCGGCGTCGTCAGATTCCACTGCTGCAAGAACTCCGCGACCTCGGTCTCGTCGCGACGGCGATCGTGCAGCAGCAGCGCCGCGTCCTGGCGCACGGCGAGCAGTTTCGCCGAGGCCGTGGACAGGCGCTCGGCGCGGTCGCCGTCGAACCGCAGACCCAGATCGGCGTAGATCTCCTGCGCCCACTTCCCCCAGCCCGGGCCCACGATCGAGCGCAACGCCAGATCGGCGAGCCCCTCGGCCATCAGGCACTGCGGCGTGTTGACCAGGAACAACGTCTGCTCCGCCTGACCGGCCGCCACCAGACCGGCCTCCTTGCGGCAGTGCTCGGTGTGGTGGCCGGGGTAGGACTCGTGCGCGATCAGGTGCGGCAGGTTCGACATGTGCTGCCGCAGATCGGAGTTGATCGCGACCTTGGAGTGGTAGTTGCCCAGGTAGTAGTTGAATCCGGACCACGGCTTGTCGCCGACCACCTCGTAGGTGACGTGCTCGTGGTCGGGCAGCGGGTATCGCTCGCGCACCAGTTCGCGCAGCGCGCCGGAGAACGCCTCGACGCAAGCGCTCAGCCGTTCCGGCGGGATCTCGTCCGCCTTGCGGTGCGCGGCGACTCGCTCGGGCAGCGGTCCGTCGCCCGCCAGCACCTCGTCCATCTGGCGGTGCGCGTCGCGATAGTCCTCGACCTCCCCGGGGGCGATGTCGACGTCGAAATAGGCGCGCACCTCGTCGACGAAACCGATGTCGTCGCCCGCGAACTTGCGGCCCGAGCACTCCAGCGCTCGCAGGTGCACGTCGAGGAACTCCACGCGTTCCGAGGACAGGCCCGCGTCGGGCAGCGCCGCGCGCAGATCGGCGGCGCGCCGCGCGAGATCACGGGGCTGCGGCGCGGGGGCGTTCTGCACCTCCCTGCGCAGCTGCGGGTCGCCGGTGTAGGCGTCGACGAAACCTTCCTCGAGCCGGTCGAAAGCCAGGCCGAGTCGCAGGTACTCGGTGACGAGGGGATGCGCTTCCATGCCAGCCGACAGTAGCCGGAACCGGCCTGCGGATCGAGGTGGTTACCAGCGGGTAGCGGTACCCCCCGTTTCACACAGTGCCGGTGCAGAGGAGAATTCGACCATGCGGCGAGAGCTAGATCCAATCTCACAGGGCCGAGTCGGCTTGTGTGCGTGTTTGCCGAAACGGAGCGTCGGGTAAGTGGCACGAATGAGCGAGCCGAGCCCCTATGTGGAATTCGACCGTAAGCAGTGGCGAACACTGCGCAAATCGACTCCACTGGTGCTCACCGAGGAAGAACTGATCGGGCTGCGTGGTCTCGGCGAACAGATCGACCTCGAGGAAGTCGCGGAGGTCTATCTGCCGCTCGCTCGTCTCATCCACCTGCAGGTCGCCGCGCGCCAGCGCCTGTTCGCGGCCACCGCGACCTTCCTCGGGGAGACGCATCCGGACCAGCAGGTGCCGTTCGTGATCGGTGTCGCGGGCAGCGTCGCGGTCGGAAAATCGACCACCGCGCGTGTGCTGCAGGCGTTGCTGGCCCGCTGGGATCACCATCCGCGTGTGGATTTGGTCACAACCGACGGGTTCCTTTATCCCACGGCCGAGCTCACCCGCCGCGGCATCATGCACCGCAAGGGTTTTCCGGAGAGCTACGACCGGCGCAAACTGCTGCGCTTCGTCACCGAGGTGAAATCCGGCGCGCCCGAGGTGTGCGCGCCGGTGTATTCGCACAATTCCTACGACATCGTGCCCGGCAAACTCCACTGCGTGCGCCAGCCCGATATTCTCATCGTCGAGGGACTGAATGTGCTGCAAACCGGTCCGCGCCTTATGGTTTCGGATCTGTTCGATTTCTCCATCTACGTCGACGCCCGCATCGAGGACATCGAAAACTGGTACGTGCAAAGGTTTCTCACCTTGCGCGAGACCGCCTTCGCCGACCCCGCCGCCCACTTCCACCACTACGCGGGCTTCACCGACGAGCAGGCGACCGCCACGGCCAAAGAGATCTGGAACTCCACCAACCGCCCCAATCTCGTCGAGAACATCCTCCCCACCCGCCCCCGCGCCACCCTCGTCCTCCGCAAGGACGCCGACCACAGCATCAACCGCCTTCGCCTGCGGAAGTTGTAACCCTTTCGATCACAAGCGGATTCAGCGCGTCGGCTCGAGGATGCTCAGAAGCAAAACGGAGAGCGGGATGAGTCGTCTCCCGCCTCGGCCCCGCGCAAGCTCGCGACACCTGAGCGTTGCAGCCGGGCCGCCGTCTCCCGCAGCGCGCGATCCACGAGTCCCACTGCGACGCCGCAGGATTCCAGCACCGCGGTGTCCGGTAGCGCGGTCGGCATGTCCTCGACGGGCGGCCGACCCGCGGCGGCCACCCGGAACCCCGCCGCTGCGAAAGCGCCCGCCAGCGTGTGCGCATCATCGTGATTGCTCGGACCCATCGGCCACCCCCCTTTCCAACCCTGTCGCGCCCTACAGTAACCCAGCCGCCAATTCGGTCCACGCGCATTCCAATCCTGGCGGCTCCCACCTAGGCTCGGCTGAGGCGTACCTCCGCATTCACTCCGGCCGTGCGGGCCGTAGGCGGACTTCGTCCAGCAGCGCCCATTAGGTATCCGGGGGTGACGTGGGGGATCAAGGACCGGCGACCGCGCGGATCGAGCGGTTGCAAGACGCCATGGCGCGCGCTCGCGGGACGGCCTCGTCCGCCGACGGGTCGGTCACCGTCGTGGTCGGCGCGAACGGCGTACTGCACGCCATCACGGTGAGCGATTCATCGACGCTGACCGCGGGGCGATTGGCCGATGTCGTGGTGGAGTTGCACAAGCTCGCCTTCACGCGGGCGGCGGACGCGGTACGCGAAGCTGTCGAGCAACTCGACGCAACCGGGTCGGCCGACGATGCGGCGGGCTCCGGTGGCGGCGCCGGCCTGGGCGAGGGTGCGGATTCGGAGACGGCGGACGGTTCGTCCAAGAATCCCGCTCGGCACAGGGACGCCGAGAACTCCCGGTCGGGGTCCGGCGTCGACAAAGACAACGACGCAGAGCGAGGTTCCACCTCCAGCAGTGGCCGGTTGTCCAGCTCGGGCGCCAAGGTTGGTTCCCGACCGGACACGCTCGCGACGCACGGCTCCAACACCAATCCCGAATCCAATCCGCGGACCAGTGTCGGTTACAGCGCCGGCCCTGACTCCAATTCCGGCTTCGGCCCTGGCTCCGACCCCGGCTCGGACTCAGGGTTCGACTCCGCCGGTGTCACCGCCGAACTCGAAACCGATGCTGCACAAGACGATCCGATGCACCACGTCATTCAGCCATTCGCCGGCCCAGATGACGACGACCACTACTTCACCGCCAGACCCCAGCACCCGCGACCACGACGCGCACCGCTACCCGCCACCACGTCGGCGCCGGAACCGGACTGGCTTCCCGCACCACCGCCGCGCGCTCACCTCACGAACGATCCGCCGGCGCTCTGTCCGCCAACCGATTCGGCCTCCGCGACCAACAACCCGCTCGCCATGCCAGACTGGCTCGAACCGCTGTTCCCCGAACTCGCCGGCGATGACGACCTCTATCCGCTCTATGACTCCTGGGACGACTGGGACCGAGGGCCGCGCTAGCGACGACGATCGCGCCGGACGACATCGGTGGATATAGTGGTCGCGACGAAACACCGTGTGCGACAGGGGGGTACGGTGAGCGCGTTCGAGCGATTGCACTTCGACCCGGACGACGTCCGACGACTGGCGGATACATTCGCCACCACGACGTCCACGATCAGCAGGTTGGGCCTGGCCAATCGGCCAGCCGACGGCGTCACCGACGGCCTCGCGGCGACCAGCGTGCTCCGTGCCTGTGGTAGCGCCATCGCCGCGGTCGACCGCGCGGTTCTCGGAGCTGCCGCAGGCATGCAGACCCTCGGCGACACCACCGGCACCGCGATAACGCAGTTTCTGAGTGGCGACGCGAATCGCGCCGACGACATCGCCGACATTGGTCTGGATCTGCCGTGAACATGCTGACAAAGTCGCAGATTCTCGCGCTGCGCCCCGACGCCCTGGCCGCCCAGGCCGACCAGTGGGCACAGCAGGCTCACGAACTCACCGGCGCGCTGGACACCCAGTATCGAGCAGTCGACAGGTCGCTCGACACCTGGCAGGGCGAGTCGGGCAATGCGATGCGGTCGCAATACGAAACGTTGCACTCCGATACCGAAAAGATCCGTAACGCCTTGGAGTCGGGCGTCGAGGCCGCGCGCATCGGCGCCACCGAACTCGCGGCTGCGCAGTCCGCACTCGCCGCAGCCGTGCGGATCGCCGAGGAAAAGGGCTACACCGTGGCGGAAGACGGCACGTGCACACCGTCGTCCGCCGCCCAGCAGACGCTGCTGGCCACCGTAAGCGATTCCGGTCAACTCCAGAAGGCGATAGGAGCGTTGCAGACCGACGCCGACATACAAACCGCCGCGATCAGACAGGCCATCGCCCAAGCGAATACCGCGGACACAACTACCACGCAGGCGATCAACAAGGCATTCACCGGCCTGCCGGTCGCAGGGCAAACACCAGCTGGACAACCACAAGACATCAATGTCGGCGAGAAGATCGAGGATTGGCGAGATTTGGGCGACAACGAGTGGAGCGTCTGTTGGCATAACCCGCTGGACTGCAACAACTCCCGGAACAACCGAGACAAAGACATTGCCGAGCTCGAGTCCGTCGCCGCGTTTCCCGGGGACCCTGAATCGACTCGCCAAGACGCCGCGCGTCACTGCATCTGGCAAGCACTGACCACTGAATCCACCGATGCCGACTTCGCCAAGAGACTCGCCGATGCTCACGAGAAGGACAAACCGAGCCAGCTACCCGGCTCGAAGGAAATGGACGAGTGGAACAACCACACCGGCCGTGAAGTCGGCATCCGCTTGGAAGGAAACCGGCAGGCGATAATCGACACCTGCATTCGCTATGCGCGGGAAGCAAAACTGGTCGACCCGAACAACATGGACTACAACAACGTCGACGGGACAACGCTTGTCATCATCAAGGAGTAGCGCCGAACGAACGTGGCGGCGCGGGAGCCGGGCTCTCTTGCGGACCTTGACGTTCTTGGCCACGTTCTGCGCCGCGTATCCATTCATGCATGTGTACACCGGAATCCAACTCGAGTACCGCTTCATACCCTTCCCTTGGGAGTACCGGACAGCGCCGCTGCTGGCGTTGCTCATCTCCGCGACGGTATGGCGTTTTGTTCCCGGGGCGCGGAGCGAGGCTGTTGCCTTCACATTGGGGATGTGGGCGCTGAGCGCGATGATCGTCTGGGCGACGGGGACCTTCTGAATGCCACGACGTGGCGCGGGGGGCTGGCGGCCATGGCGGATGGTGACGATCTTCGCCGCATTCGGTGCGGCGTATCCGTTCATGCTGCTGTACACCGATCCGGATATCGCTTTCATCCCCTACCCGTGGAACTGGCGCACCGTACCGCTTGCGGCGCCGCTGATTTCGGCCGCGGTGTGGTACAGGTTTCCGTGTGTTCGCGACGAAGCAGTCGCGTTCACGGGCGGGGTGTGGGCGCTGACCGTTTTCTTGGCCTATCTCTTCGGAGGCCTCTGACAGAGACCCCCCTACAACCGCCAGGCCTGGTCCAAGCGCGTGGCTACGTCGATGTCGAGTACCGAGGCGATATGGGGTTTGCGGATTTCGGTGGCTATGTAGCGGGCGACGAAGCGGCGGATCTCGTGGTCGACGCCGACGAGGACGCGCAGGAGTTGGGCGCGCTTGGTGCCCGCCGCCACGTTGACGCGGACGTCGCGCTGACGGGGTTCGGCGATCTCGATGAGGACCCGGAGCGGTTCGGCGGTGCGCGCGGTGAGATGCAGGTGGACCGTGCCGTCCACCTCGAAGCGGTGCCGGTCGATGCCGAGATCGACCAGCATGCCGACACGCAACGGCAGGACCAGTTCGAAATCGATGACTTCGTCGACGCGACGGTGCACGCGCGGAATACCAAGGCGCACATGGGCGACGACCTTGGCCAGCCGGGCGGGCCCGACCCGGATCGGGCCGACGTCGAAGGCCGCTCCGGTCAGTTCGCCGAACGCGGCGGCGACGCGCTCTTCGGACACGGCGTACTCGAGGAAGCGGCGGCCGAACTCCTCGTAGCTCAGGCTCCTGCCCCGTCCGTCACCGGGTGCGGCGGGAGCGGGCGCCTGCGGGGTCTGCGTCAGAACTTGCACAGACCGGACGGTACTGGAATGTGGCCGTTTCAGACCCCGAAACGGCGATGTCGGGCCGCGTAGTCGCGTAAGGCGCGGAGGAAATCCACCCTGCGGAACTCCGGCCAGTAAACCTCGGTGAACCATATTTCCGAGTATGCGCTCTGCCACAGCAGGAAGCCCGAAAGTCGTTGCTCGCCCGAAGTACGGATGACCAGGTCCGGATCGGGCTGACCCGAGGTGTAGAGGTGCTGACCGATGGCGTTGACGGTGATCGACTGCACCAGATCCTCGCCGGTCTCCCCCGCGGCCATCTCCTGGCGCACCAGCGAGCGCACCGCGTCGGTGATCTCCTGGCGCCCGCCGTACCCGACCGCCACGTTGACGTGCACACCCTGACGCCCCTCGGTGCGCTCCGCGGCGGTGCGCAACCGCTTGGCGATCAGCTCGGGAAACCCGTCCAGCGAACCGACGATGCGCACACTCCAATCCCGTTCGGGCGCGGAGAGCTCTTCGACGACGTCGGTGATCACTTCGAACAGCGTCTCCAGCTCGTCGGGATCGCGCTGCAGATTCTCGGTCGAGAGCAGGTAGACGGTGACCATCTCGATGCCCTCGTCCGAACACCAGCCGACCAGCTCGGCGATCTTCAGCGCGCCGACGCGATGGCCGTGGCTCACGTCGGTGAACCCGTTCTCCCTGGCCCAGCGGCGATTGCCGTCGCACATGACGGCGACGTGGCGTGGGTGTTGTTTACCGGCCAGCTGCTTGGACAGCCGGGCCTCGTAGATGCGGTATGGCAGACCACGCACCCGACTCCGAAGCTCCACGGCGTCCAACAGTACGCCTTGGCGGCGCGATTCCGGCATCGGCCGCGATTCCCCGGTACAGTGGCATCCGGCGTGAACCTACGGCAGCGTAGGTTACTGATCAGTTAACTAGGAGGTCATCCTCGTGTCCGAATCTGTCGGTGCGGCTGACGCGGAGCTGGTCGGCGCCTCCCCGGCCGAGGCGCTCGCCGCGCTGGTCAAGCCCAAGATGCGCGGCTGGATTCACACCTGGGCGGTCGGCATCGCCGCGCTCGCGGTGATCGCGTTGGTCGCCGAGGCGGCCACCGTCTCGGCGACTGCCGGATGGTCGACCTTGGTCTACGGCCTCACCGTGTGCGGGTTGTTCGGCATCAGCGCGGTCTACCACCGCGTCACCTGGCAGACCCCGCGCACCCGAATCCGGATGAAGCGCGCGGACCACTCGATGATCTTCCTGTTCATCGCGGGCAGCTACACCCCGTTCGCACTGCTCGGCCTGCCGGGAAGCACCGGGCAGACCCTGCTGGCGGTGGTCTGGGCGGGCGCGCTCGCCGGCGTCGCGCTCAAACTGCTGTGGCCGACCGCGCCGCGGTGGGTCGGCGTGCCGCTGTATTTGTTGCTCGGCTGGGCGATCGTGCCGGTGGCCGGGCAGCTGAACGATCAGATCGGCATCGCGCCGCTGATCCTGCTGCTGATCGGTGGACTGATCTACAGTGGCGGCGCCATCCTCTACGCCACCAAGTGGCCCAATCCGTGGCCGACGGTGTTCGGGCACCACGAGTTCTTTCACGCCGCGACGGTGCTCGCGGCGCTCAGTCACTACATAGCGATCTGGTTGGTGGTGCTGCGCTGATTGTTCGGCCGTTCCGCGAGCCGTCGGCAGCCGCGCTGGTCCTCGCTGACCGCGCTGGGTCCTCGGCGACCGCCCTGAGTTCCCGGCCACTGCGCTGAGTTCTCGGCCACCTCGCCAGATCCTCGGCAGCCGCGCTGAGTCCCCGGCCACTGCGCTGAGTTCTCGGTGACCGCGGTGTCGAGCGGCTGACCGACGAGATATCCGTTGCCGCCTCTCAGCGCGATCGAGCCGGATAAGCTGCTCTTTCGTGTCACTTGTCGCTGCCCGTCCCCGGCCGCACCGGCGGTCACCGTCTCCGGCGGGTGGTCGCGCGTCGTGATCGCCAAGCTCGTCGTGTGGGCGCTCAAGGCCCACTGGGGTCTGTCGGCCGTGGTCATCACCGCGAATCTCAGCGGTCTCGCGGTCATCGTCACCGGGCTGTGGCTGAGCGGGTTCTTCGGCAGGCTCGGCGAGGACTGGATGCGCACCATGGCCCTGGTCGCGATCTACCCGGCGGTCGGGCTCCTCGCGGGCGTCGGCTTGGCCATGCGCGACCGCGGCAGATACTTCGGGTGGCTGGACCAGACGCGCAAGCCGACGGTGGAGGAGGCGCGCAGACTGCTGCGGCTGCCGATCGGTATCACCGTCCGGGCGCTGGCGCTGTGGATACCGGGCGTGATCATCGTGTCCGCCACGTTCACTCACCTGACCGAAATCGACACTCCCGGCGTGACGGCGTCGCTGTTCACGCTCGGCGCGTTGCAGTCGGCGGCGGTGACCTTCCTGATCGTGGACCGGCTGATCCGGCCGACCATTCCCGTGGTGTCGGCGGTGCTGGGCGGCACCATGCACTGGAGTTCGTCGGTGCTGGTGCGGGTCGTCGTCACCTGGGGGGTCGCGGGCGCCATGCCGCTCGCCATGCTGATCGTGGTGCTCGCCGACCCGGCCGCGGCCGCGTCGGACCGCATCCGCACCGCGATCTATCTGTCCGCGGTCGGCATCGGCGTCGGCGCGCTGGCGACTGCCATCCTGGCCCGCGCGGTGGCCAGCCCGATGCGGACGCTGCGGCTGGCGCTGGATCTGATCAGCAGGGGCGAGACGAACGTCCGGGTGCCGGTCGGCAGCAGCAGCGAGATCGGGCGGCTCGAACACTCGGTCAACGAGCTGGCCGCGAATCTGCGCGAACGCGAACGGATGCGCGACGTGTTCGGCAGGCACGTCGGCGCGCAGGTGGCCGAGCGGGCGCTCACCGGCGGCATGGACCTGACCGGTGACGTGCGCGTCGTCTCCGCGTTGTTCGTCGACGTGACCGGCTCGGTGGCGCTGTCCACCGGCCTGCCGCCGCAGGAGTTCGTCGCCAAGCTGAACCGCCTGCTCTCGATCGTCGTCGCGGCGACCGAGGAGAACGACGGGCTGGTCAACAAGTTCGAGGGCGACGCGGCGCTCTGCATCTTCGGCGCGCCGATCGCCCTGCGGGACAACGCGACTCCGGCGCTCCGAGCGGCCCGCCGGATCCGCGACGAGGTGACCGCGAGCGGCGAACTGGACATCGGCATCGGTGTAGCGCGCGGCCAAGTATTCGCCGGGGACGTCGGCACCGACACCCGCCTCGAGTTCACCGTCATCGGCGACGCCGTCAACGAGGCCGCCCGCCTGACCGCCGAAGCCAAGGACGTGCCCCGCCGAATCCTGGTGAGCGGCGCGGTGATCGAGGCCGCGGCCCCGCAAGAGCGCGAGCAGTGGGCGCACTACGACAACATTCTGCTGCGCGGCATGCAGGAACCGACGGCCTGCTGGACCGACATCGAACAGGCCGCGACCCAGGGGGACCCGGCGCCCGCGCTGGACGGCGCCAACCACCGCCCGCTACCAGCCGACAGCCCTGGCCCGGCCGCCGAAACCAGCGCCGACCGCCCCCTGCCGGCCGGCGCCCCGAACTCGATCACGGAAACCTCCGACGACCGCCCGTTGTCAGCCGACGCCACGGGTCCAGTCGCCGACACCGCCGACGACCAGTCACCGGTCAGCGCCATCGCCGAAATACGCAGCACGGCATCGGAATCGGATTAGCGGCACTGCGGACCCGGGTGAACTCGACACCGCCAGCCGGGCTTGCGCGCCCCGGGCACCCTCGGGCGTCCGCCAATGCACAGACTCGTAGCCCAACCGCCACCTTGGGCACGACGATCCAGGACGGCACGCCGAGAGGCGGACCTAGGCCCCGGTCCGCGCAGCGTCCCTCGACCGCGCGCAGACGCCCGGCGCGGCGCACGAATCTCTTACCGAGCGGGGTAGAACGACGACCCCGACCCGGCCGGCGGGAAACCCCGCAATGCTCCGCGCGGCTTCAGCTGCCGCTCAACGACTCCCGCAGATCCTTCTCGGTCGTCACCGGCAGATCGCACACCGACCCGCGGCACACATACGCCGCCGCGGCACCCGACACCAGCGGGCGGTCGACGAGCAGCGGCGCGGAATCCGGCGCTCCCGCGAGGATCACCGATCCACCCGGCGCGAGCTCCCGGGCGACGGCGAGCAATTCCGTTGCGGTGTCCGCGTTCTCGGCCGACGAGGCGATCGCGATCTGCAGTGGGCCGCGCACGGCCGCCTCCGCGACCGTAAGCCACTGGCCCGCCGAGCGCGGCGCACGGGCAAGCACGATCGCGCCGCGCAGCAGCGTCGCTTCGGCGAGTTCCCGGTAGCGCACCGCGCGCTCGACGTCGCTGACCGCCGCGGCGGTGAGCAGCGCCTCGGCCAGCGAAGACGCGCCCGCCGGAGTCGCGCCGTCGATCGGGTCGCGCGGACGGGCGACGAGGGTTTCGGCGTCGTCGGCGGTGTCGAACCAGCTGCCGGACGCCTCGGGATCGGCGAAGCGTTCGACGGCGGTGTCCAGCAGCCGCTGCGCCTGCTCAAGCCGTTCCGGGTCGCCGGTCGCCTGATACAGCGCGAGCAGGCCGGTGACCAGCCACGCGTAGTCCTCCAGCACGCCCGCCGAGGCGCCGACCGCGCCGCCCAGCGATGCGCGGCGCACCCGCCCGTCGACCACGTGCTCGGCGAGCAGGAACCGCGCGCAGCGATCCGCGGCCGCCACCCAATCGGGCCGTCCCAGCGCCGAACCCGCCTCGGTGAGCGCCGTGATCGCCATGCCGTTCCACGCGGTGACCACCTTGTCGTCGCGCGCGGGCTGCGGGCGCTTGTCGCGCTCGTCGCGCAGCACCTCCCTCGCCCGATCGAGCCGCTCCTGTTCGGCCTCGTCCCGCGGATCGCGGTAGCGGGTGAGGACCGAGGTGCCCTGCTCGAAGTTCCCCGCCGTCGTCACGCCGAAAAAGTCCGCGGCCCAAGCGCCTTCGATGGGTCCGAGCGCGCCGATCAGTTCGGCGGGCGTCCACACGTAAGTCGCGCCCTCGACGCCGGGGCCGCTCGGTTCGAGATGGGTGTCGGCGTCCAGCGCGGAGGCGAAACCGCCGCGCTCGGTACCGAGATCGTCGAGGATGAAGTGCGCGGTCTCGCAGGTGACGCGCAGAGCGAGCGAGTCCTGCGCGTGCGGCGTGCGGCGCGCCAGATGCGCGTAGGCGCGCAGCAATTGCGCGTTGTCGTACAGCATCTTCTCGAAATGCGGTATCAGCCAACGGTTGTCGACCGAGTAGCGGGCGAAGCCGCCGCGCAGCTGATCGTAGATGCCGCCGCGCGCCATCGCGTCGGCCGCGCGCTGCACGACGTCGCGCACGGCCGCGTCGCCCGTGCGCTCCCAACTGCGCAGCAGTCCCTCCATCAGTGCGGACGGCGGGAACTTCGGCGCCCTGCCGAACCCGCCGTGCTCGGCGTCCTCGTCGCGCAGCACCGCGGCCACCGCGTGATCGAGCAGTTCGGGCGAGACGTTCAGGTCGGCGTCGGGCAGACCGGCGGCCTGCGCGCGCAGGGCCTCCACGACCTGGGCCGATGCCTTGTCGACCTCCTCGCGCCGGTTGCGCCAGGTGTCGCTGACGGCGGTGAGCAGCTGACCGAACGAGGGCATCCCGCCGCGCGGATGCTTCGGGAAGTAGGTGCCGCAATAGAACGGCTCGCCGTCCGGGGTCAGGAAGCTGGTCATCGGCCAGCCGCCCTGTCCCGTCATGGCGACGGTGGCGTTCATGTAGATCGCGTCGAGATCCGGGCGCTCCTCGCGGTCCACCTTGACGCAGACGAAATGGTCGTTCATCAGCGCCGCGGTCGCCTCGTCCTCGAACGACTCGTGCGCCATCACGTGGCACCAGTGACAGGAGGCGTAACCGATGGAGAGCAGGATCGGCACATCGCGCCTGCGGGCCTCCGCGAGCGCCTCGGCGTCCCACTCCCACCAGTGCACCGGGTTGTCCGCGTGTTGGCGCAGATACGGTGAGGTCGCTTTCCCGAGCCGGTTCATATCTTCCACGGTCTCACAAATCCGTCCCCCCGCGCCGCTCCCCTGGCACGGACGCACCCGCTCTCCGACCGAAGATCCGATGAGCCACCGTACGATCAATGCAGGCACTTGTGACACATTTTTGTGGCACGCTCGTGGCATGACCGCCATTCCGATCCGTGAACTGTCACATCACACCGCACGGACATTGGCTCTGGTCAAGGCAGGCGAGACAGTCGATATCACCGAGCGTGGCACTGTCATCGGCCGAATCGTTCCGGTAGACCCGACCCGCGATGTGCGGGCTCGCCTGACGGCCGAAGGCCGGATGCGGCCGGCATCGAGGGGCCGCGCCGACTTGCTCGCCGACCTTCGCCGTCGGATCGATCGAGCACCCGTCGACAACGCGGGCCGCACCGGTGCGGCGTTGCAGGATCTGCGCGACGACGAGCGGTATTGATGCTGTATCTCGACACCAGCGCACTGGTCAAGCTGGTCCACCCGGGAGCCGAGACCGCTGCACTCGTGCGCTGGCTCCAAGAGCACTCAGACCTTCCCTGGGTCGCGTCGGCGCTCGTAGAAGTCGAACTGGTCCGTGCCGTGCGCCTCGCCGAACCCGCAGACCTCGTGCACGTTCCCGCAGTGCTGGCACGAGTGGACATGGTGGAAATCGATGGCATCGTCCGGGCGAACGCTGCCGCGGTATCACCGGCAACAGCGCGCAGTCTGGATTCGATCCACCTGGCCACAGCCCTCGAGTTGGCCGCAGACCTGACCGCGCTCGTCGCCTACGACAAATGTCTCGGTGAGGCGGCGGAAGCCGCTGGATTGGTCTGGGCCGCACCACACTGAAGATCCTGAAACGCCCGGTAGGGCCCTGAATCATCCTGTGGCGCACTCGACTCGCGAAGGCGAGGGTCACCCTCGTCGGGCGGTCACTCCTCCGCGGGAAGCGTGATCTCGGCACGCATCCGCTCGTTCGGTGTCCCGATTTCCCAGAACCGAGCGATGCCGGTCGCGTTACGGTATGCGCCGGTACCACCGGTGATCGCCAGATCTAGCGGGCTCGTGCCCTGGACCCACACCGCTTGCATGGTCAGCGATCCCCGTTCGAGCTGAGCGGTGAGCACACATTGCATGGTGATCGCGTCGCCCTCGATATGGACGTTCTGGCATGCTCCACCACCGTGCCCGATCTGGCGACCGTCTTGGTGGATACCGCCCGAATAGACGGTCAGATCACCGAGACTCGCACCGGGCTTGTCCAGGTCCGCGCCTGCGAGCTGGTCGGTCAGAGCGGCTGCCTCGATGATCTCGACCCGCTGCTTCGGCCCGTCCGTCTCGGTGGTGTCCGCGCCGCAGGCGACCAGTCCACCACCGACCAGCAGGGCGCCGGCGACTGCGCCGACCGTCTTTCTGATGGAGGATCTCGCGTACGACATGACCTTCTCCTCACTCGCAGGGACTCCCGACCTGCCTCATTGGTGGGGCGTCGTGACGTCCCGGTTATGTGCGATTCGGTAGTCACCGGAACACCGGGTTTCGACCGCCTCACCAGAACGACGACACGAAGCGGCGAAATGTCAGGCCCGTCGTGTCAGTGGTCGTGACAGCGGCGTGACAGGTGGGTGTCAGGGCGGGCGCCGATGGTACTCGCATGACGAATTCAGCGATTGCGGTCTCCGGACTGCGAAAGGCCTACGGGGACAAGGTCGTGCTCGACGGCATCGATCTGGATGTCCGTGCGGGCACGATCTTCTCCCTGCTCGGACCGAACGGGGCCGGTAAGACGACGACGGTGAACGTGCTGAGCACGTTGACAGCGGCGGACGGCGGGTCGGTACGCGTCGCGGGCCACGACGTCGCGACCGAGGCGAAGGCGGTGCGCGCGGCGATCGGCGTCACCGGTCAGTTCGCGGCGGTGGACGAGCTGCTGACGGGGCACGAGAACCTGCAACTGATGGTGGACCTCACCGGAACCCCTGCCGAAGAGGGCAAGCGGATCGTCACCGAGCTGCTGAAACGCTTCGAGCTGACCGAGGCGGCGCAGCAGCCCGCGTCGACCTACTCCGGCGGTATGCGCCGCAAGCTCGATTTGGCGATGACACTCGTCGGCAACCCGCGGATCATCTTCCTGGACGAGCCGACGACGGGACTCGACCCGCGCAGCCGCCGCACCATGTGGTCGATCATCCGTGACCTGGTGGCCGACGGCGTGACCATCTTCCTCACCACCCAGTACCTCGAGGAGGCGGACCAGCTCGCCGACCGGATCGCGGTGCTCGATCAGGGCCGCCTGGTGGCCCAGGGCACGCCCGACGAACTCAAGCGCCAGATCCCGGGAACGCACGTCCGGCTCCGGTTCACCGATATCACCCAACTCGAGGCGGCCGCCCGTCTCTTCCCCGACTCCACGCGGGACGACGAGGCGCTGACCCTGCGGGTTCCCAGCGACGGCGGGACGAGATCGCTTCGCGCCCTGCTGGACAGGCTCGACGAGTACTCGCTCGGCGCCGAGGAGTTCTCCGTGCACACGCCCGACCTCGACGACGTTTTCCTCACCCTGACCGGCCGCACCACGGAGGTAGCAGCGAAATGAGCAAGTCCCACTCGATGGTCATGTTGCGCCGCAACTTCAAACACATCGCCCGAAACCCGACGTCGGTGTTCAACGCGGTCCTTATGCCGATCATCATCATGCTGATGTTCGTGTACATGTTCGGCGACGCCTTCGACGTCGGCGTCGACTACATCGACTACGCGACACCGGGACTGATCCTGCTGGCCGTCTGCTACGGGCTGGGAGCCACCGCGACGGCGGTGAACTCCGACATGACGACGGGCATCATCAATCGGTTCAAGGTCATGGACGTCTCCCGTGGAGCCGTGCTGACCGGACACGTCGTCGCCACCGTGCTGACCAATCTGGTCGCCATCGCCGCCCTGCTCGGGGTGGCCTTCCTGCTGGGGTTCAGCCCTTCGGCGAACATCCTCGACTGGCTCGGCGTGATCGGCATGGTCGTGCTGCTCGGCTTCGCGGCGGGCTGGCTCACGATCGCTCTCGGACTGGCTGCGAAGTCTCCGGAAACGGCGGGCATGGCGTCCGTGCCGCTGGTCATGCTGCCGTTCTTCAGCAGCGCGATCGTGCCCGCCGAGAAGATGGGTCCGGGGCTGCGGCAGTTCGCGGAGTACCAGCCCTTCACGCCGATCATCGAAACCATCCGCGGGCTGCTCGTCGGCGCACCGGACACCGGCGACGCGCTCACCGCCGTCGCCTGGTGCGTCGGTATCGCGGTGGTCGGTTACCTCTGGGCGTCCGCGACGTTCAAGAAGCGAGCGTGACCTCGACGAGCTCGGTCCGATTCCGCTCCGAACCCTCCCGAACCGCCTCGGCGAAACCCTTCTCGCCGAGGCGGTTTCGCGCTGCCTGCTCGATTCTCGCCACATCCGGGTTGGAACGATCCGGCAGACCGCGCAGCTCGGCGCTCGCCGCGAGCAGCCGCGCGGCTTGCTCGTACTGTTCGTCACGCAGCGCCAGATCCGCTATCCCGGTGAGCACTTGGGCGATCAAGAGGGGGTACGCCGCCTCGGACGCCGCTTCGAAAGCCGCGACGCGATGCGCACGGGTCTCGTCGAGATCCTCGGCAAGGTAGCCGAGCAGATCGTGTTTCATCGCACGGATATTCGGCCGCTCGGCGTCATCGCCCATCAGCTGCGTCGCGACGTCGAGTTCCCGGTGTACCTGCTCGGCGTCGCCGCTCCAGCGGGCGAGCTCCGCCTTCGACAGCGCCAGCTCGGCCAGCACGATCGGCCAGGAGACGCGTTCCGCGAGCCGCTGCGCCTCGGCCATCGCCGCCGCACTCGACTCGACATCGCCTGCCAGCCAGTACAACTGGGCCTGCCGCGACCGCATCGGCACGACATCCTCGACGGATCCGATCTCGGCGACAACCGCGATCGCCTGTTCGTAGTGCTCGCACGCGGCGGCGAACTCGCCGCGCACGGCGATTCGATTCGCCAGCTCGGTCTGCGCGAACGAGATACCCCACCGTTCGCCGATCGCGCGAAACTCGGTGAGCGCCGTCTCGAGGCAGGTGTCCGCATCCCGGCCGCCCTGCCCGAGCTGGATACGCATCTTGCCGAGTTGCAGGCGGCCGAGGGCCCGTACCCAGGGGTCCTCGTCGTCCAGCAGCGCTTCCCACGCGGGCAGGAAGGCGTCCGGCCCGTGCAACAGGCGTTCCAGAGGGGTGAGCAATCGCAGCACCGGGTGACGGCTCTCGACCCGCGTGCTCAGTTCGTACCCTTTGCGGATCCACTCCTCGGCCTGGTACTGGTCGCTCTGCGGCCCGGAGGTCACGAACTGGACGACGAACGCGTACACCATCGCCCTCGTCTCGTCCGCCACCTCGCCGGGCAGCGCCGTTGCCGCCATGATCAGCTCGTTGGCCTCGGCCTTGTGCCCGCCGAGCCACCAGTACCACCCCGCGGCGGCGGCGAGCCGCATGGCCCCGTCCGCCGCACCCGCGGCGAGCGCACCGCGCATCGCGGCAGCGATGTTGTCGTGCTCGGCGTCGAGCGTGGCCAGCCAGGCCAGTTGCTCGGCGCGGCGCAGATGCGGATCCGCGATCTCGGCGAGTTCGGTGAAATACGCGAGATGCGCGCGGCGCGTCCGATCCGATTCCCCCGCCTCCGCGAGCCGCTGCTCGGCGTACTCCTTGATCGTGCCGAGCATCCGGTAGCGCGGCGCGCGGTCGTCGACGGTGAGCACCAGCGATTTCTCGGTCAGCGCGGTCAGCAACTCGAGCACGTCACCCGTGTCGACCACATCGCAAGCGCAAACCCGCTCGGCCGCTTCCAAACTCGCGCCGCCCGAGAACACCGCGAGCCTGCGCAGGACCGCCCGTTCGGCGTCGCTGAGCAACTCCCAGCTCCAGTCGACCACCGCGCGCAGTGTCTTGTGCCGCGGCAGCGCGGTGCGGCTGCCGCCGGTCAGCAGTCGGAACCGGTCGTCGAGCCGATGGGCTAGCTGATCGAGCGACATGGTGCGCAACCTCGCCGCGGCGAGTTCTATGGCCAGCGGCATACCGTCCAGCGCCCGGCAGACACGCGCCGCCGTCGACAAGGTGCGGGCGTCGGTCGCGAGGTCCTTGTTCACCGCGCTCGCTCGATCCAGCAGCAGCCGGATGGCCGGACTGGACTCGATCTGGTCGGGGCCGGCGTCCGCCGCGGGCAGGGCCAACGGCACGACCGGCCAGAGCGCCTCACCGGTGATGCCGAGCGGTTCCCTGCTCGTCGCCAGAATCCGCAGCTGCCTGCATTCCCCGAGCACTCGATGGGCGAACGCCGCCGCCGACTCGATCACGTGCTCGCAGTTGTCCAGGATCAGCAACATCGCCCGCTCGCGGATCGCGGCGACCACCCGATCCGTCGGCTCCGCGTCCGAAGCCTCGCCGTGCAGCGCATCCCGCAGTTTGAGCGCCGCGAGGGTCGCTTGCGCGACGCTGTTGCCGCCCGTGTCACCATCGGCGCCGATGGCCGCGAGCTCGACGAGCCAGACGCCGTCCGGCAGGTCGCCGAGCAAGGTCCGCGCGGTCTCGGTGGCCAGCCTGGTCTTTCCCGAGCCGCCCGGCCCGATCAGGGTGATGAGCCGATGGTCGGCGTTGAGCTCGCGGACGGCGGTGACATCGCCGTCCTTGCCGACGAAACTGGTCAGCTCGGCGCGCAGGTTGGTCTTCCGGTTGTCCTCCCGCCTGCTCAACTCGCCACGCAGCAGCGCGACGTGCAATGCGGACAGCTCCGGTGCGGGATCGACACCCAGCTCGTCGGCCAGGGTCTCTCTCGTGCGCTCGTAGACGAGCAGCGCGTCGGTATCGCGGCCGGTCGCGACGAGGGCGCGCATCAACGCGGCGACGAGCCGTTCTCGCACCGGATGCGCGGCCACCAAGTCGGTCAGCTCGGTGACCAGCTCCGCGCCGTGGCCGAGGCCGATCTCCGCGTCGAACCGATCCTCCATGGCGGTGAGGCGCAGTCCCTCGAGACGAGTGACCGCCGCGTCGAACGCCGCGCTCTCCCGCAAACCGATGTCCTGCATTGCCGCGCCGCGCCACAGTGCGAGGGCCTCGCGCAGCCGGCGCGGATCCTCGTCGTTGCGGGCCTGGGCGACGAGGCGTTCGAACCGCACGGCGTCGACGGCGTCGGGTTCCACCCGTAGTCGGTAGCCGTCCGGTTGACCCTCGATCGACCCGTCCGGCAGCGCCTTCCGCAGCCGGGACACCAACCGCTGCAAGGCATTCGCCGCGTCGGAGGGCGGATTCTCACCCCAGATCCAGTCGACGAGCGTTGCTTTCGGGACCGCGCGACCCGGTTCGAGCGCGAGCGCGATCAACAGCCCGCGCAGGCGCGCGCCCGGCACGTCGGCGAGATCACCGCCGTCCGTGCGCACCTCGAATGGTCCAAGCATCCCGATCTGCACCCGGCTGATCTTGCCATGGGCCCTCGGCGGACGTCCGGCCGCCGAATTTCGCCTTGTCATCGCACGATTCGGGGTGTTCGGTCCGGAGTCGCATGGGGCCTGGTGACCCGTGTCTCCGGTGTCAGAGCCGTGTCAGTCGCATGACAGGTCCCTCGGCGACCGTGGTCTGGACAACCGAAACGAAAGGCAATCCGATGAGTGGCACGGTTCCCATCCCGCACGGCCTCCCCATGGAACGCGATGCGGGCCCGTTCGCCCCGCCCAGCGAGATCACCCGGCTGCGCGACGCTCGCCCGGTCAGTCCGCTGGTCTTCCCCGACGGTCACCAGGGCTGGTTCGTCACCGGATACGACGCGGTCCGCCAAGTCATGGCCGACACCAGGTTCAGCTCGCGCCAGGACATCGGCGTCCTGCACGTGCCGTACGAGACGCCCGGCATGCCCGTCGCCACCGAACCGTCCCCGCAGATTCCCGGCTTGTTCATCGCCATGGACCCGCCGGACCACACCCGGCTGCGGCGCATGCTCACCGGCGCCTTCACCGTCAAACGCATGAAGCAGCTCGAAGAGCACATCATCGACGTCGCCGAGCGGCGATTGGACGAGATGGCGCGGATGACCCCGCCGGTCGACCTGGTCGAGGAGTTCGCGCTGCCGGTGCCGTCCCTGGTGATCTGCGAAATGCTCGGCGTCCCCTACGCGGATCGGGCCACCTTCCAGGTCAACTCCGCCAAGTTCTTGGTCAAGGACCAGCCGCTCGAGGAGAAGATGGCCGCGTACGGCGCGATGACCACCTACCTCGCCGAACTCGTCGTCCGCAAGCGCGCCGAACCCGGCGACGACATACTGTCCGACCTGGCACGCCACGACGAACTCAGCGTCGAGGAGCTGACCGGCATCGCCTTCCTGCTGCTGCTCGCGGGCCACGAGACCACCGCCAACATGCTCGGACTCGGCACCTTCGCGCTCCTGGAACACCCCGAGCAGCTGGCCGAGCTGCGCGCGAACCCGGATCTTGTGCCCGACGCCGTCGAGGAACTCCTGCGTTTCCTGTCCGTCGCCGACATCTTCTATCGCTACGCGACCGACGACATCGAAATCGGCGGCGAGACGATCGCCAAGGGATCGACCGTCGTCGTCTCGCTGCTGGCCGCCAACCGCGACCCCGAGCGCTTCGACAACCCCGACGCCCTGGACATCCGCCGCGAGGCCCGTGGTCGTCTGGCCTTCGGCCACGGCATCCACACGTGCCTCGGCCAGCAACTGGCCCGCATCGAGATGCGCGCCGGTTTCGCGGGACTGCTGCGTCGCTTCCCGACGCTCGAGCTCGCCATCCCCGCCGAGGAGGTGAGGCTCCGGACCGACATGAACATCTACGGCGTCCACGAACTGCCGGTCACCTGGACGACGGCCTCGTAAGGGAGATGGGAATGCGAATCTCGGTGGATCGGGAGCGCTGCATCGGCGCGGGTATGTGCGCTCTCCTCGCGCCCGCGATCTTCGATCAGGACTATGACGACGGCAGGGTGCGGTTGCTCGATCCGCGCCCGCAACAGGATCACTCGGCGCTGCGGGAGGCCTTGGATGCCTGCCCGTCCGGAGCACTTCACCTCGACGAGTCCTGAGCCGCCGATCGACACCGCCGAAGCGGTAGCGGACCGCTTTCCTGGCCGGTCGCCGAGAGCCGCAACCTCCGGGTCTTCGTCCGCGCTCGCCGAACGTCCGGCGCGGGACCAGGCCGAACACTGTGTCAGTCGGCATGTCAGTTCGGCGTCAGGGCGGTATCAGCGGGGACCGCGACAGTGTTCCTGTGAACAGCACAGCGGTTGCGGCTTCGGGGCTGCGAAAGATCTACGGGGACAATATGATTCACGTTGGCATCGATCTGGATATCGGCGCGGGCCGCCGTCCGGTGCCGTTCATGGAATGGCTCGCCCTCGCGACCCGGTTCCTGCGCGGTGATCACGTCTGGGCCCAGCTGATCCGCTTCGCCCTGGTCGGCGGTTCCAGCAATATCGCCTACGCCCTGCTGTTCATGGCCATGAACGGGTTCGGACCGCTGGTCGCCAATATCGCGGGCTCGATCGTCAGCACGGTCATCGCGAACGAACTGCACCGGCAGCTCACCTTCCACGCGGCCGGACGGGTCGGCTGGTTCACCGCGCAGTGGGAAGGCGGCGGGCTCGCGCTGATCGGCCTGCTGATCTCCACGGCGGCGCTGGCCGGTCTCGAGTTCATGGCACCCGGTCTCGGCGAGATCGCGCAGGCGGGCGCCGTGATCGCCATCATGGCGGCGGTCGGCGGCATGCGCTTTCTCGCGCTGCGCGGCTTCGTCTTTCCGGACAGGGTCGATTCCGACGAGCCATCGCTGTCGGTGCCGCGCGAGCAGTGGCCTGGACTCCGGCCGCTTCGGCAACCCCGAGGTGACGTCAGCGCCGAGCCGGGGTGCCCACGTCGGCTCGCCACGCACCGGACGGAGCGGGGCGCCGTGTCATTCGCGACCGCGTTTCACCACTTGCGGCCGGTGTAGGCCAGCAGTTTGCGGTGCGGCGGGGCGTCGTCCGGAATCGACACCTCGGCGTCGTAGATCCCCGGCGTGCGGTAGACGTCGATGCCACCCATGCCGCGCATCGTCTCGAGCATCTGGGCGCACAGCGCGTCGTCGGCCAGATCGGGGCGGTCGATCGCCAAGGCGATGTCCACGCCGTGCACCACCACCTCGGTGAGGTGGATCATCGCGGCGGCCGGTCCCGGCGTCGGGCCGAGCCCGAGGTTCACCGTCGCGGTAGGCACGTCGGGCCTGCGCCACGCGGCGCGATCCACCTCGGCCGCGGCCGCGTACGCGCCCTGCGGGTCACCGCCCAGCCAGTCGTCGCCGCGCGCACCCCGCGGATCGTTCCCACTCAGCGCGGCCGCGAAAGTGTGCATCCCGCCCACCGTGTGGTTCAGCACCGCCCGCACATCCCAGTCGCTGCACGGTGTCGGCGCGGCGAGCAGGTCGTCGTCGACTGCGGCGACGATGGCGCCGGTCATGTCGAGAGCGCGGTCGATGTGGCCGATCAGAGTGTCCATGGGCATCCTTCGGTCGAGCGGAGTTGGAGCATTGATAGCACGACCGGCTGACACGTGTCGGCCGACGCAGCGGGGCACGCACCCGCCCCGCAGCACGGCGAAAACGCTTGCGCCCGGCGGACAATCGCGAATCCGCGGCTTCGACAGCATCTCCCCATGCAGGTAAAAGCCTTGCGCGCCAAGAGAATTGGCGATCGCAACGCCGACAGCCGGGTAGGCGGATCTGGAACCGGTTCCGGCCCGAGCTGTGACCAACTCGGCACTCGCGCCGAGTGTCAGCCCACTCGACAACGCGCCGTGTGGAAGTCGAAATCACCGGCCGGTAAGCGCATCACGCTACCGCGGCAACGGTGCTCAACCGGTCTGCGGTCGACCCTCGGCCCCCGCGTCGTCGGGCCCGTCGGCGCGCTGCACGGCGCCGTGGTCGGTCCCTTCGTCGGCCTGCTGATCCGGTTCCGGATGCTCGGGCTCGAAGGTCGGCGGCAGGTTCTTCAGGTGCCGGTTCATCGAGCGCACCAGCAGGAAGGTGCCCGCGAGCAGCAGCAGAACGATGGCAAGACCCAGCGGCGATGCCTTGCCGAATTCGGGGCCCGTCGGAGTGTTCGGGGTTTGCGCGAGTAGTACCAACATCACCGGGTCGCGTCCTCGATACCCGCGAACAAGTCGTTCTCCGGGATGGCGGTGCGCACGCGGGTCTTGGCCAGCTCGAACTCCTCGGTCGGCCACAGCCGCTGCTGCATCTCCAGCGGAATCGCGAAGAACGCGCCGTTCGGATCGATCTGGGTGGCGTGCGCGCGCAGCGCGTCGTCCCGCTGCGGGAAGTACTTGCCGCACTCGATCTGGGTGGTGACCCGCGACATCACGTCGCCGCGCTCCACCGCGTACGCGCGGATGCGGTCCAGCCACTCCTGCAACGGGAAGGGCTCGCCCATCCGCTCGTACTCGGCGGCGAACAGCTCCAGCCGCTTCATGCTGAACCCGTGGTCGTAGTAGAGCTTGAGCGGCGTCCACGGCTCGCCCGCGTCGGGGAAGCGCTCCGGATCGCCCGCCGCCTCGAACGCGGCCACCGACACCTGGTGGCAGCGGATGTGGTCGGGATGCGGGTAGCCGCCGGTCTCGTCGTACGTGGTCATCACGTGCGGGCGGAACTCGCGCACCACACGGACCAACGCCTCGGTCGCCTCCTCCAGCGGAACCAGCGCGAAGCAGCCCTCGGGCAGCGGCGGCAGCGGGTCGCCCTCGGGCAGGCCGGAGTCGACGAAACCGAGCCAGGTCTGGCGCACGCCGAGCGCGCGGGCCGCGGCCGCCATCTCCTCGCGACGGATCTCATCGATGCGCTCCAGCACCCCGGGTGTGTCCATCGCGGGGTTGAGGATGCTGCCGCGTTCGCCGCCGGTCAACGTCACGACCAGGACCTCGTGGCCCTCGTCGGCGTATCGGGCGGTCGTCGCGGCACCCTTGCTGGATTCGTCGTCTGGGTGGGCGTGCACCGCCATGAGGCGAAGGCCACTCACGTCTCGTTCACCATCGCTCTCGGTCGCGGGTGTCGGGTCTTCGTTCCCTATAGTTCCATTCGACCGTCTTTTGTTCCGACGTACCCCCCGGGAGCGACCAGTGACGAGCGATCCGACGCCCGCGAGCAGCGGCGACTCGGCCGCCGACCAGGCAGCGCGACACGCCGACCGCTACGGGACGAAACCGCGGACGCCGCGCCGCAGACTGGCGCTGATCTCCGGCGTCGTCGTGGTCGCCGCGGGCTTGGGCGTCGCGTTCCTCGGATTCCAGAAGTTCGGGCCGAAGGAGATCGAGGCCGAGCAGCTCGGTTACACGATCGTCGACGACTCGACCATCACCGTCCGGCTCAAGGTCACCCGCGCCGAGCCCGGCGAACCGGTGGTCTGCTTCGTGCGCGCGATGGACCGGGACACCGCCGAGGTGGGCCGCCGCGAGGTGCTGATCCCGCCGTCGCCGAGCGGCACCGTCGAAGTCACCACCACGGTTCGCTCGTCCGCACGACCCGCCGCGGGCGACGTCTACGGGTGCAGCGAGCACGTTCCCGGGTACCTGCGCGCGGGCTGATCGCCCGCCCAGATAGGCCCATTCGGAAGCGAAACGGCGGTGCGACGCCGACAAAACAAACTCCGACCTGCATGTTTGTGATTCATGCTAAAATGGCGTGATACACGGTTCCGCACCCCGGAGCCGTGTTTGCTGCATTGGCGGCCAGCGCTGCACGTTCCGGGTTTTCGGGTTTGCCCGGAACGTCCTGTTGGGGTCCGTGGAACCAACCCCCGGGGATCGCTCTAGCCGTCGGCTGGTGCATGCCCGCCCCAAGGTGGGTAATGCAGCAGTGCATCAGGGAATCCCGGCCCGCCGGGAACAACTACTAGGGAGTGATCGAGATGACCGAGACGAACGTGACCTGGCTGACCCAGGAGTCGCACGACAGGCTCAAGGGCGAACTCGACGCGCTCATCGCCAACCGTCCGGTCATCGCCGCGGAGATCAACGAACGTCGGGAAGAGGGCGACCTCAAGGAGAACGGCGGATACCACGCCGCGCGCGAGGAGCAGGGCCAGCAGGAGGCCCGCATTCGCCAGCTCCAGGAGTTGCTGAACACCGCCAAGGTCGGCGTCGCGCCGACCAAGTCCGGCGTCGCATTGCCGGGCTCGGTCGTGAAGGTCTACTACGACGGCGACGAGTCCGACACCGAGACCTTCCTCATCGCCACCCGCGAAGAGGGCCTGCGCGGCAACTCCAACCTGGAGACCTACTCGCCGAACTCCCCGCTCGGCGGCGCGCTCATCGACGCGAAGGTCGGCGAGACCCGCGAGTACACGCTGCCGAACGGCAACACCATGAAGGTGACGCTGGTCAGCGCCGAGCCGTACCACGGCTGATCGCGCCGCGCGCCCGCCGTCGGCGCGCAGGCACCGGCCCGGTCGCCGACCGGATCCGCCACGAGAAAACCCGGCAGATACGCGAGCGGCCGCACTCGATCCCGAGTGCGGCCGCTTCGTCGTCTCCATCCCTGTCTCTGTCCTTACTTCCCGAGCGCCTGCTCGACGTCGGCGAGCAGGTCGCTGATGTCCTCGATGCCGACCGAGAGCCGCACCAGATCGGCGGGCACCTCCAGCAGCGAGCCCTCGGTGGACGCGTGCGTCATGGCGCCGGGATGCTCGATCAGCGATTCGATGCCGCCGAGCGACTCGGCGAGGGTGAAGACCTTGGTGCGCGAGCAGAAGTCGAGCGCGGCTTCCTTGCCGCCGTGCAGGCGCACCGAGATCATGCCGCCGAACCGGCGCATCTGCTTGTCGGCCACCACGTGTCCGGGATGCTCGGGCAGGCCGGGGTAGATGACCTGGGCGATGGCCGGGTGCTTGGCGAGGAATTCGGCGAGGGTCTCGGCGTTGTCGCAGTGCCGCTCCATCCGCACCGCCAGCGTCTTGGTGCCGCGCATGGTGAGGAACGCGTCGAACGGGCCGGGCACCGCGCCCGCGCCGTTCTGCAGGAAGGCGAAGGCCGCGTCGAGTTCCTTGTCGTCGGTGATCAGCGCGCCGCCGACCACGTCGGAGTGGCCGCCGAGGTACTTGGTGGTGGAGTGCACCACGATGTCGGCGCCGAGCAGCAGCGGCTGCTGCAGGTACGGGGTGGCGAAGGTGTTGTCCACCACCAGCTTCGCGCCCGCGGCGTGCGCGATGTCGGCGAGCGCGGGGATGTCGCCGATGCTCAGCAGCGGGTTGGTCGGGGTCTCGACCCAGATGAGCTTGGTGTTCGGGCGGATCGCCGCGCGCATCTCGTCGGTGTTGAACACGTGCGCGGGCGAGTGCTCGATGCCCCACTGGCTGAACACCTTGTCGATCAGCCGGAAGGTGCCGCCGTAGGCGTCGTCCGGGATGACGATGTGATCGCCAGGGCGCAGCGTCGCGCGCAGCGCGCAGTCGGTCGCGGCCATGCCGGACGCGAAAGCCCTTCCGTAGCGGCCGGATTCGAGCGCGGCGAGGTTCGCTTCCAGCGCCGTCCGCGTCGGGTTGCCGGTGCGGGCGTACTCGTAGCCGCCGCGCAGCCCGCCCACACCGTCCTGGGCGAAGGTCGAGCTCGCGTAGATGGGCACGTTGACCGCGCCGGTCTGGGGATCGGGATCGTATCCGGCGTGCACGGCGCGTGTGGAGAATCCCAGCTCACTCATGGGGGACAGCGTAGAGAAGCCACTCCAGGGCCATCCGCCCGGGGCGCGCCGTGACGCGGGTCTCACCGCGACGGCGGCCAATTAGGCTGAGACCATGGTGACTGTCGAAGAACTGTTCGCGATCGATGCCCTGCTCTCCGAGGAAGAGCGGGAGATCCGGGATACCGTCGCGGCTTTCGCGGCGCAGCGGCTGCGCCCGCACATCGCCGACTGGTTCGAGGCGGGCACCTTCCCGGCTCGCGAAATCGCCCCGGAGCTGGGCAAACTCGGCCTGCTCGGCATGCACCTGGACGGCTACGGCTGCGCCGGGATGTCGGCGACGGCCTACGGCCTGGCCTGCCAGGAGCTGGAGGCGGTCGATTCCGGCGTGCGCAGCATGGTTTCGGTGCAGGGTTCGCTGGCGATGACCGCGATCCACAAGTTCGGCTCCGAGGAGCAGAAGCAGCGGTGGCTGCCGGACATGGCCGCGGGCGCCGCGCTCGGTTGTTTCGGATTGACCGAACCCGACTTCGGCTCCAATCCAGGCGGTATGCGCACCAGGGCCAAGCGCGACGGCGACGACTGGGTGCTCAACGGATCGAAGATGTGGATCACCAACGGCTCGGTGGCCGATGTCGCGGTGGTCTGGGCCTACGCCGAGGACGGCGACGCCAAGCCCGTGGTGCGCGGTTTCCTGGTGCCCGCGGGGACGCCCGGCTTCACCGCGCGCGAGATGCACCGCAAGCTGTCGCTGCGCGCGTCCATCACCGCCGAACTCGACTTCGACGACGTGCGACTGCCCGCCGACGCGGTGCTTCCGGAATCGCGCGGATTGAGCTCGCCGCTGGCCTGCCTGAGCGAGGCGCGCTTCGGCATCATCTTCGGCGCCCTCGGCGCGGCCCGCGACTGCCTCGGCGCCGCCATCGAATACGCCAGGTCGCGCGAGGTCTTCGACAAGCCGCTGGCCGGCTACCAGCTCACCCAGGGCAAGCTCGCCGACATGGCGCTGGAGCTCGGCAAGGGCCAGCTGCTCGCGGTGCACCTCGGCAGGCTCAAGGATCGCGGCGAGATCAGCGCCGAGCAGATCAGCGCGGGCAAGCTGAACAGCACCCGGGAGGCCATCGCGATCGCTCGCGAGTGCCGCACCATCCTGGGCGCCAACGGCATCACCCTCGACTACCCGGTGCTGCGGCACGCGAACAACCTCGAGTCGGTGCTCACCTACGAAGGGACCGCGGAGGTGCACCAGCTCGTGCTCGGCAAGGCGCTCACCGACGCCAACGCCTTCCGCTGAATCACACGCGCGTAATTTGCTGTGGCAATTCTCAGCTGAAAACCGGCAATTGGTCGAACATCACATTTTGATATACGTCCGCCGATTGCTAGCATTGCCGGGTGTTTTTGCTGGGTCCCGCGTTGCTCGAAGTGTCGGCGCGCCGAATGCTGAACCGCCTGCACACGACGCACGGGGTGCCGGCGCGGACCGCCGCCGCGGAATTTCCCGCGGTCTCGGCGGCGCTCGATCAGCACGCCGCCGCCGTCCGCGACATCCTCGACTTCGGTATCGAAGGCGCTTCCTCGGTGCCCGCCGAGGTGCTGCTCGCCGGATACGTCCGCGGATTGCTCGACCACGTCGGCGAGCCGGATGCCGCGCCCATGGTGAGCGAGCCGCCCGCGGACGCCCTCGGTTGGGTTCAAGCCGACTGGTTGCAGATGCGACTCGCGGGCGTCTGCCTGTACGCGGGCGACCAGCCTTCCCGATAGGCGTTCTCGCCTCGGATACACGTCCGCCGCGAGCTCGGCGGGCTTCGATCCCATGACCGGCTCGGAGCGATCGGCCCATTCCAGGCGCATTCGTCGAAATCACCGGCCGGGACGCCGACGCCCCCTCTTACTGCTGTGCGACCACCGCGGCCTGCGGCGCACTCCACCGCCCACCGGAAACAACACAGTCCGGCACGACCCCGACGCCAGCGCTGCCGATCAGCGTGCGGGTGCCGTAGGGCCGACCCTGAGCTCGACGCGGCGCGGGAGATCCGGCCAAGAAATCGGCCCCCGCACAACGAACGTCCGCCCCGGGCGAACCCGGGGCGGACGTCTCGATTTCCAGCACTACCGCGTATCGGGCGACTCACCGCCGTACTCGGTGTACTCACTGCCGCCCTGCGGATAACCGCCCTGACCACCCTGCGGATACGTGCCACCCTGACCGCCCTGCGGATAACCTGCGCCGCGGCCGCCTTGCTGCGGGTAGGCGCCACCTTGACCGCCTTGCTGCGGATAGCCGCCACCTTGGCCGCCCTCCGGGTAGCCGTGCCTGCCGCCACCCTCGGTGTAGCCACCGCCCTCCGGGTAACCGCCGCGCTGGCCACCCTGCGGATAGGTGCCACCCTGACCACCCTGCGGGTAGCCGCCGCCGGGCCCCTGGCCATACCCCGCGCCCTGGCCCTCGACGTAACCGCCCTGCTGCTGCGGGTAACCACCCTGCTGGCGGCCGCCCGCCATGGCCTCTTCCGGCGTCAGCTGCTGAGTGCGCGCGGGCTGAGCCGCCCACTGCTGCTCACGGGACGCGTCCTCGCGGCCACGCTGGTACGCCTCCGCATGGCCGCGCATTGCGGGCACCTCCTGCTCGAGATTGCGCAGCCAGTTGTCCCAGCGCCGCTGCATCGGCCGGACGAGACCGCCGCCGACGCCGACCACCAGGATGCCGCCGACGGTGGCGAGCACGGCGATCAGGATGGGCGTGGTGACCGTGGTGGCGATGCCGATCTGGTTCAGCGCCGCGATGATGCCGACACCCCAGACGAACACCGCGGCCAACGTGCCGAGCATGCGGCCGTAGGACAGGCCGCCGAGCGCGTTGGTGACCAGTTCGCGGACCGCGTGCGCGATGGCGCCCGCGACGACGATGATGACGATCGCGACCGCGGCCCTCGGCAACCAGGACACGATGCCGGCGAGCAGGTCGCTGACCGGGTTCGGCCCGAAGACGCCGAAGCCGAGTTGCAGCGCGATCAGCAGGATCGCGTAGTAGGCGAGCTTGGCGAGCAGGTCCGACGCGTCGTATTTACTGCGCTCGAGCATTCTTCTGATCCCGCCGCGCTCGACGAGTCGATCGAAGCCGACCCGCTCCAGCACTTTGTCGACGATCTTCGCCACCGCCTTCGCGACGATCCAGCCGATCAGCAGGATGACAAGGAAGCCCGCGAGCTTGGGCACGAACGTCGCGATGGAACTCCACGCGTCCGAAAGCCCTTGCTGGAAATCGATAGCCAAACTGGAGGTGTACACCGCGCCCTTCCCTTCGCTATCCGATTACGCCAGGGCGATTGCCGAGGCGACTTTCCAGGCCGGTTATACCCCCGGAAATACACCGAAATCCCCAATTTGCGAAGAATTTGCCTGTTTCGACATGCCGACCAAATTCACCGCGCGGCGAGCCTCGGCTCCCCCGCCGCGAGCGAAGGCGCGCCCAGGCAGCGGGTCTGAGATGTGTACGGGCCGAACGAGTTCCGAGGCGACCGCCAATCCAGTAGCTGTCGGCATTCATAGCCTATTGACATCAGAGGTGATCGGGAGAAGGCTCCTAACTGTGTTAGGCGAATCTATTCGCGATAGGAAGGCCGAACGCCGTGAGGCAACCCGCAGGGAGATCCTCGACGCGGCGTGGACCCTCGCCCGCGAACACGGCCTCGCCCAACTGACGTTGCGCGCGGTCGCGACCGAGGTCGGCATGCGGGCACCTTCGCTCTACACCCATTTCCCCTCGAAGAACGCGATCTACGACGCCATGTACGGCCAGGCGTGGTCGGAGTGCGAAGCGATCTCCCAGCGGGTGTACGACGGACTCCCGGCGTCCCCACGCCCGCTCATGCGGGCCCTGGCCAGGAACTTCTTCGACTTCTCGGTCGCGGACCTGCCGCGCTACCAGCTGATGAACCAGCGCACACTGCCCGGCTTCGAGCCGTCCGAACAGACCTACGCCGTCGCCGAACGGGTGCTGCGGATGCTGCTCGACCGCCTCGCGGACATCGGCGTCACCGACCGCGGCGACATCGAGATCTGGATGGCGCTCGTCGCCGGACTCGTCGACCAGCAGCTGGCCAACGATCCGGGCGGCGACAGCAGAAGACGGCTGCTGGACCGCGCCGTCGACATGTGGTCCGACGGCGTCGGCCTGCCCGAAGACAACGAGAAACCCCGAACATCCAGGAGGTCACGATGACCACCACGACATTCCCGGCCCCGGCCGGTATGCGCCGATCCGCGCTGGATCGCGCCACGGCCATGCGTCTGGCCGCCACCGAGTACACGCGGGTCCACGACGCCGCCGCCGAGCTCGGCGCCGAAGACTGGTCCAAGCCCACCGACTGCACGGAGTGGACTGTGCACCAGATGATCTCGCATGTCGTCGGGATGGCGGCGATGGCCGCGTCACCGCGGGAGAACCTGCGCCAGAACCGGATCGCCAACAAGCGGCCCAACGGAGAGGCACGGATGATCGACGCGCTGACCGGGTTGCAGGTCCGCGAGTTCGGCACGCGTTCGCCCGAGGAGCTGGTCGCGATGCTCGCCGAGCTGGGTCCGCGCGCCGCGAAGACCCGCCGCCGCACTCCCGCGCTGCTGCGCGCGTTGCCGATGCCTGGAACGCAGGTGGTGAACGGGTACGCCGAGAAGTGGAGCTTCGGCTACCTGCTCGACGTCATCCTGACCCGCGACCCGTGGATGCACCGCGTCGACCTGGCCCGCGCGACCGGCCGGGAGTTCACCACCACCGCGGAACACGACGGCGTCCTCGTCGACGACGTGGTCCACGAATGGGCGCAACGCCACGGCCGCCCATACCGCCTCACCCTCACCGGACCCGCGGGCGGCGCCTGGACCAACGGGGAAGCCGAGCCGCTCGAACTCGACGCGATCGAGTTCTGCCGCACCCTCTCGGGTCGCGCCGACGGCACGGGCCTGCTCGCCACCGAAGTCCCGTTCTGAACGAGATTCGCCGCGCCCGCTTGTGCGGCGTGGCGGGTCAGTGGCCGATGCGGCCGGTGCTCAGGAAGCCGAGCAGGTCGTGGCGCGTGATGACGCCGACCGGCTTGCCGTCCTCGACGACCATCAGCGCGTCGGTGTCCGACAGCGCCTTGGTCGCGGCGGAGATGAGTTCGCCGGAACCGATGAGCGGGAAGGACGGGCTCATGTGCTCGGCCACCGAATCGGTGAGCTGCGCGCGTCCTTCGAAGACCGCGGAGAGCAGGTCGCGCTCGGTGACGCTGCCCGCGACCTCACCGGCCATCACCGGCGGCTCGGCGCCGACGACCGGCATCTGGGAGACGCCGTACTCGCGCAGGATCTCGATGGCATCGCGCACCGTCTCCGACGGGTGGGTGTGCACCAGATCGGGCAGCTCGCCGGACTTGCCGCGCAGCACGTCGCCGACCAGCGGCTCGGGGCTGCCGTCGAGGCTGGTGCGCAGGAAGCCGTAGGAGCTCATCCAGCGATCGTTGAAGATCTTGGAGAGGTAGCCGCGACCGCCGTCCGGCAGCAGCACGACTACGACCGCGTCCGGGTCGCGCCGCGCGACCTCGATGGCGGCGACCACGGCCATACCGCAGGAACCACCGACCAGCAGGCCCTCCTCGCGAGCCAGCCTGCGGGTCATGTCGAAGGAATCGGCGTCGGAGACCGCGATGATCTCGTCCGGCACGGCCGGGTCGTACGCCGACGGCCAGAAGTCCTCGCCGACGCCCTCCACCAGATACGGACGGCCGGTGCCGCCGGAGTAGACCGAACCCTCGGGGTCGGCGCCGATGACCTTGACCTTGCCGCCCGACACCTCCTTGAGGTAGCGGCCCGCGCCGGTGATGGTGCCGCCGGTGCCGACGCCCGCGACGAAGTGGGTGATCTTGCCTTCGGTGTCGCGCCAGATCTCCGGACCGGTGGTCTCGTAGTGGCTGTCGGGGCCGCCGGGGTTGGAGTACTGATCCGGCTTCCAGGCGCCGTCGATCTCGCGGACCAGGCGGTCGGAGACGCTGTAGTAGCTGTCCGGGTGGTCCGGCGGCACGGCGGTCGGGCAGACCACCACCTCGGCGCCATAGGCGCGCAGCACGTTCCGCTTGTCCTCGGAGACCTTGTCCGGGCAGACGAACACGCACTTGTAACCGCGCTGCTGCGCGACGAGCGCGAGCCCGACGCCGGTGTTGCCGGAGGTTGGCTCGACAATGGTTCCGCCCGGCTTCAGCAGCCCGGCCTGCTCGGCGGCGTCGATCATCTTCACCGCGATGCGGTCCTTGGAGCTGCCGCCCGGGTTCAGGTATTCGATCTTGGCCGCAACGAGCCCGTCGGTCGGTCCAACGACATTGTTCAGCCGGACCAGGGGCGTGTTGCCGATGAGGTCCACGACGTGATCCGCGATGCGCATAGCCCTATCGTTGCAGAAGGCCCGTCACGGCATGAGCGACGGTCCCGGAGGGCGGTGCGCGGCGCGACCCCGCAGGGGCCAGGGAGTGCGGCGGAGACGAACACTGTGAGTTCGCGCACGCCGGCTCGGAGCGTCCCCTCGGCGACACGCCACACGGTCGGCCGAGCGACCCTAAGATCGGGAAACATGAGGCAGCCCACTATCGCTCGCGCCGCAACCGTCCTCGCCGCGACGGCGACGGCCGCGCTGATCGGGACCGGTGCGCAGGCCGGCGCGGCCACGGTGTCGTTCCCGCAGGTGCCGACCGTCGCGCACGGCGGACTCTGCTGGACCACCATTCAGACCTGGGCCGACACCAGCCCCGAGTGGCCGGGCCGCGCGATTCTGAACGTCCGCGCGCTGCCGGTGGCGGGCATCGGTCCCGGCATGTACCCACTCGCGCCGCTGTGCGAGGTGCGCACGACCGTGGCGTGGCGCAACCTGAACACCGGTGCGACCGGCGCCTACGAGAACACGGTTGTCACCGGTATCTACGGCAGCATCCAGTACGCGCTGTTCCAGGACACCGGCCCGGGCCGCATCGAGGTCACCGTCACCACCGACGCGCTGAGCATCCCGGCCCGCGGCACGTTCGACGTCATCTAGCCGGACCCGCGCTTCGCTGCTGGGCGACCGACATTGGTCCCCGGCAGCGCTCGCCGGACGCTTCGGCTTCCGACTTCGTCGCGCCGAGCCCGTAAAATCTCGGAGCGTGGGAGCACCTCGGATCAGCCGGCGAACGGCCGCCGTCACCGGTGCTGCGACGTTGCTCGCGGGTTCCGGGGCGGGCACCGCATCGTGGGCCGCGTATCGGCTGCTCATGGCGCAGGCCGGTGTCGCGCGCGGCGTGATCGGCCGCGACACCTCCAAGCCGCCGGAGGCGGACGGCATCTACACCGCGGGCTGCCTTGCGCCAGAGCCATGGCGCACCGGCAAGCACGCCGACCTGCACCTGATGATCTTCGGCGACTCCACCGCGGCAGGCGTCGGTTGCCTGACCGCCGACGGCGTGCCCGGCGTACGCATCGCCCGCGCACTCGCCGAGGCCAGCGGGAAACGAATCCGGCTGAGCACCAAGGCGATCTCCGGCGCCACCTCCAAAGGTCTCGCCGGACAGGTGGACGCCATGTTCGTCGCGGGACCGCCGCCGGACGCCGCGGTGATCTTCATCGGCGCCAACGACATCACCAAGAAGCACTCCATCGGCGCCTCGGCGCGCAGGCTGGGCGCCGCGGTGGCCCGGCTGCACCTGTCGGGCAGCGTCGTCGTGGTCGGCACGTGTCCCGATCTGGGGACCGTGTCCGCGATTCCGCAGCCGCTGCGCACCATCGTGCGGAACTGGAGCGTGCGGCTGGCCAGGGCGCAGTTCGCGGTCACCACCGCCGCGGGCGGACACCCGGTAGCGCTCGGCGAGCTGGGCCGGGAATTCCGCACCGCGCCCGAGCAGATGTTCTCCGCCGACGGCTTCCACCCCTCGGCCGCGGGCTACGAACTCGCCGCGGCGCGGGTGCTTCCCGCGCTGCTCGCCGCCCTGGAACAGCGGGGGCTGAACACCGACCGCGGCGCGCACGGCCTGCGTCGCGGACTCGCGGCCCGGCTGCGCGGGCTGGTTGCTCAGAAATCCGGCGCGGTCGCAGCGGACGACGCCGAAGCGCGCAATGGCCGGGGCGACGTTCCCGGCGCTCGACAGGTTCGGTACACATAGATGTGCCAGTACAAAACTGAGCAGCAAGTACGAAGGAGCCCTCATGCCAGAGGCAGTTATCGTTTCGACCGCCCGCTCCCCCATCGGCCGGGCCCGCAAGGGTTCGCTGGTCGACATGCGGCCCGACGACCTGACCACCCAGATCGTGCGCGCGGCGCTCGACAAGGTTCCTGCGCTCGACCCGACCCAGGTCGACGACCTGATCCTCGGCTGCGGCTCCCCGGGCGGTGAGCAGGGCTTCAACATCGCTCGCATCGTCGCGGTGCAGCTGGGCTACGACACGATTCCCGGCACCACCGTGCACCGCTACTGCGCCTCCTCGCTGCAGTCCACCCGGATGGCCTTCCACGCCATCAAGGCGGGCGAGGGCGACGTGTTCATCTCCGCGGGCGTCGAGACCGTCTCGCGCTACGTCAACGGCTCGGCCGACAGCTGGCCGAACACCCAGAACCCGCTGTTCGACGAGGCGCAGGCCCGGACCGCGCAGACCGCTCAGGGCGGCGCGGGCATCTGGCACGACCCGCGCGAGGACGGCCTGATCCCGGACGCCTACATCGCGATGGGCCAGACCGCCGAGAACGTCGCCACCTTCACCGGCATCAGCCGTGAGGACCAGGACCGCTGGGGCGTGCGCTCGCAGAACCGTGCGGAGGAGGCCATCAAGAACGGCTTCTTCGAGCGCGAGATCACCCCGATCACCCTGCCGGACGGCACCGTGGTCTCGACCGACGACGGCCCGCGCGCCGGCGTCACCTACGAGGCCGTCTCGCAGCTGAAGCCGGTCTTCCGTCCCGACGGCACCATCACCGCCGGTAACTGTTGTCCGCTCAACGACGGCGCCGCGGCGCTGGTCATCATGAGCGACACCAAGGCCAAGGAACTCGGCCTGACCCCGCTGGCGCGCATCGTGTCCACCGGCGTCTCGGGCCTGTCGCCGGAGATCATGGGCCTCGGCCCGATCGAGGCCGTCAAGCGCGCGCTGGCGCTGGCGGGCAAGACGGTCGACGACATCGACCTGTTCGAGATCAACGAGGCCTTCGCCGTGCAGGTGCTCGGTTCGGCTCGCGAGCTGAAGATCGACGAGGACAAGCTGAACGTCTCCGGTGGCGCCATCGCCCTCGGCCACCCGTTCGGCATGACCGGCGCCCGCATCACCACCACGCTCATCAACAACCTCCAGACCTACGACAAGCAGTTCGGTGTGGAGACCATGTGCGTCGGTGGCGGCCAGGGCATGGCGATGGTCATCGAGCGCCTGAGCTGATAGTCCATTCCGCCGAGCGGCCCCCGGTCCTGACGGATCGGGGGCCGCTCTGTTGTTCGGACAGGAACGACCCACGCGCGCCGACAACGAGGGCGGCCACCGGTTTACCGGTGGCCGCCCCTGTTCGGTATTTCGGACCGCGGTTGTCAGGCGAACGACATTCCCGCGGCCGTCACTAGTCGTTCTGGAAGTAGCTCAGCAGTCGCAGGATCTCGACGTAGAGCCAGACCAGGGTGACGGTCAGGCCGAGCGCCACGCCCCAGGCCGCCTTCTCCGGCGCCTGCGCGCGGATCAGCTGATCGGCGGCGTCGAAGTCGAGCAGGAAGCTGAACGCGGCGATCGCGATGCAGACCAGGCTGAACACGATGGCGAGCGCGCCGCCGTCGCGCAGGCCGAAGCCGCCGTCGGTGAAGAAGCTGGCGATCAGGTTGCCGAGCATCAGCACGACCACGCCGATGGTGGCGCCGATGATCATGCGGGTGAAGCGCGGCGTCACGCGGATGGCGCCCGTCTTGTAGACCACGAGCATGCCCGCGAACACGCCGAAGGTGCCGAGCACCGCCTGTCCGATCAGGGCGCTGCCGCCGACGCCACCGAACGAGATGTCGGTGAACATGAAGGACAGGGCGCCGAGGAACAGGCCTTCCGCGACCGCGTAGCCCAGCACGAGCGCCGGGTTGTCCATCTTGTTGGCGAAGCTGGCGATCAGGACGAGCACCAGGCCGACCAGGCCGCCGACGATGACGAACAGCGGCGCCAGTCCGTTGTTCGCCGCGGTGAGGCCGTAGGCGATGATCGCCGAAAGGGCGAGCACGCCCAGCGTGATGCCGGTCTTGGTCACCACGTCGTCGATGGTCATGGCCCGGTGGGTGGGCGGGGCCTGCTGATACGGCTGCGGGTACTGGCCGTACTGGTTCGGGTACTGGTTACCGAACTGCTGTCCGAACTGCCCGGCACCCGCTACGCCCGAACCGAAGTTGGCGTAGCCGCCGCCCTCTTGCTTGGGCAAATTCTTGAAGACCGGATTGCTTGTGGTGCGCACCGTGAGTGCCTTTCTGGAGTCGTTGCCGCTGTCTGCCGAGCTGGCGCTCGATATCCAACTGCCTGGTCCAACGTTCGGCCCTCGCGTCGAGTTCCCGAGACGTTCGCCGAGGCGGACAATTCGGACTCTACCGTTGCCGGACGTCGTGCAAGCCACGCACCGACCGTGTCACCGTGAACTTCCGGTTGCGGCCGATCACCTCGGTGCGCCCGACCATCCGCTCGACCACACCGCGATAGTTGAGATGGGTGTTGTACACCGTCCACAGTTCGCCACCCGGGCGAAGCACGCGACCGGTTTCGGCGAACATCTTGATGGCCGAGCCGGTGTGCACCGCCGCGCCGACGTGGAACGGCGGATTGCACAGCACGAGATCGGCGCTGTTGTCGGCGGCCGTGGACATCGCGTCGTCGCGCACCACCGTCACCCGGTCGGCGACGTCGTTGGCCGACGCCGTCGCCCGCGCCGAGGCCACCGCGGCGGCCGATTGGTCCGTGCCGACCACCCGCAGCGCCGGGCGCGCCTTGGCCAGCGCCACCGCCAGAATGCCGGTGCCGCAGCCGAGGTCGATGGCGTCGCGGGCGTCCGGCTTCATCCACTTCAGGTGCTGCAACAGGAATCTGGTCCCGATGTCCAGGCGCGGACCCGAGAACGCCGCGCCGTGGGCGACGACTTCGATGCCCACCTCGTCGAGACATTCGCGCACCGGAAACCGCGGGTCGCCAACGGGTTTCGGACCTTCGACCAAGAGCGTGCGCGACTTCTGCCTGCCCCGGCTGGCGAGGACCGTCGAAAAGGACTCGGCGAGTATGTCGTTCATCGACTTGGTCAGATACTTGTCACGCCCGCCCGCGATCACGCTCACCCCCGGGTCGGCGTACCGCGCGATCGCGTCGGCCACTTCCGCCAGACCCGCCAAGACCCGGGGCAGCCGGAGCAACACCACTTCGACGCCGCTCAGCAGTTCCTCGGTGAGCGCGTGCGCGGTGTAGCGGTCGGCAAGGCCGAGCGCGCGGGCGTTGTTGGCCAGCGCCAGCTCGCCGGTGAGCAGGTCCTGGTGCACGCGGACCTCGCGCAGGTCGTGCCGGGCGATCGCGCCGAGCGTCAGCGCGCCGTAGTTGTCACCGATAACGGCTACCTTTCCGCTACCGGCTGTCTCGATCGCGTCCGCGGCCGCGTCGAGGATCAACCGGTCGGCGGCATCGACGGCATAGAGGTTCAGCGCCTCCACATCCGGATACCGCCGCAGTCGGCCAAACACGTCCTCGACATCGTCCACACGTCAAGTGTGCTAGATCGTTGCCGAATAGTCGCGCCCGGCCCGGCAAATGCGGGTTTCGGTGGCTCACCGCAGCCGGTGGTTCGATCTGAGGCCCTGTGCCGCAAGCGAACTCGCGCAGGTTCGGGGAGTGACTCGGGCTGCGATGTCGCGGCGGCGCCTTGCCTGTCCATGGGCCTGGGCGCGGGATCGGCTGCCGATTTGGTTTCGGGCGTAGGCATCTCGAATTCCGACGACGGTCGGGCGGCGAGCCGGACGTCCCAGCCTTCGGAGAAAGGACTCGAATGGGAAAGCCGTTACTTCAGAGTGCAACCCCCGAACCTTCCCGGCGAGCGGACCGACCGACCACCGAGCGCCCGCCGTCCGAACACGCCATCCGCGCGACACGCAGCGGGCACACGCCGGGTCCGCGATTGTCCTCCGCTCATGGGAAGCCGCTGAGTAACATCAGCCTCATGCGCAACAGGATGGTGTGGGCGGTCGCGGTCGCGGCGGCCCTGATCGCGGGCTGCGACGACGGCGAATCGGTCTCGGCCACCTCGGCTCCGCCGACGACGACGGGCTCACTCGTCGAGGCGCCCGTCCAGCCGCCGGGCGACGCGGGGCCCAAGCGCGGCACCCCGTCCGGCGACGCCGCGCTCACCGTCACCGACCTGCGCATCGGCCACCATTCCGGCTTCGACCGCGTCGTCTACGACCTCGGTGGCACCGGAACCCCGGGCTGGATCGTGCAGTACACCGATCGGGCGGTCCAGGACGGCAGCGGCAATGCCATCGAGGTGGCCGGACAGTCCGTGCTCGAAGTCCAGATCACCGGCTCCGCCTATCCCTTCGACAGCGGCGTCACCCCCTACTCCGGACCCGATCCCGCCACCGACCCGAGCGCGCCGGGCATCGCGGGCGTCTACCGCACCACCGTCTTCGAGGGCACCACCCAGTCCTTCATCGGCGTCAACGCCGACCGCCCCGCCTTCTCGGTCACCACGCTGTCCAACCCGACCCGCCTGGTGATCGACATCGCCACACTCTGAATCGCCGCACCGTCGAAAGCTGTCGACACCCTGCATAGCGGCCACGTCGAACAGCGGAGACTCACCTATACACACAGGGGGTATAGGTAACCGCGCCCGCCACCAGCTACCCTGTTCCACGTGACCGCGCCGCACGCTTCCCAGCACGCATCCGGGTTCACCCGGCTGCTGGGCATGGTCGCGCTGATAGCGGGAATCGCGGCCATGCACGTCGGCATCTTCACCACCCCCGCCGTCGCCACACACCACTCGACCGCCGCGGCGGATAGAGCACCTGCGGTCGCATCTGCCGCAGCCCAACCCGGTGTCTCCAGCCCGGCCCACCAGGTTGCCGCCATCGTGGCCCATCAAGCCGCAGCCGTCGCAGGAGACCCGGCCTCCCCCATCGCAACCCAGGTCGCGGACATCCCGCCAACTCCGGACCACGCGACGGACGGCGGCCTGGCACCGCACAACGCGTCGGCCGCGACCAATGCCATCAATCAGGCGATGAGCTCAGGCAGCGCGACGACGACCGAACAGGCCGCGCGGATCTCCGATCACCGTCCCGGCTCGGCCGATCGGGCCGATCACACGGTTGCCCACCGCGAATCGTCGGCGGGCACCTCCGCTCGACCCGGGTGCGCCGAGTGCGGCGACGGCCACGCCGGCCCGCATGCCTGCGTCTTCATCCTGACCGCGCTCGCCATGGCGGTCTTGCTCGTTGTGCTGTACCGGATCGCGGGCGATCACCTCGAGGCTGGTCCGAAGCCGCGGCACCGGCGGCCCAGACGTGAACGTCCACCGCCTTGGACCGTGTTGTCCCTGGCCGAATTGTCGATTCTGCGGATCTGACAGGTCCACCACGTCCGTGATCAACCCACGGCCGTGGTTCCGTCCTGCCCTCTTAACCGTGCAATTCCCAAGGAGTTCAACCATGTTCATCACCCGTACCCGCATCACGATCGCCGCCGTCGCCTCGGGCGTCCTGCTGTTCGCCGCCGGATGTGGCGACGATTCCGACTCGATGTCCGGCATGGACCACGGCACGTCGTCGACCACCACCGCGGCGGCCACCTCCGCCGCGCGGACCGATTTCAACAACGCCGACGTGACCTTCCTGCAGATGATGTACCCGCACCACGCCCAGGCGGTCGAGATGGCGAAGCTGGTGCCGAGCCACACCGAGAACCCGCAGTTGCGCGCCTTGGCCGCGGAGGTCGAGAAGGCGCAGGCGCCCGAGATGGAGCAGATCAGCGCCCTGCTGCAGAGCTTCGGCAAGCCCGCGCCGACCGCGGGCGGCGGCCACGAGGGCCACGGCATGCCGGGGATGATGTCGGCCGAGCAGATGACCGCGCTGCAGGCCGCTTCCGGCCCCGCGTTCGACGAGATGTGGCTGGAGATGATGATCGAACACCACACCGGCGCGATCGACATGGCGAAGACCGAACTGGCCGACGGCGTCAATCCCGACGCACAGGCGCTGGCCCGCACGGTGATCGCCGCTCAGGAAGCGGAGATCACCACCATGCGCGCCATGCTCGACCAGAACTGACCGGGCGACCGGTCCGCATCGCGCCTGATCCGGGCGCGATGCGGACCGGTGAACCGCGTTCGATCCGAACCGATCGGACCGGTCTCGCCCCTGCGATATCGGTTGACCATCGATATCGGCACGCGGAGCTGACTGGACCGGTCGCGCACAGTAACGTCGTAAGGTCCGGTCTCCTCCGCGGCTGGACGCTCCGAGGGGAAAGGCGAACGGACACATGCGACGACTGGAACGCGCGGGCCTGGCCGCCGCTGCGGCGGCGACCGCGACCGGCATCATGCTCATCGGCGCCTGCTCGACACAGGTCACCGGCAACCCCCAGGTCAACCAGACCGAATTGGCCGCGTACGCCTCCGAAGTCGCCGCTTCCTCGGCCGCCGCGTCCTCGTCGCGGGCCGCCGCCGTCGAACGCGCGGCAGGGGCGGCCTGCGACGCCTTCGCCGCCGCGAACGAGAGCTCGGTGGACTCGTTCAACGCCTACATCGACGCCAGCAACAACAACGCACCCGACGCCGACGCCAAGGCCAACGACGCCGTCAACACGTTGCGCACCAACGCGCGCAACGTGGATCAGAAGCTGACCAGGGACGTCCCCCCGGACGTCGCGAGCAGCCTGCGCTCCTACCGCGACGACACGAACAACCTCGCCGATCTGCTCGAACGCCGCGTCGATGTCGACACGCTCAACGACGCCATCGACCAGTTCAACGAGACCAAGAACGCCGCGCGCGAAGTCTGCCGAGCCCACTGATCCGTCGAGCCGACTGATCCGTTCCGGCGACCGTGCATCGATCGGCGCCTGGCGAAAGCGACTGGAGCGGACGAAACGACCCTCACCACGCCGCGGGCTGCTCGTCCCTCGAACGTTGTTGTCGCGCAAGCCGATTCCACCGCTCGAACAAGAGCAAGCCCGTACCCGCCAGCAATGCGGCGCCCGCGACGACGGCCGCGAACAGCGCCCATCCCTCCGCGCCGAAGGCGGCGATGGCGACGGTGAGGATCATGGCGAACAACCCGATCCCGACCAGCACGAGACCGGCCCCGTTCCTGGCGTCGGCCGGCGTCTCCCCGGGTTGCGTTCCGGCCTTGCGGGCGATATCCGGTGCGTCGTCGAGCGGGGGAATCTCCCACGCTCCGTCGGATGCCATGATGCGACCACCTCGTTCAGCGGATCGATAGTGTCGGGGGCTGGGTGCCCCGCTTCGTCCCGCCGAAACAGTGCGCGGGACAACCACTTCAGCCGAGGTGATCGCCGTCACGAATGCCGGTCGCTCAACCGGCCAACGCGCGACCGCGCAGATCACCGTGGTGGCCGAATCTCGGTAGCGCACCGATCAATTCGTTGCGGAACGGACCGGGCTGCGGCAGCTCGTAGCCCGGCGGCCACAGCCAGCGGCGCTCGTCCGATGTCGTCCGGCTGGATTCGCTGAGCAGCGGCAGCGCGACCTGTTCACCCCATTCCGCGATCCGCACGTCGGCCTCGGAGAGCAAGGGCCGATGCGCAGGCTCGCCGGTGGGGATGCCCGCGACGAGGAAGACCCACCGGCCGGTGTCCGGGTCGACGAACACGGGCCCGGCGTGCTGCGCGGGCTGTAGCAATGTCTGTAGGCGCGCGCCCAACGGCTCGGGCATCGTCACGACGCCCACAACGCCCACCCGCAGGACCACCTGGGTGCCCATGATCGCGACGGGGAATCGGTACATCTCCCGATAGGTCACGAAGGTCTGCCGCAATGTCATCGTCGCCATCCACCTTCCAGGGGTCGGCAGGCTTGTGGAATCGATCGCGAGGCGGCGACATCGACCCGCCACGCCGCGATCCCTTTCGATGTTCGCCGCGCGGGTCGGGCCCCGGCAACGCGTTCGGCGATCGCTGGGGAAATCACCAGCGCGGTGCGCGCCGCCTTGGAGATCCCACAACGTCCGGCGACGTGATTGGCGGAAGCGATCGCGGGTAACCGGCGGACATGGAGCTACTGGTGATCATCGGGATCGCCGTGCTCGTCGGCGCGGTGGTCCTTTATCGCAAGATGTCCGGACGGCGACCCGAGTCGCCGGAAACCCCCGGCAACGACGGGAAGTGATTCCCATGTCGGCAATGGACCCCGATCCCGCGCGCACCCCCGATCTGGAATCCGGCGGCGGCGTCGCACCCGGCTCGACCCCGCCCGAAACGGCACAGACCTCCGGCCTCTCCGCACCGGAACCGCGCACCAGGCACCGGTTCCCCGGAACGGGTGTGGCCGCGATGGCGATCACGATCGCCTTGGTCGTCCTCTTCGCCGTGGTCGCTATCGGGATAATCGTGTCGCTGATCTGACCTGGGGCGGCCGGTTAGCCAGGTGTGTGCTTCCCTAAGATACAACTTGTGTCTAAGACGTACTCATCGGCTGAGCACGCCTATCGCGAGGTGAAAGAGCGCATCCTCTCGGGTGCGCTGCCCGGTGGCGAGCTGATCAGCGAGGGCGAGATCGCCGCCGCGCTCGGCACCTCGCGCACGCCCGTGCGGGAGGCGTTTCTCCGGCTGGAGACCGAAGGGTGGATGCGGCTCTACCCCAAACGCGGTGCGCTGGTTGTGCCGATACCGCCCGACGAAGCCGCGCACGTCGCGCACGCCAGGTACGTCGTCGAGACCGCGGCCGTTCGCACGCTGGCGGCAACCGGCCCCGGTGCCGTTGCGGCGTCTTTGCGTGCTTCGCTGGACCGGCAGCGCACGCTTGCCGCGGGCCGGGATCTGGACGCCTTCGCCGTCGAGGACACCGACTTCCACCGCACCTACGTCGCGGCGGCGGGCAACCCGCTGCTGACCGACTTCTACGACTCGCTGCGGGAGCGGCAGCGCCGGATGAACAGCGTCGCCTTGCGCCGCGGCCCGCTCGACATCGACCGGATCATCGACCAGCACGCCCGCCTCGCGGAACTGCTCACCGGCGGTGACGTCGACGGTTTCGCCACGGCGCTGGTCGAACACCTCGCCGGTGTGCACCAGCTGGAACTACGGGGCCTGTGATGACGACCCTCACCGCCCTACGTCCCGCCGAAGCCCGCACCGGAACCAGACGGTGGTGGGGCGTCGCCGCCGCCGTGTTCGCCATCGCCTGGGGCGGCAACGAGTTCACGCCGCTGCTGGTCATGTACAAGAGCCACGGCCTTCCGCTGACGACGGTGGACCTGCTGCTCTTCTACTACGTCCTCGGCATCGTCCCGGCGCTGCTGATCGGCGGCCCGCTTTCCGACCGCTACGGCCGCCGCCGCCTCATGCTGCCCGCGCCGCTGATCGCGGCCGCCGGATCCCTGCTGCTGGCATTCGGCTCCGACTCGGTGCCCGCGCTCGCTGCGGGCCGGGTGCTGTGCGGCATCGCGCTGGGACTGGCGATGGCGGTGGGCAGCAGCTGGCTCAAGGAACTTTCGCAGCCGCCGCACGGGCCGGTGCTGCCCGCGGGAACCGGTGCGCGACGGTCGGCGATGAGCTTGACCGGTGGGTTCGCCGTCGGCGCGGGTGTGGCAGGGGCGCTCGCGCAGTGGGGGCCGCTGCCCGACTCGCTCACCTACCTGATCAATGCCGCGTTGTGCGTTTTCGCCGCCGCCTGGATGTCGCGTTCGCCGGAAACTGTTCTGACTCAGCTCGATTCGAAGCGGCTCATCGACGATCTGAAGATCCCCGCCGCGGGTCACCGTCGCTTCCTCCGCATCGCCCTGCCCGCCGCGCTGTGGTTGTTCACCTCGGCGGCAACGGCTTACGCGGTGATGCCGACCTTGATGCTGCCGCATGTGAGTGGCGCGCCCATCGCGTTCTCGGCGTTGATCACCGTCATCACGCTGGGGTGCGGGTTCGCCATCCAGTCGGTGGCTCGGCGCATCGATCGCCCCGGCACCACGCGCGCCGCAGCGGTCGGACTTTCGTTGGTCACTTGCGGAATGCTCTCCGCGACATGGGCTTCCGGTTCGCTCACCCTCGGCGCGACCATCACGACCGCCGCCGTTCTCGGTGCGGGGTACGGGATCGGACTCGTCGCCGGGTTGCAGGAGATCGAGCGCATTGCCTGGCCCGATGATCTCGCGGGGCTTACCGCGGTGTTCTACTCGGTGAGTTACCTGGGATTCGGTGTGCCCGCGGGGTTGTCGTTCCTGCATCAGACGGTGGGCTGGAGTTATCCCTCGATGTACGCCGGGCTCGCGGTGGCGGCGGCGGGGTGCTTGGTGCTGGTATTGCGTAACTACCGCGACAGCTGATCACGGTGATGCGGTTCGGGGCCCGTACGGCTAGTTGGGCGCCGTGCATCGAACGCGCTCGGTAGCCACCCGAACTCACACGCTGTGGCCGGGGCCATAGCGGGAGTAATGCGGCTCGGCGCCGGACTCGGGGCGCTTCGACGTCCGCTGGGTGGGACGGTCGATGGCGTGTCGCAGGCGAGCGCTGGTGAATGGACTCCGGTCCCGGCGGGTGCCGGGCGCGGCGGATGAAGGAGTCCTCGGCGATGAACGTCACGCGGATAACCACGGTACTGGCTGCGATAACGCTCGGCGGTGCGGCGACGTGCGGAGTACCCGGCGTTATGGGACACGCGCAGGACTCGCCGATCACCGTCCGGCACCTCGGCATGTCGACCCTCCCCGATGATTTCGAATTCGCGGGACAGCGGGTCGGCGGCCTGTCCGGCATCGACTATTCGCAGGGCCGCAAGGCATATCTGGCGATCAGCGACAATCGCGGCGAAGCCGGTCCCGTCCGGGCTTACACGCTGCGGCTGCCGATCGACGACGACGGACAGCTCGGCACACCGGAATTCGAGAAGCTCATCACGCTCTCCGATACCAACGGCTCGCCCTACGCGGCACGGACGGTGGATCCCGAATCCGTGCGCTGGACGCCGAACCACAAGGGCATGATCTACACCAGCGAAGGCGAAGCCAAGGTCGGCAGAGCGGGTTTCGTCCGCGAAGCGGATCTCGACGGCCGATACGTCCGCGATCTTCCGGTTCCCGAGGCGTTCACACCGAGACTCGAAAGCGACCGGCAGACCGCGGGTATCCGGGACAACCTCGGTTTCGAGAGCATGGACCTGGCGCAGGGAAGTTCCTCGGTCGTCGCGCTCAGCGAGAACGCGCTGGTGCAGGACGGCGCCGCCGCGTCGACCGAGGCGGAAAGCAGGTCGCGCCTGGTCCGTGTGCATCGGACGACAGGCGAGAATCTCGGCGAGTTCGTCTATCCGGTCGACAAGGTCGCGCCGGGCGGGATGCCGGTCGCGACCGGTGTCGCCGAGATCCTTTCGATTTCCGCGGACCGCTACCTGACGCTGGAACGCAGCAATGTGCCCGGCTTGGGCTTCACCGCTCGGATCTACGAAACCTCCACGGCAGGAGCGGATTCGGTGACCGGCGCGCATGCGGCCCCGCCCACGGCACGGCCGATGACCAAGACCCTGCTCTTCGATTTCCGTGCCAACGGTATCGATCCGCAATGCGCCGAGGGGATGACCTGGGGACCGACGCTGCGCGGGGGTCAGCGGTCGCTCATCGTGGTGTCGGACAACAACTTCGGGCTCGCCGGAAGCACGGCGTTCCACCTGCTGGCGGTCGGCGGGATGGACTGAGTCCGGCCGACGCTGTCAGTGGCGATCCGGCACCGCGCATCCCTCGGGACCGCACGCGTCGGCGTCGCCCACGATCTGCAACGCCGGTTCGCGATCGGCCCACGCGCGCTCCAGCGCCTGCGTGAAGACCGCCGACGGTTGCGCGCCCGACACTCCGTACCTGTTGTCGAACACGAAGAACGGCACGCCGGTGGCGCCGAGCCGAGCCGCCTCACGTTCGTCGGCGCGGACGGCGTCGGCGTAGGCGGTCGGGTCGTCGAGCACGCCGCGCACCTCGGCTTCGTCGAAGCCCGTCGCGACGGCGATCCGGACCAGCCGCTCGGCATCGCCGAACAGGGACGCCGCTTCGGCGAAGTTGGCATGATAGAGGGCGTCGAGCAGCTCGTCCTGGCGGCCCTTGGCCAGCGCGAAGTGCAGGAGACGGTGCATGTCGAAGGAGTTGCCGTAGTCGCGGCCCTCGGTCAGATACGGCAGGCCCAGCTCCGCGGCTTGCGCGCCGATGCCGCGTTCGTTAGCGGCGGCCTGCGCCTCGCTGATGCCGTACTTCCGCGCGATCTTCGCGACGACGGGACCGGTCTCGCCCGCAGGCAGAGTCGGGTCCAGCTCGAACGAGCGGTGCACCACCTCGACCTCGTCACGCTGCGGAAACTCCGCCAGCGCCCGCTCGAACCGCGCCTTGCCCAGGTAGCAGAACGGGCAGTTGATATCGGTCCAGATCTCGACCCGCACGGTCGTCCTCGCTTTCGTCATCGCCCCGGTTGGGAGCAACGCCGCGGCAATCGGGGGTGTTCCCCAGTCGCCTGGTGCCGGTGGTCACGCGAGACCGGCTCACCTGGGTCGGAGTGCCTCGACTCACCTTCTGCGACCGCGTCCGTGCTCGCTCGACGTCCTAACGCCGACCGGGCGTGTTGGTGAAGCAGCCGACGATGAAGCAGCCGACGGGCCAATCGGCGAACGGCGGCGGCAGCGGCTTGCCCAGGCAGGTGATCGGGTCGCAGCCCGGATAGGCGTAGGGACCCAGTCCGAGTGCGGCGAGAGTGGCGTCCGGGTTGGTCATCATCGGGTCGGTGATACTGACGTCGGGCAGCGGGACGAACGGCCCGGGGTCCGGCAGCGGCGGTTCCCGGAACGCGCCCGCGACAGCGCGCAGCACGTCGTACGCGAAGCCGACCTCGCCGGGCATGGTCAAGCCGGTCCAGCTGACCAGCAAGTTCAGGCTCGGGACGATGTAGTTGTCCTGGCGCATCATGCCGCTCATCTTCACCGCGTCGGTCGGCAGAGCGGGGAATTCCGGGGCGCAGCCGGGGCCGTTGACCACGAACAAGAAGCCGTAGCACTCGTGCGACGGTGAAGGCACCGAAGCCTTCGCCAGGTAATCCTCCGAGACGATCCGAGTACTTCCCCAGTTTCCGCGACCGGCGACCAGCAGACCGAGTTTCGCGAAATCGTCGGGCGCCATCACCAAATGCGCGTAGCCGTAGGTGTTTCCGCTTCGATCCCGCGCCCAGTAATAGTCACTGGACCGAATACCCAACGGGTCGAAGAGTTTACGCTGCGCGTAGGCTTGGAAATCCTCGCCGACCGCCCGCTGCACCACGTAGGCGATGAGATCGACGGCCCGCTGGCTGTACTGCCACGTCGTACCCTGCGGATACTCGATCGGCATCGCCAAGGCCTGGGCGACCACGTTGGGATCGAGTTCCACCAGCCCGGTCACCCCCTCCGACACCACCGCGACATCGATGCCCGAGGACTCGGTCAGCAGATTCCGGACGAGAATCGCCCGATGGTCCGCATCGCCGAGGCCGGGCGGCAGGTAGTTGTCGATGGGGTCGTCGAGCCGCAGCAGCCCTTCATCCACGGCGATGCCCGTGACCAGCGAGACCACGCTCTTGGTCGCACTCCACAGATTCCACGGCACCGCACCCGTCCGCCCGTTCTGCGGCCCCGAGGCGATCAGGCAATTGTTCCGAAACACCTTGAAGTTCAGGCGATTCGGCGAGGCGGCCGCCGCGATCGCGCTGCCGAGCGCCACCGAGTCGAGCCCGACCTCCTCGGGAGTCGCCGTCTGAAACTGCCGCCCCTGACTCACCGCGCAGTATTTCAACCCGCCCGGCTCCGCACTGGCCGTGCCACCGAAACCACCGGCTACCATCCATATTCCAAATGTGATACCCAGCGCCACAACACTTTTCAGGGAAATCCGCATGACCCGCCTTTCGCTCCCCGAGATCCGGTTGTGACATCGGCGGCCACCGAACCCCGTTACGCGAAAACACCCCTGCTCAACGCCCCGAATTCCCTGGGCCAAACTTCCTTGGGCACCCCTCGGCCCCATTCCGAAGCCGCATAGTTGTAGAAACCCATGTGGCCGAGCTACGAACGACGGCAGCCCCACGACTTCTGCCATACTTCGACACCCTCACCACCGCATGGCAACAGCATCTGGATTCAGCTGCGCCGATCGAACAGGCGGTTCGAATCACCCAGCGCTGCAACCGGATTGCTTGAAAATGTTCGTATGACAGCGAAACCACGACCCAGCGGCTATCGGAACTACACGGCAGACGGCACGTACTGGACCGTGAGAAAGCACGGAAAGGTCTACTGGGTGGTACGGGTAGACCCATCGGGTGGCGGCTACAAGATGGTCGAGTGGTGGGGCGGATACCACCGGGCTGGGGCGGCCGGTGGTGCGGCGGCTCAGCTCGCCTACAACCAGGCGGTCGCCGACGCGAAGGAGCGGCTTCGTGGTCACCTGCACGATGCGCTGGACTCCATCGGGCTGGGTGCACCGGTCTCCGCCCCGCCGGTTTCACCGAAGGAAGCTCCTTCGCAGCTGCAAGCAGACGGCGAGGATTGAGCGGCCACCGGGAGGGCAAAGTGAGCAAAACGCGGACGCGAGAAAACGTATTAGCGCAGGAGTCCTACCTGCGGATCTGCGGCGCCCCCAGGACGGCTCCAGCCAGAAGCACATCGTCCGTGACGTGCCGATGGCGCCCGACCACTCGTGATCCAGACACGAGTCGCACAAGCGACGGGCCGGGTTCAGTGGCCGCAACCTCGACCCGAGTAGCACCCATGGCATCGCAGGTCTGTCATTGCCAATCTCCGTAAGCACTCTGACATGCAGATGACGAGACGACCGGTGAAGTGCACGTATTCGAAGTCTGCGATCTTCGTGGGAATCGGTGAATCGGCCTCCAGCGGTGGCTCGTTCAAACAGGAGGCGCGATAGGCGAGGAGCTTGCGGTGGGTCAACCCAGATGCTTGCTGCGCGGCTGACTTAAGCCGGACTCGGATAGGAAGCGACTTTGCGGGCACGCCCCGCGACGCGAAGCAACATCCCTTCCAGCGGTAGGTGCTTGAGACAGGATTATCGCCATGAGCACGTGGTCGTTCGGAACTGTGGCAGCGTTAACGGGTACCGTCACTACGGCTCCGCTCCTGATGCTGCGTGAATCTGCGATGAGGGCGACCTTGGTGCTGGCAAGTGACTCCAGCGGTTTCCAGCTAACCGGTCGGATAGCCATCGCCGGGAGAGGGCCGTGTGATTCACGCAGCATGTCATGGTCGTCGTCATTGCCGCGGGCGTTGTCCTCGCACTTGGCGGCGTCATGCTTCGGGCCTATGAATTAAGTGCAGTCACCGGCGTTTGCTCCGTGCTGATGTCTGCGTTGGCCGTTTTTCTGTCCCGACGTCCAGCTTCGGCGGCGGTGCGTCGGGTGCAGCACCGCGAGTATGCAGTCGAGAGTCTGGCCGAGTTGGTGCGGGTGCAGTGGGAGGAGGAAGCGAAGATTCGGGGGCTAGCCGATCCGGATCCGATGCCGGTGGCGTGGACACTTACCGCCCACGACGTGGCCGACCACCCCCACCACATCTTCACCGGCCCACCCGGCTTTGATGAGCGCAAGCACCAGATCGCCGGGCTGACCGAGCGTTTCCTCGCGCTATCGCGTCGACGGCTCGTGACTCTGGTGACCCGGCTCGGGCAAGACCACCCTGGCGGTGCAACTGCTTCCGCGGCTGCTCGATGTCCGGTTACCAGAGGATCCTATTCCGGTGCTGTTGACCGCGAACAATTGGGACACCGCCGCCTTTCCGCGGATGCAGGACTGGCTGGCCTTCCGGCTCGGCAAGTACTATTCCGCGCTGCGCGCGATCGACCCGGCGATCCCCCGGCACTCGTCGACAGTAACCTAGTGCTGCCTGTGATCGACGGTCTCGACGAGCTTGACCCAGCAGAGGTGTGGCGCGACCCCGCTCGGGTTGTGGTTGCTGCCTATGAATTCGTGTGGCGCGACTTGAGGAAGGCGCTCAGGGCGCAAGGCATCCGCCAGCAACAACGGCGGAAACTGTGTCGAGATCGCGTTTCTCTCCGGAGGCATGGTCGGTGTTCGTGACAGCAAGGACCAATCCGGACCCACGCTCACCTTCACACGCGACGAGTGGGACGCGTTCCTCAGCGGCGTGCACAACGGCGAGTTCAATCGGCCCCGAATCGCTCGCCGCGATCGTGTAGGTTCTCAGAACTCATGGCGGAATCTCAAACGCATGACGGCGGCGTGGCGGTTCCGCCATGATTCTGAGATTCCGCTGCCTCCTCTGGCCGGTTGGCGAATGATCTTTGCCGTTGCCGCCTACAAAGGAAGGGTGGGGTTGAGTTACGCCTGGTAAATCAGTTGTGACGCCCGGCCGAAGATCTCACTGGCGTATATGACGCATAGTATCCTCGGCCTATGAACTCCGAAGACCGTGAGTTTCTAATTCAATTCCTGAATTCAATAACTGAGGACTTGTCCTTCATCTTCGACTCGAGCGGTCGGTATATGCCGGGCACTCTCGTTGAAAGTCTCTGGCCGGCTTGGCGTGCAGTGCAGCAGCGCGAGGAGATCGGTCGTTTGATCGCTGCAGTGCAAAGCAGGGACTACGACCAAAGACTCGACGAAGCGGGCCTCTCCGGTCCGGAACTGGCGTTCAAGCGTGCAGGTTGGAGTGACGCTCGTGAAACAGCGCGCAGCACTCCTTCCCTGCGACCACTCAAGCGCTGGATCAAATGGATCGACGTGCTCCTCGGCAGTCTGCTAGCCGCGATCGGCGTGGGCGAGGGCGTGAAGGAGCTCAAGGAGGGCGTCGAGGCTGAGCTCGATGCTAGCGACGAAAATTGAGGCCAGCAGAGTGGCATTCATTGGTAAACCACCCATCTGGGAAAGGTGCAGCGACCCAGAACCGGCTTGCTTCTCCCGCAGTCTCGGCGCTCGAATCTACCGTCACGTCCGGCGCCGCGCCGCAGCACCGGACGTGGCGCAGCCCGGCGCGGCGCCACGCAGACGAACGCCGCTACCCTTCTGAGCAGTGAGCGAGGCCGGCAAGGGCGGGGCTGGCGCTTGATCGGTTACCGAGGGAAGGGGTCGCCATATGGATGGATCTGCCGAGTCTCCTGATCTCGCTCGCCTGCACGACGATCTCAGAGCCGAGTACGCGCAGATCATCGACATTGTGAGCGGGTTTGATCAGAGACTGCTCACCATCAAAGGCTGGGGCGTCACGCTAAGCCTGGCCAGCCTGGGTCTTGGGTTCCAGCAGAACCACTACGGCCTATTTCTCGTTGCGGCGGCGAGCGGCGTCGCCTTCTGGCTGCTTGAAGCTGTCAACAAGGTGCACCAACTCCACTACTACCCACGCATGCGGGACATCGAGGTCATTTCTTACACCCTGTTCGCAGTCGAGATGCCAAGCGGCGGTCGCGCCTCCTCGCCGCTCATCGACTGGGCTTGGTGGACAGCGGAACCCCGGATCCGCCGAGGCGAGAACAAGGCTGACCCAGCGGTGCCCGAACCATGGAACGATCCGTCGTCCGGTCGCTCGATGTTGCAGCCATGGTTTTCCACACATGTCATGCTTCCGCATTTGATCGCGATCGTCTTGGGAACCGTGCTGTTCGTGCTCGGCCTTGCAGGGGTTTTCGGCCCGATTTGACGTAAGCTTCCACGACGAACGTCTCGCCCTACTCACTGACGGGCGGGACGTTGCGTGCCTTCACGCTGTGACAACCGGTAGTCAGCGTTGGCAGCAGTAGCGCGGATCCGGCTACCGATGGCCGATACAGTCGTCGAACGGCCACGGCGGCCAATGCTCGGAGCCCGTCAGCACATGGGCTGCCGGTGCGTGTCAGGAACGGCGACAGCCAGAATTGTTGCGGTAGCAATAGAGCCGAGCGCGATTGCCAGGACGGCGGTTACTTCGGTCAGCATCTTCAGCCCTCTCGTTCGGCTGACTCCGACGTCACGCGACCGAGGCGGTCGGGGTGTGCGGGTGCAGAGGGAGCACCGGAGCGGGCGCGCCGCTCTTGTCAGCCACGCTCTGAGGCGCGACGCTGTCCCCGTGTGGGCCGCGGATCGAATCCAGCGTCGCCGAACTGCTGAAGAACCCGGAAGTACACCGGATACCAGGTCTACAACCGACGCTCACGACGTAGCCGGGGCGCACGGAACAACGCCAAGCCGCCCCAGATGTGGGTCTGGTCTGCCGAACCCTCGCACGAGCCACTCATCCCTAAGTGGATGTTCGACGAGATCAACGCCGCCTTCCACGAACACGAACGATCCCGAGACAGCAGCGGCCCCCAGATCGGTCCGCGAGCCAAGCGCAGTTATCGGCATCGCCGTCGGGTCATCTGTGATTGCGGCCGCAAGATGATCGGCACCGAATGCTCCAGCGGGGTCTACTACCGCTGTCACCCGACGACCAACAACCGCGGCCGGTCCGACAAACACACCGGACACCCAGCCACCGTGTACATCCGAGAGGATCTCATCACGGACGAAGTCGACCGGTTCTTCAGCGAGCGGGTCTTCGGGCCCCGCCGACGGGAACTACTCCTCGCGGACATCGATACCGCCGACGACACAGCGTCGCGCGAACGACACGACAGGCGCAACGACTCCGCCGCCAACCGGCCGAGCTCGAACGCAAAGCAAGACAACCTGATAAACCAGGCCGAAGGAGCCGACGCCGCCGATCCGTTCACCCAACGCCTGCGCGATCGCTACAACGAGCTCAAATCTCAGCGCAAGACCCTGCAACTCGCGATCGCCGAGCTGAACACCGCCGACGCCAACCAATCCCCGCGCACCACACCCGCATACGCCGACCTGCTGGATGCTTTCCCTCTCCTGGCGCTTGATCTGCACAACGCACCCACCGAGCTGGTAACCCGGCTGTTCTGACCTGACCCACCTCCGCATCCGCGTCCACTACGAGACCAACGAAGCCGCGCCACAAGCGTTCTACCGGCCGACTACGCCGACGAAATCGCCGAAGTCACAGCGTTGCTGTCGACTGCGCTGCCGATGGCACGGCAGGTATCGAAGAAACCCCGGTCAGGCCATGTGTGCTTCTGGACTGTGCCCCCAGTCGGACTCGAACCGACACTGAATGGATTTTAAGTCCACTGCCTCTGCCAATTGGGCTATAGGGGCGTGTGGTCAGCCTACCGACTCGTACGGCTGTACCGGAATTGGTGGCGCGGCGGGTCTCGGGTTGTGGGATCGGCGGGGGTTCAGGATACGCCGTGCTCCGCCGGAAAGCGGAGCACGGCGATCGGGTTACTCGGCGAGGCTCTTGCCGAGCAGGGAGTTCCTGCGGCTGTAGGCGAAGTAGACCACGAAGCCGAGGAGCATCCAGATGATGAAGCGCAACCAGGTCTCGACCGAGAGGTTGAGCATCAGCCACAGACAGGAGAGCACGCCGAGGATCGGGATGAGCGGGACCAGCGGGACGCGGAAGCCGCGCGGCAGGTCCGGACGGGTGCGACGCAGGACGAGCACGCCGAGCGAGACCAGCACGAAGGCGAACAGCGTGCCGATGTTGACCATTTCCTCCAGGGTGCCGAAGTCCACGAAACCGGCGAGCACGGCGCAGGCGACGCCGACGATGACGGTCAGCCGGACGGGCGTGCCCTTGGACCCGGTGTGCGCGAGCTGCCTGGGCAGCAGCCCGTCGCGCGCCATGGCGAACAGCACGCGGGTCTGCCCCAGGTACATCACCATGACGACGGTGGTCAGGCCGGCCAGCGCGCCGATGGAGATGATGTTCTTCGCCCAGTCCGCGCCGTGCAGTGCGAAAGCCGTTGCCAGCGTCGCGTCCTCGCCGGACAGCTCGGTGTAGGGAACCATGCCGGTGAGCACCAGCGACACGGCGACGTAGAGCACCGTGACGATCAGCAGCGAGCCGAGAATGCCGCGCGGCACGTTGCGCTGGGGGTTCTTGGTCTCCTCCGCGGTGGTGGCGACGACGTCGAACCCGATGAACGCGAAGAACACGAGGCTGGCCGCCGCGAGCAGGCCGTACCAGCCGAAGTTGCTGTTCCCGGCGCCGGTCAGATAGGAGAACAGCGACTGGCGGATGCCCTCGTCACCGGCGCCCGCCTCGGACGGCGGGATATAGGGCGAGAGGTTCGACTTGTCGAAGTAGGTCACGCCGACGACGAGCACCACGGCGATGACGCCCAGCTTGATCGCGACCGCGATCGCCGACACCCGCGACGAGAGCTTGGTGCCGACGGCGAGCAGCACGCCGAGCACCGCGATCAAGCTGACCGCGCCCCAGTCGAAGGTGACCGGCCCGAGTTCCACGACCGCGGCCCCGGTGTTCATCACCTGCCCGAGGTACTGCGACCAGCCCTTGGCCACCACCGCGGCCGCGAGCGCGAACTCGAGGATCAGGTCCCAGCCGATGATCCACGCGGCGAGCTCACCGAAGGTGGCGTAGGAGTAGGTGTAGGCGCTGCCCGCCACCGGCACGGTGGAGGCGAACTCGGCGTAGCACAGCGCGGTCAGCCCGCACGCGATGGCGGCGAACACGAAGGCCAGCGAAACCGACGGTCCGGCAACGTTTCCCGCGGTGCGAGCGGTGAGGGTGAAGATGCCCGCGCCGACGACGACGGCGACACCGAAGATGGTGAGATCCCAGGCGGTCAGATCCTTGCGTAGTTTCGAGTCTGGCTCGTCGGTATCGCGAATCGATTGCTCGACGGATTTGGTTCGGAATAGGCCATCTCGCCGAGAGGAGCTCGAAATCGCCACGTGTTCTCCTTAAACATGATGAGGCAGGACGCCGGGATTGCCGGGTGCCGCCGGTTTGCTAGTGGACGCCGGCCATGTAGCGACTGATCCACGGTCCCAGTGCCGCGACGATCAGTCCCACGGATATCGCCACGGCCCCGGTGATGCCAAAGTAGGCGACTTCGTGCTCAGGGGCGTAAAAACGAGCAAGAACGCCCGACATCGACGTACCAATACCGACGGAAAAGAAGTACAACGCCATCATTTGCGCCCGGAACGCCTCGGGGGCGAGCTGGGTGGTGACCGCGAGCCCGATCGGTGAGAGCAGCAGCTCGGAAATAGCGAACCCGGCCATGATCACCAGAACCGCCAGCGCGGGCACGGACTTGTCGTCGAACCCGGCGAGCGGCACGAACAGCAGGAACGACAGCCCCATGCCGATGACGCCCAGCGCGAACTTGCGCGGCGTGCTCGGCGCGCGGTTGCCGAGCTTGGTCCACAGCAGCGCGAACAACGGCGAGAGCGTGATGATCCATACCGGCTCCACCGAGCCGATCCAGCTGGCGGGGGCGGTCCAGCCGAAGACGCTCCAGTTCATCCGCTCGTCGGAGTAGACGGCGAGCACCGTGAAGATCTGCTGGAACAAGGACCAGAACACCGCGTTGGCGAGGAACAGCGGGATGAACGCCCGCACCCTGCTGCGTTCGATGGGTGCGACCTTGGCGCTGGTGAGCATGACCGCGAAATACCCGAGCGAGGCCACGGCAATCACCACCGTCGTCGCCTCGGGCAGGGTCTCCAGCGTGACCAGCCCGGTCACGAAGACCACGACGACGACCACCGCGACACCCAGCGCAACACCCACGGCGGGCCAGATCGTACTGCGCGGCAGGGGATTCGGCACCTCGCGGCCCGCGTTGCCCAGGTTGCGCCGGAAGACCACGTACTGGGTGAGGCCGAGCGCCATGCCGATGGCTGCGGCGGCGAAGCCGTAGTGGAAGCCGAGGTGGGTCTGGAGCAGGCCGGTCAGCAGCGGTCCGGTGAACGCGCCGATGTTGATGCCGAGGTAGAAGAGCGTGAAGCCGCCGTCGATGCGGGCGTCGTCCTTCGGGTAGAGCGTGCCGAGCAGCGAGGAGGCGTTCGCCTTCAGCGCGCCGCTGCCGAGGGCGACCAGGACCAGCCCAACGCCGACACCGATCAGCCCGGGCAACACGGCGAGGGCGATGTGACCGGCCATGACGACCACGCCGCCGTAGAAGACGGTCCGCTCCATCCCGAGCAGCCGGTCGGCGATCCAGCCGCCGAGCACGGTGGACAGGTACACCAGGCCGCCGTACGCGCCGACGATGCCGACGCCGGTGCTCTGCTCCAGCCCGAGGCCGCCGTCGGTCGCCGAGTAATACAGGTAGTACCCGAGGATCGTGAGCATGCCGTAGAAGGAGAAACGCTCCCACAGCTCCACGCCGAACAGGTTCGCCAATCCGATCGGATGGCCGAACAGAGTCCGAGCCGGGATCGGCCGCTCGGATTCCACTACTTGGGACATGCCCAGCACCTTGACACAAATCGCAACTGTGCAGCAACTCACCCGTCCCGCCGCGTTCGGGCGGCGTTTACCCACGGCATGGATAGCGGAGGCGCATTGCCGCGCGGCGGGAGGGGTTCCCGCCTACCCTGGGTAGGCGGACGAGCGAGATCCCAGCAACGTGACAATCGGAGCCGGAAGGAAGCGATGCGCACATGTTGGACGCCGAACTGACCGTGCCGGTCGACCCCGAGCAGGCCTTCGCTGTCCTCGCCGACGGCTGGTTGTATTCCAGCTGGGTGGTCGGGGCCTCACACATCCGGGAGGTCGACCCGGGCTGGCCCGATGTGGGCACCAGGATCCACCACAGCGTCGGCCTCTGGCCGCTGAACGTGCGGGACCACACCACCGTCCGCGACGTCGATCCACCGCGGATGATCGAGCTGGAGGCCCGCCTGTGGCCGATCGGATCCGCTCGAATCCTGTTGGAGCTGACCGAGGTTCAGCCCAACACCACGCACATCAAGATGACCGAGCACGCCATGAGCGGGCCGGGCAAGCTGATGCCGAGCCGGTTGCAGCGGGCGGCGCTGAGGCCGCGCAACCAGGAGTCGCTGCAACGGTTGGCCGCGCTCATCGTCGGGCGCGCCGACGAGCGCTACCGGCCGACGGGGCCGAAGTAGGGCGACACCACGCCGAGGTCGCCGGTCTCGTCGTTCCGCACGCCGCCGCTCACTCGGGCGGTTGTCCGACGTCGATCAGGCGATGGACAGGGCGATGCCGTCCAGAATGTCGTGCTCGCTGACGATCAATTCGGTGATGTTCGCGCGCCGAGACAGTTCGTAGGCGAGCACCTCGGTGATGACGGCGCCGCCGCCGATCACGTCCACGCGGCCGGGATGCATCGGGCCGAGGGCCGCGCGCTGATCATGGTTCATCCCGATCAACCGGTCGCAGACCTCGCGGACCTGATCCAGCGTGAGTGCGGTCAAATGCACCCGCTCCGAATCGTATTCGGGCAGGTCGAGGGCGACGGCGGCGATCGTGGTCATGGTGCCCGCGACGCCGACCCAGGTGTGCGCGTTCTCGACGGGCACCTTGGCGAAGGCCTCGGCGAGCCGCTCGGTGGCGAATTCGCGGGCGGCGGCGACCTGGTCGGCGGTGGGCGGGTCGCCGGGCAGGCAGCGCTCGGTGATCCGCACGCAGCCGATGTCGGCGGAGAACGCGGCGTGCACGCCGTCGGCGTCGCCGAAGACCAGCTCGGTGGAGCCGCCGCCCAGATCGACGACGACGAACGGCCCCGCCGCACTGGACAATTCGCCGATCGCGCCGGTGAACGACAGACGCGCCTCTTCGTCGCCGGTGATCACCTCGGCCTCCGCGCCAGGCACCACGGTGCCGAGTTCGGCGCGGGCCATGGCGAAGAAGTCCTCGCGGTTGGACGCGTCGCGGGTCGCGGACGTGGCGACCATCCGGACCCGAGCGACACCGGCCGCCCGCATCATCCCGGTGTATTCCGCGAGCGCGACCCTGGTGCGTTCGATCGCCTCGGGCGCCAGCGAACCCGTGGCGTCCACGCCCTGGCCGAGCCGCACGATCCGCATCTCGCGGTGCACGTCGGCGAGGCGGCCGTTCTCGAGCACGTCGGCGATCAATAGTCGGATGGAATTCGTTCCGCAGTCGATGGCGGCGACCCGGTCACTCATCGTGTGCTCCGTCCTGAGGCTGGTAGGTCGGCCAATCGGCCGGGACGGCGGTGCCGCGCAGTCCGTGCTCGGCGGCCAGCGCCACCGCCTCGTCGCCGAACGGGTTGACGCCGGGCCCCTTGGCCAAGCTGTGCGCGATGAGCACGTGCAGGCACTTGACCCGTTCGGGCATGCCGCCGCCGGTGAAGTCGGTGCCGAGGGATTCGATCGCGTTCCGCTCGGCAAGGTAGCTCTCGTGTGCGGCGCGGTAGGCCGCGGCCAGCTCCGGATCGCGGCCGAGGCGCTCGGTCATCTCGCGCATCACACCCGCCGATTCCTGCCTGCTGGCCTCGGCGGTCAGCCGGGGATCGGTCAGGTAGTACAGCGTCGGGAAGGGGGTGCCATCCGGCAGCCGCGGCGCGGTCTTGACCACCGCGGGCAGCCCGTCCGGTGTGCGGTAGGCGACGGCGAGCACGCCGCGCGGCGCACGGCCGAGCTGTTCGGCGATGATCTCGAGATCGCGGTCTGTCGGTGCGGTCACCTGGGTCCTTCCGGTCCTGGCGGGGCGGGCGTCGTCGATTCGGCGGCGGGCGCGGGCTGCGGTTCGGAGAGGGTGCGCCACAGATCCGTGTACCACGGGTCGGGCGCCTTGGACCGCGGCGGCGCCGCCGGCCGCGGCGGTGCCTCGATACCGGGCACCTGCACGATGTACGGCGTCTCCCCCGGCATCACCAGACGCAACCGGTCCCTGGCCTCCGAACGGATGTAGGCCGGATCCTCTTGCTGCGCACGGCGATCCCGCAGCCGGGCGAGATCGGCCTCCAGCTGCCTGCGCTCCTGGGCCAGTTGCGCGGCCTCGGCGCGCTGGCTGAAGTAGGTGCGCATCGGCACGGACAGCGTCAGCGCCAGCGCGCACACCACGACCGCGAGAATCACCGCCTTGCCGGTGGACAAGCCGAGGATGGTGCGCTCGTGCTTGTCGGCCCCCGCGCGTGGGGCTATCTTGCGCGGGCGCGCCTTCTTCTCCGCGGTCTCGCTTCGCCTGCGTGTGCGTTTGACCGCGGCGGGGCGGGCCGCGGTCTCGGTGTCCGCGCCCGCCCTCGGGCGTGATCGAGCGGCACGCGACGTGCGGCGGTCCCCGCGTCCGGCCGGACTGGTCCCACGCGCACGTCGCTCGGTCATACCGCTCCTCTATCCAATTCGCGGTGCCCTCGGACCCTTCGTGCGCGCTGTCGCCTCCGGGCCCGTCGCTCCCACCGCGGCTGTCAGCCCTCGAACGCGAAGCGCGGGAACGCCACGTCACCCGCGTAACGGGCGGAGTCGCCCAGTGCGTCCTCGATGCGCAGCAGCTGGTTGTACTTGGCGACCCGCTCGCTACGAGCGGGGGCGCCGGTCTTGATCTGGCCGCTGCCGACCGCGACGGCGAGGTCGGCGATGGTGGTGTCCTCGGTCTCGCCCGACCGGTGCGACATCATCGTCTTGTAGCCGTTCCGGTGCGCCAGCTCGACCGCGTCCAGCGTCTCGGTCAGGGTGCCGATCTGGTTGACCTTCACCAGCAGCGCGTTGGCCGCGCCCTTGGTGATGCCCTCTTCCAGGCGCTCCGGGTTGGTGACGAACAGGTCGTCGCCGACCAGCTGGATCTTGTCGCCGATCTGGTCGGTCAGCGCGACCCAGCCGTCCCAGTCGTCCTCCGACAGCGGGTCTTCGATGGAGACCAGCGGGTAGGCGGTGAGCAGGTCGGCGTAGAACTGGGCCATGTCGGCGGCCGTGCGCACCGAGCCCTCGAACTTGTAACCGTTGCCCGCGGTGTAGAACTCGGTGGCCGCGACGTCCAGCGCCAGCGCGACATCGCTGCCCAGCTTCAGGCCGGTCTTGGCGATCGCGGTGCTGATCAGGTCGAGCGCCTCGCGGGTGCCCGCGACGTCGGGAGCGAAGCCGCCCTCGTCACCGAGGCCGGTCGCCAGGCCCTTGGCCTTCAGCACCGACTTCAGCGCGTGGTAGACCTCGGCGCCCCAGCGCAGCGACTCCTTGAAGGTAGGCGCGCCGATCGGGGCGACCATGAACTCCTGCACGTCGACGCCGGTGTCGGCGTGCGCGCCACCGTTGAGGATGTTCATCATCGGGACCGGCAGCACGTGCGCGTTCGGACCGCCCAGGTAGCGGAACAGCTCCAGGCCCGAGGACTCGGCGGCGGCCCGCGCCACCGCGAGCGAGACGCCGAGCAGGGCGTTCGCGCCGAGGCGGGACTTGTCCGGGGTGCCGTCCAGGTCCAGCAGCGCCTGGTCGACGGTGCGCTGCTCGACCGCGTCCAGACCGATGACGGCGGGCGCGATCTCGTCGAGGACGCCCTCGACGGCCTTCTGCACGCCCTTGCCCAGGTAGCGGTCGCCGCCGTCGCGCAGCTCGACGGCCTCGTGCTCACCGGTGGAGGCGCCGGACGGCACAGCGGCGCGGGTCAGCGTGCCGTCGTCGAGGGCGATCTCGACCTCGACAGTGGGGTTACCGCGCGAATCCAGGATTTCGCGAGCTCCGACCTGTTCGATGATGGCCACGAAAACGACACTCCTTCGGCTGCTGGCACGGTAGGTCTCACGGATGGGCCGTGCGGTGCCGAGCCTAGCGCCCCCGCCGCGTGCGAGGTAACCGGCACTCCGGGGCGCCGCGCGGTGTGGCGCTCAGACCCGGCGGCCGACGCTGTAGGCGGCGGCGCGGTCGCGAACGGTGAGCAGGTAGCGGGTGGACTGGTTGTAGGTCATCAGCGCCTGCTGCCAACCGCGTTCGGAGGTGAGATCGCCGCCGCTGGCGCAGAGGTAGCGCGCTGCGGTGAGCGCGGCGTCGTCGATGTTCTGCGGGTCGATCACACCGTCGCCGTTGGCGTCGACGCCCCAGCGCTTCCAGGTCTCGGGGATGAACTGCAACGGACCGACCGCGCGATCGTAGGTCTCGTCGCCGTCCAGTCTCCCGCCGTCGGTGTCGCGGATCAGCGCGACGCCCGGCGCCCCGTCCAGCGGGATGCCGATGATCGGCGGGACGACGGTGCCGTGATCGTCGACGTCGGAACCGCGATGGGTGCCGTGCTTGCTCTCCACGCTGGCGATGCCCGCCAGCGTGGTCCACGCGATGCCGCAGTCGGGCCGCGACCTGGCCATCACCGCGGCGGCGTAGCCGTACGCCTCCAGCGCGACCTGCGGGATGCCGAGCGTGTCGGCCTGATCTCCGGCCCAGCCGCGCAATTGCAGTGCGGTGCGGCCGGGTCCGTCCACGTCGATCAGCGGCAGCGGGGTGCCGGGACCGGGCGGGATGCCTTCCGGAATGGGCGGCAGATCTGGGCCGATGCCGCAACCGGCCAGCACGAGGGCCAGCAGCGCGGCGGCCACGGCGCCGGTCTTCTTCGGGAGCACTCTTCCATCATCCAGATCCGCGGCGGTGCTCCCGTTTCGCCGGTCGTGTAGATCACCCGCGGTCGTTCGCCTGCGGCGGCGTGGCGCTCGTCACCGCCCGCTCAGACCAGCAGATCGTGGGTGGCCTGTTCGACGGGATTCGCGAGTACCTCGGCGGTTCGGCCGGATTCGACGATGCGCCCCTGATCGAGCACGACCAGTTCGGTGCAGTGTCCGGCCACCAGGTTCATGTCGTGGGTGATCACGAGCAGGGCGGTGCCGCGGTCGCCGCGAATCCGGTCCAGCAGAGCCATGATCGAGGCCGCGGTCGCGTGATCGAGGGCCGAGGTGATCTCGTCGCAGATCAGCACCGAGGGCTCGGCGGCGAGGGCACGGGCGAGCGCCACCCGCTGGCGTTGACCGCCGGACAGTTCGTGCGGGTACCGCGCCGCCAACGCCGCGGGCAGCTCCACCGCGTCGAGCAGTTCGGTGATCCGTTGCGGTGCCGCGCTTTTCCGGACGCGCGCGATACGGCGCAGCGGCCTGCCGAGGGTCTGGGCGACGGTGCGGCGCGGGTTCAGCGCGGACATCGGATTCTGCGGAACGAGTTGAATGCCGTCGCCGCCGCGCCCGATCCGCCGCTTACCGCCGATCTCGATCGGGTTGTCCGCCAGGAGCAGCGAACCGCCCTCCGCCGCGCGAAGACCGGCGATCACCCTGGCGAGGGTGGTCTTACCCGCGCCGGAAGCGCCGACGACGGCGAGCGCGGAGCCCGCGGTGAGCGCGAGGTCGATGTCGGCGAGGACTCGGTGTTCGCCGCTGGTTGCGCTGATGCCGCTGGCGCGCAGGGCGATTCGGGCCTCTGGGTTGGTTGCGGGGTGCGCCGGGAGCCCGAGAGCCGTCGGTTCGGCCGCGCCCTTCGCATCCGTGTCCGGCGCGGTTGCGGGGTGCGGCGGCGATTGCGTACCGACCTCGATCACCTGGTCTGCGATGGTGCGGATGGTGGCAGTGTCGTGGCCCGAGAGGAGAATCGTGGTGCCGCGTTTCGCGAGTTCGCTCAGGAGTTCGGCGATTTCGGTGCGCAGGGAGCCGTGCAGTCCGGCCAGTGGTTCGTCGAGCACCAGTACGTCGGTGCGGCGGACCAGAGCCCTGGCCAAGGCGACCCGGCGTTGCTGACCGCCCGAGAGTTCGCCGGGGCGGCGGCGCAGGTGCTCGGCGGCGAGACCGACCGCCGCCAAGGCTTCGAGGAGGGCGGACTCGGAGCGGTCCCGCGCAACTTCGGCGAGCAGAGTCCGGACGCGCATGAGCGGATTCAACGCGGAGCCGGGATCCTGTCCGACGTAGGTGATGCGCGTACGCCGAAAACGCCTGAGTTCAGCGGGATCCAGTGCGAACACCGCCTGTTCGGCCACCCTGACCGTGCCCGCCGCCAGCACCGCTCCGGTTGGCAAGTGGCCGAGCAGCGCACGCATCAGGGTCGTCTTGCCCGATCCCGACGGACCGGTGAGTGCGGTCACCGTGCCCGGCCGCATACGGAACGAAACCGGCCCGACCAGCTCCTGTCCCGCCTGCCCCCGCACTAAGAGGCCGTCGACGATCACGAGCGAATCCGGTTCGCTGCCGCCGTCGATCGAGTCGCCACCGTCGTCCGGTACAGAGGCGTCTATCCCACCGGATGCCATTCCAGACAACGACATCTCTGTCGCGGAACTTGCTGCGGGACCGGCACCCTGGCGAGGCGGAGTCGCTGCCGTGGCGAGACGAGAGCGGCCGCCGGAACCGTTGTCTCCGCCCGAGACCACCGACCGCTTCGCGGTCGACGAACCAACGGCGACATCGGCGCCCTCGTCGAACACCGGGCTCTCCGCCGGTCCGAGGTCGTCACCCTGACGAACGCCCGCCATGTCGGCCATTGCCGCAACTTGCCTGCCGCGGCCGAATTCGGAGACCGCGAGGTTCACGCTGACCGCGACGACGGCGATGGCAAGGCTGGGCGCGAGGACCGCCCACGGGTTGAGCAGGATGCCGGAGGCGTTGTCCCGCACCATGACCGCCCAGTTGCCCGAGCCGAGTGTGGTGGGGAGATGCAGGAAGGACGCGGTGCTGACCAGGTAGACGGCCTCCACGAACCGCAAGCCGAGCTGGGCGGCGAACACCTCGCGCAGGTTCGGCAGGACCTCGCGGAACACCAAGTGCGGCAACGACTCCCCGCTCGCCCGTGCCGCTTCCACGTATCCGCTGGCCGCGACGCCCGCCGCCGTCGCCGCGAAGACCCGCGCGCAGTAGGGCACGCCGAACAACATGGCCACGACGATCAAGCCGTATATCCCCGCGTCCGGCCACGAGGTCAGGACGAGCAGGATGCCGAGCACCACGGGGACCAGCATGGCGAAATCGGTCGCGGTCTCGATCAGCGCGCCCACCCGAGGACGCAACGCGGCGACCGCGCCGAGCACGCTCGCCACCACCGTCACCAGTACCGCGATGACGGCCGCCAACAGCAGAAGCCCCCACCCGCCGTACAGCAACCGGCTCAGCACATCTCGGCCCAGCCGATCGGTGCCGAGCCAAGCCGCACCGTTCGGGTCCGCGAACGGTATGCCGACCGCACGCTCCGCGGGCTGCGGCGCGAGGGTCGGCCCGAGGGCCGCGGCGACCACCACCAACAGCGCGGGGACCATCGCGAGCGCGCGCAGGCGGTTCATCGAATCTCCACGCGGAGACAACCTCTTCATCGCCGACCCCGCAACGACCAAGCCCGAATACCGTCCGCCACCGCCAGCATCAGCATGATGACCACCCCCGACAGCGCGACCACCGCCGCGACCACCGACGTGTCGCGGTCGGCCACCGACCCGGCGAGCACCGCGCCGAGCCCCGGATAGTTGAAGATGGTCTCGACCACCAGCGCACCGCCGAGCAGCATGCCGACGGTGGTGGCGAAGCTGGCGACGATGGTCGGCGCGGCGAACGGCAGTAGGTAGCGGGACAGCACGTGCGGCGTCGAAAGCCCGTCCAACACCGCGCTTTCCACGTGCGGTGCGCGAGCGGCATCGGCCAGCGCGGCGCGCACCACCCGGGTGTTCCAGCCGATCTGTGGGATGGCCAGCGCGAGCACCGGCAGCACCAGCATGTCCGCGCTCACCGGGAAGCCGGAGCGGCCGGTGATGGTGACCGCGGGCAGCCAGCCCGTCGCCAACGAGAACACCATGATCAGCAAGGTCGCCAGCACGAACTCGGGAACGGCCGCCGCGACCGTGCTGCCCGGCTGCAACACCCGCGCGGCGACGCCACGCGAGCGCGTCGCCCACCAGGCGCCGAGCAGCACCGAGGCCAGCACCGTCACCGTCAGCGCGACGCCGCCGAGCAGCAGAGTCGGCGGAAACTTCGCCGCGAGCAGTTCGTTGATCGACCTGCCGCGCGCGGTGCGGCCGAAATCGCCGGTCGCGACGCCGGAGATCCAGTCCAGGAACCGCACGACGAGCGGCCGGTCGAGTCCGAGCTCGCGCTCCTTCGCCGCGACCTGCTCCGGCGTCGCCTCCCTGCCGAGGACCGCGCGGGCGGTGTTGCCGGGCAGGAGATCCACGGCCACGAACACCGCGGCGAGCAGCGCGAGCAGCAGGGCGACGCGCCGGAGCAGAAGTCGGGCGAAGGTCGTCACGCCAGCCAGACCCGTTCGAGTTGTACCCGTCCGAAGCCGCCGAGCGTCGGCAGGTCGCGCACGGCGCTGGTGGCGATGTCGATGCCGTCGGCCATACCCCACACCAGGTAGCCGCCGCGCTCGTGCTGGATGGCTTGCACACGGCGGCTCGACCTCTCGAGCTCGGCCGGATCGGCGGCGGCCAGCGCTGCGGTCGTCGCGGCGTCGAAATCGCGATCCTTGAAGGCGGTTTCGTTGCGGTTGGAGGCGCTCGACATGAGCTTGCTCGCGTAGAAGATCGTCGAGTCGTTGGTGCCCCAGGAGACGGTGTACAGCGGAGCCTGCAACCAAGTGCGGTCATAGAAGGCGTTGGACTCCTGCTCGACCACGTCCAACCGGAGACCGATGTCGGCGAGCTGGGTGGCGATCACCTTCGCCGACTCCACTTCGCCGGGCGCTTCCGGCTTCGTCACCAGCGGGTAGCTGCGTCCGGTGTCGAAATTCGCTTCGCGCAGCAGGGTTTTCGCTCGCTCGATGTCGCGCGTCCGCTGCGGAATGCTCGAGTCGTACGTCGGGTCGGCGGTGCCGAGGATGTCGTTGGCGATCGTGCCGTAGCCCGAATGCACCTGATCCACCAACGCTTTCCGGTCGACGCCGAGACGTACCGCGGCGCGCACCCGCGGATCGGCGAACGGACCGTCGGCGGCGCGCATGGCCACACCGAGCATCGTGTCGTTCGCACGCCGCACCACCCGGAGATCGCCGCGGCCTTCGGCGGTGCGGCCCGCGATCGCGCCGACGTTGGACGCCAGATCGATCTGTCCGCCGAGCACCGCATTGCCCAGTGCCGTCACGCTTTCGAACATCGTGATCTCGATGGCGTCGAGCAACGGCAGTCGCGGTTCCACGCCCGCGCCGTGCCAGTTCTCGTTGCGCACCAGCCGGGCGTTGCCGCCTTGGAAGGACTCGAGCCGGAACGGACCGGTGCCGATGGCCTTGGTGAAGTCCGTGGTGTCCTTTCTCACAGTGAAAGTCATCAACCGAACCAGCAGCGGCAGTTGGGTATTCGGCTCCGGCACGCTGAGCACGACCCGGTTCGGGCCGTCGGCGGTGATGTCCTCGGCCGCCACGGGCATCTTCGACGCACCGCCCACCGAGCGCAGTCGGCGCAGCGACCACACCACGTCGTCGGCGGTAACCGGCGCGCCGTCGTGGAAGGTCGCGCCCTCGGCGATCGTGAATGCCCAGCGCCGCTGCGCCGCGTCCGGCTCCCACGAAGTTGCAAGGCGCGCAACGGTATTCGGCTTGTCACCCGGCACCGTCAGCGCGTCGTAGACCAGCGACGTGATGAGGAAATCGCTGTCGTTGCTGAGGTTGGCGTGCGGATCGCGCTCGATGCGCGCCGCGGTGCCGAGCGCACCCACGCGCAGGGTGCCGCCGCGCCGCGCGGGGCCGCTCGGATCGGCGTTGTCGGTACACGCCGCGACAAAAAGCAGCGCGCCGACCCCGGCACTGGAGCGCAGAAGTTGCCGTCGGTTGAAACCCATCGGTTCCGCCTTCCCTCATCGTTCACTGCGGGCCCGAGACCCGACACTACAAGGCTAGGACAGGCTAGCCTAAATATGCTGCCTACCAGTGCGTATCCGCCGATCAGCGCACGGATGCGACCGAGGAACAGCAGTTGCCGACGAATGTCCGGCACACACTCCGGGCGAGACCTAGGCTTTTCGATGCGTTTTCGCTATTTTTCCCGACTCGCTTAGGTTAGCCTTGCTTAAGCGCGCAAGAAGCACTAGCTTCGCAGATCGAATCGTCCCCACCCGCTTTTCGACCCGATGCGAAGAAGGGAATCCCCGGTGAAAAGCGTTCTCTCCGAACGTAAGACGCTTCACCCGCAGGATATCGAACGACGCGAGCTGCCCCCGGACGCCGGGCGCGCGGTGCGCGAGCTCGCTCGTGAGATATGTACCACAATCCACCGCAGTTCCCGTGGCGCGGCCCCCGTGACACGGACGCTCGACGATGCGGCGCTCATCGCGTCGATCGAAGCCGGAGCTCGCGAGCTTCCCGAATCGGTCCGGCTCGCCATGCGCCCGCCCGCGGGCAGCGCGGGGGCGACCATCGTGAGCAGGCTGCCGTTGACCGACGAGGAGTTCGGTCCGACGCCGCCGAGCTGGCGGGAAGCCGCTCGGTGGAGCGCAGATCCGCAGCGCGGCAATTCCTTTCAGCTCGACATCGCCATGCTGCTGCTGGCGCGCTGCGCGGGGGAGCCGTTCGGCTGGTCCGGGCAGCAAGACGGGCGCTTGGTCAACAACATCGTGCCCACGCCGGGCCACGAAGACGAGCAGTCGGGCGCGAGCAGCAAGACGCTGCTCAGCCCGCACACCGAAGACGCCTTCCACCCCGACCGCGCGAACCTGCTGGTGCTCGCCTGCCTACGCAATCCGGACCTGGTCGGCACCACGGTGTCCTCGGTGCGGCAGGTCGAGCTGACCGAGGACGAGTACCGCCTGCTCAGCACCCCGACGCTGCCGATCCTCCCCGACGTCTCCTACGGCAAGGGCCACGAGCGGTTCACTCCGCCGCCCATCCCCACGGTGTGGGACGCGGCCGAAACCGGTTCGGGCGCAACGTGTCAAACCCTGCGCTACGACCCCGCCTACACCCCGCTGGACGACGCCGACCCCGAGTTCCGTAGCGCCTACGCCCGGCTCACCGCGGAACTCGAGCGGGTGTCCCACACCGCCGCCTTGGCGCCCGGCGAGTTGTTACTGGTGGACAATGACGTGGCCGTGCACGGTCGGGTACCGTTCACCGCGCGTTACGACGGCACCGACCGCTGGCTCAAGCGGGTCAACATCCGCCTGCCCGAACGTCGGCGCCGAGCCGAAGAGGCCCATGAGAATGGTTACGGGCAGCGAACAGTCGCCCCGTTCCGAATGGGGAACGGCCGAGCGGATGCAGAGCGGGACACAACACCAGATGAACGAGGAACCGTTGAACACTCGTGATCGGAGCACGCCGCTGCGCGTGCTGAGCCGTAGCGACCTCGCCGACGTCCCCATCACGCCGGGCGACGTGGTGCGTGCGGTCGAAGACGCGTATCTGGCGTTCGCGGCGGGAGATTCGGACAACCCGCGCAAATTGAGCGTCGCCAATCCGGACGGCTGGTCGGTGGCCTATGCCATGCTCGGCCGCGACGGCAGGCGTCGCGTGGTCGCCATGAAGACCTCCTACAAGTTCGATCCCGGGCACGACCGCAGCACCAAGCGCTACTACACGACCATCACGCTCTACGACGACACCACCGGCGCGCCCATCGCCATGATGGATTGCGCACGGGTCGGCGCGCTGCGCACACCGGCCGTCTCGGCGCTGCTGGTACGCGAGACCATGCGCCGCGGTGCGGAGAGCGTGCTGCTGATCGGCACCGGAACCCAAGGGCGCAACGCGCTTCCGCATCTGCTCGCCGCGAATCCGCAGCTGCGCAAGCTGATGGTGTACGGAACGCACCCGGACGGTCTCGCCGCGGTGCACCGGCAGCTCGCCGAACACGATCCGCAGGCGCTGCTGGAGACCGTCACCGATCCGCGGGCCGCGGCCGCGCACGCCGACGTGGTGCTGGCGACCGCGGGTCCCGGGACCGAAGTGGCCTTGGAGGCAGCGGATCTCGCGCCCGGCTCGACCGCCGTGCTGGTCGGTTACGGTCTCGCGCCGTCGGCGTTGGTCGAGGCGGACCGGGTGGTGGCGACCAGCGCCGAGCAGATGCAGCTCACCGGCACCGACATGGTCGGCCCGGACGGCACGCTGCGCGCGGTCGACGCCGAACTGCCGCAGATCCTCAACCGCAGGGCCGTGGCGCGTCGCTCGGACGAGGAGAAGATCTTCGTCTACAACAGCGGCCTCGTCCTCACCGACGTCGCCGTCGCGCACGCGCTCGCCGAACGCGCCATCGCCGAAGGTCGAGGCACGGAGGTGCCCCTGTGGGATTAGAGACCGCCGTCGAGCCGGAACCGCAGGTCGTCGATCCGGACGCCATGGTGCTGTTCGACATCGCCACGCCGCGCAAGGCGAAAGGCGGTGCGCGCGCGAACCGCTCGCGCGATCTCCCCGCGTCCGCGACATCGAGCGACACCGCGACACCGCCGTACCGCACCGGTCCGCGAACACTCGACCAGACGACGTCACCCGAGACCGACACATCGCCGCACACGGCTTCGACACGCGTGCCCGGGGCATCGCCGCTGGACATCGACCCGACGCCGCTCGACGCGAATCCGTTGCCACACGGTGCGGAATCGCCACCGATGGACGCGGACGCGACGGCACTCGACACCACCGACACGTCGCCATTCGGTGCCGAGGCGGTGGCGCACACCGACTCGCCGCCGGTCGAGGACGAGGCGTCGCTGGACCCCGACGATTTCGACGACTACCCCGAACAGGCTTGGGACGACGCCGATTCCGACGACGTCTTCCTCGAGCTGCTCGTCGAGGAGATCGCCGAAGACCCGGCCGAGCGCACACCGGGCATCGTGGCGCCCGCGATGCCCGCGCACGTCGACGACTGGGAGCGCCGGGTGCTCGCCGACCCGCACCTGCTCGCCGATATCGCGTTCGCGGTCGGCGGACCGTTCCACCTCATGTACCCCGCGCGAGTGGCGGAGAACATCCGCGGCTTCCGCGACGCGTTCGCGCGGGCGGGCGTCGACGGGCTCGTCTACTACGGCAAGAAGGCGAACAAGGCGGCGTGCGTGGCGCGTGCCTGCGCGGAGAACGGCGCGGGCGTCGACGTCTCCAGCGTCGGCGAACTGACGGCGGCGCTCGCGGCGGGCGTGCGCGGCGGCGAACTGATGGTCACCGGGCCTGCGAAGTCCGACGACCTGCTGTGGCTCGCCGTGCGCCACGGTGCGCTGATCGCGGTGGACAGCCTCGGCGAACTCGACCGCCTCGGCGCGATCGCCGCCGCCGCGACTCCGGCCAGGGTGCTGCTCCGGGTGCTGCCCGCGGGCTCGGCCAGCCGATTCGGGATGACCGAGGAGGAGCTGGACCGGGCGCAGTCGATGATCGCCGCCGCCGGACCGCGCGGACTGGAGCCGGTTCAGTTGGAGGGCTTCAGTTTCCACCTCTCCGGCTACGACGCGATCGCCCGCGCCGAACAGGCCGCCGAGCTGATCGACCGCTGCGCGGCGGCGCGCGAACTCGGGCATCCCGTCGGCACTATCTCCATCGGCGGCGGATTCGGCGTCGACTACGTGCCGGAGCGCGCGTGGCGCGAGTTCACCGACGGCGTCGACCGCTCGTGGTTCCACGCCGGAAAGTCGTTCGGCTCGTACTACCCGTACCACTTCCCCACGCCGGGACCGGCGATGCTCTCGGAGATCCTCGCCCACGGCGGTCTGGCTCGCCGCCTGCGGGACAACGACATTCGCCTGGCCGTCGAGCCAGGCCGGGCCCTGCTCGATCGCGCGGGCAGCACCGTCTTCCGCGTGCAGGGCAGCAAGATCCGGCACGCCGACGGGCAGCCGTACCAGTTGCTCACCGTCGACGGCACCAGCCTGAGCCTGTCCGAACAGTGGTTCGACAGCGAGTATCTGCCCGATCCGGTGCTCTGGCCACCGGGCTCCGGCGAACCGACGCCGACCAGTGTCGGCGCGGCGAGCTGTCTGGAATCCGACATGCTCAGCTGGCGGCGCATCCCGCTGTCGAGGAGGGCCGAGGAGGGCGATCTGCTCGTCTATCCGAACACCGCCGGTTATCAGATGGATTCGAACGAGTCGGCCTTCCACGAACTGCCGATCCCGCCGAAGGTCGTGCTCTACGGCGGCCGGGAAGATCGGCTGCGCTGGACGCTCGACGCCGGGTAATCAACCAGAGAACCACAACTCACCATCGCCCCGCGAACCCGCAGCGCGGGCAGGCGACCACCGCAACCGGATCGCCCCTGGATAGGAGACTTTCATGCCTGTCGTCACGCGCGTGACGGACCTGATCGGTCGCACTCCGCTCTTCGAGCTGGCCACCACCGCGACCGGCACCCGGCTGCTGCTCAAGCTCGAACAGTTCAACCCGACGGGCGCGGCCAAGATCAGGATGGCCCGCGAGATGGTGCTCGACGCCGAGCGGCGCGGTTTGCTGCCGAGTGGCGGGCATATCATCGAATCCACGTCCGGCAACACCGGGCTCGGCTTGGCGGTGGTTGCTGCCGAACGCGGGTACCGCTTCACCGCCGTGGTCGACCACCACGCATGTAAGGACAAGTTGCGCGCGATGCGAGCGATGGGTGCGGAGCTGGTGTACGTCGCCGACGAGGGCGACGACAACCTGGCCACTTCGGCGCGGGAGGACCTCGCCGAGGCGATGGCCGCCGCCCAGGACGACGCCTACTTCACCGAACAGCACAACAACGACGCCAACGCGGTCGGCTACTACGCCGTCGCCGAGGAGTTGCTCGAGGACGTGGAGCGGGTCGACATCCTGCTCTCGGCGGTCGGCACCGGCGGTTCGCTGTTCGGCACCGCGACACGGCTGCGCCAGCTCGGCTGCCCGCCGTACGTGATCGGGGTGGAACCGGTCGGCTCCATAGCCTTCGGCGGGCCCGGCGGTCCGTACTGGCAATCCGGTACGGGCACGCCGCCCGGCGCCACCATCGGCACCGCGGTCGACTACTCGTTGCTCGACGAGGGGGTGAAGGTGTCCGATGTGGCGGCCTTCGCCACCGCCCGCGCCGTCGCCAAGAAGCTCGGGCTGATGCTGGGCGGCTCGGCGGGCGGGTCGGTGTACGCGGGGCTGACCAGGCTCGAGGAATTCCCCGCCGGCTCGACGGTGGTCACCATCGTCTGCGACGGCGGCGAGAAGTACCTGGACACCGTCTTCGACGACGACTGGATGAACGACCGCGATCTGCTCGACGCCGACTCCGAGCGCGAGGTGCTCGGTCTGCTCGATCGCTACTCCCCCGCCCGCCGAAAGCAGCTGGTGGAGGCGCGGTGAACCTGGGTGAGTTCCGCGCCGACGGCCGTCGGCTCGCCGCGCTGGCGACGCCGATCGCACTGACCCAGCTCGCCCAGATCGCGGTCTCCACGACCAACATCGCGCTGATGGGCACCCTCGGGGTGCGCCAGGTGGCGGCGGGCGGCCTGGCGATCGTGCTGTTCAACCAGATCCGGACGATGTGCGTCGGATTGATCACCGGCACCGGCAACCAGATCGCGTCGGCGGTCAGCGCGGCGGACAAGCGCGGCGATTCCGCCGACCGCGAGGTGCGCGAGGTGGTCCGGTCGAGTTTCCTCATCGCGACGGTGGCCGGTCTCCTCGGCGGCGCCGTGCTCATCGGACTCGGCTGGTCCTTGCAGTGGCTCGGCCAGGACGCCGGGGTGCTCGCCGACGCGCGCCCGCTCATGGTCGCGCTGGCTCCCGGACTGCTGCCCTGCCTCTGGTTCCAAGTGCTTCGGCAGTACACGGTCGGCATGCAGCGTCCGCAGGCCCTGCTGCTGGTGACGCTGGGTTCGGTCGCGCTGAATCTGGGTCTCGCCCTCACCTTCATCCACGGCTGGGCCGGGCTGCCCGCGCTCGGCCTGACCGGCATCGGCGTGGCCACCTCGCTGGTCTTCCTGATCACCTTCGGCGTGTTCTGGGCGATGGTGCACCACGATCCCCGACTCGGTCCCACCCTGTCGATCCGGCCGTGGCCCGTGCACCGTTCGACCGTCGTCTCGGAGCTGAAGCTCGGCACCCCCATCGCGCTCACCTACGGGTCGGAAGCGGGCATGTTCTCGGTCCTCGCCCTCGTGATGGGCAGCATCGGACCGGCCGCGCTCGCCGCGCACAACGTCGTCTACCAGATCATCTACATCGTGTTCCAGGTGGCGATCGGGCTATCGCACGGCGCGTCCATCCTGGTCAGTCACGCGGCGGCGCGCGACGAATACCAGCACGCCAAGGCGCTGGCCTGGCTCGCGCTGCGCTACGCGGGCATCGTCGCCGCGATCACCGGCGCGGTGTACGTGCTCGCGCCGAACGCGGTGCTGCGGCCGTTCCTGGAGCCCGGCGACACCGCGACGATCGAGATCGCGCGCACCCTGCTGCTGATCGGCATCGTGTTGCAGTTCTTCGACGCCGCGCAGAACATCGGCACCGGCTTGCTGCGCGGGTTGAAGGAGACCAACGCGGGCTTCCGGCTGTCGCTGATCGGCTACTGGATGGTCGGCCTGCCCACGGCGCTGCTGCTGGCCTACCCATTGCACCTCGGCGCCGCGGGCGTCTGGTGGGGGCTCACCGCGGGGTTGGCCACCACCGCCGTCCTCATGGTGCGGCGCTATTTCGGTTTGCTCGACGACATGGCGCACGCGTACCCGCGGCGCCTGCCGGAAACGCTGTCGAGCCCCGGCTGAACTCGCCGGGGCCGACCGCTCAGATGTTGACGCCGTAATCGCGGGCGATGCCCGCGAGACCGGACGCGTAGCCCTGGCCGATGGCCCGGAACTTCCACTCGCCGCTGTGCCGGTACAGCTCGCCGAACACCATGGCGGTCTCGGTCGACGCGTCCTCGGTGAGGTCGTAGCGGGCCAGTTCGGCGCCGGTGGTGGCGTCGACGACGCGGATGAAGGCGTTGCGGATCTGACCGAACGACTGCCCGCGCGCGTCGGCGTCGTGGATGGACACCGGGAAGAAGATGTTGGTGATCGTCGGCGGCGTCGCCGCGAGGTCGACGTTGATCACCTCGTCGTCACCCTCGCCCTCACCGGTGAGATTGTCGCCGGTGTGCTCGATGGTGCCCTCGGGCGAACGCAGGTTGTTGTAGAACACGAAGTGCTGATCGGAGAGCACCTTCAGGTTCGGGCCGGTGGCCAGTGCGCTCGCGTCGAGGTCGTAATCCGCACCGGTCGTGGTGCGCACGTCCCAGCCGAGTCCCACCGCGACCTTGGTCAGGTTCGGCGCCTGCTTGGACAGCGAAACGTTTCCGCCCTTGGCGAGTGTGACGCTCATGATCCCTTCCCGTACGGCGCGCGGGCGCCGCCTTTCTCGTTGTACCGGTTCAGTTCTGGTCGTCGGACCAGCCGCGCAGCGTGGCGACGCGGCCCTGCAACGCGTGCAATTCGCTCGCGTCGAGCACGGTGCGCTGGATGCCCTTGTCCACCGCGAAGGCGGACTGGCGGTGATCGTCGATCACGGCGACATCGATCTGCACCGCGACGTAATCCTCGGCGTCGGGCATCTGTTCGGCGATCACCTTGGCCGTACCGCGCGCGCACAGCGCGACATTGCCGCCGCCGAGGATCAGCAACGCGACCTCGGGCCGTTCCCGTAGCCGGGCCAGCGAACCGCGGTCGAACTTCAGGCTGATCAGAATGCGCCGATCACCGGCGCGCACCGGCCAGGACACCGGAATCGCATGCGGCGCCGGGTCGGTGGTGACCAGCACGGCGATCGTTTCCTGCGGCCATTCCGGCAGCACGTCCAGTTCGGGATGATCGGTCGAGTGGTCTTGTCGTTGCGCAGGGCTCGCTCCGGCTGCCATCTTCGTCACCTCATGGATCGTCGCGCGCGACGGGCTGTGCCGCGCTGCTAGCAGTCTAAGGTGCTGAGACACTTGCGCGCTGGCGCTGGGCCTTTTGTCCGGTGGCGCAGGGCTTTTGCCGCGCCGCACACCGCCCGCGGCCTTCCCCGGTCGGGGCGGCGAGTCGCAGGAACGTTCAGGCCGAAGCGAATTCGGGAACGGGCAGCGCCCGCGCCCACTCGCGGGCCATGTCGCGCACGCGCACCTCGGTGGACGCGTCGTGGCGGGCGTGCTCGCCGACCTGGATCGCGCCGCGGGCGGTCAGCTTCTCGGCCGCGATCTCACCGCCGCGGTTGAACGTGTCGCCGTAGACGGAGTCGCCGAGGCCGAACACCGCGAAGCGCAACCCGGTCAGGTCGGGCGTGCGCGCGTCGAGGGCGTCGAAGAACGGCTCCGCGCCGGTGGGCAGATCGCCGTCGCCGTAGGTCGAGCACACCACGATGTGGAAGTCGGCGACGTCCAGATCGTCGACGTCGAAGTCGGTCATGTCGTAGACCGAGACATCGTGCGCGCCCGCCAGCTCGTCCGCGACACACTCGGCCGCGGTTTCGGAAGTGCCCATCTCCGACCCGAACAGAATGACTACGCGCACCGCGCCCGCTCCTTCCCGTCGCCGTCCCGGCTTCCCGCCGGAGGTCCTATACTTTGGCGAGGCTACCCTAATTCGCGGGAGTGTGGACGCCGTCGACGCCCAGTCCGGTATCCATGCTGGTTTTCGATTGACGGACCGCCGTTACGGATGCATCATTCAGTAGCAACCTCCAGTTCAGCGGGGGTTCTCCTACAGCCGGCCGATGACTGTCCGGCCTTGCGTGTTGCTCCGGCCGCGCTCGGTCCCCGTCGCCCCGCGAGCCCGGTCAACACCTCCCCAACCATACGAACGCTTCCCGCGTCCGGCCGTGAGTGAGGTGAGAACGATGGTGTACCGATCGTCAGGACTTCCGCGGATCACCGCGTTCCTGCACTACGGCAGCGCTCCGCATTTCTGACTGCGCACCGCACCGGGCACGTCCTGCGACGTATCGGCGTCGCGGGGACCTCGCTCGGCTCCCGGTGCGGTGCGGATGGAGGTACGGGCGCATAGTCGGAAACGGCCCATAGGGAGGCGAACATGGACAGGGCAGTGAATCCACCAGGGGGCTGGGACTCGGGCACGGCTCGGGTGGGATACGACACCGTCGCGATCGCGGCGGGCAATCTGGCGGTCTCGGAGACGGCGATCGCGGATCTCGGCTACCTGCGCGGCCAGCTCGCCGCGGCGGAGGTGCCGTTTCTACTGATCCGGAACAGCGGGCACCGGCTGATCCTGGCCGCCGACGCCGCGCACCGCGGGATGGTGCGCCGCGTGACGGATGCCGCGCGCGCGGCGGGCTTCGCCGTCGCGGAGATCGGTCACCAGGTCTTCCGGCTCGGCCGCGACGCCGATCCGGCGCATCACGTCGAGCTGGAGCTGTGGGAGTACCACGGCGACACCGTCGAATGCCCGCGACCCAACGCGTTGACCCGCAACATCTTCGATCTGGCCGACGTGGAATTCACCCAGGTCCGGCTGTTCGACCGGACGTGGCCGACCCTGGCCGACATGTTCGCGCCGCAGGCCACCGATGTCGCCTTCGACATCGACATCGTCTTCTCCTGGGTGGACGGCTCGGACCCGGAATTCCGCGCCCGGCGCGCGGGCCTGATGACGCAGGTCGTCGTCGGTGAGGGCGACGACGCGGACGCCAGGATCCGCCAGATCGACGAGCTGAAGTACGCCATGCGCTCGGTGCACAAGAACGCGCCGTGGATCCGCCGCATCTTCGTCGCCACCGATTCGGCGATCCCCGACTGGCTGAGCGAGCACCCGAAGGTCACCATCGTGCCCGCGATCGACCACTTCAGCGACCCCGCGGCGCTGCCGACCTTCAACTCGCACGCGGTGGAATGCCAGTTGCAGCACATCGAGGGGCTCAGCGAGCACTTCCTGTACTCCAACGACGACATGTTCTTCGCCAGGCCGGTGCGTCCCGAGATGTTCTTCACGCCGGGCGGCGTCAGCCGGTTCATCGAAGCGGACACTCGCATCGGGCCGGGTCGGAACAACGAGCGGCGCAGCGGATTCGAGAACGCGGCGCGGGTGAACCGCGCACTGCTCGCCGATCGCTTCGGGCACGTCATCACCCGGCACCTCGAGCACACCCCCGCCCCGTTGCGGCGCAGCGTGTTGCTGGAGATGGAGGCGGAGTTCGGCGCCGACTTCGCCCGCACCATGGCGAGCCGATTCCGTTCGGCCACCGATATTTCCGTCACCAACTCGCTGTACCACTACTACGCGCTGCTGACCGGTCGGGCGGTGCCGCAGGAGGCGGCGCGCGTGCGCTACGTCGACACCACGAGCCGCGACGGCCTCGCGCTGCTCGACCACTTGGCCGTCGTGCGGGACGTCGATTTCTTCTGCCTCAACGACGGCAGCTTCCCCGAGGTGCCGGAATCCGAAAGGGTCCAGCGCGTTTCGGAATTCCTCGCGGACTGGTTCCCGGAACCGGCGCCGTGGGAACGGCTCAGTGCACCGCCTCGCCGTCCGCTTCCTGAGTCGGCTCCCGGCGCCGCATGACGTGCGGGATGCGGCCCGCGGGGGGAATCGCGATCCCAGCCTCGGCGAGTTTCGCCGCCGCCTCCTCGGGGGTGGCGGGCTCGCCGACGGTCGCGCCCACGTCGATCGGGACCACCGAATGCACGACCGTGTCCGGGTAGACGTGCACGAAGTTGAAGGCCTGGGCGCCGTCGCGGCCGCGCAGTCCGCCCGTCGCCGCGGCCAGATCCTGGGTATAGCAGGTGGACGAGGCTACCGAGACCGGGATGCCCGCGAACGTCGCGTAGGTGGAGAAATGCACGTGACCGGCGAGGATGGCGCGCACGTCGGTGCCGTCCAGCACGTCGGCGAGCCTGCGTTGGTCGCGCAGCTCCACCGTGACGGCCAGGTCGACCACGCATGGCACCGGCGGGTGGTGCATGGCCAGGATGGTGCCGAACGGCGCGGGCTCGGCGAGCACGTCGCGCAGCCAGTCCAGCTGTTCGTCGGAGATCTCGCCGTGGTGGTGGCCGGGCACCGAGGTGTCCAGCGCGATGATGCGCAGACCGTCGATCATGTGCACGCGGTCGAACGGCTTGGTCGACGGCGCCTCGTCGAGCAGCGTGTGACGCAGCACACCGCGATCGTCGTGATTTCCCATCACCCAGACCACCGGCGCGCCGATGTGGCGTGCGAAAGGCTCGACCAGCGCGCGCAGCTTCGCGTACGCGCCCGGTTCGCCGCGGTCGGCGAGATCGCCGGTGAACACCAGTGCCGTCGGGCGGATGCGGCTGGCCGCTGCCTGACCGAGCAGCCTGCGTAAACGCTGCTCGGCATCGACATCCCCGTACAGCTCGCCGTCACCGGCGATGAGATGGGTGTCACTGAAGTGAAACAACACGTGATCCGGTCGCGGGTGCTCCGCGACTCTGCTTATGCGCACCGGACCGAACGTCCCTCCCGGCGGATGGCCCGCCATCGGCTTCGGGTTCCAGCCAGGATAGCGAACCCCTACCAACGGCTTTCCCGCCAAGGTGTGACGACAAGCTTGCGGGAAGGTGAGGTTTCGGTGTACGAGCCAAGCGTCGGGATACGCTGCGGGCGACCCGAGAATGCCGGTGCGCGCCGGTGTTCGGAGGGGGTTCCGATGGGCAGGCGGGCGTTCGTGATCGGCGCTGCGATCGTGGGGGTGGTGAGCGGTTGCGCGGGGTGCGCGAGTCCGCGCGAATATGGCACTGACGACGCGATCTGGGCGTCGACGACGACCGCGAAGGCGGCGGGTGCGCAGTCCACATCGAGGGTGTCGGACGACCCGCGGCGGTGCCGAAGCGCCGAGCTCTCACTGCGCTCGGTGGCGGTGCCACAGGACGGCGGCGGGACCGTCCGCGCGTACGTGGTGCTGATCAACGCATCCCGGCGCATCTGCGCGGTGTTCGGCCATCCCGGGTGAATTTTGTGAACAATCACACACTCTTTGGGCGCGGGTCGAACCGGTGCCGCAGAGCGTGTCGACGCCCCGCGCGGTGCAGACGCTCGACCCGGCGAATCGACGGCGGCGGAGTTCGTTTTTCGCGGGAAACCGGGTAGGACCTGCGCCGATACGAGCGCCATCCGGGTCGTGCCGCCGGACGAGACCGTGGCGTCGACCACTCCGCTCAACGATCCGCACACCGGGCCCGTCGAGAGGTTTCGCGTGGCTCGGGACGCCCCACCAAGCCCGTTCGGACCAGCGGCCGCCAAGCGCTTTCGAATCGTCAGCCGGCGAGTGCCGCCGAATCAACGCCCGCCGAGGGCGTCGGCGGCGCGTATAGCGTCGAGCACCATCGCGGCGTCCACCGTGAACGGTTCGTTGTGGATCGTCTCGCCCGGGGCGGTGGCGCGAGTCGCTATGGCGGACAAGGTTTCCCGGCCCGCGTCGGCGAGGCCGAGGTCGGCGAGGGAGGTGGGCAGGCCGACGTGGTCGCAGAAATCCAGGACGGTGTCGATCTCGTCGGCGGGCGCGCCCTCGAGCACCAGTTGGGTGAGCACGCCGAAGGCGACCTTCTCGCCGTGCAGGAACGGGTGGGTCTGCGGTGCGGCGGTGAGACCGTTGTGCACCGCGTGCGCGGCCGCGAGACCGGAGGATTCGAAGCCGAGGCCGGAGAGCAAGGTGTTGGCCTCGACGATGCGTTCCAGTGCCGGGGTGACGGTCCCGGTGTGCACGGCGGCCAGCGCCTGCGGTCCGTCGGAGAGCAAAGTGCGGTAACACAATTCGGCGAGCGCACCGGCGCTACGGGTGGACGCGCCGCCGCGCATGTTGCGCACGTGTCCGGCGAGACAGGTGCGCGCCTCGAACCAGGTGGCGAGCGCGTCGCCCATACCCGCGACGAGCAGCCGCGCGGGAGCCTGCGCGATCGCCGAGGTATCCACCAGCACCAGTGCGGGATTGCGGCGCACCAGCTGATACGCCTCGAATTCGCCCGCGTCCGTGTAGATCACCGACAGCGCGCTGCACGGCGCGTCGCTCGACGCGGTGGTCGGGCAGCTGATCATCGGCAGACCGAGATCGTCGGCCACCGCCCGCGCCGAATCGATCACCTTCCCGCCGCCGGCGCCGAGCACCGCCGCACTGCCGCCTGCCCGCACCGCGTCGGTGATCCGCCCGATCTCCGCCCTGCTGCACTCCCCTCCGGAGGCACGCACCGAATACTCGATCTTCGCCTCCCCCAACGACCGCTCCCACGTCGCGGAAAGCAACCGCCGCGCACTGCTCCCCGCCACGATCAACACCGGCCCCTCGATCCCCAACCGGCGCAACTCCTCCCCCAGCGCCGCCGTGGCGTCACGCCCCTGCACATAGTGCCCGGGCGACGAGAACACACTCAGCATCCGACACCTCCCGCTCGAGGGGCACCGGCGCACCCCAACCAGCCGCCAACGACCCGCCCAACGCTACGCGCCGACTCCTCACCCCACCGCGAATTCAGCCGCGCGGCGCTCCCTCGGGCGGACAGCCCCATCCCCGACGACAGCGATTCATCCCGCGCGGCGCCTTCTCGGCGGCCTGGCGCTCGATCGATGGTCCAGGCGACAACATCCGGGGGCGTCTCGAGGGAGCCCGGCTTCGGCGAACGAGTGCTCAGCGCGGCCAGAAGTGGCGCCAGTCGGCGGGGGTGAGAGGGTCGCGGGTACCCCGGGCGGATTTGGCGGCGTCTTCCGCGGCGCGGATGGTGGCGGCGAAGGCGAGGGTGGCTTTGCGGAGGCGTTCCTCGGCGCTGTCGGGACCGCCGAGGTGGACGACGCGCAGGTCGGCGGGGATCAGGTCGTCGGGGAGGCCCGCGCGGGTGCTGCGGGAGATGATCTTCTCGGCGAGGGCGAGGGCGGGCTGGGCCATGGCGATGCCGTCGAGGCAGGAGCGGCGGGATTTCTCGGCGGACTTGCGTTCCTCCCAGGCGCGTTCCTGGGCGGCGATCTTCTCCTCGACGGTGGCGTCGGGCGCGATGCCGGAATCGATCAGATGCGGGCTGCGGTTGACGAGCTTGGCGACCAGGGCCGCCGCGACGTCGTCGACGGTGAATTCGCCTGCGGCCTCGGCGATCCGGGAGTGGAAGAGCACCTGGAGCAGCAGATCGCCGAGTTCCTCTTTGATCGTGTCGGCGTCGTCGTGCTGGATGGCGTCGAGCAGTTCGTAGGTCTCCTCCAGCAGGTAGGGACGCAGCGAGTCGTGGGTCTGGGTGACCTCCCAGCCGCCGAAGTTCCACAGCCGGTCCATGACCTCGACGGCGCCCGTCAAACCGGCGGCCACCAGCGCGACGTCGGCGCCGGACCGCGCACTCCGCGACGACGCGCGGTCCTCGCCACCCTCCGGAGTACTCATCGAGTCGCCGTCGCCTCGGTGTCCACCGTGAGATCCACTGCGCCCTGGGCCTTTCCGTCCAGCGCGAGCAACAGATCGGCGACGAACTGCAACAACCGCACGTCGCGGACTCGCTCCGCGCCGACACTGTCCTCGACCCTCGGCAGCGGCAGCTGCACGACACCGCTCGCCGCCTTGTAGCCCGCGCTCGGATAGAGCCGCTTCAACCGCAACTGCTTCGAGTCGGGCAGGTTCAGCAACGGCGAGACCTTCAAAGTCGTTCCGGTGACGGCGATCTCGGTCACGCCGTATTCCCGCGCGACCAGACGCAGCTTCGCCACCGACACCAGACGGCCCACCTCGACAGGCAGCGGGCCGTAGCGGTCGACGAGCTCCTCCACCACCGCGGCGAGACCCGGATCGTCTTGGGCGGCGGCCAGTTTGCGGTACGCCTCCAGGCGCAGCCGATCGCTGGCGATGTAATCGGGCGGGATGTGCGCGTCGACGGGAAGGTCGATGCGCACCTCCTTGACCTCTTCGGTGGTGATCGGCTTGCCGTCCGCGGCGGCGCGATACGCCTCCACCGCCTCGCCGACCAGGCGCACGTACAGGTCGAAACCGACGCCCGCGACGTGACCCGACTGTTCGGCGCCGAGCACGTTGCCCGCGCCACGGATCTCCAGGTCCTTCATGGCCACCGCCATGCCCGCGCCGAGATCGGAGTTCTGCGCGATGGTGGCCAGCCGGTCGTAGGCGGTCTCGGTGAGCGGCTTCTCCGGCGGATACAGGAAGTAGGCGTAGCCGCGCTCCCGGCTGCGCCCGACGCGACCGCGCAGCTGGTGCAGCTGCGAAAGACCAAGGGCGTCGGCGCGTTCCACGATCAGGGTGTTGGCGTTGGAGATGTCCAGGCCGGTCTCGATGATGGTGGTGCAGACCAGCACGTCGAACTCGCGCTGCCAGAAGCCCTGGACGGTCTGCTCGAGCATGTCCTCGTTCATCTGACCGTGCGCGACCACCACCCGTGCCTCCGGCACCAGATCGCGAATCCGCTTGGCCGCCTTGTCGATCGAGGACACCCGGTTGTGCACGTAGAAGACCTGGCCGTCGCGCAGCAGCTCGCGGCGGATGGCGGCGGTGACCTGCTTGTCGTTGTAGCCGCCCACGTAGGTGAGCACCGGGTGCCGCTCCTCGGGCGGGGTGAGGATGGTCGACATCTCGCGGATGCCCGCCAGGCTCATCTCCAGGGTGCGCGGGATCGGGGTCGCCGACATGGTCAGCACGTCGACGTGCGTGCGCAGCGCCTTGATGTGCTCCTTGTGTTCGACGCCGAAGCGCTGCTCCTCGTCGACGATCACCAGCCCGAGGTCCTTCCACCGCACACCCGTCTGGAGCAGGCGGTGAGTGCCGACCACGATGTCGACGGCGCCGTCGGCCATGCCCTCGAGCACCGCCCGCGACTCGGCGGGATCGGTGAACCGGGACAGGCCCTTCACGGTGACCGGGAATCCGGCGACGCGCTCGGTGAACGTCTGGAGGTGCTGCTGGGCGAGCAGCGTCGTCGGCACCAGCACGACCACCTGCTTGCCGTCCTGCACCGCCTTGAACGCCGCGCGCACCGCGATCTCGGTCTTGCCGTAGCCGACGTCGCCGCACACCACGCGGTCCATCGGGACCGGCTTCTCCATGTCCGACTTGACCTCGGCGATGGCGGTCATCTGGTCGACGGTCTCGGTGAACGCGAACGCGTCCTCCATCTCCTGCTGCCACGGCGTATCCGCGCCGAACGCGTGCCCCGGCGCCGCCTGCCGCGCGGCGTATAGCTGCACCAGCTCGCCCGCGATCTCGCGAACGGCCTTGCGCGCCTTGCGTTTCGTGTTCGCCCAGTCGGAGCCACCCAGCTTGGACAGGCTCGGCATCTCGCCGCCGACGTAGCGGGACAGCTGATCCAGCGACTCCATCGGCACGAACAACCGGTCGCCGGGCTGGCCGCGCTTGCTCGGCGCGTACTCGATGACCAGGTACTCCCGGCGCGCGCCGCCGACGGTGCGCTCGATCATCTCCACGAACCGGCCGATGCCGTGCTGGTCGTGCACCACCATGTCGCCCGCGTTGAGGGCGAGCGGGTCCACCTGGTTGCGCCGCTTGGCGGGCAACCGCTTGCCCTCGGCGGGCGCGGTGACGCGGTTGCCGGTCAGATCGGACTCGGCGACCACGACCAGCCCGGCGTCGTCGAACACCAGACCGTCGTGCAGGGAGCCGCACAGCACGCCGACCACGCCCGGGTTGGGTTCCGCGCCCGCGTCCAGCGCCGCAGCGGGCACCTCCGCGTCGGCCAGTCGTTCCAATACGCGCTGCGCGGTGCCGTGACCGGCCACGACCACAACCGCGCGACCACCGGTCGCCACGTGCGCGCGCAGCGAGGCGAAGATCGTCGCCACCAGCTCGTCGGAGCCGCGCGCCGCGGGACCGGCCAGCACCGGAAGCACGACCTCGGCCGGATCGCCCGACTCCAGTGGGCTCAGGCTCCACCACGGCAGCCCGTGCCGGTCGGCGCTCTCGTGGATCACCGGCAGCGCGCGGTACGAGGAGGCCGCCAGATCGAGGCCGTTCCCGCCCAGCGGCGCGGCGCCGCCGAACGAGGCCGCCGTCCAGGACGCCTCCAGGAACTCCTCGCCGGTGCGCACCAGGTCGGCGGCGCGGGTGCGGATCTTCTCCGGATCGCACAGCAGCACGTGCGTGCCCTCGGCCAGCTGCTCGGTCAGCAGCCGCAGCTCACCGGGCTGCAACACCGGAAGCAGCGCCTCCATGCCGTCCACCGGAATGCCCTCGGCCAGCTTCTCCAGCATTTCCACCAGCGCCGCGTCGGCCGCGTTCGCCTCGGCGACCTGCGCCGCCCGCGCCCGCACCTCGGGGGTGAGCAGCAGCTCGCGACAGGGCGGCGCGACGACGACGTCCACCTCGAGATCACCGATCGACCGCTGATCGGCGACCGCGAACGGCCGCAGCTCGGTCACCTCGTCGCCCCAGAACTCGACGCGCACCGGATGGTCGGCGGTCGGCGGGAACAGATCGAGGATGCCGCCGCGCACCGCGAACTCGCCGCGCTTGCCCACCATGTCCACCCGGGTATAGGCGAATTCCACCAGGCGAACGAGCAATTCGTCGAAATCGAACTCCGCGCCGACCCGCAACACGATCGGCTCGATGTCGCCGAGACCGGCCGCCATCGGCTGCATCAGCGAGCGCACGGTCGTCACCACCACGCGCAGCGGCTCGGGGAACACCGGATCTTCGGGATGCGCGAGCCTGCGCAATACCTCCAGCCTGCGCCCGACCGTGTCGGCGCCCGGCGACAGCCGCTCGTGCGGCAGCGTCTCCCAGGAGGGGAACTGCGCGACCGTCTCGCCCAGCATCTCCTGCAGCTCGACGGTCAGATCGTCGGCTTCGCGGCCCGTCGCGGTCACCACGACCAGCGGGCGCTTGGCCGCCACCGTCGCCGCGACGAACGGCCGCACCGCCGACGGCGCCACCATCTCGACCGACGACTTCCCGATCAGCTCGGCGACCGTGCGCAGCGCGGCATCCGCCCCGGCCGCCGCGACCAGTCCTGCCAGTGGTGGACGGTGGGTGGACATCGACAACTCCTGAGCTCAGGCGGGCGTTTCGAGCGGCGAATCGAGTCTATTGGCGCGCCGACACGCACAAGTTCGCGGGGTTACGTTCACCCCGACGCGCGCTGGGAACCACGAGGACTGCCGGAGTCGGGCTGCGGCTGCAACACGCCGGCCGCGTTGATCGCCGTTGCCATCACCGGACAGACCATTACCTACAAGGGATTGTCCGAGGCGATCGGTCGGCTCTATCCCTACCGGAAGCTCGGCGGTCTACTCGACGTGCTGTCGCTGGACTGCGAGAACCGTGGCGAACGATCACTCGCCGCGCTCGTCGTGCGGGCCGGCACCACATCGCCCGGTGCGGGATTCGTGCACAACGCCGACGAGCCGATCGAGGTGTACCAGATCCGGTTACAGCACGATTGGCAGCGCTGATCCCGCTACGTCTACCGATACACGTTGGCACACATGATCATTGGGCACCGACGCGTCTAAAGCGTTGCGCGCCGGTACTTCCGGATCACGGCACGTAGCGACGCAGGCGGCGGGCGGCGAATTCGCGGAAGTACGAGAGCTTTTCCGTCGGCACGATGGACGGAAGCAGGAAGTACCAGGCACGTTCCATGCGGGTGGCCATCTGGTCCATCGACTCGGTCCCGACCGCGACGATGTGCACGCCGGCGGTGACCTCTTGCAGCAGCAGGCCGACGATCTCGGGATCCAGGTCGGCTTCCAGATCGCCTTGGGCGATGGCACGTTCGGCCAGGAGGCGATAGGTATCGCCCCAGGTCTTGGCGATGTTGTCGCCCTGGGCGCCGCGGTAGTCGCCGATCTGGTGGGTGAGCTTGAGCATGGCGCCGACCATCGGGTCGTTCATCGATAGGTCCGCCACCACGTAGGTGATGCCGATGCACGCCTCCAGCGCGGGCACGCGCGGATCGAAGAAGCCCTGGCACGAGCTGATCAGTCGCTCGTTGCCCTGATCGACGACGGCGCGCGCCAGTTCTTCCTTCGAGCCGAAGTGAAAGTACAAGGCGCCCTTGGTCACGTTGGACTGCGCGATGATCTCGCTCAGGCTCGCGTTCGCATATCCCAAGCGCAGAAAGACATCGGCAGCGCCCGCAAGGACGGAATCGCGGGTGATCTCCGCGCGCGCTTGCCTAGCCATCAGATCCGCCTGTCATCCCTAAAACCAGCCATCCTGAAGTAGACCGACATCCCGAAGTAAGACCGACATACCGCCCGAACAGCACCCAGAGGATGGGTGAACCGTACCACCAGGTGGGCGCACGACAGTCAATTCGAGCATTCGGCCGAGCCTCCATCGCAATTCGCTGGTTAACAACCGGTCAATCCGACGTGCTCGCGCGCCATTCCGAAACCAGCCGCGGATCGGCCTCCAGGTGGCTCAGACCGTTCCAGCAGAGATTCACCAGATGCGCTGCCACAACCTCTTTGGGTGGTTCCCGCACGTCCAGCCACCACGTCGCGGCCGTGGAGACCATACCCACCAAACCCTGCGCGTAGAGCGTCGCCAGGCTGGTGTCGAAATCACGCCGCTCGAAATCACCGGCCAGGATGTGCGCGACCTGGTTGACCGCCTCGTTGAGCAGGCTGGAGTAGCGGCCGTCGTCGGTGGTCGCGACCTGGTCGCGAACCAGGATCCGGAACCCGTCGGTGCGCTCCTCGATATAGGTGAGCAGCGCCAGCGCGACCTGCTCGAGCCGCACCCGCGAACGGTTCTGCGTGAGCGAGGACGTGATCATGTCCAGCAGCATCGACATCTCGCGGTCGACGACCACCGCGTAGAGGCCCTCTTTGCCGCCGAAGTGTTCGTACACCACGGGTTTGGAGACCTGGGCGCGCTGCGCGATCTCCTCGATCGAGGTCGCGTCGTACCCGCGTTCCGCGAACAGCGCCCGGCCGATCTCGATCAACTGCTGGCGCCGTTGGGTTCCCGTCATCCGCGGACGAGACACGCTGTTCCGCCTCTCCGTGTCATGTCGCCGGTCGTGAGCGCCTCGCCGGTTCCGCGCCGGACCACCGAGCGGGCCGTGCTCGGTTCCGGGCGTTCCGGGCGAGTTGTCCATGTTCTTGCGAAATCAGTCGTTGCGTCGGGCGTCCGGCAGGTACCTGGCCCTCGGGCAGAACCTTACCGTCAAACGACAACTGTTCCAGACAGCGGAGTCCCCCGGAGCCGCCGACCTGCCGACTAGCGTGCTAACGCGCGCGTGGATGGGATCGGTTCGACGCGAGACGGGTCTTCGTGCGAGGATTCAACCCGTGCCGAGGCACAGCGGCGGTTCCCTTGATCCGCCGGTGTGGCGATCCGCCGTAGTGTAATGGCAGCACCTCTGATTTTGGTTCAGATAGTTCAGGTTCGAGTCCTGGCGGCGGAGCACACCGGCACGGTGACTATCGTTGGCCCCGCACATCGCTGACCAAGCACTCATAGCCAGCACGATGACAGGCAGCCGAGGGAGATCCATGCCACAGCAGACCGCCGTCGTCGTTCTCGCCGCCGGAGCCGGGACGCGAATGCGGTCGAAGACCCCCAAAGTTCTGCATTCGCTGGCCGGTCGAAGCATGCTCGCGCACGCGCTGCATGCGGCGAACGAGATCGACCCCGCGCACCTCATCACGGTGGTGGGCCACGACAGAGAGCAAGTCGGCGCCGCGGTCGCCGAAGTGGCCGCCGAGCTCGGCCGCGACATCACCCCTGCCCTGCAGGAGGAGCAACTCGGCACCGGCCACGCGGTCCAGTGCGCGCTGCGCTCGCTGCCCGAGGACTTCACCGGCGATCTGCTGGTCACCTCCGCCGACGTGCCACTGCTCGACGGACACACGCTTGCCGCGCTGCTCGACGAGCACCGCAGCTACACCGAACGCTCGGCGGTCACCGTGCTGACCTTCGTCCCGGACGACCCGAACGGCTACGGCCGGATCATCCGCGATCGGGACGGTCAGGTCGTCGAGATCGTCGAGCACGCCGACGCCACCCCGGAGCAGGCCGCGATCAACGAGGTCAACTCCGGCGTGTACGCGTTCGACGCCGCGGTGCTGCGCACCATGATCGGCAGGCTGTCCACCGCCAACGCCCAGCACGAGCTGTACCTCACCGACGTGCTGCGCCTGGCCCGCGAGGCCGGGCATCCGGTGCACGGCGCCCGCCTGGTCGACGCGGCCAAGGTCACCGGCGTCAACGATCGGGTCCAGCTCTCGCAGGCCGCCAAGACTTTGAACCGCTACATCCTGGAACGCCACATGCGGGCCGGTGTCACCATCATGGATCCGGCCACCACCTGGGTGGACGCGAGCGTGCGGATCGGCAGGGACGCGGTGCTGCGGCCCGGCGTGCAGCTGCTCGGCGCGACGGTCATCGGCGAGGACGCCGAGATCGGGCCCGACAGCACGCTGACCGACGTGCTGGTCGGCGACGGCGCGAAGGTGGTGCGCACGCACGGCGAGCGGTCCACCGTCGGACCTGGCGCGGCCATCGGTCCGTTCAGCTACCTGCGACCGGGCACCGTGGTCGGTGATTCCGGCAAGCTCGGCGCCTTCGTCGAGACCAAGAACGCCACCATCGGCGCGCATTCGAAGGTGCCGCACCTCACCTACGTGGGTGACGCGACGATCGGCGAACACAGCAACATCGGCGCTTCGAGCGTCTTCGTCAACTACGACGGCGTGCGCAAGCATCACACCGTGGTCGGCTCGCATGTCCGCACCGGCAGCGACACCATGTTCGTCGCGCCGGTGACGGTGGGTGACGGCGCTTATACGGCGGCGGGTACTGTACTGCGCAGAAACGTTCCACCGGGGGCGCTCGCGGTGTCGGGTGGAGCGCAGCGCAATATTGAGAACTGGGTGCAGCGGTACCGGCCGGGGACCGCGGCGGCGATCGCGGCGGCGGCAGCCATCGCGGCCGACGAGATGTCGGGTCAGGCAATCGAGCAAAAGGATGGCAAACAGCAGTGACCGCGTCATGGATCGATAACCAGAAGAACCTGATGCTCTTCGCGGGACGCTCCCATCCTGAGCTGGCCGAGCAGGTCGCCAAGGAACTCGACGTTCATGTGACGCCCCAGATCGCGCGCGACTTCGCCAACGGCGAGACCTTCGTCCGCTTCGAGGAATCCGTCCGCGGTTCGGACGCCTTCGTGCTACAGAGCTTCCCGGCGCCGGTGAACCAGTGGCTGATGGAACAGCTCATCATGATCGACGCGCTCAAGCGCGGTTCGGCCAAGCGGATCACCGCGGTGCTGCCGTTCTACCCGTACGCGCGGCAGGACAAGAAGCACCGCGGCCGTGAGCCGATCTCGGCCCGCCTGGTCGCCGACATGCTGAAGACCGCGGGCGCCGACCGCATCATCACCGTCGACCTGCACACCGACCAGATCCAGGGCTTCTTCGACGGCCCCGTCGATCACATGCACGCGCTGTTCCAGCTCTCCGAGCACGTGCGCGCCAACTACAGCCTGGAGAACATCACCGTCGTCTCGCCCGACGCCGGCCGCGTGAAGGTCGCCGAGAAGTGGGCCGACGCGCTGGACGGCGCGCCGGTGGCGTTCATCCACAAGACCCGTGACCCCCTGGTCCCGAACCAGGTGAAGTCGCACCGTCCGGTCGGTGACGTCGACGGCCGCACCTGCATCCTGATCGACGACATGATCGACACCGGTGGCACCATCGCCGAGGCCGTGCGCGTACTGCGCGAGGCGGGCGCGGGCGACGTCGTCATCGCGGCGACGCACGGCGTGCTCTCCAACCCGGCCGCCGAGCGCCTCGCCGCCTGCGGCGCGCGCGAGGTCGTGGTCACCAACACCCTGCCGATCACCGAGGACAAGAAGTTCCCGCAGCTGACGGTGCTATCCATCGCGCCGCTGCTGGCCCGCACCATCCGCGAGGTCTTCGAGAACGGTTCGGTCACCGGGCTGTTCAACGGCAACGCGTGACGCTTCCCTAGCAACACAGCGGCCCGGGCATCGCGCCCGGGCCGCTGTCGTTTCGCCGGCCGGTGAGCTGCCCTCCGCGTTCCCCTTGCGCCGCCGGGCTGTCGGCGGACCGCGTCCGGTAGCGCCTGCTGAGCCCGCGCTGGAGTTGACCGGGCGAACGTGATACCCATGTGGGGCAATCGAACACGCAGAGGGGGGCGCCGCCATGACCACGCCGCAGGAACCGCGACCCGGCATCGACTTCGGCAAGTCCGGGCCGCAGGACGATCGCCGGTCGGCGGAGACCCAGGTGTACCAGCCGCCGAGCACGGCGCCGGAGACGCAGGTCTACCAGCCCGGGCAGGCGCACGGTCCCGGCACCGCGCCGGAAACGCAGGTGTTCCAACCTGGTTCGCCGAGCCTCCCGGAGATGCCGGTCCATCGGCCGCCGCAACCGCCCGCCTATCAGCCGCCCGCGGCGCCGCAATATCCGGCGGGCGGCGTCTACGGATATCCGCCGCTCGACGGTGCTCCGGCGGGCACGCCGCCCACGGGCTACCCGCAGCAGCCGGGTCCGTACGACGCACCGGCGGGTACACCGGCGTCGGGTTACCCGCAGCAGCCGAACCCGTACGACGTGCCGCCCGCCTACCCCGCCGCGCCCGCCTACCCGCCCGCTTACCCGGCGGCGGCCGCTTACCCTGCCGCACCGGGTTATCCGGCGGCGCCGGGCTACCCTGCCGCGCAGCCCGGTGGCTACTCGCCGTACCCGGCGGGGCCTTACCAGCCGACTCAGACGCAAACGCTGTCGATCATCAGCTTCGTCTGCCTCGGCCTCAGCGTCCTGGGTGTCGGTTTCTGCTTCTTCCCCATCCTGCTCACCGGACCAGCGGGCATCATTCTCGGTTTCGTCGGGCACAGCAAGAACGAATCACTCGGCAAATGGGCGGCCATCGCCAATGCCGTGGTGTTGGTGCTGGCGATCCTGCTGGTCGTCTTCGTCATCGGAGTAACGCGCTACTCGTCGTAGGCACGGACTCGGCCGGTCCGCGAATTCGCGGCGTCGAGTTACCTCCGTCCCGGCGCCGACGGGACGATACTGGGACCCATGAACCGTGACCCGCTGGACATGGACATGGGAGACGACGAGCAAGAAGACGAGATTCGCGAGTACGAGCGCTACATCGAGAATCCGCCGGAGAACCTCACGATCCGCAATCGGGAGAGCGAGGACCACGGCAGGCTCGGCATCGGCGAGGACCTCGACGAGCGCTGGACCCGGCGTGGTCAGCGCGCCGAGGACGTGGACGACTCGACCCTGCCCGCCGAAGAGGCGGCGATGGAGATCATCGACGATTCCGACTTGTGAACGTTAAAGCTCGAACCACGTGGTACCCGGGGGTTGCCAGGCGTATACGACCAGGAGGCCGCTGATGACCACACCGAAGAATCCTGACGAGTCGTCCGAGGAGAAGCCGCTGACCGGCAGCGCACCGCAGTCGGGGCAGGAATCGGGGGCATCGCTGTCGAAGAAGCCGGAGGAATCGGAGCCGACGGGCACCGAATGGGCGACTCCCGCGTCCGCCCAGCCGGTCCCGGGCGAGTCGACGCAACTGTCGTCGGCCACCGGCGGGACCGAGGCGCCGAGCGAATCGTCGGCGACTTCCGGCGGTGGGCCGTCCTCGTCGTCCGGTAGCGCGACGGAACCGCCGGTGACCGGCTCGGCCCCGCAGTCGACCGGGCCGGAGGGATGGAATCAGCCGGGGGCGGGTCAGCCCGAGTATCCGTTCGGCGGGCAACCCGGCTATCCCGGTGCGGGGCCCGCCAGCTATCCGGGCGAGCAGCCTGGCGGCCAGTACGGACAGCCCGGCTATTCGAGCGGGCAACCCGGATATCCGGGAGGCGAGAAGCCCGGCGAACAGTCGTATCCCGGCGGACAGGGTTACCCGCCCGGTGGCCCTTCCTCGTACTCCACTTCCGATCAGGCCGACTACCCCTCGGCCCAGCCGCAGTACGGACAGTCGCAGTACGGCGGCGCGTACCCGCAAGGGCAGGGCGGCTATCCCTCCTACCCGCAGCAGGGCCAGCCCTTCGGCGGCGAGCAGCCGCGGAAGCCGGGCACTCAGACGATGTCGATCATCGGGTTCGTGTGCGCGGTGCTCGCGCTGTTCCTGTGCCCGATCCTGTTCGGCCCGGCGGGCATCGTGTTCGGCATCCTGGGCCACAACAAGGGCGAGCCGCTCGGCCGGTGGGCCGCCATCGCGGCGGGCGCGGCGCTGGTCATCGGGCTCATCCTGAGCTTCGCGGTGCTCAACACCGATTTCGTCCCCGAGCAGAATTGAGTCGGTGGCCCGCCGTAAGTTCTCGGTCATGAGTGGTTTCGGTGGATTTCCGTTGGCCGGGCTCGATTTCTACGAGGACTTGGAGGCCGACAACTCCAAGGCGTTCTGGAACGCGCACAAGGCGGTGTACGAGGACGCGGTGAAAGCGCCGATGGTCGCGCTGACCGCGGAACTGGAAGCCGACTTCGGCACCGCGAAGATCTTCCGTCCCTATCGCGACGTGCGCTTCGCCAAGGACAAGTCCCCGTACAAGACGGCGCAGGGCGCCGTGGTCGGCACCGCGCCGGGCGTCGGCTGGTACGTGCAGATCAGCGCCGCAGGGCTGTTCGTCGGCGGCGGGTTCTATTCCGGAACCCCGGCCCAGGTCGCGCAGCTGCGCGCCGCGGTCGATGACGACGTGCGCGGTCCGGAGCTGGAGAAGATCCTCGCGAAGCTGACCAAGGCGGGGTTCACCATCGGCGGTGACAAGCTGAAGACCAAGCCCAAGGGCTACGAGGCGGACCACCCGCGCATCGACCTGCTGCGGCACAAATCCCTGACCGCGAGCCGCCAATTCGGCGCACCCGAATGGCTGGAGACGCCGCGCGTGGCCAAGGAGGTGCGCAAGGCCTGGGAGACGATGCGCCCGTTCATCGATCGGCTGACCTCGATCGTCGGACCGGCGAACGCGTAGGCGGAGTCCCGCACCGCCCGGCGGGCGCGGAGTCGGCGCTGCCGGGCGAGGCATGGCGACCGCAGGCCTCGACGACCTGCCGCCGCTAGATCCGCGCGGCGAGTACCAAGGCGAAGCGATCGTCGTCGTCGGTCCACACCCGCTCCGTGCGGAATCCCGCGGCGGTCAGCTCCGCATCGAGCCCGTCGACGCGGAACTTCGCGGAGATCTCCGTGCGCAACTGCTCGCCGCGCGCGAAGTGCACCGTGAGGTCGAGATCGGCGACGGTGACCGTCATGTCCTCGGTCGCCGCGAGGCGCATCTCGATCCACTCGCGCTCGGCGTCCCACAGCGCGACGTGCGCGAACTTGTCGGGATCGAAGTCCGCCCGCAAGCGGTGGTTGAGCACGTGCAGGACGTTTCGGTTGAACTCGGCGGTGACCCCGGCCGCGTCGTCGTAGGCGGGAACGAGCACGTCCGGATCGATGACCAGCCCGGCCCCGAGCAACAGCTGCTCGCCCGGCTCGAGCACCTCCCGGATGCCGGCGAGGAACTCGGCGCGCTCGCCGGGCACCAGATTGCCGATGGTGCCGCCGAGGAACGCGATCATCCGGCGGCCGCCGCGCGGCAGGTTGCGCAGGGTGTCGGTGAAATCGCTGACCACGCCGTGCACGCCGAGCGCGGGAAACTCCGCGGCGACCTGCTCGGCCGCCGCCCGCAGCGCCGCCGACGAGACGTCCTGCGGCACATAGGTCTTCAGCGGCCCCTCGGCGGTCAACGCGGAAAGCAGCAGGCGGGTCTTGTGCGCCGAGCCCGCGCCGAGTTCGACGAGGACTTCGGCCTGCGCGATCCGCGCGATGTCGCCGACCACCCGTTCCAGCAGGGCGCGTTCGGTGCGCGTGGGGTAGTACTCGGGCAGTTCGGTGATGCGCTCGAACAGTTCGCTGCCGCGGGCGTCGTAGAACCACTTGGGCGGCAGCCACTTCGGATCGGCGGTGAGCCCGCGCCTGGCGTCGGCCCGCAGTGCCGTCGTGAGATCCTCGTCGGAGAGATGGACTTCCAGCGTCGGTGCGGTCATGGCGTGGACCTTTCGGTATCGGGCGGGGTCAGCTCCTCGATCGAGAGCACCCCGGGCCTGGCGAACACCAGTTTCCGGTCGGGAATCGGCTGCCAGCGCGGATCGTCGTCGTACGGTTCGGAGGAGAGGATGGCGACGTCGTCGGTGACGAACGCGGACAGCGCGTGGTGCACCGTGGTGGCCCACACCTGTTCGCCGTCGCCGATCAGCAGGTTGAGCCGGGCCGTCGGCATGTGCCGGAGCACGGCGTCGACCAGCAGACGCAACGCGGTCGCCGGACTCTTCGCGTAATCGCCGGATTCCGTGGAGCGCAGAAGATCTCGCAGCAGCACCCACAGGGCGGCGGAATCGGTCGCCGCCTCGGCCTCGAGCAGCCGGGCGGTCTCGAAGAGGCGGGTCGCGCCGGCGCGGGTCGCGGCCACGTCGAGGTCCGAGGTGACCGCGGTGAGCACCCGTCGCCACTCCGGAATCGCGCCGTTGTGGCTGAAGGCCCACCGTCCGTCGACGAAGGGCGCGCAGGCGGCCCGTTCGACGGGCATCCCCACGGTGGCCGAGCGGATCGAGCCGAGCACCGCACCCGAAACCAGCTGGGGCAGCACCTCTTCCACCGCTGGATCGGTCCAGATGGGATCGGGATTGCGGTAGCGGCTGGCCTCCGGGGCACCGCCCGAACCGTTCCGCCACCACGCGACACCGAAACCATCGGCGTTGATGGTGCCGCCGCCGCGCATCTCCTTGGGCGCCCACGCCTGTGTGCGCAGGGAATGCGTACCGCGGGTGAGCAATTCGCCGACAGACGTCGGCGGGCCGACATAGCCCAGGTGCCGGCACATCAGATCTCGTCCCGCCCCAGGTCGCGGGCGAGGCGGAAACCGGAGAAGATCTGGCGGCGAATCGGATGGTCCCAGTTGCGGAAGGTGCCGCGGCAGGCCACCGGATCGGTGCCGAACGAACCGCCGCGCAGCACGCGATAGTCGCCGCCGAAGAACACCTCGGAGTACTCCTTGTAGGGGAACGCGCGGAAGCCGGGGTAGGCCTCGAAGCCCGAGGACGTCCACTCCCAGACGTCGCCGATCAGCTGGTGCACGCCCGCGGGCGACGCGCCGGCCGGGTACGCGCCGACCTCGGCCGGTTCGAGATGGCGCTGTCCGAGATTGGCTGTGGCGGAGTCCGGTTCGGCGTCGCCCCACGGGTAGCGGCGTTCGGCGCCGGTGTCGGGGTCGTACCGCGCGGCCTTCTCCCATTCGGCTTCGGTGGGCAGTCGCTTGCCCGCCCAGTTGGCGTAGGCCTCGGCCTCGAACCAGCAGACGTGCAGCACCGGCTGGCGCGGACGCAGCGGGGTCATCACGCCGAAGACCCGCCGCCACCAGTGTCCGGCCGGATCGCGGTCCCAGAACTGGGGCGCCACCAGTCCGGCCTCGGTGCGGTGCGCCCAGCCGCGCTCGGACCACAACTCGGGGCGTTCGTAGCCACCGTCGTCGATGAAGGCCAGGTACTGCTCGTTGGTGACCGGCGCGGCATCGATCGCGAAGGCGGGCACATGCACCCGGTGCGCGGGACGTTCGTTGTCCAGCGCCCACGGATCGGTGGAGGTGCCCATGGTGAACTCGCCCGCCGGGATGATCACCTCGCCGGAGACCGCGACCGCCGCGGCGGGTGCGCTCGGCGCGGCGAGCACCGCGGCGCCCGTTCGCAACTGGTGCGTGGCCAGCATGGTCTCGTCGTGCTGCTGTTCGTGCTGGGCGATCATGCCGAACGCGAAACCGCCGTCCACCAAACGGTTTCCCCGTAGGGCGCTGCTGTCGAGCACGTCGAGCACCTTGTCGCGGACGGTGCCGACGTAGCCGCGCGCCTCGCTGGGATTCAGCAGCGGCAACCCGGGGCGCTTCGCCCGCGCGTGTTTGAAGGCGTCGTAGAGCTCGTCGATGTCGGCGCGGACGGGATCACGTCCGCCCACGTCGCGCACCAGCCACAGCTCCTCCTGGTTGCCGATGTGCGCGAGGTCCCAGACCAGCGGGCTCATCAGCCGGGAATGCTGGGCGACGAGTTCGGCCTCGTCGACGACGTCGGTCAGGCCGAGTGTCCTGGCGCGTGCGGTGGTGAGCACCTCGGCGATCCGCTCGCGGAGTCGCTCGGTGCCGGAATGGTCGGTGGGGGCGAAAGTGGTCACGGGAACGCTCTCCGGGCGGTAGTTGTCGTCAGCGCTGCGCGGCGGGACGTGCCGCGGCCTCGTCGAATGATGCTGTGCGCGTGCCTGTTCCGCGCTGCCGCTGGTTTCACGACGCGGCCTCCACCCGGGTGTGGGCCGGGGTGCGGCCGTCGCGACATCGTTGCGAGGCGTCGTCGAGTTCGCGGGCCGCCGAGGGCGTGCGGGCGTGCGCGGCGGCGAGGGCCAGCAGCTCGACGGCGACCTTCCTGATCTCCGTGTCGACGAGACCGTGGCGGGCCGCCTGCAGCCACCGGCCCGCCACGGGCGCGGCGAGCGCGGTCGCCTCGGCGACGACGGCGGGCGCGGACAGCAGCGCGTCGAACGCGTGGACCGGGACAGTCCAGGTGTCGCCCGGCTGCGCGTCCAGGTAGCGGACCTCCAGATGACCCGAAGCGCGTACCTGCGGAAACAGGGTCGTCAGGTGATAGTCGAGGTCGGCGGTGTCGGGACGGCGTCCGATCTCGTCGTCCAGCGCGCCGGACAGCCAGTCGGCGAAGGTCGCGCCCGGCGGGGCCGTCCACTCGACGCCGTTGCCGTCCGACGGCGCGTCGGGTCTGCGGACGCACAGCAGCGGCACGTCCAGCGCCCAGCGGGCATAGGCGGTCACCGGGTCGGACCATTCCTGCACCGGCGGGCGGGTTCTGGCGTTGTCCAGGCGCAGCCAGGCGCGCATCCGCTGGGAGGCCCACGCGCCGTCGGGCGCGCCGCGCAGCGCGGGCGAACAGGCGAAGGCGGCGACCAGGGCAGGGCCCATGGCGTAGAGCGCGGTCCATCTGGCGGTGACCTCGGCGCGGTCGGTGCCCGCGTCCACGCTGACCTGGGTGGCCGCGGTATTGCACATCATCAGCTTGCCGAAGGGGCCGATTCCGCCGAAGGACTGCTCCATGGCGCGGTAGCGGGGCAACTGCAACACCCGCTTCGGGCGGCGGTCGGCGTCGGCGGAGAGGGAAAGTGTTCGGATGCACCGGGTTTCGAGCAGCTCGCGCAGGAGGCGGGCGTCGCCGATCAAACGCTCGCACAGCTCGGCGGCGGTGGCATACGGTGCGCTGGAGAGTTCGATCTGACCGCCGGGTTCGAGGGTGACCCGGCTGCCCCCTGGCAGCGGAAGCGCCGGAGAATCGGGGGCGATGGACCGCGGTGCGTGCGGTCCGAGCGCGGCTGCGAAGGCAGACAGCTGCGGGCGGGGGGCCGTGGCGGGCCCGGACGCCGAACACTCACCCTGCACGGTGAGCCACTCGAGCTCGGCGCCGATCAGCATCGGCGGGCCCAGCTTGAAGCAGACACCACCGACGTAGGCCTCGGCAGCCGCCCGCGAGGACAGATCGCCGGGCTCGATGGTTTGCCTGGCCGATTCCGGATGTTCGAGCGTGATCGCCATGCCAACCTCCACCTGAGTTCTTGCGCGGGGCCGGACATCCGTCCGAACGCCATGATCGTTGTTCGTGTCGCTGTCGTCCGCGCTCGAACACCCATCCGAACGCGCTCTCACCGTGGTTCCGTTCAACCAGGGTAGCCAGGGATACCGACAAAAAACCGTCCAGCAGCCGAACAGACGGTCCTACCTGGGGTGCTGTCGAGCGCCTGCGCGGGGACTTCGCTACCGATAATGTCGTCGGCATGTTGGACGAGAAGCGGGTACGCGAAGAGACGCCGGGCTGCCGGTCCGATACCGGGCTGGTCTTCCTCGACAGCGCGGGTTCCTCGCTCCCGCCCCAAATCGTCCTGGATACCGTCGTCGACCACCTGCGCCGGGAGGCCGAGATCGGCGGCTACCGCGCCGCCAACGAACGCCTCGACGACCTCGCCGCGGTCAAGACCGCGATCGGCGCGCTGATCAACGCCGACCCGAGCGCCATCGCCCTCAGCGACAGCGCGACACGCTCCTGGGCCGACTTCTTCTATTCCGTCCCCCTCGGACCTGGCGACCGCGTGCTCATCTCCGGTTCGGACTACGCGAGCAACGCCATCGCGGCGATCCAGCGGGCCCGCGCGGTCGGCGCCACGGTCGAGCAGATCCCCAGCGACGGCAGCGGGCAGCTGGATCTGGACGCGATGGCCGAGCTGGTCGACGAGCGGGTGAAGCTGGTGTCGGTGCTGCACGCGCCGACCAACGGCGGGCTGGTGAATCCGGCCGCCGAGGCGACCAGGATCGCGCACTCGGTGGGTGCGCTGGTGTTGCTCGACGCCTGCCAGTCGGCGGGGCAGATCCCGATCGACGTGGCCGAGCTCGGCGTCGACGCGCTCTCGGTCACCGGGCGCAAGTGGCTCCGCGGGCCGCGCGGCACCGGATTCCTCTATGTACGTCCGGAATTGGCCGCCACGATGGAACCGCAGCGGCTGGATCTGCACAGCGCCGAGTGGACCGGTCCCGAGGAGTACCGGCTCGCGCCGGACGCCGGCCGCTTCGAGTTCTGGGAGTGCGACGTGGCCGCCCGGCTCGGGCTCGGCGCCGCCGTTCGGTACCTGCTCGACCTCGGGCCGGAGAACGTCTACGCCGCGATCGGCGCGCGGGCGGAGTACCTGCGCAAAGCGTTGCCCGAGATCGACGGAGTCACCGTGCGCGACAACGGCGTCCGGCACAGCGGCATCGTCTCGTTCACCGTCGACGGGGTGTCCGCCGCCGAGGTGCGCGATCGGCTCGCGGCCCAGAACATCACCGTGACGGTCAGTTTCGCCAGTTCCACCCTGCTGGACATGACCGCGCGCGGGCTGGACGCGGTGGTGCGCGCGTCGCCGCACTGTTTCGTCTCCTTCGAGGAACTGGACCGGTTCGTGGCCGCCGTCGCCGCCCTCTGATGTCGCAGCGCGAGCTGGTCGTCCTCGGCACCGCCAGCCAGGTGCCGACCAAGCACCGCAACCACAACGGCTATCTGCTGCGCTGGGGTGCGGAAGGCGTGCTGTTCGATCCCGGCGAGGGGACCCAACGGCAGATGGCGTTCGCCGGGCTGGCGGCGGGCGACATCACGCGGATCGCGGTAACGCATTTCCACGGCGATCACTGCCTCGGGCTGCCCGGCATCGTGCAGCGGATCAATCTGGATCGGGTCGCGCACCCGGTGGACGTCTACTACCCCGCGTCCGGCGAGGTGTATTTCGAGCGGTTGTGCAATGCGACGGCGTTCTACCGGACCGTCGAGCTGCGGGCGCGTCCGATCGCGGGGGCGGGTGCGTTGCCCGCGCCCGACGCGCCCTTCGGGATCGAAGCGGTGCCGCTGTCGCATCCGGTCGAGGCGTTCGGCTACCGGCTGACCGAGCCTTCCGGGCATCGGATGCTGCCGGAACGGCTGCGCGCCCGCGGTGTGCGCGGGCCCGATGTCGGCCGGTTGCAACGCGAGGGTTCACTCGTCGTCGACGGCACGACCGTCACGTTGGCCGAAGTCAGCGAACCCCGGCCGGGGCAGAGCTTCGCCTTCGTCATGGACACCCGCCTGTGCGACGGCGTGCACCAATTGGCTTCCGGCGTGGACGTTCTGGTGATCGAGGCGACCTTCCTCGACGCCGACGCCCACCTCGCCGACGAATACGGCCACCTCACCGCGGGCCAAGCCGCCCGCGTCGCCGCCGAAGCTGGCGCCCACACCCTCGTCCTCACCCACTTCTCCCAGCGCTACCGCACCCTCGACGCCCACCGCGCCGAAGCGGAGAAGTACTTCACCGGCGACCTTTTCATCGCCGAAGACCTGGCGCGAATCCCCTTCCCCCCGCGGCGCTAGTCCACGAACAGGTCGTCGGTGTCCTGGACCACCGCCGCCCGCGGTAGCCAGCACCGCTGGGATGAATCTGGTGCTACTCCGCGAAGAGTTCCTCAGCCGAAGCGACGGTCACCGCACGCCGCACCCACTCGGCCAAGACGTCGGTATCAATGCACGCCGTGATGCGATCACGGACCTCGTCGGAAACGGGGATACCACGCGCCTCCAGCACCGTCAGCAGGGCACGAACTTCACCCTCCGCTTTGCCCTTCTCGTGGCCTTCCGCTTCGCCCCTCTTCTTGCCCTGGGCGAAATACCGGCGGGCGAAGTCACTCTGGTACTCGTAATTGCGGAGCGTGGAGGTCATCAGCGTCTCCCAAACGGATCGGGCGGCTCGAGGCAGCCTCGTCAGGATGAAGTCATAGTACAGGTCGGCCCGGTCCTCCTCGAAGGTCTCGAGCGCCGCCAACGCGGCCGCGAACACCTTTGCGTTATCCGGGTGCGCGTAGTGCGACGCAGCCGACAGCACCGCGAGTTCCGGCAGCGTGTTGGCGGTTTCAAGATCGGTGACCACCGGAACGGCGGACGGATCGAGCACCAGCGGCACCAGTCGGGCGTACGGGTGGCCGTACCCGAAATCGATCGGCTTCGCCGCCCAACGCGCGGTCCGCTTGTCGGGGCACAGCACCAGCAGCACGGTCGGGCACTTCCACCGCGCCCGCAGCGCGGCGACGTACACCGGCCAGGACCACCGCTTGTCCGGATCGGGACGTAGCTGGACCTCGACGACCACCGCCAGAACCGGTCCGTCAGCGGCGTGCAGCACCGCCACCGAATCCGCGTGGTACTCGGTCGGTGCCAGAATCGGCAGGTCACCGGATAGGTTCTCGATTTTGTCGAACTCGGGCAGCTGCCAGCCGAGCGCTGCCAACAACGGCGGGATCATGTCCGGTCGACTCCGGAACATATCGATGATCAGCTCATGCTGCTGCGATGGCATGCGCGGCACAGTACCGACGTCGACCGACAGAACCAGATCTCGGCGGCGTGCCGCGCGACGACTCGCCGGGCCGACGGAAGTCGTTCAGGGAAGGTGCAATTGGAGGATTTGGTCGACGAGGGTGGGGTCGGCGGCGGTGGGGGCGATGAGGGTGAGGCTTTCGTTCGCGCGGAGGGTGGCGAGGCCGTGTAAGGCGGTCCAGAGGAGGAGGGGGCGGTCGGCGGAGGGGCTGGCCTGGCGGACGAGGTCGGCGAAGTGGTCGAAGAGCGGGAGGGTGGTGGCGCGGAGGTTGGCGCCGGAGCCCTCGAGCAGGTCGTGGCGGAACATGAGGGTGAACATCTGCGGGCGGGTGGCCGCGAAGTCGATGTAGTCGATGGCCATGCGGCGCAATCGGTCTCGGGCCGGAGCGCTCGCGTCGTCGGCCGCGGCGAAGCGCGCGGCGAGGTCGGCGAAACCGCGTGCCGCGATGGCCGCGAGCAGCGCCTTGTGGGTCGGGAAATGCCGACGCGGGGCGCCGTGCGAGACACCCGCGGCGCGCGTGATCGCGCGCAGCCCGAGTCGATCCGGGCCTTCCTGCTCCAGCAGTTCGACGCCGACGGCGATCAGCCGCTCGCTGAGGGGTTCGTTCCCGGCCACGCGGACATTGTGCACTCTCGCGCACACGACCGGCGTCGGGGGGTAGACAATGTCTACGCACTTCCTGTAGACAGTGTCTACGCCTTGTCGACGGAAGGTTCCCTGTGTGGTATCGCTTGTTCAAGCACGTCCTGCTCGGTCCGCTGCTGCGGATCATCGGCCGCCCCGAGGTGGTCGGCCTGGAGCACGTGCCGCGCAGCGGGCCGGTGATTGTCGCCGCCAACCACTTGGCCGTGATCGACTCGATGTACCTGGCGCTCGTGCTGCCGCGCCGCGTCACCTTCCTCGCCAAGCAGGAGTACTTCACCGGCACGGGGTGGAAGGGGCGCTTCAACCGGTGGTTCTTCTCCGCCGCGGGTCAAGTGCCGGTCGATCGGACCGGCGGCACCGCGGCCGCTGACGCCCTGGCGGCTGCCACCCGCATCCTGGAAGCGGGCGGCGTCTGGGCCATCCACCCGGAGGGCACCCGGTCGCCGGACGGCCGGGTCTATCGCGGACGGACGGGAGCGCTGCGGGTGGCCATCGCGACCGGCGCCCCGGTGGTGCCCGTGGTGCTGTCCGGCACAGACCGGGTCAATCCGCGCGGCAGCCGGATGTGGCGATTCGCCAAAGTGCGCGTCCACTTCGGCGCGCCGCGCTACTACCCGCCCGCCGAGACGCGGGCGGACGCGCGCTGCGAGACCGACGCGCTGATGCGAGAACTGGCGCGGCGATCCGGTCGGCAGTACGTCGATTCCTACGCGGCCACGTTCCACGGCGCGAGCGTGCGCGACGGTCTTCCGCATCGACGGGCCTGAGATCTCCCGAGCACCGAGGCGGTGCTCCGGTCGCAGCTGTCGAGGCTCGGTCGTGGGCACGAGCACCGGCCTCCGCCGCGCCGCTCCGTCAGCGCACGCGACCCCGCCGAGGGGTTAACGTCGCGGCGATTCGGCGGGATAGTGGGAGGAGGCCGGATGCTCGGTCGAGCTGTGACGAGGAGACCGACAAATGAGCAGGTTCACCGATGAGATGTACGCGACGGGGCGGTCGTCCGGCCGCGGCCTGGTGACCGGGGAGCCGGGCGCCCCGCTGCGGCAGACCTGGACCGAGATCCACGGAATCGCGCGCCGGATGGCGGGCGGACTCGCGGCGGCGGGCATCGACCACGGCGACGCGGTCGGCGTGCTCGCGGGCATGCCGGTCGACATCGCACCGGCGTGCCAGGCCATCTGGATGCGCGGCGCGTCCATCACCATGCTGCACCAGCCGACCCCGCGCACCGATCTCGCGGTGTGGGCCCGCGACACCGAGACGGTGCTCGGCATGATCGAGGCGCGCGCGGTGGTGCTCGGCGCGCCGTTCGACGCGGCGGAACCGCTGCTGCGCGAGCGCGGCATCACCGTCGTGCGGATCGACCAGTTGGCGGAGGGTCCCGAGATCGACCCGGTGCCGACCACCGAATCCGATGTGGCCCTTCAGCAATTGACCTCCGGCTCCACCGGATCGCCTAAGGCGGTGCGGATCACGCACGGCAACTTCTACGTCAACGCCTACGCGATGTTCGACAGGGTGAAGTTCCAGCTCGACATCGATGTGATGATCAGCTGGCTGCCGCTGTTCCACGACATGGGCATGGTCGGATTCCTCAGCGTTCCCATGCAATTCGGTGCCGAGGTGGTGTGCGTGACGCCGCTCGACTTCCTGACGCGGCCGCTGCTGTGGGCCGAGCTGATCGACAAGTACCGCGGAACCGTCACGGCCGCACCGAATTTCGCGTACTCCCTGCTGGCCCGCAGGCTGCGGCAGGCCGAGGACGGCGCGCTCGACCTGAGCAGCGTCCGGTACATGTGGAACGGCGCCGAGCCGGTGGACCCCGACACCATGGACGCGCTGGCCGACGCCGGAAAACGCTTCAGGCTCAATCCGATGGCGCTCACCCCGGTGTACGGCATGGCCGAGACGACGCTGGCGGTTTCCGTCCCCGACCCGGGCCTCGGCCAGGTGCTCGACGTCATCGACGCCGATCTGCTCGAAGCGCTCGGCAAGGCGGTGCCGGTGCCGGAGCAGCACGTCGGCCACGCCAACGTTCGCCGCCTGCCGACCCTCGGCTACCTGGTCGATCACCTGGAGGGCCGGGTGGTGGACGCCGAACGCGAACCGCTGCCGACCCGCTCGGTCGGCGTCATCGAATTGCGCGGTCCCGCGGTGACTTCCGGGTACGTGACGGTCGACGGCTTCCGTCCGGCTCAGGACGAAGACGGCTGGCTCGACACCGGCGACATCGGCTACTTCACCGAAGACGGCCTGGTGGTGGTCTGCGGCCGCAAGAAGGACGTCATCATCATGGGCGGGCGCAACATCTTCCCGACCGACATCGAGCGCGCCGCGATGCGGGTGTCCGGCGTGCGCCCCGGCAACGCGGTCGCGGTTCGGCTCGACGCGGGACAGAAGCGGGAAAGCTTCGCCGTGGTGGTGGAATCGAACGACCATCAGAACCCGGTCGAGGTCAAGCGCATCGAGCACGACATCGTGCACTCGGTCTTCTCCGAGGTCGGCGTCCGCCCGCGCACGGTCGCCGTGCTCGGCCCCGGCGCCCTGCCGAAGACCTCGTCGGGCAAACTCCGCCGCTCCGCCACCGCGGTCCACCTGCGCTGAACGGCCCGGGACACCGGAAACCGCTGCGCCTCAGTGCAATTGGTTCTGCGCCGTTTCCAGCCCGACGCGCAGCAACAGCTCCACCGCGTCGGCGGCCTGCTCGACGATCACCGGCACTTCCTTGCGCTCGGGCGTCGAGAACGGCTTGAGCACGAAATCGGCCGGATCCTGCCTGCCTGGCGGACGCCCGATGCCGATCCGGGTTCGCACGTAATCCTTGGTGGTCAGCGCGCTGGAGATGGACCGGAGGCCGTTGTGGCCGCCCTCCCCGCCGCCGCGCTTGAGCTTGACCGCGCCGAACGGCAGATCCAGTTCGTCGTGCACGACGATCACCTCGGTGGGCGGCACCGAGAAGAACCTGGCGAGCGCGGCCACCGGCCTGCCGGAGAGATTCATGTAGGACCGCGGCTTGGCGATCAGGACCTGGCGCCCGTCGAGGCGGGCCTGCAGCAGGTCGGCTCCGGACTTCTTGTGCACGGCGAAACGGCCGCCGACGCGCTCGGCGAGCACGTCGGCGACCAGGAAACCGACATTGTGCCGGGTGCGCTCGTACTCCGGACCTGGGTTGCCAAGTCCGACGACGAGCGCGGCCCCGGTCGTGGATTCGGTCATCGACGAACCGGTTCCGGGCGTCCTTACTCGGCGCTCTCGGCCTCGGCTTCGGCCTCGCCGGCCTCCGGCTCGGCGGCCGGCGCGGCGATCACGTTGACGACCAGGGTCTCGGCGTCGGCGGCAAGGGTGACACCGGAGGGCAGCTGGAGCTCGCCCGCGGTGATCTGGGTGCCCGGCTCGGCGCCCTCGACGGAGACCTCGATGGCCTCGGGCAGGTTCAGCGCCTCGGCCTCGATGGAGATGGTGGTGGCTTCCTGGGTGACCAGGGTGCCCGCGGCGGCGTCACCGGTGATGGTCACGGGGACGTCGGCGGTGACCTTCTCGCCACGCTTGACGATGAGCAGGTCGGCGTGCTCGATGTAGCGGCGAATCGGGTGGACCACAACGGATTTGGTGAGCGCCAGCTGCTGCTTGCCGTCGATGACGAGGTTCAGCACCGCGTTGGTGCCGTGCTCGCGCAGGATGGCGGCGAAGGCCTGGGCGTTGAGGGCGAGGTGCTGCGGGTCGGCCTGGTGGCCGTACAGCACGGCGGGGACGTTGCCCGCACGACGGGTGCGACGCGCGGCTCCCTTGCCGAACTCGGTGCGTACGGCGGCTTCGAGAAGGTTGACGTCGGACATGACTGGATCTACTCCTACGGCTCTTCCGGGCTGTCAAAGGTGCCCGCCAGGGAGGGTGGCGCCCTGGGCTGGGGTTCTGGTCTACTCGTCGGGGCGAAGACCGAACGAGGACGGCCGGAAGCCGCGCCGCGTCGATCACGGTGTCGCAAAAACGTCTGCGGACACCCTCGCCGAGACAACCCGAACACCATACCCCAGCTCACGCGCGGCAGATGAATCGGGTGGTCAGACGTGGTTCGGCGGGTCGCAACCCCGGTCGCGTAATCTGGACCGGTTGTCTATTCGCCGAACCTGCGAAAGGTTGCTCACGTTGACCGCCCCTGAGGACGTCGTCGCGCCCACCCCGCGCGGACTGCCCGCCGAGGTCGCCCGGCGCCGCACTTTCGCAGTGATCTCCCACCCGGACGCCGGCAAGTCGACGCTCACCGAGGCACTGGCGCTGCACGCCAGGATGATTTCCGAGGCGGGCGCGATCCACGGCAAGGCGGGCCGCAAGTCGACGGTCTCCGACTGGATGGAGATGGAGAAGGCGCGCGGCATCTCGGTCAGCTCGACCGCGTTGCAGTTCAACTACCGCGCCGCGGGCTCCGAGGTCGACAGCGTCATCAACCTGGTCGACACCCCCGGCCACTCCGACTTCTCCGAGGACACCTACCGGGTGCTCACGGCGGTGGACGCGGCCGTGATGCTCATCGACGCCGCCAAGGGCCTCGAGCCGCAGACACTGAAGCTGTTTCAGGTCTGCCGCCACCGCGGCATCCCGGTGATCACCGTCATCAACAAGTGGGACCGGCCCGGCCGCGCGCCGCTCGAGCTGCTCGACGAGATCGAGGAGCGCATCGGCCTCACCCCGACGCCGCTGTTCCTTCCGGTCGGCATCGCCGGAGATTTCCGCGGTCTGCTGCGCCGCGGCACCGACGGCGAGGCGCTCGAATACATCCACTTCACCCGCACCGCGGGCGGCGCGACGATCGCGCCGGAGGAGTCGATCACCCCGGAGTCGGCCGAGGTCCGCGAGGGCGAGGCGTGGACGACGGCGGTCGAGGAGAGCGAACTGCTCTCGGCGACCGGGCAGGACCACGACCAGGAGTTGTTCCTCGCCGGGCAGACCTCGCCGGTCATCTACGCCTCCGCGATGCTGAACTTCGGCGTGCGCCAGCTGCTGGAGACGCTGGTGGCGCTGGCCCCCGCGCCCGGCGCGCGCAAGGCCGTCGACGGCACGCCGCGCGCCACCACCGATCCGTTCAGCGCCGTGGTGTTCAAGGTGCAGGCGGGCATGGACACCGCGCACCGGGACCGGCTCGCGTTCATGCGGATCGTGTCGGGCGAGTTCGAGCGCGGCATGGTCGTGACGCACGCACAGACCGGACGACCGTTCGCCACCAAATACGCGCTCACCGTGTTCGGCCGTGAGCGCGCCACCGTCGACACCGCCTACCCCGGCGACGTGGTCGGCCTGGTGAACGCGACCGCGCTGGCGCCCGGCCACACGCTGTACGTGGACAAGAAGGTGGAGTTCCCGCCGATCCCGTCCTTCGCGCCGGAGCACTTCGCGGTGCTGCGCGCGCGGACCGCGGGCAAGTACAAGCAGTTCCGCAAGGCCATCGACCAGCTCGATTCCGAGGGCGTGGTGCAGGTGCTGCGCAACGACATCCGCGGTGACGCCGCCCCCGTGCTCGCGGCCGTCGGCCCGATGCAGTTCGAGGTGGTCACCGCGCGCATGCTCGCGGAGTTCAACGTCGAGACGAACATGGAGCACCTCGGCTACTCGCTGGCCAGGCGCACCGACGCCGCCTCGGCGGAGGAACTCGGCCGCCAGCGCGGCGTCGAGGTGTTCACCCGCAGCGACGGCGCGCTGCTCGCCCTGTTCAGCGACAAGTGGCGGTTGCAGTACATCGAGAAGGAACACCCGAAGCTGACGCTGGAACCGCTGGTCGCCGCCGCCGACAACTGACGGCGGCGCGGCTCCGGCTCGATATCAGTCCCGTTGCAGCGCAGGGGTTTCCGATTCGGCCGGCGCGGAGATCGGCAGCGGGAACGAATGGTGTTCGTGGGTGACCTGCCAGCGGCCGCCCGACTTGCGCAGTCCGATGGTCAGCCGTAACCGGTTGGCCGGGTCGACGCGGAACTCCTCGGGCTTACCGCAGCGCAACAGCGCGTACGCGAACGCCACGTCGCTGCCCGCGGTGACGTCCAGCGACACGATCTCGAACACCGCGCCCTCGGCGAGCCACCGGAAGAACGGCGGCCAGGTCTCCCGGTAAGCGTCGATGCCGCGCACCCCCTCGTTCGGCGGCGGCACGTCGTACATGACGATGTCGTCGGCGTGGCCGGCGAGCACTCCGGCGAGGTCGCCCGCGCGCACGGCGTCTGCCCATCGTTCGATCAGCTCGCGGATCAGCGCTTCGTCGTTCATGGTCGGCATTCCCTTCGGTACGGCCGCCGGGCGCGGCGGCGTGCGGGTCGATCCCGTCGTCGGTACAACCCGGGCCGTGCGCCGAACTCATCGGAGCGCGGGAAAATTCAGGCGGACAGGTCGAGGGGCAGGCCGAAAGACGGAAAGAGCGCGGGTTCGAGAAACGAGACCACCTCGGAAATCCGGCCCTCGCGCACCGCGACCACGTCCAGCGCCATGGCAGCGAACACCGCGCGCTCTTCCTCCCAGAGATAGGTACCGAACGCCAGCTGGCCGTTGGCCGAGGTGAGCAGAAAACGCCAGCGGTACCGCAGCGGACCGCCGAGCAGGAACTCGCGAATGGCGGCCTGCCCTTCGTACCACTCGGGCAGCGGCGGCATCGAGTACTTCGCGTCCGCGCTGAGCAACGCGACGATCGCCGTCACGTCGCCCGACTCCCATGCCGCGGCGTACTGCCCCGCCAACTCGCGGATCTCGTGGTCGGCCATCGTGTGCAGCGCGCGCTGCTGAGATTGCGCGGGCAACCGCGCCTCGACCCCGGCCCGCGCGCGCTGCAACGCGCTGTTGGCCGAGGCCACGCTGATCTCCAGCAGTTCGGCGGTTTCGCGGGCCGAGAAACCGAGCACGTCGCGCAGCACCAGCGCGGCGCGCTGGAGTCCGGGCAGATATTGCAGCGCGGCGACGAACGCCAGCTCCACCGCCTCGCGCGCCGCGTACCGTGCCTCGGGCGCCCTGCCTCGCACATCGGCGTCGGGATAGGGCTCCAGCCAGGCGATATCGGTCAGCGGCGCGCCGGGGCTCAGGTCCACCGGCAGCTCGCGGCGGCGGCGAGTCTCGAGCAGGGTCAGGCAGCGGTTGGTCGCGATCCGGTAGAGCCAGGGCCGCAGTCCGGCGGGGTCGGTCAGCTTGTCGAGGTTGCGCCAGGCCCGCACCAGCGACTCCTGCACCGCGTCGTCGGCGTCGTGCGTCGAACCGAGCATGCGGTAGCAGTGCACGTGCAGTTCCGCGCGCAGCGGAGCGACCATGCGTTCGAACTCGGCTTCGGCCGTCCGCACGGATCCCGCCGTCATTCGGCTTCGGGCTCCCGCGGCGGCGCGCTGCCCGGGTCGCGCTCCACCGGCGCTATGCCGTCCTCCCTGGCGATCAGACCCCAGCGACTGGAGGTCAGGCGCAGGCTCGGCAGGTCGCTCAGCGACACAACCACCTCGTAGGTGCGCTCGTAACCCGTGTGCGCGATCCGCCAGTGGCCGTCGTCGCAGCGCACGTAGCGGTCGGTGTAGAAGGCCGCGCCGCGCAGCAGCATGTTGTGCGCGGGGATCAGCACCGTATCGGCGAGATACCAAGTGCCCGTTGCCGTGTCGCCGTCCACGTCGACCTCGGGATGGTCGCAGCGGTGCTCGGTGATGACGTGCGGGCCGAGCGTGTTGCGCATGAAGGCGAGGAAGGCGTCGCGCGATTCGAACTGGAGATACTCGCTGTAGGTCGCGGTGGCCTCGGGAATCATGGTGTCGGCGAATTCTTCCCAGGACTTCGTGTCCAGCGCGCGCAGGTAGCGGAACTTCAGACGGCTGATAGCCGCGACGTCGTCCATGCCCGGCCGATCGGCGGGCGGCCGGATGACGCGCCGCGGATCCAGGAGGTCACCCTCCTCCGTCTGGGCGCCGTTGCGCGGCTCGGCGCGCTCGGCGGTGTCCTCCGTGCGCTCCGCGGTCTCCTCGGCCGCGTCGACGGTCGAGTCGCCGCGCCCCTGCTCGCCGCTTCCCTGATCCATACCTCAACAATCCCATCCGAAGCCGCCGAGCTTCACGGTTTGGGAGATCTGTATCAGATTGCTATCAACGGACGGGCTCGCCGCCCGAGAAGATCAACTACCGATGGTAAAGCAGGTACGGCAGAAATCCTCGCCGAATTCGGTCAGCCGCAAACTCTTGCGCACGATTTTCGGCGCGCGACCGGCCTTCTTCAGCGCGGCCTCGACCACCGGCTGCACCTCGAGCACCATGTAGCGGCTGAGCACCACCGGATCGTCGGAGGTCAGCGTCAGACCGAGCCGGTTGAGGTTGATCAGATACGACCGCGCCCGGTCCGGATAGCGCACGCCGGCCTGCTCCGGCACCGAGGTCAGGTCGCCCTGGACGAGCTCGGACCCGATGCCGAGCGGACGGTTGGTGCGCACGTCCACCGCGGGCTGCGGCCCGTTGAGCGACATGAAGCGCAGGATGCGCGCCTCGTCGGGAGCCAGTTCGTCGAGAATCCGGTCGTAGGCCGGGTGCACGTCCTCGGTGAAGTAGACGTCGGCCGAACGCGCGAGCAGCGCGTCACCGCGGCGCCGCAATTCCTCGGTGGTCGCCGAACGCAGATACGAACCCACCGCGATGGCCTGCTGCGGGCCGTTCGCGGGAGTTGGTACGTAGCTGACGATTTCGCGCACCGAGCCCTCGGTCACGCCGAGCGCGCTGCGCGCGATCGAACGCAGCGCGTTGCCGGTCCGCTCGGCGATCTCGGCCGAGGACTCGCCGTCCAGCGCGGCCTGGGCGATCTCCTTGGTGACCTCGTACGAGGTGTTCACCGCCCACTGGCCGCCGCGCACCGCGGTGCCCGCCGCCAGCCCGGCGGCTCGGAACACACCGCGGATCAGCCTCGCCTCGTTGCTGATCTGCCGCTGTTCGACATCCGAGCTGCGCTCTACCGCGCGGGAACCGGCCCGGGCCACGTCCTGTCCGGTCCTTTCGTCTGCCACGTCCTACTCCGAAGTGTCGCCAAGTGAACGAATCCGCCCACAGATTATTGCCCGATGGGCTTCCAGGTGTAGCGAACCCCAACCGTTCGCGCGTCCCGGCCGACCAAACCGTCGGACCCGATCGCCAGCACCCCAGCATGTTTCATTCCGCGAAACGGATGTGGCGGACGCCATTCTCTCGCCCCGACCGAGACAATGCCGCATTCGAGGCAGATACTGTGACTGATGTCTCAGACACTACCGCGTCGCCCGGTGGACGCGGCGTCGCGACTCACATTAGGGTCCAGCTGCCGACGGGGTGCTACTTTGAGGTGCCGGTGAGGCGGCGATCACCGGTTTTTCGGCAGGAGGGTGTCGTTGTTAGAGAGTGTTTTCGGAGTTCACCCCACGATCCTCCTCGAGCTTTTGACCATTCCGCTTTTCACAGGAGTGATCGGCTACATCACGAACTGGACCGGCGTGCTCATGCTGTTCCAGCCCATCGCCTTTCACGGCGTCCGAGTACCCGGCCTCCGGGCGCTCTATCCTTTCCTGCCCAAGCGAATCCAGGTCCTCCCGCTGCTGAGTTACGACGGAAGGATGGGCTGGCAGGGCATCGTGCCCTCACGCGCCGACAAAATGGCCAGCATCGCCGTCGACAAAGGGCTCGCCAAGCTCGGTAGCGTCTCCGATTTCTATCGCGAACTCGAACCCGACAAGCTCGCCGAACATTTGGCCAGCATCGCCGACGCGCAGATCACCGATATCGTCGAGGAGATCCTGCGCCGCGAGCACCCGCAGCTCTGGTACAACCTTCCCAGTCAGGTGCGCGACATGGTGCACGCGCGGGTGCGCCAGCAGCTGCCCGAGATCCTGCGCGAGCTGACCGAGGAACTCGGCGCGAACATCGATCAGCTGATCGATGTCAAACAGATGGTGATCCGTTACTTCCAGGCCCGGCCGCATCTGCTCAACACGCTGTTCCAGGTGCTCGGCGCCAAAGAGCTTCGGTTCATGCAGAACTTCGGTTTCTACTTCGGCGCGCCGATGGGTGCGCTGCTCGTGCTCGTCCTGCACGTCACCGGGTGGTCGACCTGGGTGGTGCTGCCGCTCGGCGGTGTGATCATCGGGTGGGTGGTCAACTGGATCGGCATCAACATGATCTTCGCCCCGGCCTACCCGAAGTGGTGGTGCCCGTGGCGGCAGGGCCTGTTGATCAAGCGCCAGTCCGAGATCACCGACGGCTACGCCGAACTCGTGTCGAGCCAGGTGATGACGGTGGCCAACATCGGCGACGAACTGCTCAACGGTCCGCGCTCGGATCGCACCATGCAGATGCTGGAGGACACCCTGCGGCCCGCCGCCGACCGGGCGCTCGGCCCGGCGCGGCCCGCGGTGAAATTCATGCTCGGCAGCCGCGAGTACGACTCGTTGCAGGCGACGCTGACCACCGAGGCGATGTCCATCGCGCCGATCGCGTTCGCCGATCCGGACTTCAACCTCCAGCAGGGCAAGCAGATCAACGATTACATCGCCAAACAGATGTCCGCCCTGAAGCCTCCGGACTTCGTGGAAATGCTGCGCTCGGCCATCAAACAGGATGAATGGTTGCTTTTCGTCCATGGCGGCGCGCTGGGCCTCTTGGCCGGATACGCTCACATTCTGATCTTCGGAACGGGAGTGGCGACGACATGGGTATGACGGGCTCGGGCGAGAACAACGCGGGATCGGACGCCGACGATATCCAGGCCACCGAGCATTCCGAGTCCGTCGCGCCGTCGACGGAACTCGCCCGGTGGCCGCTATCGGAGATCGAACCCGCGACCGACAAGCCCGCCCGGCGGCGCGTGCCGACGCCGCGCCAGACCGTGCGCGCGGCGGGCGGAGTCGCCAAGGTCGCGTTCACGGCCGCGTCCGAGGTCACCGCGTGGACCGTGGACACCGCGCTCGGCGTCACCGGAACCGTGGTCAAGGGCAGCATCGCCGGTGTACCGCCGCGCGAGGTGCTCGCCGAGGCGGAAGCCGAGGTCCGCGACGCGGTCCGCCGCGCGCTCGGCTTGCCTCCCGCCACACCCGAACGCACCGACCCGGCCGTGCCCACGCTGCGCGAACAGGGCGCCGCGCTGCTGCGCCTCTCGGCGAGTACCCACGCCGAGGCGTCCGAGATCCACCCGGCCTTCGCCGGAATGCTCGCCGAACTGACGCCCGACGAGGCGCGAATCCTGCGCTTCCTGCACGTAGACGGACCGCAGCCCTCGATCGACATTCGCGTCGGACGACCGAGGGCGCTCGGCGCCGAGCGCTACCTGTCCGGGCTCACGCTGATCGGCGACCATGCGGGGCTGCGTTTCCCGAACCGGGTGCCGCAGTACCTGACCAATCTGCGCAGGCTCGGGCTGATCGAGTTCGCCAAGGAACCGGTCGACAACCCGAACCGCTACCAGTTGCTCGAAGCGCAGTCGCCGGTGCGAGAGTTGTTGAAGCGCTCCGGGTTCGGCACCAAGGTGCACTACCGCAGCATCGTGCTCACCACCTTCGGCGCGGACTTCGTGCAGACCTGCCTTCCGGTGGTGACCGAGGGCCGGGCCGAGTCGAGCTGAGCCGAACCCGCTCGGTCAGACGCCTTCGGCGAGTTCGAGCCAGCGCTCCTCGGCGGTTTCCTTCTCGGCGAGGACCTGCTTGAGCTCGGCGCCGAGGGTGACGAGCTTGTCGGGTTCGGTGGCGGCGTCGGCGAGGGCGGCGTGCAGGCGCTCCTCGCGTTCGGTGAGCTTGTCGATGGCGCGCTCGAGCTTGGTGAGTTCCTTGCGCGCCGCCCGGTAGGCCGCGGAATCGGTGGCCGCGGCGGCGGGCTTGTCGGCGGAGGCGCGGGCGGGCGCGGGTGCGCTCAGCGCGGCTCGCTTCTTCAGATACTCCTCGATGCCGCCCGGCAGGTTGGTGAGTTTTCCGTCGCCGAACAGCGCCCAGGTGGAGTCGCAGATGCGCTCGATCAGGTAGCGGTCGTGGCTGATGACCACCAGGGTGCCCGCCCAATTGTCGAGCAGGTCCTCGAGCTGTTGCAGGGTGTCGATGTCCAGGTCGTTGGTCGGCTCGTCGAGCAGCAGGACGTTGGGCTCGGACATCAGGATGCGGGTGAGTTGCAGCCTGCGCCGCTCGCCACCGGAGAGATCGCCGACCGGGGTGCGCTGGCGGGCCGGGGTGAAGCCGAGCCGCTCGGCCAGCTGTCCGGCGGAGATCTCCTTGTCGCCCAGCATGATTCGCTGCGCGACCTGCTGCACCGCTTCGAGCACCCGCAGATCGGTCGGCAGGTCGTCGAGTTCCTGACGCAGCCAGCCGATCTGCACCGTCTGGCCCTGGACGCGCTTGCCCGCGGCGGGCTCGACGTCACCGGCCAGCGCGCGCAGCAGGGTGGTCTTGCCCGACCCGTTGACGCCGACCAAGCCGACCCGCTCCCCCGGCGCGAGGCGCCAGGTCAGATCGCGCACGAGTTCGCGGCCGTCCGGCGTGGTGAGGGTGGTGTCCTCCAACTCGATGACGACCCGTCCCAGCCGCTTCCTGGCGAACGCGGCCAGCGACACGCTGTCGCGCGGCGGCGGCACGTCGGCGATCAGCGCCTCGGCGGCCTCCACGCGGTAGCGCGGCTTGGAGGTGCGCGCTTGCGGGCCGCGCCGCAGCCAGGCCAGTTCCTTGCGGGCCAGATTGCGCCGCCGCGCCTCGGTGGCGTCGGCCTGCCGCGCCCGTTCCGCGCGCGCGAAGATCCAGTCGCCGTAACCGCCCTCGTAGCTCTCGACCTTGCCGCCGACGACCTCCCAGGTGTTGGTGGCGACGGTGTCGAGGAACCAGCGGTCGTGGGTGACGACGACCAGGGCGGAGCGGCGGCTCAGCAGGTGCTCGGCCAGCCACTGCACGCCCTCCACGTCGAGGTGGTTGGTCGGCTCGTCGAGCACGAGCAGGTCGAGCTCGCGCACCAGCGCCGCGGCCAGCGCGACGCGGCGGCGCTCACCGCCGGACAGGTTCGTCACCGGGGTGTCCATGCCGAGGCCCTGGATGCCGATGCCGTCCAGGACGGAGCGGATCCGCGGGTTCGCGGCCCATTCGTGTTCGGCGACGCCGTCGGTCATCTGGTCGTCGGCCAGACCGGCGAGCACCACTTCCCCGATGGTCGCGCCCTCGGGCAGCGTGCCGCGCTGGGTCACCACGGCGAGACGCAAGCCGCCGAGCCTGCTGACCCGGCCGCTGTCGGGCTCCTCGATGCCGGTGAGCACCTCGAGCAACGTCGTCTTGCCGCCGCCGTTCAGGCCGACGACACCGATGCGTTCACCCGCGTGCACGCCGAGCGAGACGTTGTCCAGGAGGGGCTTGATCCCGAAGCTCTTGGAGACCTGCTCGAGGTTGATCAGGTTGGACATGGACGCTGCTAGCCCGCCTCTCCGGGTGATTTACCGACCGTACGAGCCTACTCACCCGGCGTCGCAGGCCCGCGCGCGCGTCGGCGGCGACGGGATCAGCGCTTGCCCGAGGTGTCCGCGTCGAGGATGCGCGCGCCGGGCACCGGTCCGCTCGCGGTGCGAACGCTGCGGGCGACGCCCGCCCCCGCCAGCTCCGCGGCCACCGCGACGGCCGCGTCCTCGCTCTCGCACAGGAACGCGCAAGTGGGCCCCGAGCCGGACACCAACCCGGCGAGCGCACCCGCCCCGACTCCCGCGCGCAGGGTTCGCCGCAGCTCCGGTTTCAGCGAGACCGCGGCCGCCTGCAAGTCGTTGCCGAGCAGCGGGGCGAGCTGACGCGGGTCACCGGAGGCCAGTGCCTGCATCAGGTGTTGGGGTTCGCCGAGCCGCGGCGGGTCTCCGTGCTCGCGGAGCCGGTCCAGCTCGGCGAAGACCGAGGGCGTCGAAAGCCCGCCCTTGGCGAGCGCGAGCACCCAGTGGAAAGTATTGCGGGACAGCACGGGAAGCAGCCGTTCGCCGCGGCCGGTGCCGAGCGCGGTGCCGCCGTGCAGCGCGAAAGGGACGTCGCTGCCCAGTTCCGCGGCGACCGCGGCCAATTCGTCGCGCGACAGGCCGATGTCCCAGAGCTCGTTGAGGCCGACCAGCGCGGCGGCCGCGTCCGCGCTGCCGCCCGCCATGCCGCCCGCGACCGGAATGCCTTTGCTGATGGTGATTTCCACCAGCGGCGCTCGGCCCGCGAGATGCGCGAGGCGCACGGCGGCCTTCCACACCAGATTGTTGCGATCGGTGGGCACCTCGGCCGCGCCCTCGCCGGTCACCCGGACGGTCAGCGCGGCCGAGGGCGCGAGCTCGATGTCATCGCTCAGCGAGAGCGCCTGGAACACCGTGGTCAGGTCGTGATACCCGTCCGCGCGCAGGTCGCCGACGCCGAGGTGCAGATTCACCTTCGACGGCGCGCGCACGGTGACGGGGCTTGGCACAACTGACAACACGGTGTTCAAGCCTAGTGGGTGGGTCCGACAACCGCCGGGCTCGATATCGGCCATTCACCCGCCGTGATCCGTTCGGTCACATCGGGGCCGCGCCCTTGCGCCCACATACCCATAGGGGGTATGTTGTGATTCGTCGGAGATACCCCGGCACCGTATGATCGCAGCGAGCGAAGGAGTTGGACATGGCTACCACCACTTACACCGTCAAGGGCATGACCTGCGGGCACTGCGTGAGCTCGGTCAAGACGGAGATCGGCAAGATCGACGGCGTCACCAGCGTCGACGTCGACCTGGCGACCGGTGCGGTTCGAGTGGACAGCGCCGCGCCGCTCGCCGAAGCCGACGTGGTCGCCGCCGTCGACGAGGCGGGGTACGAGGTAGCCGTGTGAGGCGGTCCGGACGGCGCGCCGGTCACCCGGTTCGCCGTCCGCGACTGCTGCCGGGCAGGCGGTCGCTAGCCCTGCGCGGCGAGCCGGACGAAGGCCGCGGTGTCCAGGGTCTCCCCGCGCGCGGTCGGCTCGATCCCCGCCGCGACCAGCCGACGCTCGGCCTCGGCGGGGGATCCCGCCCAGCCGGAGAGCGCGGCGCGCAACGTCTTTCGGCGCTGGGCGAAGGCGGCGTCGACGACCTCGAAGACGCGGCGGCGGTGTTCGTCGTCCATGGGCCACGGGGGCTCGGCGAAGCGCTGCACGCGCACCAGGCCCGATTCCACGCGCGGCACCGGCCAGAACACCTGCGTGCCCACCGCGCCCGCGCGGCTCACCTTGCCGAAGAATCCGGCCTTCACGCTGGGCACGCCGTAGACGCGATTGCCGGGCTCGGCGGCGAGACGGTCGGCGACCTCGGCCTGCACCATCACCAAAGACGTTGTGATGCTGGGCAATTCGGCGAGCAGGTGGAGGAGCACCGGCACCGCGACGTTGTACGGCAGGTTGGCGACCAGCGCGGTCGGGGCGACGGGCAGGTCGGCGGCGGCGACCCGCAGCGCGTCGGCACGCAGCACGCGCAGCCGGTCGGCCAGGTCCGGCGCCCGGTCGGCGACCGTCACCGGAAGGTGCTCGGCGAGCACCGGGTCGATCTCGACCGCGATCACCGAGTCCACCACGTCCAGCAGGGCGAGCGTCAGCGAGCCGAGACCCGGCCCCACCTCGAGCACGGTGTCGGCACGGCCGACCCGCGCCGCCGCGACGATCCGGCGCACGGTGTTGGCGTCGTGTACGAAGTTCTGCCCGAGCTGCTTGGTCGGCCGCACGCCGAACCGCTCGGCGAGGACCCGCACCTCGGCGGGTCCGAGCAGCGCGGCACTCCCCCTGGCGGAAACATCGGCATCGGACACCCGAAGAACCTACCAATCCGCCGCGCCCGCCGGACCCACCCGGCCGCGCGACGATCCGAAAGTCAGCCGAGCCCGAGCCTGCTCGTGCACGCGGGCCAAGCGCCCCAGCCCTGCCGGGCCCTGGTCACCTCGGCGATGGCGATCTGCTCCTCGCGGGTGGCCAGGTCGGCGCGCGGCGCGTAGCGCAGGCCGCCCTGCCGCTCCCAGGTGCTCTGGTCGAACTGGATGCCGCCGTAGTAGCCGTTGCCGGTGTTGATCGCCCAGTTGCCGTTGGATTCGCAGCGCGCGAGCGCGTCCCAGATCTGGCCGTCGCGCACCGGCGGCACCTCGGTGCCCGGCTTGGTCCCCTTGCGCACGGTCTTGGGCTGAGCGGGCACGGAGACCACCGACTCGACCGCCTTGCGCTCGACTTCCTCGCCGTTGACCCTCGTCACCGCGAAAGTCACGTCGTGCACGCCCGGCACGCCGGGGCTCTCCACGACGGTGCGGCTCATGTTCAGTTCCGGGTCTTCGATGACGTTCTCCGGCGGGTCCAGCGGCAGCGTCTCGGTGTGATGCTCGACCCGCTTGCGGGTCACCACGATTCGCAGGCCGTCGGTCAGCGGAGTGCTCGGCGCGGGCTCGACGCTGTCCTGCTCGATCAGCGGAATGCCCGCCACGGCGAGGAATTCGCCGACGGTCGGCGCGGCGAGCCGCACGTCGACCGGATTGCCGATGCCGTCGAGCAGCGACACCGAACGCGGGCTGGAGACCCGCAGCGCAGCGCCGTCCAGCGGCAGCCGCTCGTCGCGCGCGGGCCAGACATAGGTGTCGGTGGGGAGGTTCAGCTGGGCGAGCGCCTCGCCGGCGGTGAGGCCGGTGGTCCACACTGTCTCGGCCTTGCCGTCCACGGTCAGCGCCACCTGGCGCGCCCGGTTCAGCACGATCGTCGCGCCGTCGGTCACGGCCGAGCCGCGGCCGGGGCGGACCAGATCACGATCGGTCAGGTCGAACCCGGCGGCCCGCAGTACGCCGTCGACGTTGCGGGACATGGTGCTCAGAATGGACCGCTCGCCGTCCACTACGACCGTCACCGTCTTGCGGTTCACGATCGCGAGCGAGGCGCCGACGATCAGCGTCAGCAGCAGCGCCGCGACGGCCGCGTACAGCAGCGGCGATCGGGACTGATTGATCCTCGTGATGGGGGACATGGTCACAGTACGATAACGAAGCGACCGAGCCCCGACAACCGCATCTGGGCGAGCTGGGGAACCTCAGATCACGGGACGGTATCGACGCCGCAGGTAGATAACAGCCCTCGAGACCGAAGTGACCTGAGTCACACAACGGGTTTCCAGTCCCCTTACGCGGGTACGCGAATGTGCTTTCAGATTCCGTAGACGCGCCGGGCGTTCGCGGTGGTGATCTCGGCCAGTTCGCGCGGATCCTGCTCGCGCAGTTCGGCGAGCGCGCGCACCGTGTAGGGCAGGCAGTACGACTCGTTCGGCGCGCCACGGAACGGGTGCGGCGTCAGGTACGGCGCGTCGGTCTCCACCAGAATCTGCTCGTCCGGCACCACCTTGGCCGCCTCGCGCAGCTCATGGGCGTTCTTGAAGCTGACCGTTCCGGAGAAACTCAGCACATAGCCCTCGGCGACGCAGGACAGCGCCATGTTGGCGTCCGAGGAGAAGCAGTGGAAGATCACCGTCGGCGGCGCGCCCTCGTCCAGCAGGACGGTCAGCAGGTCGTGATCGGCCTCGCGATTGTGAATCATCAGCGGCTTGCGCACCCGCTTGGCCAGCTCGATGTGCCAGCGGAAACCCTCGACCTGGGTCTCGATGTCGGCGCAGCCGTCGAGCTTGCCCGGCCAGTAGTAGTCCAGACCCGTCTCGCCGACGGCGACGACCCTGGGGTCGACCGCCAGCCGCTCCAACTCGGCCTTGGCGGCGTCGTCCAGCGCGTTGGCCCTGGTGGGGTGCAGCGCGACCGCGGCGTAGACGCGCGGATCCCAGTGCGCGGCCCGCACCGCCCACTGCGCGGCGGCGAGGTCGTCGGCGACCGTGACGACCTTGCCGACGCCGACCGACTCGGCACGATCCACGATGGCGGCGGTGGTCTCGGCGTCGGTGGCGCCGCAGGCGTCCAGATGGGTGTGCGCGTCCACCAACGGCGCGAGCGGTTCGGGCAGATCGGCAGCGGGACGCTTGCCGTTCATCGGCATTCGCTTCCGCCCCGGGTCGCCACCGGGCGAGGGCCGGATCCTGCGGGGATATTCACGTGAGCGACGGAAAGCACGCGCATTACAGTAGACACACCATGAGCGCAGCTGAACGCCCCGCCTTCTACATCACGACGGCCATCGCCTACCCGAACGGTGCGCCGCACATCGGGCATGCCTACGAGTACATCTCGGCGGACGCCATCGCCCGATTCAAGCGACTCGACGGCTACGACGTGTTCTTCATGACCGGCACCGACGAGCACGGCCAGAAGATGCAGCAGGCCGCGGCCGCCGAGGGCATTCCGGTGGAAGAGCTCGCGGCGCGCAACTCCGACGTCTTCGAGCAGCTCGACAAGACGCTCGACGTCTCCTACGACCGGTTCATCCGCACCACCGACGCCGACCACCAGGCCGCGAGCATCGCGATCTGGGAGCGGATGCTCGCCAACGGCGACATCTACCTGGACAACTACTCGGGCTGGTACTCGGTGCGCGACGAAGCGTTCTACACCGAGGAGGAGACGACGCTGCTCGACGACGGCAGCCGCGTCTCCACCGAGACCAAGACGCCGGTGGAGTGGACCGAGGAGTCCAACTACTTCTTCCGGCTGTCGAAGTACCAGGACCGGCTGCTCGCGCTCTACGAGGAGCATCCCGAATTCATCGCGCCCGCAACGCGGCGCAACGAGATCGTGAGCTACGTGAAGGCGGGTCTGAAGGATCTGTCCATCTCGCGCACCACGTTCGACTGGGGCGTGCCGGTGCCCGGCCACCCCGACCACGTGATGTACGTCTGGGTGGACGCGCTCACCAACTACATCACCGGCGTCGGCTTCCCGGACACCGAATCGGCTGCCTTCCAGAAGTTCTGGCCCGCCGACGTGCACATCATCGGCAAGGACATCACCCGCTTCCACACGGTGTACTGGCCGGCGTTCCTGATGTCGGCGGGGGTGGAGCTGCCGAAACGCGTTTTCGTGCACGGCTTCCTGTACAACAAGGGCGAGAAGATGTCGAAGTCGGTCGGCAACGTCGTCGACCCGCTCGAGCTCGTCGACGAATACGGCGTCGACGCGGTGCGCTTCTTCCTGCTGCGCGAGATCTCCTACGGTCAGGACGGCAGCTACAGCCACGACGCCATCGTCGGCCGGATCAACAGCGACCTGGCCAACGAGTTCGGCAACCTCGTGCAGCGCAGCCTGACGATGGTGAACAAGAACTGCGACGCGGCCGTGCCGACGCCGGGCGAGTTCACCGCGGAGGACCGCGAACTGCTCGACCGCGCGAACGGACTGCTGGAACGCTGCCGCGCCGAATTCGACGCCCAGCAAATGCATCTGGCGCTCGAGGCGATCTGGCTCACGCTCGGCGAGACCAACAAGTACTTCTCGGCCCAGGCGCCGTGGGCGCTGCGCAAGTCGGGCACCGAGGAGGACCTCGCCCGCATGGCGACGGTGCTGTACGTGACGCTCGAGGTCGTCCGCATCGTCGCGATCCTGGTGCAGCCGGTGCTGCCCGGTTCGTCGGCCAAGATCCTCGACCTGCTCGCGCAGCAGGGCCGCACCTTCGCCGACATCGCGACCCCGCTCACGCCCGGTGTCGCGCTGCCCGCGCCGGAACCGGTGTACCCGCGCTACCTGGATAAGAAGGACTGACGAAACCGGGGCGGCACGGCGATTCGGGAAGGAATCGCCGTGCCGCTCACTGGTTTCCGGATCACTTCCAGCGCTCGAGCAGCCGGTTGGCCTCGGCCGCCAGCGCGAACTGGAGGTAAGGGCCGAAACTGATCCTGGCCACGCCCTGCGCGGCGAGTTCCGCGCGATCCGACTTGTCCGGCAGGCCGATCGCGTTGACGGGCCGCGGCAGTTCCGAAGTCAGACGGCGCATATCGGCGTCGGAGTGCCGACCGACCGGGTACAGCACGTCGGCGCCCGCGGCGGCGGCCAGCGTCAGCCGGGCGATGGCGCGGTCCAGGCGATCGGACTCGTCGCCGACCTGCTTGATGAACAGGTCGGTGCGGGCGTTGACCACGACGTGCACCCCGGCGGCATCGGCGAATTCGCGCAGCCCGTGCACGAAGTCGGCATGCTCCTGGTCGCCGCGCAGGCGTCCGCCCTCGCTGTGCACGGTGTCCTCGATGTTCAGGCCGACCGCGCCCGCGTCGAGCAGTCCCTCGATCAGCTGGGCGGGCTCGAGGCCGTATCCGGCCTCGATGTCGACGGAGATCGGCACGTCGACCGCGCCGGTGATCTGGCGGACCCTGGTGAGCAGTTCGGTGAAGGTCATGCCCTCGTTGTCGCTGCGCCCGACCGAGTCCGCGACCGGGTGACTGCCCAGCGTGAGAGCCGAAAAGCCCGCGGCGACAGCGAGATTCGCCGACCACGCGTCCCACACGGTGGGCAGGACGACCGGGTCGCCAGGACGGTGCAGCGCGAGCAGTTCTTTGGCCTTGCTTTCCAGAGTGGTCATACTCCGATCATGGACCCCGCCCGAGCCCGCCGCAGTGTGACACACCCCATCCCCGGAATCGGCGAGCCGCCGATGCCGCCGCGGCGGGCGCAGTAGCCTGCATGGGCCGAGTCGGGCTAGCGAGATGGGATCGGAAGTGCGCAGAGTGGGGCGAGGACGCCGCAAGACGGTACGCGGCGCGAAGGTCTTGGTGACGGGCGCGGCGAGCGGTATCGGCAAGGCGACCGCGATCGCGGCCGCCGAGCAGGGCGCCGAGCTGGTACTCACCGACATCAATGCCGAGGGACTGACCGCCACGGTCGAGGAGATCCGGCGGGCGGGCGGGACCGTGCTCGACTCGCGGCCCTTCGACATCACCGACTACGACGCCGTGGCCGCCTTCGCCGCGGACGTGCACGACAACCACGGCAGCATGGACGTGGTGATGAACGTGGCGGGCACCTCGGCGTGGGGCACCGTGGAGAATCTCGAGCATCGGCACTGGCGGCGCATGGTGGACATCAACCTGATGGGGCCGATCCACGTCATCGAGAGCTTCGTGCCCGCCATGGTGCGCGCGGGCCGCGGCGGCGCGCTGGTGAACGTGTCCTCGGCGGCCGGGCTGCTCGCGCTGCCCTGGCACGCCGCCTACAGCGCGGGCAAGTTCGGTATCCGCGGCGTCTCCGAGGTGCTGCGCTTCGACCTCGAACCGCACGGCATCTCGGTGCACCTGGTGGCGCCGGGCGCGGTGAACACTCCGCTCGTGCACACCGTCGAACTGGTCGGGGTGGACAAAGAGGATCCCCGGGTGCGCAGGCTGACCAAGGCGTTCACCAAGCACGCCGTGGCGCCCGAGCGGGTGGCCGCGGCGATCCTGCGCGGTGTCGAACGCGATCGGTTCCTGATCTACAGCTCGTTCGACATCCGCTTCGGCTATTGGTGGGCGCGCAAGTTCGCGTTCCCGTACGAGTTCGTGATCCGCCGGGCCAGCGCTCAGTTCAACAGGCTGCTGGCTTCGTCGGGCAGTTGAGGTGCGTGTCGAGCACCCTGGCGCCGGGACCTTCCTCGCCGAGCCGGTCGCGCTCGTTGACGAGTTTGCAGCTGCCGAGCGAGAGGCAGCCGCAGCCGATGCAGCCGGTGAGGTTGTCGCGCAGCCGGATCAGCTGACTGATGCGGTCGTCGAGATCCTCCCGCCACGCGGTGGACAGGGTCTCCCAGTCGCGCCGGGTCGGGGTGCGGCTCTCGGGCAGTTTGTCCAGCGCCTCACGGATCTCGCTGAGCGGTATGCCGACCCGTTGCGAGATACGGATGAACGCGACCCTGCGCAGCGTCTCGCGGTTGTATCTGCGCTGATTCCCGCTGGTGCGGCGGCTCGAGATGAGCCCTTCGCGTTCGTAGAAATGCAGCGCGGACACGGCCACTCCGCTACGCTCGGACAGCTGCCCGGGGGTCAGTTCCTTTGCTCGCCAATCGGCTGTCGACATCACGCTCCTCCATTCACCTGAACAATACTTCAGGTTAGGATGTGCTGGGGACGAATTCGGACACCCCACGGCATTCGATGGCCGATTTCCGTCCTGTTGTGCCGATCCCGAACTACGGTCGGAGGATGGGAGCAGACGCTGTGCCCGTCGACGATGAAAAGGACCGGCGCGGGGGCAGGCCCGACCGCGCCGACGAACCACGCTACGGAGTTACTTCCGAGGTGGGCGCCCTGCGCACGGTGTTGCTACACCGGCCGGGCGCCGAACTGCGCAGGCTCACCCCGCGCAACAACGATCAGTTGCTCTTCGACGGCATCCCCTGGGTGGAGCGGGCGCAACAGGAACACGACACCTTCGCCGACGTGTTGCGCGACCGCGGCGTCGAGGTGCTGCTGCTGGCGGATCTGCTCGCCGAGACGATCTCGGCCAGCGGCGCGGCGCGAATCCAGGGCATCTCGGCCGCCGTCGACGCGCGCAGGCTCGGCCACGTGCTCGCCGACGAGCTGGCCGCCTACCTGCGCGGTGTGCCCGCCGAGGAGCTGGCCGAGATCCTGATGGCGGGCATGACCTTCGACGAACTGCCGTTCGGGCCCGACGCGGCCTCGCTGGTACGGCGGATGCACCACGGGCACGATTTCGTCATCGACCCGCTGCCCAACCTGTTGTTCACCAGGGACTCCTCGTTCTGGGTCGGTCCGCGCGTGGCGATCACCTCGCTCGCCCTGCCCGCCCGGATCCGCGAGACCTCGCTGACCGATCTCATCTACGCCTTCCACCCGCGCTTCCTCGGGGTGCGGCGGGCCTACGAATCGCACACCGCGCCGATCGAAGGCGGCGACGTGCTGCTGCTCGCTTCCGGCGTGGTCGCCGTCGGCGTCGGCGAACGGACCACGCCCGCCGGGGCGGAAGCGTTGGCGCGCAGCCTGTTCGACGACGGACTCGCGCACACCGTGCTCGTCATCCCGATCGCCCAGACGCGGGCGACCATGCACCTGGACACGGTGTGCACCATGGTCGACACCGATGCCGTGGTGATGTACCCGGCGGTGCGAGACGAGCTGCGCGCGTTCACGATTCACCGCGAGGACGACTACGTGAGCCACGAGGGCGGCGGCGGGGTGACGATGCGCGGCCCCGATCCGTTCCTGCCCGCGGCGGCCGAGGCGATGGGCATCGGCAAGCTGCGGGTGATCGACACCGGACTCGACGGCGTCACCGCCGAGCGCGAACAGTGGGACGACGGCAACAACACCCTCGCCGTAGCCCCCGGCGTCGTGATCGCCTACGAGCGCAACGAGATGACCAACGCGCGGCTGCTGGACGCGGGTATCGAGGTGCTGCCGATTCCCGGCTCGGAGCTCGGTTCCGGGCGCGGCGGCCCACGGTGTCTGTCCTGTCCGCTGGCCAGGGACGACGTGTGAGCCGCCGATGTTGACCGTGACGATCAGCCACGATTCGCCCGTCCCGCCGTACGAGCAGCTGCGGCTGGCGGTCATCGCGCAGGTGCGCTCCGGCGAACTGACCGCAGGCACGAAGATTCCCACCGTGCGGGCGTTGGCCGCCCAGCTGAACCTGGCGCCCAACACCGTCGCGCGCGCCTACCGCGAACTGGAGGCCGACGGCGTGCTGGAGACCAGGGGCAGGCAGGGTTCGTTCATCGCGTCCTCCGGCGACCCGACCCGCGACGCCGCCGGACGCGCCGCGACAGCGTACGTGTCGGCCATCCGACGACTCGGCCTGGACGACGAAACCGCGCTCCGCTACGTCAAATCCGCGCTCGAGTACTGATCGGCACCGCCCGCCGCCAGACCGCGCATGGCCGGAGCGAATGCGGAGGTACGCCGAGAAGGCGCTGCCGGACGCAGTCCGTCGTCAGACCGCGCATGGCCGGAGCGGAGGCGGAGGTACGCCGAGAAGGCGCTGCCGGACGCAGTCCGTCGTCAGACCGCGCATGGCCGGAGCGAATGCGGAGGTACGCCTAACGCCAGCTGGGCAGCCAGAGATGGTCGTGCCAGCTGGCCGGCGTGATCGGCAGCGCGGTCAGGATCGGCCACAGCCAGATGAAGTTCGCGACCACCAAGCCCAGATACAGGCAGACCGCGAGCAGCCCGAGACTGTGCCGCTCGTTGGGCACCTCGGGAAGGAAGGTGCCCAGCGGGCTGCGCGGTAGCGGCGTCGAGCGTGCCGGTCCCATGACGTCGCCGAGCGCGAGCGCGACGCCCATCATCAAGAAGGGCGCGAGCGGCACCGCGTAGAAGTAGTACATCTGCCGGTCCAGGGTCAGGAACCAGGGCAGTAGCGCCGCGCCGTAGCCGGTCAGCACCGCCGCGTAGCGCCAGTCACGCCGGACGACACTGCGCCACAACAGCCAGCCGACCACCGGAAGGGCGATCCACCAGATCGCCGGGGTGCCGATCAGCATCACGGCCTTCACGCACTGCGCCTGTCCGCAGCCGGTGACGTTGGTGTCGGCGTAGTAGTACAGCATCGGCCGCAGACCCATCGGCCACGTCCACGGCTTGGATTCCCACGGGTGGTGGTTGCCCGCGGAGTTCGTCAGTCCTTCGTGGAAGTGCAGCGATTCGCCGCTGTAGAACCACAGCGAGCGCAACGCGTCGGGCAGGAACGACCACGGACCGTCCGACCCCACCTGATTGCCGACCGCGTACCGGTACACGCCGGTCTCGCTCACGAACCAGGCCCAGTAGGTGGCCAGATAGACGCCGAGCGGGATCAGCACCAGCGCGTAGAGCGCGGGACCCACGTCGCGCAGCGCCGTCCCAAGCCAGGGCTTGCGCACCCCGTACGCGCGGCGCGCCGCCACGTCGAAGCAGACGCTCAGGATGCCGAACGCGGCGATGAAATAGATGCCGGACCACTTGGTGCCGCACGCGAGGCCGAGCAGCACGCCCGCGCCGAAACGCCACCAGCGCACCCCTAGTCGCGGACCCCACGGCGTCGCGCCGACGCGTCCTTCGAGGTCGACCCGCGCCATTCTGGCCCGCACGTCGTCCCGGTCCAGCACCAGGCAGCCGAAGGCAGCGGTGATGAACAGCGCCATGAAGATGTCGAGCATGCCGATGCGGGAGGAGACGAAGAGCAGCCCGTCGGCGATCATCAGGATGCCGGCGATCGCGCCGATCAGCGTCGATCGAGCGAGCCTGCGCGTGATTCGAATGACGAGCAAAACCAGCACGGTTCCGGCGAGCGCGGCGGTGAACCGCCAGCCCCAGCCGTTGTAGCCGAACAGGAACTCGCCGATGGCGATCATCTGCTTGCCGACCGGCGGATGCACCACGAGCCCGTAGCCGGGATTGTCCTCCACGCCGCCGCCGGTCAGCATCTGCCAGGCCTGCGGCGCGTAGTGCTTCTCGTCGAAGACGGGGGTGCCCGCGTCGGTCGGATAGTTCAGCATGGTGAACCGAGTCACCGCCGCGATCGCGGTCAGAAAGGCCGTGACCAGCCAGCCGCGCAGGGTGTCGGTGGGCCCGAAATCGGGCGACGGCCGAAGCGGCGCGGGGCTCGACCAGGTGGGCACGGCCCCGGGTACGGTCGCGCGGGAGGTCACCTGGGTCACGCCCCGATCGTATTAGGTGCGGGGCCCGAGGTCCCGCATCGGTGACCCGGACACCGCCCGAATCACACCTCGTCGTCGCCGGAGCAAAGGCCGGACCCACGCCCGGTCCCGCGTACTAGATCGCGCCCTGCTCTCGCGCCCTGGCCACCGCGGACGTGCGGGAGCGCACGCCGAGTTTGCCGTAGACATGGACCAGGTGAGACTTGACTGTGGTTTCGCTCAGAAACAGCTCACGAGCTATGTCGCGATTCGATCGGCCGTCGGCGACCAAGCGCAAGACTTCGATTTCGCGAGGGCTGAGCGTCGTGTCGGGGCGTCGGACGCGGGACATCAGGCGCGAGGCGACGGTCGGTGAGAGCACGCTCTCGCCCGCCGCCGCCGCACGAACGGCGGAGAGCAGCTCGGCAGGCGGGGTGTCTTTGAGGATGTAGCCGCAGGCGCCTGCCTCGATGGCGCCGAGGATGTCGGCGTCGGTTTCGTAATTGGTCACCACGAGGACGTTCGGCGGGTTCGGGAGAGCGCGCAGCTCCGAAGTCGCCTCGGCGCCGGAGCGGCCTTGGCCGAAGCTGAGATCCATCAGGACCACGTCGACGGGTTCGGTGGCGCAAAAGGCGACCGCGGTCTCGGCGGTGGCGACATCGCCGACAACGCGGACATCGCGCGCCGCGTCGAGCAGCGCGCGCAGCCCAGCCCGGACGATGGCGTGATCGTCCGCGAGAAGGAGGCGGATCATCGCGGGCACCTCGATTCAGAACGTGTGGTGTCGCGGCGCGATGGCGTGGCCTGACGCCGGTGATTCCGGCGAGTCGGCCGGCGCATCGCCGCCGGAACGGGCCGGCACCGGAAACGAGACCGTTACCGCGGTATGGCCAGGTTCGGACTCGACAGTCATCGCGCCACCCTGCTGCTCGACACGGCTGCGCATGGCGGCGAGGCCGAAGCTTCCTGGCGGGGGCTGCCGGAGGACGCGCGACGAAATACCGACCCCGTCGTCGACGATATCGAGCAGTACCTCGGCCTCGGCGTAAGTGAGGGTGAGGCGCATCCTGGCGGCCCCCGCGTGCCGGACGACATTGGATACCGCGCTCTGTGCGATACGAACCAGCGCGGCCTCGATCGGCATCGGCAGCCGTTCCGGCCGTCCCTCGATGATCAACTGGGTGGCCAAGCCCGGCGTGGCGGCTCGGCGACAGACTCGGTCCAGCGCTTGCGCCAGCGACTGTCCTTCCAGCGCTACCGGCGCCAATTCCGTAATGAGCCTTCGCGTTTCGGCCAGATCCTCTGCGGCTGTCGCGCGCGCCAATCGAATCTGCGGCAGTGCGGGATGATCGGGCGCCGCCTGTTCGGCGGCGTGCAGCAGCAATTGGATGCTGCTCAGCCCCTGCGCGACGGTGTCGTGGATTTCCTGTGCGAGACGTTCACGTTCGGCCAGTTTGCCCGCGGTGCGTTCCTGTTCGGCGAGTGAGGCCCTCGTTCTGAGCAATTCGGCGATCAGCCGTTCTCGTTCCACGGATTCGCGGAACAGCATCCGGTAGCCGACTGCGATACCCACCGCGACCGACGCACCGAGCACCGGTCCGATCACCCCCGCCACCGACCAACCGCGGTGCATCCCGAAGCCGGCCACGGCGACAGCGGTCGCCGCGGCCACGGCCAGGAAGTTGACCGGCCGGGGCAGCAGATGCAGGTAAAGGAAGAACAAGCCGAAGGCCAGATAGATGGCGTCGGCGGAGAGTGCGACCAGGACGAGCCAAAGCACGGTCAGGGCAGTCGACCACAGCAGCGTCCCGTACCTGCCGCTGTTCGCCGCGCCCGCGAAATAGACGACGACGAAGCCGATACCCACCCCCGCCACCACGGCCGGGTGCGGGGCGCCGGGCAGCAGAGCCCGGACGACGACCACGGCGGCAAGCGCCGTCACCAGGACATGCAGCCCCAGCCGCAAGGCGGTGACGACAGGGGTGAGCGGCGACGAGTGCACGCTGCCAGCGTATGCCCGGCTACCCGGAGCGCATCCATCGAAAGGTGTAAAGCCGGGACCACCCTTCGATCGTGCGAGGTTGGTTCCCGCGTGCGATGAGCGAGCCGAGGTCACGGGGCACAGTGGCCGACATGTTCGTCGCACTTCGTGATCTTCGCGTCGCCCGCGGCCGGTTCGTGCTCATCACGCTGGTCGTCGCTTTGGTCGCGCTGCTGGTGAGTTTTCTCAGCGGCCTCACCGCGGGCCTCGCGCATCAGAACATTTCCGCGGTCCAGCGCATCGACGCCGATGCCTTGGTCTTCGCCGACACCGGCGCGGCCCCGTCCTTCGACGCCTCGGCCCTCACCGACCAACAGATCGACACCTGGCGCTCGGCGGCCGGTTCGGTCGCGCCGATCGGTATCAGCCGGACCCGCGCCGAGTTGGTGTCCGGTGCCGCGGCGCCCACCCAGGTCGCGCTGTTCGGCACCGACGGGAGCGCATTCGGCAACCACACCGGTACCACGCAGGGCGCCGTCGTTCTGAGCTCCGGCGCCGCCGCATCGCTGGGCGCGGCGCCGGACGACGAGATCGCGCTCGGCGGACGCATTTTCACGGTCGCGGCGGTGCATGACGACGACTGGTACAGCCATACACCCGTCGTCTGGATGACCTGGCAGGACTGGCGCTCAGTGAGCCCGCGTTCCGGAGCGGCGACCGTGCTGGCCGTATCCGGCATCCGGGACCAGGACGGGGTGAACGCCGCGGCGCACACGACTACGACCAGCGCGTCAGGCGCCCTGTCGGCGATCGGGTCGTACCAAGCCGAGAACGGTTCGCTGACATTGATGACGCTGCTGCTCTTCGCCATATCCGCCTTGGTCATCGGAGCCTTCTTCACCGTGTGGACGATCCAGCGACTGCCCGATGTCGCCACATTGAAAGCGCTCGGCGCCACCTCGGCATCGCTGGTGCGCGACGCGCTGGGTCAAGCGGCGATCGTGCTGGTCGCCGGCGTGGCCGCGGGCCTCGGGTGCACGGTGGCGGCGGCGAGTCTCATGGGTGCCGCGCTGCCATTCGTCCTCAGCCCGGCGACCACGCTGCTGCCCGCGGGGGCGCTGATTGCGCTCGGTCTGTGCGGCGCCGCGTTCGCCCTGCGCTTCCTGTTCACCACCGACCCGCTCACCGCGCTCGGCGCGGCACGCTGATGCTTGGAGGAACCGCTATGACCGCCACCTTGTCCGTCGACGATGTCACCCTGACGTATCCAGACGGAGCGGGCCGGATCACCGCGCTCGACCACGTGAGCTTGACCGTCTCCGGCGGCGCCGTCGCCGCGATCACCGGCCCATCCGGATCGGGGAAATCGAGCTTGCTCTCAGTCGTCGCCACGCTCGTGCGGCCGGACTCGGGAGGCGTGTACCTCGACACCGGCCATGGCCGTGCGGATCTGGCCATGCTGTCGCGTCGAGAGGCGGCGGCGGTGCGCAGGCGTTCGATCGGCATCGTCTTCCAGCAGGCGAATCTGATCCCCGCGCTCACCGCGGTCGAACAACTGGAGGTAATGGATCGGCTCGGGCAACGTCTGCTCACCATGTCGGCCCGTCGCCGCGAAATCCGCGAGAAGGCAATGTCTTTGCTCGACGCCGTCGGGCTCGCCGAACACAGCGGCAAACGCCCGGCCCAGCTTTCCGGCGGTCAACGCCAACGCGTGAACATCGCCCGCGCACTGATGAACGACCCCGCGCTCCTGGTGATCGACGAACCGACCAGCGCCCTCGATTCCGAACGCGGCGCGGCCGTCATCGACCTCATCCTGGAGATGACCCGTACCCACGACACCGCCACCCTCCTGGTCACCCACGACAGGTCTCATCTGCCCCGGATGAACGCCGTGTACGAGATGGTCGACGGCAGGCTCACCGCCGCGGCCGGCCGGGACGAGAAGGACGCACGCCCCCCAGCCACCGGCGCCACCGACGCGCGGCTCGCATCGTAGTAACGAAATCTGTCTCGGCGCTGCGGTGGCCTCCCAGACCGCCGGAGGCGTCAGGCCGGACTTCGAGGCAGGGCTTAGGCTGCTCGTGTCCGGCGGTTGCCGGGTTTCGAACGAGACGGGAGTGCGGTGGGAGACCAGGCGACGGTGGGCGGCCCGGGCGGGCGGCTGGTGCTCGGGGCGACGCCGATGGGCGATATCGGGGACGCGTCCCAGCGCCTGCGCGACGCGCTGGGATCCGCCGACGTGGTCGCCGCCGAGGACACCCGCCGCACCCGCGCCCTCGCCAAGGCGCTCGGCGTCGAGATCACCGGGCGGGTGGTGAGCTTCTACGACCACGTCGAGACCGCCCGCATCCCGGCGCTGCTGAGCGAGATCGAGGCCGGGCGCACCGTTCTGCTGGTCACCGACGCGGGCATGCCCTCGGTCAGCGACCCCGGCTATCGGATGGTCGCGGCCTGCGTGGAACGGGATCTTCCGGTCACCTGCCTACCGGGTCCGTCGGCCGTCACCACCGCGCTCGCCCTCTCCGCGCTGCCGGTGGAGCGCTTCTGCTTCGACGGCTTCCCGCCGCGAAAGTCGGGGCAGCGCAAGGAATGGCTGCGCACTCTGCGCGAGGAGCCGCGCGCCTGCGTCTTCTTCGAGGCGCCGCACCGGCTGGCCGACTGCCTGGCCGACGCCGTCGAGGTGCTCGGCCCCGACCGCCGCGCCGCCGTCTGCCGCGAACTCACCAAGACCTACGAACAGGTCGTCCGCGGCACGCTTGCCGAACTCGCGGAATGGGCCGTCGACAGCGCCCGCGGCGAGATCACCGTCGTCCTGGAAGGCGCCCAACCGAAGGCCACCGACCCGGCCGACCTGGTCGCCGAGGTCGAAGCGCTGACGGCCCAGGGCCTGCGCTTGAAGGACGCCTGCGCCCACATCGCCGGCGCCAACAACGTCTCCCGCCGCGAGTTGTACGACGCCGTCCTCGCCGCCCGGGATTAGCGTCCGAGGACGTCCAACATGCCCGCGACGGCGCGGGGCCAGGTGAACTGTTCGGCGCGGGTGCGGGCGGCGCGGCGGCGGCCGACCGCGGGCATCGCGAGCACGTCGGTGACGGCCTCGGCGAATGCGGTGGGGTGGTCGTCGGCGACAGCGCCGCAGTCGGCGGTGACGATGTCGGCGAGCGCCGACGAGCGGCTCGCGACCACCGGCGTGCCGGCAGCGAGCGCTTCCAGCGCGGCGAGCCCGAAGGTCTCGTGCGGACCAGGGGCGAGCGAGACGTCCGCCGTGGCAAGCAATTTCGCGACCATCGCCCGATCGGTGATGAAGCCGGTGAAGTGCACCGCGGGCTGCCCGCTCGGCAGCGGCGGCAACGCACGCGCGCGCCGTTCGAGCGCGTCGCGGCGGGGTCCGTCGCCCGCGACGACGAGGCGCGCCTCGGTGCCCGCCTTGCGCAGCTCCGCCACCGCCTCGATGCTGCGGTCGACGCGCTTCTCGACCGAGAGCCGCCCGCAGTGCACGAGCAGCGGATGCCCGGCCGCCGCGAGGTCGGCGCGCAGGCGGCGGTCGCGGCGGCGCGGGCTGAACAGGTCCAGATCGACCCCGAGCGGGACCAGCTCGACGTTCGGCGCGCCGATGCGCAGGAACTCCGCGCGCGCGAATTCCGTTGTGCAGACGACGATGTCGTACTCGGCCGCGGTGTGCCGGTTGGCGATGTCGGCGCACCGGCGGGCCAGCGAGCCCGGCAGGATCTGACCGAGCAGCCGGTCGAGCCGCTCGTGCGAGATCATCACGCTCGCCACATCGCGGCGACTCGCCCAGCGGCCGAAACCGCGCAACGTGAGCCGGTCGGACACCTCGAGCACGTCGGGCCGCAGCCCGGTGAGCACGTCGGCGACCCGGCGCGGGTCGGCCGCGCGGTAGCCGCCGGTCCACGGAATGGCCAAGGCGGGCAGGGTGATCCGCAGCGCGCCGCCGGGCAGCACCTCCTCGCTGCGGCGCGGTCCCGGCACGATCAGCACCACCTCGTGCCCGGCCGCCACGTAGCCCGCGCCCAGATGATGCAATGCGGTGCGCAGCCCGCCGGACCGCGGACCGTAGAAGTTCGCCAGCTGCACGATGCGCACCCGCCGATCGTCGCAGCGCAACCGGATACCCGCGGCACCGTAGCGCTCAACAGGCGGTGAACAGCAGTGAAAGAACCGGGGAATCGGTGTCAGTGCTTGGCGACGCCGCGCGCGGCGCGCGGCAGATCCAGATCCAGCGGAATCCGGCCGAGCGCGAGGTGCGACTCGACCTGGTCGGAGGGCATCGGCCTGGCGATCAGGAAGCCCTGCGCCCGATAGCAACCGAGGCCGACCAGCGTGCGCGCGGCCACCGCGGTCTCCACGCCCTCGCCGACCACGCCGAGCCCGAACGAACCGGCGAGGCCGATGATGGACTTCACGATGGCCAGGTCGTCGGTGCTCGCGCCGAGTCGCTGCACGAAACCGCGGTCGATCTTGACCGCGTCCACCGGCAGCGCCTTCAAATGCGACAGCGAGCTGTAGCCGGTGCCGAAATCGTCGATGGCGATCTGCACGCCCATCCGCTTGAGCCCGCGCAACGTCACCTGGGTGCGGGCGAGATCCTGGACGACGACGTGCTCGGTGATCTCCAGGCAGACCGAGCTGCCGTCGATGCCGAACAGCCGCAGGATGTCCTCGATCCGCTCCACGAAATCCAGACTGACCAACTGCACCGGCGAGACGTTGATGCGCATCACGACGTTGGCGGCCAGACCGCGGCGGCGCCATTCGGCGAACTGGGCGCAGGCCGAGCGGATGACCCACCGACCCAGCTCACCCGCCAGATTCGTCGCCTCGGCGACGGTGACGAACGCGCCGGGCGGCAGCAGTCCCCTGGTCGGATGCATCCAGCGCACCAGCGCCTCCAGCGCGACGATCCGTCCGGTGCGCAGGTCCACCTCGGGCTGGTAGTGCAGCAGCAGCGAGCCGTCGGAGACCGCGCCGCGCAGGTTCAGCTCCACGTCGTCCTGGAGTTCGAACTGGGCGCGCATGGCGTCGGTGAACACCGCGACGCCGTTGCCGCCGCCCGATTTGGCCGACAGCAGGGCGTGGTCGGCGCGGCGCAGCACGTCGGCCACCGTGGTCTCGCCCGGGATGCCCACGGCCACACCGACGCTCGCGCCCCGGCTCACCGATTCGCCGCCGACGGTCACCCGGCGGCCGATGAGCTGCTGGATCCTGGTGGCCTCGAGCTCGGCGGTGACCGCGTCCATCGGCTTGGCGGGCACGATGACGAACTCGTCGCCGCCTAGGCGGGCGATCATGTCGTTCGAGTCCAGGTTCTCTCTGAGCCGCGAGGAGAGGGTGCGGATGAAGTTGTCGCCCGCGGTGTGTCCGAGGAAGTCGTTGAGCGCCTTCAATCGGTCGAGATCGAGGAAGAACGCCGCCACCGGTCCCGGATTGCCTGCGCGTAGTCGGTCCTCCATGTGCTCGAGCAACGCGCGCCGGTTCGCCAGGCCCGTCAGATCGTCGTGCAGCGCGATGTAGCGCAGCCGCTCCTCGGCCACCACCCGCGCCTGCACCTGGGCGAACAGGGCGGCGATCGCCTTGAGCACGTTGAGTTCCCTGGTGCTCCAATCCCGGTCGCCCTGTTTGATGAAACCGAGCACGCCGGTGGACTCGCCGCGCGAGATGAGCGGCACGCACGCCATCGCCACCTGGGGAATCCCCGAGGAGCGCCGGATCGTCTCCTGGTAGTCGGCGGAGCGCTGGTCGGGGCGCACCACGATCGGCTCGGTGGCGAACTCGAGTTCACGGAAGACCGAGTCGGCGTTCTCGAACTGCACCACCTTCAGCGGATCGGGATCGGGGATCTCGCCGCGGTGCGGCCATTCGGCGACGAGCACGGTGGCGCGCCGTTCCCGGTCGGTGTGGCGCAGGTAGCTGAAGTCGACGTCGAAATGCTCGACCAGTTTGGCGAGCACGCGTTCGCTCGCCGCCACCATGGTCGTGGCGTCGACGCCCATCAACTCGGCGGCGACTTGCGTCACCAGTGAGTCGAGCGTTCGCCGAGGCACCTTGTCTCCGATCGTGCTAGCTGCGGTCGCCCGCACCCGGCACTGGAAGCCGCCTGCTGCGGACCGTGGCTGCTGCCGCGTAGCTCAGGCGAAGCACCAATGCCATGATCTCATGTCCAGGCACTCCCAGCAGGTCCAGGAAACGGCCCTGAAGTGACGTTAGTGTATCCGCGAAATCCGGGGAAATCGCGATCAGCTCGTCGGGGTGCCGCGCGTAGAGGAACACCGGGGACACCGGTTGCACGGCCAAACCGCGACGTCCGGCCTCCAACCAGACGCGCTGCAACGCCGCTCCCGCGGTGGCGTAATCGGCCAGACTCGCGCCGTCCGGCCCCGGTCGGCACGGCAGAGTCACCGCGACGAGAGCCGAGCTGGACAGCACCCGATCCCGGCTGTACTCGCCGAGCGCGACACCGCCGGACCACTCGTGCAATCTCGCCATCACATCGGCGCGTCCGCCGATCCGCACCTTGGCCTGTTCGTCCGGCGCCAGCTCCATGCCGCGCACGTCGATGCCGGTGCGCAAGTCCTCGCCCGGCCAGCGCAGTTCGCCGTACATCTCCTGGTGCAGCCGCGGGGTGAGGTGACGAATCCGGTCCGACTCGCCGATCAGCGCGGCCGCGTGGGCCAGCTCGGCACGGCCGGTGATCGCGCGCACCGCACCGCCCTCCGCGGCGGCGGCCGCGGCGAGACCGGCCAGCACGCCGTCGTCGAGCGGCGCGCCGGTGCCGAGCTTGCGATTGGTGTCACGGGCGAGCGCCGCCGGATAGTCGCGGGCCAACAGCGGATCCGAGCCCGAACCGAACTCCAGCAGCGCGGTGAAGCCGTCGTCCTCCAGGAAACGGCGACCACCGAGGATGCCGTGCGCCGCGGCGGCCGCGCGGGCGTTGTGCAGCGCGGCGCCGATCGCGACCGCGCTGCCGCGGTAGCCGATGTCGAGCGACGAGGACCGATTCGGGGCGAGCTCGATGCGCAGCGCGTCGTCCTCGATCCGCAGCAGCCAGGGCTGGGTGTTGCCGCCCGAGGGCGCGCGCTGCGCGCAGTGCAGCACGTTCACCCGCGCGGGTCCGGACGGTACGGCGGTGGGGTCGGGTTCGTTCTCCCAGACCAGGTCCTCGGGTTCCGGCTCGGCGAGTCCGTCGAGTCCGCGCTCCAGGTCGATCCTGGTCCGGCCGGAGGAAAGCTTGTAGCCGAGGCCGATCCGGCGCACGGCCGTGGCGACGATGGCCGCGCCGAGCTGGACGTCGCCGCCGAGCTGCGGCCACGTGGTGACGGTCTCGTCGATCTCCACCAGGCTCGCGGCCATTCGCGCCGACAGTTCCTTCGGATCCAGGATCCGCATCACGTGCGGCGCCTTCTCCTTGGTCGACAGCCCGCGCAGATCGGCCGCGGTGGTCGTGCCGAGCAGGCCGTGAAACGGCGGTCGCTCCGGTTCCAGGTCGTAGCGCTCGACGTCGAACAGGCCGCGGTCGCTGGTGTCCATCAGCAGTGGCAGCCGGTGGCGGCGCGCGCCCTCGCGGACCGCGAACTTGACGTCCAGCGAGTCGCATTCCTCGACGACGATCGACAGCCCCCGCAGGAACTCGTCCACCGAGCGCTCGTCGATGCCCGCGGTGTACACCTCCACCGGCAGGTACGGATCGAGCTCGGCGATCCGCCGCGCCGTCACGATCGACTTGTTCACGCCGATGTCGAAGATGTTGCCGGGCACCCGATTCAGATTCGACAGCTCGATGTCGTCGAAATCCGCCAGGCGTAGCAGCCCGCAGGAGCCCTCCATGGCGAGGGTGTGCGCGATGGCGTGTCCGACGCTCTGCCCGACCACCCCGATGGCCAGGCCCGCGAGCCGCCGCTGTTCGTCGCGGGTCACCTTGTTCCGGTTGCGGTCCAGCCGGATCGCGCGGAAGGTTTGTTCGCCGGGCAATCCGACCAGCGTGCGCCGCCACGGGTAGTAGACCCAGCGGTCCGTTTCCGGGCCGCCGTGGTCGTCGGGCGGATTGTGCACCTTGCGGAGTTCCGCGTGCAGCACGTCACGCAGGTCGAGAATGCGGATCATCGGTGACTTACGCAGTTGCGTGAGGACGGACGCTTCGTCCGGCACCGTCTCGTCGAGGATCAGCGGCCGATAGTCCGCACCGGGACCAGGGTCACCGTTCATGCCTGCGCCAGTCCCCCCGTCCGAGCGTCGACCGCGGTGGACAGGCGGCGTGTCTGGGCGAACCAGGCGCCGAGCGCCGCGCGTTCGAGAGCGAGCAGCGAGCCTTGTAGCTTGCTGGCGTTGGCACGGTACGCGCGGGTGTCCCACCAGAGCGGGACGGTGCGATAGCGATCGTCCGGATAAGGCACCGGCGGCACGCCCTCGGCGATCCGTCCGCCGCTGGATTCGTAGAGGCGGGCGGTGTGCGCCGCGGCGGTGACGAAACCGAACCGCGCGCCGAGCAACCAGGCCGCGTGCACCACGCAGCGCGAGATCGCGGCGCCGAGCTGGGCCCGGTGCGCAATGCCGTTGCGCGCCACCCAAACCGCCTTGACCTCCACGATGCCCTCGCGAATCCGCTCGGCGATCATCGCGCGAAGATCGGCCTCACCGGGGCGTCCGGCCCACGCGCCGAGCCCGTGCACCTCGTCCTCGACGAGGTAGGGCCCCTGCGCCCGCAGCCCCGCTACCACCTGGCCCGCCGGGTCGACGGCCGCGAAGAACAACGACGTCGAGCGCCCGTCGGAGACTTTCTCGTATTCCAATGCCGGATCGACTTCGTAGTGCCGGTAAACGCGCAGCGCACCGCGCAGATAGCGTCGCCACAGATCCGGATGCGCGTCCGGAGGAGCCACATGGAAGACATAACCGGAATGCATGTCGCGAAACCGCAACACCTCGGCATCGCGCGCGCCGAAGGCGCCGACTGCGACTGTTTCGACAGTCATTGTGTTCCTACTCCGTTGCTACCGCGCCCGCGCGCGGTTTTCGAGCCGGGCCGACCTCCTCACCCGCCGCCCGAGCGCTCCGGGAGAGTTTGCCTAGGGCAGTATCCGTCATCCCGCATGAATTCACCAGGCGTCTGGTTAATCTCCCGAAAACTAATCGTGTACCCCGAAATACATGCAGGTCAAAGGCTGCAAGGTATTCCTAAGTTAAAAAGGAGAGACCAGTCGGTTCACATCTAGTTAACCGGCAGCTATCACACCAGGATGGAGATGAACAACTCGACCGCGTCGGGCCCGCGCCAGACCTCGATCTCCTCCCGATAGGCCCGCGTGATTTCCGCCGACGCCGTCGCGTCGTCGACTTGCGCCCACACGTCCTCTACCGGGTCGTGATAGTCCCCATTCGGTTCGAACCGAGCGTAGACGCCCTTCGGTACCCGTACCAGCAGATCGCCGACAGGAACATCGCCCGGTTCCGCGTATTCGTAACAGACCATCGCGTTGTAGTTTCCGGCCGGATCCGGCACGTACACGGTGTACATGGGCTGCGCGGCGGCGCCGCGATCGCGCAAACGGTCCTTCAGGAACTCGATCAGGTCGCTGTTGCTGACCTTGAAGCTGGGACGCACCCGTGGCACCACCAGTCCGCCGTAGAGCGCCTCGTTGCGGACGACGATCGCATAGGTCATCGGGGATCGACCGCCAGGTACAGATCGATCTTGTACGCGTGCGGGTAGCACTCGAAATCGCCGGTATAGGTTCGTTTGATCTGATTGTGTTCCTCGGCGTAGGCGATCTGCGTCCAGAGGTCGGTCATCACCTGCGGAAAATTACCCACCGAAGAGAACTTCGCGTAGCTGCCGCGCGGCAGGCGGGCGACCAGATGGCCACGAGTCACCTCGGCGAAGGAGCCGCACTGGTATCCGACGATCTGCGAGTTGTACGTGCCGAGTTCGCCGGTGTAGTCGGTGTAGGCGCTGGCGAGCGGTCCCCCGAGTTCCTGGTGCAGCACGGCCGCCCATGCCGCCTCCAGATCGTGGTCACGCAGTTTCCCGAGCGCACGCTTCGGGCTGCGCACCGGCAATCCGGCGACCCACGTCTCATCCCGCTCGACGATTTCAAACTGCATGGAAAGACTCTTTCGAGGTGCATCCAGGGGTCCGCCCGCATCCGGTCGGCTAGAAACGCCATGCTATCAACATGATCCGGGTGGTACCGATCACATGTCCTACCGCCCGTCCGGCCGGTTGGCCGCGCTGAACTGGACAGATGTCCTGAAAGGTGACGCTGTACAGCGCCGGATGCGACGTCGTTGTCGGCGCCGATGCCGCCCCCGATCGCCCGGCTGAACGGGGCTCGCGCCGTCGAACAGCGAACCGATAGCAACGCCCGTGCCACCCCACCGGCGCCCGCGTCGGGTCGACCACCGGCCTGTCACCGCCGGTCGACCCGCCCGCGTCCCGTTTCCCTACTGGGGCACCGGATCCGACCCGACCGGCCGGATCAGGCAGATCAGAAACCGGGGCAGTCCGCTGGGCAGCCGGGCGCCGTACAACTCGACGGACTGCCAGTCCTGGCGCAGTGTCAGCAGCCGCACCGCCACTCTGGTTCGGTCGCTGCGCTGCTCGGCGAGTTCGCGAAGCGCCCCCAAGTAGCCGTCCACGTCGTCGGGGTGCACGAGATGGGTAGTGGCCAAGTTGAATTCGCGGCCGTCGTCCGGATCGAGGCCGCGCGAGGCCGGGTGGTGCCGCCAGGCGATGTCGCCGAGCGGCGGGGTCAGCCATTCGATGATCTGCATGGTCTCGGCGTCGATCAGCGCGGTGGTGCCACCGAGCAGCGCGACGGCCGCGTCGTCCCGGTATGTCGCGGGCACCAGACCGGGCGCGCGGTTCGAGGCGACCTCCAGCAACAGCCCGCGCAGCGCGCCCTCGTCGTGATAGCGCAGAAAGCCGAAGACCCGCGCGGTGCGGTCGTCGGGTGTACGCACCTGCATCGGGCCGCGCCAGGCGACGCCGGGGTGCGGGTCGAGCGCCGCGGTCATCAGCCGATCGCGGTCCTCGCACTCGATGATGCGCGACAGGAACCAGGCGCCGTGCAGCATCGGATGCCCTTCGGGCAGTACCGATCCCCCGCCGCCGTGGTTGCGCAACGTCCACTGGCGGCTGTCCCATACGAACGCGTCGACAGTGGGTGGCGCGGGCGGATCGGTCCGCGCCGGACCCGCCCACAGCAGTACGGCCAGCACCGCGCCGTCCGGTCCCGGCACCGGAATCGCCAGCAGCCGATGCGTTTCGCCGCGCACGAGCACCGTTCGTCCGCACTGCCGCGCGCCCTCGACCGCCTGCCCGACGACCGTGCCCGCCGCCCACCCGAGCGCGGCCGGTCGTATCGCCCGGTGCAGCGAACGCGCCCGCACCGTCCCCTCCTTCGGCAGGTATCGAATCACCTTGTCCGGCTCCGCCGCATCGACAAGAAACCACATACGTACTCCCCCTCACGTACTTCGGTCGCGTATGTTCTTGGCTGTCCCGCACCCCACAATCGGCCAGATCCCCACGGCCGGCACCGCCCCGGATACCGACTCTAACCGTCGCGGGAGCGGCCGGATACCTCGCGAGGCTCGAGGTTCAGCCCCAGCCCGCGAAGCGACCGATCGCGACGAACAGCGCGAGAAGCAGCAACACCAGATTCATCGGCAGGTTCTTCGTCTCGCCCCGGCGATAGTGCACCAGCATCGCGCCGGCCTGAAGTACGGCGAGGCCGAGCGCGGCCAGCGGCGTGAGGACCTCGGCGATTCCGGTGGCGCGCGGCAGGATCAGGCCCGCGGCGCCCAGCAGTTCGGCGGCGCCGATCAGACGGACCGCGCCGGGCGAGAAATCCCGCGCCCAGCCCATGCTCGGATTAGCGGTTAGCTTCTCGTACGGCTGCGCGAGCTTCGCGAGACCCGCGGCCAGGTACACCACCGCGAGCAACCCGGCGACAATCCACAGTGCGATGTTCATGGCCCGTCCCTCGTCTGGAATGAAGATCCTTCACGTGGAGCCAAGTGCTCCCCAGAGCGTACCCGGGTGCTCCCGCGCGCCCGCTCGAGCGATTGTGCGGCAGGCTGTTGTCGCAGGAAGGTCGGTGGGAAAAATCAGTGGCCCCGCTCCGAACCCGGTATTACAGTTCCCCCCGCGCACAACCGCGCGGTGGACGCGACCCATCCGGTCGCCTAGAAGGAGGACGATGTATGGCCCGGCTCGCGCCGAGAGCGCCTCGACGCGTGGCTCGGAACTTCGACCACGCCGGTAACACCGACCGCCACTGACCTTTCGAGGCGCACTCGGCCTGCTCCCGCTGCTCTTCACACAGCCAAGGAGTAAGGAGAATCCGGGTGTCCCACCCCAACACCTCGACCCACCGGGGTCCGAGCCCCGCGCTACGGACCGGAACCTTCACCTGCGTGCGCTGCGGCCTCGTCGTCGCCACGCTCGCGCCGGACGACAGCAGGCGCAACCACTGCCCGAGCTGTCTCACCTCGCAGCACACCGTCGATCACGTCGAGGGCGGCGCCTCCGACTGCCACGGCAGGATGGCTCCGCTGTCGATCGCGGTGCAACGCAACGGTTCCTGGTCGGTGGTGCATCGCTGCACCCGCTGCCAGGAGCTGTCGCTGTACCCGGTGTGCGCCGACGACAACCAACTCGTCCTGATGCGATTGGCCGTGCGTCCGCTCGCGGAACCGCCCTTCCCGCTCGAAGTCTTCGGCGATCTGTAGGCGGGTGCGAGATGCCGCGAAGAAAGACGAAAACGACTCGCGCGCAACGCCGCAAGGACGTGCTGCACGGGCCGGGCGGTGAATCCGGCGACGCCTTCCGCTGCGTCGGCTGCCGGATGGCGGTGTCGGTCGTGGCACCGGGCACCGCGCACCGCAACCACTGCCCGCACTGCCTGTCCAGCCGCCACGTCGACGGCCGGATCCCGGGCGATCGCGCGGCGACGTGCGGCGGGCGGATGTCCGCGGTCAGCCTCACGGCCCGTGACGACGGCGAGTGGCTGCTCGTGCACCAGTGCGCCGCCTGCGGCGCGCTCAAGGCGAACCGCATCGCGGGCGACGACAATCCGTTGGCGCTGATGCGAATCGCGGTGCGGCCGTTGGCCGATCCGCGACTCGGCAGGCGCGCGCTGCTGGCGCTGTGACGGTCGGGGCCGGGTCGTCCGGCCCCGACTCACCACCAGCCCAGGATCGGCGCCAGCCGACGTCCGAGTTCGGGCGCGAGCGACCGCGAGTAACTGGCGGTCAGATGGTGCTCGTCGTGATAGACGAGGATGTTGCCCTCGATCACCGGGCAGACCTCCGGCGTGCAGAGTGCGTCGGTCAGGTCGAGCGGGAACACGTTGGGAAAGGACGCGGCGGGCTCGGCGGCGGGATTCACCTCGTCGAGCGCGTCGGTCCTGCGCATGCCACAGCTGACGCCGTCACCGCTCTGGGCCAGGCAGTCGATGGCGCGGTAGCGGATGCCGTCGCGGCGCAGCCAAGGCGTGTCGCGGACGGCGAGCACGTTGAGTCCGTGCTCGGCCAGCCGGGACCAGACCTCGAGGTAATCCGTCGGTGTCTCGTCGCCGGTGCGGTCGCGCGGGCGGGTGCCGGTGGTGAACACCCATTGCGGCCGGTCGACGCCGAGCCGGTCGATCACCTCCGCCGACCAGTCGCGGCAGTCGGGAATCGGCTCGCCTTTGTACATCGGCTCGGCCGCCACCGTCAGCGGGCAACCCATCTTCAGGTACACCGTGATGCGGAAGCCGTGCTCGCGGGCGAGCACGTCCAGCGCGGGCACCCAGTGTTCGGCGTGCGAGCTGCCGACCACGGCGATGGTGCGTTCCGCGTCCGCGTCGCCGTAGGTGCAGGTGATCACCTCGCGGGTGTCCCAATCCGCGATGCACTTGTCCCGCGACGGGTAGGCGGCGTCGGCGGGCGCCTCGAAGACCGTCGGGCGCATCTTGGCCCGCGGGACCGCCGCGCCCGCCGCCAACGCCTCCGCTCCGGGATAGCGCGTCGGATCCAGGTGCGCGACGGGCTGCGGCGGCAGCATCCTGGTCACCACTTGCGCCCCGACCGCCACCGCGAGCAGCGTCGCGCCGACGAGCGCGACCGCCCGGCCCGCGCGGCGGCGATAGTCGGCGAAGCGCGTGACCGCGCCGGTCCGCAGCGGCTCCTCGACGAAGCGGTGGGTCAGGTACGCCAGCGTGAAAGAGGCCGCGAGCACCGCGAGTCCGCCTTCGATGCCCGCCGTCGGCGTGCCGCGCTCGGCGAGCACGAAGATGAGGATCGGCCAGTGCCAGAGGTACAGCGCGTAGGCGAGCTCACCGAGCCGGACCATCGGCGCGGCGGCGAGCAACCGGTTCGGCAGCGGCTGAGCGACCGTCGGCAGACCAGCGCCCGACAAGATCAGCGCGACGGCCGCGCCCACCGGAATCAGGGCGGCGGGTCCGGGAAACTCGTTGGCGCCGTTGGTCAACCAGCCGCAGCCGAGCACGACGAGTGCACCTGCCACCGCCAGCAGCACCCGAAGCGCGCGCGGCACCGCCGGTTTCGGCGCGAGCACGGCGATAAGCGCACCGGCGAGCAGTTCCCAGCCGCGCGCCAGGCTGTCGTAGTAGTTCCAGCCCTGATGCAGTTCCGCCCCGCGGGCGGCGTAGAGGAACGAGGCCACCGCGAGTCCGCCGAACACGACAGCCGCCGTCGGCCGCAGCGCGGACGCCCGGCCGAACCTGCGAACGACGGCCACCAGCAACGCGATTCCGGCCAGCGCGACGAGATAGAACTGCCCCTGCACCGACATCGACCACAGGTGCTGGAGCGGACTCACCGACGGGTCGGCGGCCAGGTAGTCCGACCAGGACAGCGCCAGATACCAGTTCTGGTAGTACAGCAGCGAAGCCAGCGTCTGCGCGGCCGACTCGGTCCACTGTGTGTACGGGCGGATCAGTACCGTCCCGATCGCGACGACAGCCAGCACGAGCACCAAACCCGGCAGCAGCCGCCTGCCCAACCGCCGGGCCGTGGCGGCGAGTTCGACCGTGCCGGTCGACTCGGCGCGGCGCAGCAGCGATCCGGTGAAGAAGAAGCCGGAGAGGACGAGGAACACGTCCACGCCGCCGGAGACCCGGCCGAGCCAGATGTGGAACACCACCACCAAGGCGATCGCGACGCCGCGCAGGCCGTCCAGGTCGTGCCGGTAGGCGTGCTTCCGCTCCGCGCGGATCCGCCGACCGGCTTCGTCCGGCTCGATGGTCCGTCCCGGAGCCGAACGTCGTCCGACCGCGCCCGATGTTGTGTTCGCCGAACTCCCACGCCGGTCCTCGACCTCGCCGGAGCCGACCGCCGCGGACGCCCCCTCCGGCGGCCTCATCGATGCATCGACCGGCGCCGGACCCGCGCGCCGCGGCCTCTGGTGTCCGTCAGGCAGACAGACGGTGAACATGACATGACAACCCTCTTATCACGTGCGGAGAAGCAAAATCCAACCGGACATCAGCACGGACTAATCGGACAAATGTCACCGACCGGTTCTTGCTTCGTTCATGCGGTGCTAATACGCTGCGCCCCTTGTGAGCACAATCGCGGCGATCGAACCGCGCCGAGCAGGGCTGAAGTGGGGGGCGGTTACCTCACTAGGAGTGATCGCGGGCTATCTGGCGGTGTTGCTTGCCGATCCGCGCCACTACTACACCGACGATACCGAGGCCCAGTACGCACCCATGTGGGTGGCACTCGGAAACCAGTTGCGGGAAGGTCGATTGCCGATCCTCGTCCCGCACGAGTGGATGGCGGGCAACTACACGCTCGAGGAGGCCGGGCTGCTCAATCCGGCCCACCTGCTGGTCTTCCTGATCGCCCCCTCGATGGACGACCTCGCCCTCTACGCGACCCTGGTGAAGCTGGCCTTCTCGATCATCGCGGGCCTCGGCGTCTTCCGTATCTGCCTCGCGTACGGCGCACGCGCGCCGTGGGCGGCGGTCGCGGGCGTGGCGTTCCCGCTCAGCGGCTGGTTCCTGTTCTTCGACGAGGCGAGCTGGTTCACCCCGCACGTCGCGACAGCGTGGATGGTGCACGCCTGGGCATCCGGCGTGAACTACGCGCGCGGGCGCAGCGGCCCCATTCCGCTGTTCGTCTTCCTGTATCTCACGCTCACCGTCCAATACGCCTTTCCCGCGGTCGAATCGGCGCTGGTGATCGTCGCCGTCGCGGCGGGCGAGATCGTTCATCAGCAGCGCTGGGCGCCCGCCGTGCGGCTGATGCTCGCGTCCGGCTGCGCGGCGCTGACGGCGGCGATCGCGAACCTGTCCGGCATTCTCTCCTCGCAGGTCACATGGCGTGGTAGCGCGCAGATCCACAACGATCCTTTCCTGACGGTGCCGTGGTCGGAGTCGCTCAACGCCAGCCTGCCGAGCACCACCCCCGCGTTCACCGCGTGGTGGGGTCACGTGCAGCCGCTGCCGATGGTCTACATCGCGTGGTTCCTCATCCCCGCGCTCGCCTTCGTCGACTGGCGCGCGGCGCGCCGCTCCGCGCGGGAGTTCAGCGGCATCGCGTTCTTCGCGACGGCGGTGCTGATGTGGACCGCGGGCCCCGGCGCGATCGGTCCGCTGCGCTGGCCCGCGCGGGTGCTGCCGATGGTGGCGATCGCGCTGCTCGTGCTGGTCTGCGTATTGCTCAGCCGGTACGGCACTTTCGCGGCCTCACGACGGCGGATGGTCGCGGGAGGGGTGCTGATCGGGCTGCTGTTCGTCCGATCGTTCTCGGCCGCACCGCTGTTGGCGCTGCGGCATCTGATCGCGGCAGTCGTGGTAGCCGCACTCGGCTTCGCGGTCGTATGGCTGGCGCGCCACCGCGGCATCGTCGCGGCGTGCGCGCTGACCATGGTCGCCATGTTCCCGATCGCTTTCACACAGGTGGCGATCGCGCCGCTGACCCCGCTGTCGTACAACTTCCCCGAGAAGCGCTCCGAGATGCGGGCCGCCTTCCCGGATTTCGACGGGCTCACTCTGCAGCTCGCCGACCGGGCGATCATCGCCCCCGAAGACCGCAGTCTCGCGGGCGCGTACGGATCGCTGGCCATCGGCAACTACGCCAAGGCGCTCGAACTCGACTACGTCAACGCCTACACGCCCATCGGCCACACCGGAATCGCCGGACTGCTCTGCATGGCGTGGGACGGCAGCACCTGCCCGGACGCGTTCCGCCGCGCCTTCGCCGACGAACCGTCGACCGGAATTCCCGTCGTCGACTTGATGAAGGTCGACCGCGTCGTCCTGCATCGCGCGCAGTATCCCGACGCGCGTAATCACCCGGCCCCGCCCGGCTGGCAGTGGGCGGACTACCGCGGGCACGAGCGCTTCATCTGGGTGCTGGAACGCCAGGGCGGTCCGGCCTCCACCCGCGACGGCGCAATCGCGCACACCTCCGGCGTCACCGCGACATCGACCGGCTCCTACGACGACATCACCACCCGGGCGAAGGTCAGTTCCGCGACCGGAGGACGGGTCGTGTTCTCCCGCCTCACCTGGCCGGGCCACCGCGTCACGCTGAACGGCCGCGAGCTGCCCACGTTCGCGGTCGCCCGCAGCTTCCTGGCCGTCGACATCCCGCCCGGCACGCAGAACGCCGAACTCGTCGTCGACTGGCGGCCGCCGGGCTGGCAGATCGGAATCGGTACGGCGATCGCCGGATTGGCCGGGCTCGGCGTGTTGCAGTGGGCCTACCTGCGCACACGTCGGCCGACGGACGATGCACCGGAAGTCGCCGAGCCGGTCGTCGCCGAGGAGATGGCCGAGGCGACGAGCTGACACCCTCGTCGGCGCGAAACAGACCGCGCGGGATGCGGCGTGTGAAATTCCTTTCATCCGAATGCGATGCGGCTCCGAATCAGATTCGTAGGAAACTCCGCTTCTTCGAATGAGGACGCCGCATGGCCATTGACAAGGCAGTTATCCCGTTCCGCTCCTTCTCGCTGCGCACGACGACGCTGATCGTCGGCGCGATCTCGGCCGCGGTCGTCACGGCCGCACCCGCGATCGCCGACGCGCCTCCGCCCGGCGAGGCCGCTCCGGTCGGCGCCATCGCCGAACGGTTCCCGTTCGGCGCGAACATCTTCGGCGCGGCGATCCCGCTGCCCCTCGTCCCGGCGATCGCACCCGTGCCCGCCGCCGACCCGGTCGAGCCCGCACCCGAGGCGGCCGTCGACGGCGAGTCCGAGGCGGCCGCACCGGTCGTCGAGGCCGTGCCCGCCCCGGCCCCCACGAACGTGATCCGTATCGGCAACGTCGAACTCGGACGGCCCGACTGGATCAGCCCGGAGCAGGCCAACCAGATCAACGGCGCCACGATGGGCGCGCAGAACGGGCTGTCCGGCGCACTTCAGGCCTCGGGGATGGAACGCTCACGGTCCGACCAGATCTCGGCCGATGTCATCGGCACCGCGGCTCAGGGCGCGGTCGTCGGCGCGGCCGTCGCCAGCCCGATCGCGGTCGTCTCCGCGGTGATGGGCGCAGCCATCGGCCTCGTCGTCGGCATCCCCTTCGCCCCGGCCGGGCTGTTCTTCATGCCCGTCCTCGCCGCGACTCTGGCCGTCGGCATGATGTCGCTGCCGTTCGTCGCCGCTGGAGCGGGCATCGGCGCGATCGTCGGCGCCGTGGAAGGTTCGATGGCTCCGCCCGTCGCACCGCCTGCCGCGCCCCCCGCCGCCTAGTTTCGATTTTCGTTCGTACACAACCGTTACACGCGGGGCGGGCTCGACTCGAATCGGGCCCGCCCCGCGAAAGCCGCGCCGACTCGGATCAGGCGGCGCGATGCGGTGCCGCAACCGAAGTGGCTCCGCAGGTTTCGGTCCGCGCCGAGCCCATCGGTCCGTCGTGTCGAGAACCCCGGGTCCCCGGCGGCACAGCCATGATCCGGATCAGGCCCGACGATCCACCGTCGCCCAAGCGGCCACGGCGACCACACCCGACACCGCCGCCACCGAAGGCCACGCGCCGATCTTCTTCGCCAACGGATGCGAGGCGCCGAGGGCACCCACCGACAGACCCGTCAGCGCCGCCGCCCCACCGCTGCCGACCGTCTTCCGCCACCGGGGCAGCGCGGCCGCCGTCGCCGCAGCGAAAACCACACCGCCGAGCTCGCGCTTCTTCGTCGCCTGCGCGAGCGCGAAACCACCGCCGAGTCCACCGGCCGCCAACAACGCCGTGGGAATCCGAGCCATGTCCAACTACCTCCTCGTGACGATCACTTCCCCAGCCATAGTGCCAACGCGCTGCTGGGAAGCTTCCGGGCGTTGCGAGCGCCGCAGGTCGGAGGGCGAGGCCGCGCGGTGACGCGGATATCGAATCCGCGCGGGCTCAGGAGCCGGGCCGGACGATCATCAGTACGGTGACGACCACCCACAGCAGGTTGTAGATGCCGGCGAGCATCCCGAGCACGCGCAACCGCCGACCGTCGTCCGGGTCCGCGAGCGCGTCGCGCTGCATCGGATGGATCTGGACCGCGAGCAGCCCGCCCGCGACGGCCGTGAGCACCATGGCCAGCGTGATCCAGATTTCGCCCATCCGGCCCTGCACCGCGGCCAGCACGATGCCGACCACCGGCACGATGATCCCGAGCGCCGCGTAGACACCGGTCACCCGGTGCATCGCCTGTGCGACGGCGACGCTGCGTACGGCCCGATCCCGGGTCACCGCGCCCGCCGCGACCGGGGCGTACCGGGGGAACAGGCTCGACGCCACGGCCGAGCCGCCGACGAACACGATGGCCGCCACCACGTGGACCGACAGCAAGACATGCTTCACCGATCGACTCCTTCATCCTTCAGTTTGGCTGAAGCCTAACCGAAAGCTTCAGCCGAACTGAAGGAGGTGCGCGGAGTCACTTCCGCGCGGGGCGCGGTGCGGGAATCCCGTCGGCGAAGGCCGCGAGGATGGCCGCGCCGATCTGCCGCCGGATCGGGTCGGCTTCCGCGCCGAACAATCGATCGTCCACCTCGGCGACGACGCGCTCGGCCTTGCGGAGCAGCCGAGAACCCTTGGGCGTCAACTCGATCGCCGACGCCGACCCGGCGCGCGCCATTCGGTCGCGCACCAGACCCGCGGCGACCAGCGCCTTCACCGCGGTGTGCACGCTCTGGACGCTGATGCCCGACATCCGCGCCAGATCGCTGAACGACGCGCCGGGCACGCCGGAGATATGACCGAGCAGCCCGAGCCTGGCGATGGTGAGATCGAGCGGGGCGAGGGCGGCGCCGAGCTCGCTCTCCACCTTGCGCGCGAGCGTCAGCACGATGATGGATGCGCTGATCGGGGGCGGTCCGGGTCGGGCGTTCTCGATGGTCACGACTTCAGTTTCGCGTATCGCGACCCCCGAGCGCGGTGCGGGTGAACGAGTCGCTAACCTTCAGCCTTATTGAAGGATGGCGCGTGCGCCGCTACGCTGTGGCGCATGAGCGAAAGTACTACAGGCAGTAGTAATTCCGATTCGCCAACCGGACGAGTCTCCCGCCGCGCTTTGTTCGGCGCGGGTCTCGCCACGGCGGGAGCGGCCGCCGTCGGCGCGGTCGCCGGTCGCGCGACGGCGCCCGATCCCACGCCGCCCTCCCGCACCGAGCCCTTTTACGGCCCCAGGCAAGCCGGTATCGATACTCCCGCCCAGTCGCACGCGCTGTTCCTGTCCGTCGACGTCGCGCGACCGGATCGAACCGTGCTCCGGGAACTCCTGACCGGCTGGACCGCGACAGCCGCCGCATTGACCAACGGCGATCCCGTCCCGGAAACCCCGGGCGTCGCACCGGGTTTCAGCGCGCACACCAATTTCGCCACCGACCTCGATCCGGCTCGGCTCACGATCACCTTCGGACTCGGCCCCTCGCTCTTCGACGAGCGCTTCGGCCTCGCGTCCCGACGCCCGCGCCACCTGCATTCGCTCCCCGAATTCCCGGGCGACACACTGAATCCCGCGTGGAGCGGCGGCGACGTGCTGGTTCAGATCTGCGCCGACGACGCCCAGATCGTGAGCCACGCGTTCCGCGCCCTCCGGGCGCGCATGCCCGGCCTCGGCCGCATGCGCTGGACCCAGCACGGCTTCCTCACCAGACCGGCGGACGGCGGCACACCGCGAAACATGTTCGGCCACAAGGACGGAACGGCGAACCCGCGAACCGGCTCCGCCGATTTCGACCGCACGGTGTGGATCGACTCCCCCGACGAACCGGACTGGGTGCGCGGCGGCACCTACCTGGTCTTCCGCAAGATCCGCATGAAAACGGCCGACTGGGACCAGCTTCCCCTCGCCGAGCAGGACCGCATCATCGGCCGCCGCCGCGGCGACGGCGCACCCCTGCACGGCGCGCACGAGTTCGATCCGATAGACCTCGAATCTCGCACAGCCAGTGGTGAACTCACCATTCCAGCCGGGGCGCATGTTCGCCTCGTGCACAACATCCCCATGCTGCGCCGTAGCTACAACTACGACTACGGCACCCTCATCGCGAACGCGGGCGGCGTAGCCGAGGAACCGCACACTCACGCCCCTGGCACGCCGGAGCACACCCACGGCGGGCACAACCAACTCGACGCGGGTCTGCTCTTCGCCGCGTTCATGAACAACCCGCCCGAGCAGTTCATCAAGGCCCAGCGCGCACTCGCTGACGGCGACCGCCTGAATCCGCTCATCCAGCACACTGGCAGCGCGTTCTTCGCAATACCGCCCGGCATCGAGCCGGGCAGGGCTTTGGCGGACGTTTTGCTGCGCTGAGCGGCTTGCGCCGCACTCCGGCCAGGTACAGCGGCAGCGCGGCAGCTTCATTACGGCAAATCTGCCGTGTATCGTTGGCAACCTGAACCGCGCTTGTGATGGGGGTCACTCCCCAGTGCCTGCCCCGAGGCGGCGCGCGCCGCATCTCGCCGGGGAAATCGGAGCCGCGACAACGGAGCCATCATGAGTTCACCGAATCGCTTCGACCAGCTTCAGCACCGGGTCGCCGACATCGCGCCGGTGTTCCGCAAGCCACTGGATTCGCCGTACGACATCTCGAACGAGCTGTTCGAGGCTCTGCGCCACGTCCTGCACGACGTCGGCGGTCAACCGGACATTCCGGTGGAGTACAAGGAAAAAGTCGAAGAGCCGTGGGAGATGAACACCTACGTCACCTGCGAATGCCTCGGCTGGCGCGGGGTGTGGAACTCCGAGGAACGCCGACGCGCCGAGAACGATCTCGGCGCGACCCTCTACTTCGGGCTGCCCTACTACGCGCGTTGGGCGACGGTCGCGGCGAAGGTGCTGATCAACAAGGGTCTGATCACCCCCGACGAGCTGTCGGCGAAATTGGACGAGGTGCGCGCGCGGCTGAAGGAGCGAGCATGACCCGCAAGTACCGCATCGGTGAGCGCGTGACGGTGCGCGACGCGACGTCGATGTTCCACACCCGCACCCAGAGCTACACCCGCGGTCGCACCGGCGTCGTCGTCGAGTACCGGCCGGAGTGGATCATCCCGGAAGACGAGGCGTGGGGACGCGACGACGGCCGCGTCGAGCCGTTCTACGTCGTGCGGTTCCGCCAGAAGGATCTGTGGCCGAATTACACCGGCTTCGATGCCGACACCCTGGAGACGGAGGTCTCCGAGCGCTGGCTCGAGCCCGCAGAGGAGGACGATTCGCAGTGAGTCACACCCACGACCACGGGGCGCACACGCCGATCCAGGCGAGCGAGGAGATCAGCGAGTTCGAGGTGCTGGAAACGGCGATCCGCGAACTCGCCATCGAGAAGGGCCTGTTCTCCCAGGAGGACCACCGGCGGTTCTCCGAATGGGCCGAGGCGGTCGGCCCGCACGGCGGATCGAAACTGGTCGCGAAGGCGTGGCTGGACCCGGACTTCAAGGCGCGCCTGCTCGCCGACGGCACCGAGACGTGCAAGGAGATCGGCATCGACTGGCGCGACCCCACCGGTTCCGGCACGCCGAGCGACTACACCTACTTCTACGTCCTGGAGAACACTCCCGAGGTGCACAACGTCATCGTGTGCACCCTGTGCTCGTGCTACCCGCGGCCCGTCCTCGGCATGTCCCCCGACTGGTACCGGACCCCGAATTACCGTCGCCGCCTTGTCCGTTGGCCACGCGAGGTGCTCGCCGAATTCGGCCTGCACTTCCCGCCCGAGGTCGAGATCCGCGTCCACGATTCGAACCAGAAATCCCGCTTCATGGTCATGCCGATGCGCCCCGAGGGCACCGAGGGCTGGACCGAGGAACAACTCGCGGCGATCGTCACCCGCGACACCATGATCGGTGTCGCGCTGCCACAGGTCGACTGGACCGCCCAGAAACCACCGAACCAAGTCGAGGACGCCATGCGAGGGGAGGGAAGCCGGTGACCAGCGTCCCGTACGACGTCCTGCTGAACACCCTCGCGCCCGGATCCACCCGCGAATCCACCCTCCCCGAACTCGACCGCAAACCCGACCCGTGGGAGTCGAGCATGCAGGCGACGTGCGAATGCCTCTCGTGGCGAGGGGCTTTCGACAACCTCGAACGTCGCCACGCGGAAGATGCACTCGGCGAGACCATCTACCACGACTTCCCCGTGCGAGCCCGGTCGGCGGTGATCACCGCGCACACGTTGATGGATCGCGGCGTCATCAGCCCCGAGGAACTCCGTGCGCGAATGGAATTGGTGCGGGAGAGGTTTCACCGCGAGTAGAGCTCGTCGGCCGGCCCGGGCAGCGATCCACCTCGCTGCCCGGTACTTCGATGTTCGCCCTTCGTAGCTTCGATCGCCGCGGCCCTTCAGATTTCATCACTCGTTAATCAGCCCGCTTCCGGTTCGCAATCGATTCGATTTCAGCGCTCTCACGCGCGGATCGCCTGGTAACTGATGCTTCCGGACGGGATTTTGTGGAGCGAATCACCGAGGCCCGCTCCGGCTGGTAGCTTCCCGTACCCCTTGGTAGGTTTCGGCTTGTTCGCGCAGCGTCGCGCAGCACATCGAGTCTTCGACCCGCGGAACGTTCCTCCGATCAAGAGTTCGCGCGCCTCTCTTGTCGACAAGAGGCGGAAATCGTCATACCCACCCACCCGCAGCCCATTTCGCGGTCGTTCTCGACGGCGAAGTGGGCGGCGGCATCGATGGAGCTTTCATGACACGCACCATCGCGCCGGCTTCGGAACGTGCGCGAGATCTACCCGACGCCGTAGTGCGGAGTCGTGGTTTGTTGACGGGGTACTTCGCCGGACTCGGCGTCGTTATGGCCGTCTGGGGAACCAGGATTCCCGCCATTCAGGAGTCCGCCGGGCTGGACACCGGGGGGCTTGCCGCGGTACTGCTCGCCGCCGCGGTCGGCATGGTCGCCGGCCTCCAGGTAGGTGGTCGGCTCGCCGAACCCACGCGGCTTCCTCAGCTGTTGACCAGCGGCGCAATCGGTCTCGCCGTAAGCCTGGCGTTGCTCGGCGCCTGCCGGACTCCGATCGCACTCGCCGCCGCGGCGCTGCTCTTCGGTGTCGCGCACGGCGTGCTGGACGTCGCGGCGAACGGCGCGGCGGTGCGGTGCCAGCAGGCATACGGTCGCCCGATCATGTCGGGCCTTCATGCGGCCTACAGTCTCGGCGCGCTGGGCGGGGCCGTGCTCGCCGCCGTCACCGCACACGATTCGCACACGTACGTCTTCGGCGTCACCGCGGGCGTGACGATCGTGGCGACAGTCGCGGCGGCGCCCGCGACCCGCTGCATCGGATCGCAGGCCGCGGACCCCCGCCCGATGGAAACCGTTGCGCCGGAGCGTTTGTCGGAACTGTCCCGGTCCCGGCTCTGGCTGTTGGGCTTGCTGGCCGCCGCGTGCCTGCTCGGCGAGGGCGCCGCGGCCGACTGGTCGGCGGTGCATCTCAGCGGGCTGCACGCGTCCCCCGCGATCAGTGCCGCGGCGTACGCCGGATACAGCGCGGCCATGGCGGCCGGACGTCTAGTCGGCGATCGGCTCATCGCGCGCTTCGGCGCGCCGAAAGTGGTTCGCGCGGGCGCGTTTCTGGCCTCGATCGGACTCGCCGCGGGCCTGGCGGTGACCGACGTCCCGTTCGCGTTGGTGGGCTGGGCCGCTTTCGGTCTCGGCCTGTCCGTCACGATTCCTTCCCTGTTCAGCGCGGCCGGAGCGGGTGGTCCGCGCGCGGTCGCCACCGTGGCCGTGGCCGGCTACCTCGGTCTGCTCGCGGGCCCTGCGCTCATCGGCGCCCTGGCCACCGCGACGACCCTACCCATCGCCCTAATGCTGCCCGCCCTGCTCGCCGCGGGCGTGGCTGTCCTGTCTCATCGAGCCCTGGAGAACCGGTGGTAACCGCACTATCTCACCAGCCCGCGGAACTCGACGCGGTCATCTTCGACTACAACGGCGTCATCGGCCTGCAGCCCACCGTTCCCATGTGGAGCGGACTCGCCGAACTCGCCGGGTGGCCCACAGACCAGCTCGGGCACTTCCAGAATGCCTTCTGGAGCGCCCGCGAACCCTACGACTCCGGCGAGTCCCACGACGCGGACTTCTGGACCGCCGTCCTCGGCCACCGCCCGGACCCCGAACTACTCACCCGCTTGCGCGCCATCGACACCGCGATGTGGACCTCGACCGACGACCGCGTCGTCGCACTCCTGCACCAGGCCCGACTGGTGGATCTCCCAATGGTGTTGCTCTCCAACGCACCCCATCCGGTGAGCGATGCCCTCGACGCCTCCCACTGGCGCCCCCTGATGACCGACGCCCTCTACTCGGCCCGGCTCGGCAAGAACAAACCCCACCCCGACACCTACCGAAACGCCCTCGCCGCCACCGGCGTTCCCAACCCGAGCCGCGTCCTTTTCATCGACGACCGCACCGACAACTGCCAAGCCGCCGCCCACCTGGGCCTGCGCACCCTCCACTACACCGGCTCCCCCACCGACATCGAAGCCCACCTCGGCCTCACTACCGTCGCCGCGTAGGTCCCGGCCAGTCGTCACAGGGGCCTTCGAACACCGCTGCCGACCGGTGATGAACACGAGCCCGACCAGCGGCTCGCGGAGCCATGGTCGCCGCTCGCGCCTATTCCGGTCGGCATGCGGTCGAGCCGCGCAAAACCTCCAATGTCATATCCGCGGCGCCCCGGTCTCGATGCGATATTCGGCCGGGGTGTTCGGGCTCGTCGAGCCGCAGTGGTGGGTGCGGGCCTATCTCACCTGGCGCCGGTGGAACGGAAGAACTCGTGGCAGTTGACTGACGCTGCGGATGTCGTGGAGCCCTTTGGATTACAGCGCTTCCGCAACCGACAACACCCGTCAGTCGCCGATGAACAAGAGATATCCGTTTGCGCGAAGCGCGATCGACGCCGCCCGTCGCAGCAGGTCGACAGCCTGCCGCTCGGCATCTGTCCGCGCCTCGATCCCCTCGATTTGATCCAGGATCAAGCCCAGCTGGTACCGGTTGAACATGGTTTCGCCGTACCGGTAGATCCCCCGTACCAAACTGGTTTCGGGCTGTGTCGCGCACAGCTTGAGCAACGTTTCGTCCGCATCGTCACCGAAGCGGTGTTGCTCGGCGTGGTTGATGTCCTGCACAACGATGTCCAAAGCCACCTGATCCCTACCCATCTCCCGCGGGGGGGTATTACCGCACCGACCTGTCGTGAGCATCTCGTCGCCGACAGACTCTCGTTGCATCCGATGCGCTGTTGATCGACGTCGATGCCGACTGGCCGGAACTGATGCGGTGCCCGCTGTTGCCAGGCCGGAACAGGTCAGCTCGATCCTGTGCCACTGACCGACGAGAGAAACTCTTCGAGCCGGTCGACGAAACCCGCTGCGGCCGGGACGAAATGGCCCGCACCCGGTGCTATGAGCCGTTGTGCCCCGACTGCGTCGGCGAGCAGGTCGCAGATCCGTTCCAGACCGGAAGAGTGTCCACCTGATGCGACTAGAACAGGGACATCGGCCGCGCGCAAGGCGGTCAGGTCCGGTCGTGCTTGCCCCGGTAAACGAGCGCCCCAGGCGCGGCGCACGGCCCCATCGGACAATCGACTCCCTCCCCCATCCGGTGCCCCTGCGAGAGTGAGGAATTCGCGCAGTGTCGCGGGGTCGGCGTCGAGACCGTGGGTGAGCACCGCATTGCCCAGACTCTCCAGCCGAGCCACTTCCGGATCATCAGGGGCGAGGAAGTATAGGGGTGGTTCGATGAGCGTGAGCGAGCGCACGGTCCCGGGTGCCTGGACGGCGGCGAGGAGCGCCCCGAGTACCCCGTAGGAATGGGCGACCACATGTGGGCGCCGGTCCGGGAATATGCGTCCGAGATCGTCCGCGTCGATCTCGAAGTCCTGTTGCCCACCCGGCGGCGGCGGACTCGCACCGAAGCCGCGCCGATACACACACAGCAGCGTCCACCGTGCGGACAGCGAGTCCAGCCCGGTCCAGGTTGTCTTCGGCCCCGCGCCACCGTGCACGAGTGCCACCGCAGGTCCGGTCCCGTGCTCGAGGATCGTTAGAGCTTGCATGACTCCGAGTGTCCACCATGCGGTCGAAACCGGGTTCTCCCTGGACTTCTCGTTGCGAGGTTGCCGCAGCGGGCTCGGAGCGGTCGTTATACGGGACGCTTGAAGTTGCCCGATGGATCGAGCAGCATAATACCGTTTGTGCGTCGACGGTTCTCTAAGCCGATCGACGCATGGGCTCCGGGTTACATCTCAAGAAGTGAGTTTTTCATTCTTGGCGAGGAGTGCGACGAGGAAGGCCGTCGCATGAATGTCGACGGCATCCCCCGGGAGACCGTGATCGCGTTTGCCTATAAAGACGATGACGCGAACTCGTACACCGATCAAATGTCCCTCGATCCCATCCTGATTGAGGGCGAGACCTGGTCAGTGACCACACGCAGAAGGGGTGGCGAGCAGACGACCCTGTATGACGGGTCACCCTGGCGGGGTTAGGCGTACCGGCTTATCCATCGCGGGCAACGCCGGTGGCCATCGGTCCACGACTACGTCTTCAGCCGCCGCGGCCCGACACCCGGCGACCGCTGCCGGTCAGCGGCCATTCCGCCACCATCACCAGCACCGACTCCGTCGAGGACTGCTCCGCGCAGATCAAGAAGTTCCTCGACCAAAGCCCATCATGCCGAGCATTCGATCAACTTCGGGCAGCATCGAAACGCTGACTTGCGTCAACAATCTGGCAGAGAACCAGCCTGACCTTCTGCCACCTGCATGACACAGCGCTGATCATGGCCCGAAAGCTGCGCCACCTCAACTGGCAACGGACACCTGTCCTGGGCCAGGTTACACCGACCGGAGCGGAGCGGAGGGCGGGGCGACCGTGGGCGGCGCGCGCATGCGCGCCGCTCTTAACTCTGTAGAGAGAAATTCGGCGAGTTCTGATCTGTTGGGCTACCGGTTATCTCTTCCTTCTTTTCCCTATTGATTCCCGGGGGTTCCCCACTTCTTCCGCTCTCTCGCGAACAAAGCCTTCAAGATTGCGGCACAAAATATTTCGCGAATCAGACCATTGGTCACATGCCCTTCGCGACGCGACTGGACGACCCAACCCGGGGTCCCTAGGAACCGGCGCGGCGGTGGCCGAATCCCAGCTTTGGGAATAGTGCCTCGTCAAGCAACCTTGGGTAGGTAATCCGGATGGCGGATCTTGGAGCCGAGGGCGAAGTCGCGGACGGGGCCGGCCCCGCTGCGGAATACCCCGCAACCCGAGGAGCACGTCCATGTCGGACTCACAGTACGATGCGAACATGAGGGCTGATGTTGATCGCGCCGGCGAAATCGTGCGCCTGGCAGCAGAATTCGACTGGACATGGTCACTTGAGGATCAGGACCTATTCTACGCATCCGCTGGTTGGACGGTTACCGAACGATGGCCAAGTGGCACGGATATCGTCACAGATCTCGAGGTAAACCAAGCCGCAGGACGTTCATTCTGTCTGGAGGGTCGACTCAGATACATCGAATACCGTGCTACCGACACGTTGGATGCCGATGATCTGGAATCCAGCGAACTCACCAAACGCTGGTTCGTACAGCTCAGCCAAAGGATTACCTCAGTCCTAGGACTCAAGCCCGAGCCACTGCTTGGTATGGCGGTTGAATTTCGATGGGATCATCCAAGGGTCGTCGTCTTTACTTGCCATCGTGAAAACTATGTATATATCACATTGGTAAATCCCCAACACCAAGAGGAAGAAGAATATTACGACGCCAATATAGTTACTTGGAACAGTGGGAACAGCTGACCGCTCCTTACTGGATGACCATGGCGTGCAGGTCATGATGCGCAATCACAAAATAGCTGCCCTAATGAATGCCGATATCGAAGAAGTGGTCCGTGTCGCGGTCTCCCCGCGGAATTCGATTGGGCCAGGTAGGACGAGCTCCGTCCATTTTGTGCCTGCCGGCTCCGAGAAAGCGAGCGGTCTCAGTAGGCGCCCTGGCCCAGACGTATCCCGACAGTCGGATGCCGAACCGCCGACTACGAGTCCACTGGAATGACCTCGACGTGCGCAAATTCGAAGTCACGCCTTCTCGGGGTCAAGTGGTAGCCCATCAAGCTCGACGCACGCGGCCGAAAGATCGCGGACCGCAATGGATCACGCGCGCTGGATGCGGTCATGGCGGCGGCCAAGAGCATCCGTGTGGACTTGGGCGGGGAGTTGTCGGAGTCCACGAGCGTTCGGCAACTGTGGGCGCTGTATCGGGCACATCTGGTCGAACAGGGCCGTGCGGGTAACACGCTGGATCGCTACGACGTGGTCGCGGAGCTGTTCAACACCGCGTTCGGTGAGCGGCGGCTTCTCGAGGTCACCACCTCAGCAGTGGAGGCGTTCCTCAAACAGGTAGGTGAAGCCAAGGGGCCGTCCTCGATGCGCACGGCCCGCAACGTGCTGTCGGGGATGTTCCGTTATGCCGTGCGCAAAGATGCCCTGACCGTGACCCGGTCCGGGAATCGCAGATGGCCAAGAACATCGAGGCCAAGGGCCGCACCGGTGGCGCCCGCGATCTCACCATCGATGAGTTGCGGTTCATCCTCACCGCTGTACGAACCTCGCAGGTGCCGTGCCCGCGCAAGCTGTCCAGGGCCGAGCGCAACCGGGGCACACCGGTCAAGGCATACACCCCGCCAACGGTCGCCGACTACTTCGACAGCGCCGACCTGGCCGACCTGGTGACCCTGCTCGCGGCAACCGGGCTGCGGCGCAGTCAGATACTCGGCCTGTTGTGGTCGGACATCGACCTCGAGGCGCGCACCCTGCGTGCCACTGGCAAGGTCGTCCGCGTGAAAGGCGACGGCTTGGTCCGGCTCGGGGTGGAGGACGACCCGAAGAACCGGCGCAACACCATCGCCCTACCCGACTTTGCGGTTCAGATGTTGAAGCGGCGTCGAGCGGCACTCGCGGCCCGGAAACTGGCGTCACCTCCCGACTCGGACGCACCAATGCTCGATCTGGTGTTCCCCTCGACGGTGTGGACGCTGCGCGATCCGAAGAACGTCGGCCACGAATGGCAGCGCGTTCGGGACGCCCTCGGCATGGCCGACGACATCACCGCGCACAGCTTCCGTCATGCGGTGGCGACGATCCTCGATGACGCCGGGCTTTCGGCGCGAGTCACCGCCGATGTCCTCGGCCACGCCGACCCGGCCATGACACAGCGGCACTACATGGCACGCGGGCGAACCCACCACGCCGCCGCCGAAGCACTCGAACGCGCGGTCACCGGGGCAGGGACATAGTTGGGACTTAGTTGGAAGATGCGAAAGGGCGGGTTCCCGAGTCTGACTCGAAAACCCGCCCTTACCTGCGGAAACTGTGGAGCTAAGGGGAATCGAACCCCTGACCTTCTCGATGCGAACGAGACGCGCTACCAACTGCGCTATAGCCCCGTGCGGTTCCCGGGGGAACCGCGCTGTGCCACTGTAGCAGGCGATGCGGCGAGTTACCGAATCGCCTGCCTGAGCTGCGGTTATTCGCCTACTGCCCGGCGCATGTCGCCGCTGATGCGGCCGCGGAGGGCGCGGGCGGTGGCGGGGTCGAAGGTCTCGAGGTGTTCGAACATGGGGTCTTCGTCGACGGCGTCGAGGAGGACGGAGCGGCGGCGCAGGGCGCGAGCGGTTTCGCGGTCCATGCCGCGGCGGGTCTCGGTGTCGTCGGCGCGGTGCTGATCCTCCTGGCCGTCGCGGCCGCGGGTGAGGCGGGAGGCGCGGCGGCGGCGGATCTCCTCTTCCATGCGCACCTGCTTGCGCAGGTACGCCAGGTAGGTGCCGAGGACGACGACGGACAGTCCGCAGGCCCACCACAGCAGCGGGCTGACGACGATCCCCAGCGCACCGCAGAGGATGCCGGTCAGCAGCAGGCCGAGAACGGCGCGCTGCCGGAAGGTGTAGCGCGCGGCGCGGGCCATCGCGTCGGCTTCCGGATCGAAGCCGCCGCGGCCGCGCCGGGTCGGGACGAATTCCGGTTCGTCGGAGTCGGTTTGGTATTCGGTGTCCGGGACGCGCGCGGGTGCGGCGGAACGGGCGGGCGGGATACGTGCCGTGGTGGGTTCGTAGTACGCCGCGGCCTCTTCGTCGTCATCGGCCACGTCGTCATCATCGGCCGCGGCGTCCGCGTCCGCAGGCGTTCGGGCTGTCTCGGTGTCGTTCTCGTCCGAATCGAGATCCGAGTCGAGATCCGACTCGGAATCCGTCGCACGATCGGCCTCGCTCGTCACGGCGTCGTCCGTGTCGCCCGAATCCGCCTCGGCAGGTTCGTGATCGGCGTCGTCGGAGTGGACGGCGGACGCGGGGCCCGCCTCGAGCGCCGGGATGTCCTCCCGCGCTTCCTTGTCCTCGTCGACCTCGGTGACTTGCTCGTCGGCCGGTGCGCTCATCCGGTCCTCCGCATCATCGCTGTGAAAACGCTTTCTCTGCACTCGGGTCGGCCGATAGTCCGGGTCGCTGTCGTGCCCGGCCGCCGGCCCCTTCTTCATGCGCCGCTTGGAGCCGCCGCGGTGCAATACACGGGTCGCCAGTGCCGCGTCGGTGGTCTGCCGGATCCTGGGGTGCCGGTCGGCCAAGATCGGGAACAGGACGAAGACCCAGAGCACGACGAGCCCGATCCACAGAATCGAGTTCGGCATCAGGTCATCACCTCCGTCCCCACCTGTTCGTCCGTTCGGCCCGCGCTCGGATGACGCGCCGCGTCGTGCGTTCGCTACCGCTCACGCGCTCGGACGCGGCCCTAGGTCCGAAGACGCCTTTCAGGCTCCCTGCCGGTACCGCAAGACGCAGCACCGACGTCCGTAGGTTAATTCGGCGCGCCACGCGAGTACGGCAGGCGCGCCGTGCACATCCGCCACATCTGTCACAACACTGCCCATCCGTCCGCGTGCCTCGCGGGAGTTGACGTGTCACGCCGGTATCGTCCTGCTCGTCTCGTATCGATTGCCGGGGGAAGCCCACCCGAGGACTCTGCGCACGGCCGGAGCGAACGCGGAGCCTCCCGGGATTCCTTCCCACGACTGCCAGATAGCAAACTTCTCGCAAAAGAGCTGCGATCCTCAGGGCAGGATGACCCGTCCCTCTCGCACCAACCGATCAATCACGGTTCCGCTGATCTCCTCCACCGTCAGACCGACGAGCAGATGATCGCGCCAAGCGCCGTCGACATCGAGATAGCGACGAAGCAGGCCCTCCTCGCGGAAGCCTACATTGCGCAACACCGCCTGGCTGGCAAGGTTTTCCGGGCGCACGGTCGCCTCGACGCGATGCAACCCGACGGGACCGAAACAGTGGTCGAGTCCGAGCGCCAGCGCGGCGGTGGCCACGCCCTGCCCGCTGAGGTCCTTGGCCACCCAATAGCCGATCCACGCCGAACGCAGCGCTCCCCGGACGATGTTGCCGACGGTCAACTGGCCGCTGAAAGAGCCGTCGACCTCGATGACGAGCGGGATCATCGCGCCGCGTCTGGCCTCGGCCTTCAGGCTCGACCACAGCGAGGGCCAATTCGACGCGTGGTTGCGCGCCTCCCACGCGCCCCGGCCGGTCGGCTCCCACGGCTCCAGATGCTCGCGGTCGCGCAACCTGATGCGGCTCCATGCCGCCGCGTCGCGCAACCGCACCGGCCGCAACGTGACCTGCCCAGCGGCGACGCGCACCGGACCGAGACGCGCGGGCCACCCCGGATGCTGGGTGACCCGGAAGACGTTCATGGACTCCACGCTTCAGCCGCGCTGGGAGAGGAAGGCGACCTGCACCTCGTCACCGGTCCTGACCTCGGTGTCCTCCGGGTCGATGATGATCAGGCTGTTCGCCTCGGCCATCGTGGCAAGCAGATGCGAGGAACCGGCGCCGCCGCCGAGGGGCTGCACCAAGTAGTCGCCGGTGGATTCGTCGCGCATGAGCTGGGCGCGCAGAAAGCCTTTGCGCCCGATCATCGAACTGATGGGCGTGATGGTTCTGGCCCGGATGATGCGGCGCATCGGATGTCTGCGGCCCAGCGCGATCCGGATCAACGGACGCACCATCACCTCGAACACCACAAGCGCGCCAACGGGATTCGACGGCAGCAGGAAGGTCGGCACCTCGTCGCGCCCGAGCATGCCGAAACCCTGCACCGAACCGGGATGCATGGCGACACGGGCGATTTCGAGTTCGCCGAGCCCCTCCAGCGCCTCGCGCACCTGCTCGGAGGCCCAGCCGCCGACCGCGCCCGCGATGACGACGACCTCCGAACGCACCAGCTGACCCTCGACGACGTCGCGCAGCCGCCGCGGGTCCGCGCTGACGATGCCGACGCGATTCACGTCCGCGCCCGCGTCCCTGGCGGCCGCCGCCAGCGCGTAGGAGTTGACGTCGTAGACCTGGCCGGGGCCGGGCGTGCGATCGATGTCGATCAACTCGCCGCCGACCGAGATCACCGACAGCCGCGGCCGCGGATGCACGAGCACCTTGTCCTGGCCCACCGCGGCCAGCAGACCCACCTGAGCGGGACCGATGATGGTGCCAGCGCGCACCGCGACATCGCCCGGCTGCACGTCGTCGCCGATGCGCCGCACGTAATCGCCGGAGCGGACGGGCTCGTAGACCTTGATCCTGGCTCGGCCGCCGTCGGTGAAGTCCAGCGGCAGGACGGCGTCGGCGAGCGTGGGCAGCGGAGCGCCGGTGTCGACGCGCACCGTCTGGCGCGGCTGCAACCGGATCGGCTGCCGAGAACCCGCGACCACCTCGCCGACCACCGGCAACGTCAGATCGACCAGCTCGCCGTCCTCGTTGCGGATATCGGACCCGGCGGCGGCCACGTCGACGCTGCGCACCGCGTAACCGTCGATGGCCGCCTGGTCGAAACCGGGCAGCGGCCGCTCGGTGACCACGTCCTCGGCGCACAGCAGGCCCTGGGCCTCGGAGATCGCGACCCGGACCGGCCGGGGAGCGACCGCCGCCGCGGTCACCTTGATCTGCTGATCCTCAACCGAGCGCATCCAGCCCTTCCTGATCTACTCCGCACATCGAACCGATTCCGCCGCACGCGCTTCGACGCAACCGCGTTCGGTGAACCATCATTCGTACCCGACGGTCCACTGCCGACGAAAGCCGAGCTTTCGCTCAGTCGTCCGTCGTCAGCTGCGGATCCCAGTCCGGACCGAGCCGGTGCTGCAGCCACTCCCGCAGGGCCGGGCCGTATTCCTCTCGTTCCAAAGCGAAATCGACCGCAGCACGAAGATAACCGCCCGGGTTGCCCAAATCGTGGCGCGACCCACGGTGCACGACGACGTGAACCGGGTGTCCCTCGTCGATCAGCAGCGCGATGGCGTCGGTGAGTTGCAACTCACCACCGGCGCCCGGCTCGATCCGCCGCAGCGCGTCGAAGATGGCCCGGTCCAACAGGTATCGGCCCGCGGCCGCGAAGGTCGACGGCGCGTCGGCGAGCGCGGGCTTCTCCACCATTCCGTTGACCCGCAACACGTTCGGGTTGGTCGCGTCGGGCACCGGCGCGACGTCGAAGACGCCGTAGGCGCTGACCTGGTCCTTCGGCACATCGATGGCGCACAGCACGCTGCCGCCGCGCTTGCGCCGGACGCGGCTCATGACGTCGAGCACGCCGCACGGCAGCACCAGGTCGTCCGGGAGCAGGACCGCGATCGCGTCCTCGTCGTCGTCGAGCGCCTGCTCGGCCTGCGCCACCGCGTGGCCGAGGCCGAGCGGCTCCTCCTGGACCACCGAGGTGACGTCCAGCAGGGCGGGCGCCTTGCGCACCTTCTCGAGCAACTGGAATTTGCCGCGCTCGGCGAGGGTGCTCTCCAGCACCAAGTCCTCGACGAAGTGGGCGACGACGCCGTCCTTGCCTGGCGAGGTCACGATCACGAGCCGGTTCGCGCCGGAGTCGGCGGCCTCGCTCGCGACCAGTTCGATACCAGGAGTGTCCACCACCGGCAGCAACTCTTTGGGCACCGTCTTGGTCGCGGGCAGGAAGCGGGTCCCGAGCCCGGCCGCGGGCACGACTGCCGTGCGGAAACACGACGTCGGCGCACCATCCGCGGACTGTCCTGCCTGTGCTGTCATACGCATACCCTATCCATCCATCACACCGCCCGACCGCCGTCGCGGCGACCTGGCACCCGGTGAGCTTATGGTGATCCACATGGAGATGCCCGGCGAGCGGGACAAACATGCATGGCGTGGCGAAATTCTCGCCCGGCGGGCGGCGGTGCCCGCGGACGAGCGCGAGCGCGAGGCGCTGGCCCTGGCCGAAGCGATCGGCAAGTTCGAGACACCGCTGGTCTCCGAATGGGTGTGCGCCTACGTGCCGGTACGCGATGAGCCGGGGTCGATGGCCCAACTGGAAGCCCTGCGGGAGACCGGGGCGCGCGTGCTTCTGCCGCTCACCGGCGCTGCCGAACCGTTGAACTGGGCCGAGTACACGGGCCCCGCCGACCTGCGCCGGGCCAGGTACGGGCTGCGGGAGCCGAGCGGACCCCCGCTCGGCGTCGAGGCCGTCGCGCTGGCCGAGTTGATCCTGATTCCCGCGCTCGCGGTGGACCGCCGCGGCGTCCGGCTGGGGCGCGGAGCCGGGCACTACGACCGCACACTGGGGGCCGCGCGGCCGGGCGCCCGGCTGGTCGCGGTGGTGCGCGACGACGAATTCGTGGACCGGCTGCCGGAGGAACCGCACGACCTGCGGATGGGCTGGGTCCTCACGCCGCGCGGCGGATTGCGGCGACTCGGCGGCGATCGGGTCGCGGAATGAACGACCGATTGGCGGCGTTGGCACTGTCGACTGTAGAGTGCTAGTCGACGAACCCTGCGGAGGATCCTGTGCCAACTTATTCATACGCGTGCACCCAGTGTGACAACCGCTTCGACATCGTGCAGTCCTTCACCGACGACGCACTGACGGTCTGCGAGAACTGCTCCGGGAAGCTGCGCAAGCTGTTCAACTCGGTCGGCATCGTCTTCAAGGGCAGTGGTTTCTACCGCACCGACAGCCGCGGCGGCGCGTCCACCGCGAGCGAGCCCGCGAAGTCCGACAGCGGCTCCGGTACGTCGAGTTCCGAGTCGAGCTCGTCGAGCAGCTCCAGCGCGACCACCAGCACGGCCGTCGCCAGCTGATTCGCCGGTTGTCCACAGCCTCTCGCCGATCCACAGATCGCCCTTTCGGTGACCGGCGCGGTGTGATCCTGGCCATAGGATCCGGCCATGACTCGCGCACTCGCCGATCTGGGTCGCGGAAGCCCGCTGCGCTTCGCGCTGTGGAACCGGCCGCCCTGGCTCGATGGACTGCTCGCCCGCCGCGTCTTCGCGGCGGCTCTAACGCTCCTGGCCGTCGTTCTCTTCGCGCGCGGGAATCCGAGCGCGGAGCGAGCGGAAGTAGTCGTCGCCGGGCGTGATCTACCGCCCGGCAAGGTGCTCGAATCGGGTGACCTGACCGCGGTGCCGCGCGAATCCGGCACGCTCCCCGCCGGCGCGGTGCGCGACCCCGCGACGCTGCTCGGCGCCACGTCGACCGGCGCGATGCGAGCCGGTGAGGTGTTCACCGATCTGCGGGTCATCGGTCCGCGCTTGGCCGAGGTGGCGGCGGGCGCGCGTGACGCGCGAATAGTCCCGATCCGGCTGGCGGACACCGCGGTGGCGGAGATCCTGCGACCGGGCGACCGCGTCGACGTGATCGGCGGCGACGAGCAGCAAGGGCCCGGCGCGCGACCGGCCCGCACGCTGGCCAGCGACGCCGCCGTGGTCTTGGTCTCCCAGCCCGGCGAGCGGCGGGGCGCGGCGGACCGGGTGGTGCTGGTCGCGATGGATTCGGAGCACGCCACGGTGGTCGCCGCCGCTTCGCTGCACACCGCGCTGACGGTGGTCTTCCATTGACCGCCTGGGTCGTCGCATTTCGCGACACAAATATGTTCGCCGAACATTAACCAATCGGATTCCAGGGGCATCTCCCGATACCCCGCATGCAGATTCCGCCGAGGCAACCGACAGCTCCGCCGAAGAGGAGAGACCGGCAATGCTCGAAGGCCCGAAGGACGCCATTTTCTGCGGAAACGCCGCCTACCTGGCCGTTGCGGTAGTAATCGGGACCGCGTTCGTCGCGAGCGCGACCGGGTTTACCAACGGAATCATCGATCCGCCGCTCGCGGTTTTCGTCGGAAGCGATGAACTAGGCCCCGGTTTCCACATGATTGCCGATAAGCCGCATGCGTTCAGGCCAGTTTCGGCACCGCCGCTATTATGGAATTTCGCTATTACCGCGGTGGCGTCGAACTTCATGCTGGTACTGCCCGCCGCGCAGGTGAAAAAGCATTTCCGGCGGCGACGCGGAAGAATCATTTGCGATACAGCGATTCTGGTGCGGATACGCGATTTGCTCGCCCAGGAACGGCGAGGGTGGGGGACGCGCATACCGAACCGAACTGGAAGCGGGTCCTGGAGCGAGGCCCCGGGAAGCCCGCTTCCGCCGGCCGTCCGGTTTGTCCCCTCCGAACGACAGATCCAGCCTAGCGCGGGCGATCACCCGGCGTTAACCACGATGTCACTCGGCGTTCCGCCCATGATCATGTTGGAACTCCGGGATCGGTCGACGAACGACAACGGGCCCGTCGCCGAAGCGACGGGCCCGTTGGTTCGAGATATCAGCCGAGGCTGAACGGCTGACCCCACAGCGTCACCCAGGTGACGACGTTGTCGGTCTCGACCTCCACGCTGACGAAGGCGCGGGCCTGCGCGTAGCCACCGCAGCCCGACAGGCCGATGGTGGAGTCGGACCAGGTGACCGAGCCGTTGCTGCCCTTGAACTTGTTGCGCTTCTTGTGTGCCTCGTTGCCGAAGTCGTCGGCCTCCTCGATGTCGAGGATGTAGAACGACGTCGCCTGGCCCGGGCCGAGCGACAGGTTGCCGCCGCTGCTCGCGCCGATGCTCGGGCTCTCACCCTGCCAGTCGCTACCCGCCTCGACGCCGCCCTCGGCGCCGCCGCCCGCGATGTTCACCTGGCAGCCGACGGTGTAGCCCGGGAAGATCTTGCCGCCGGCTTCCGCACCGGTGCCGGACAGCTCGACCTGAGCCGAACCGGAGACCCACGCGTTGCGGTGCACCGGGGTGGAACCCAAGGACGGGCTGATGAGCGCGGACTCGCCGACCAGGCGGACGGTCACCACGGTGCCGTCGGACAGGTGCTTGACGATCTCGCCGCCCGGCAGCGGAACGAAGGTATCGGCGTTCGCGGCGCCGGTGGAGAACAGGCCCATGGCGATGGTGGCGGCGGCACCGACACCGGCCACCCGCGCCACGTTCTTACGGTTGATCATTTGTTGTACCCCTCGAGGGTTGAATTCGCTTGAGCGAGAAGATTTTTCGTGTTCGATCGACGGCGGTCACCGGCGCGCCGCGGTCACTGGCGCGACCGCTTCCGGCCCGCGCACGCCGCTGGGACTCGACAGACGTCAGCCGATGCTGAACGGCGCTCCGTAGAGGGTGGTCTTCGAGTAGTGGTCACCGATGATCTCGACCACGGTGTAGGCGCGCGCCTGGGCGTAGCCCGCGCAGCCCTGGATCTCGATCTCGGCGTCCTGGTACTCGACCGAGTACACACCCGGCTTCAGGATGTCCTTGTAGTCGATCTGCACGAACTTCACTTCGCCAGGGCCGAGGTTGAGGCCGATGGAGCCGCCCATGCTGAAGCCTTCGAGGTCGACGCCACCGGAGACGCCCGCGGAGATGGCGTCGTCGGCGATGCTGACCTGGCAACCGACGATGTAGCCGGTGCTCAGCTGGGAAGCGCCGTGCGTCGAGGAGTTGTTGCTGCCCGGGCCTCCCGCGGGGCCGTTGTTCGGGCCGACTTCACCCTCGGGGGTGACGGTCACATCGGCGGTGGCGTTACCCGAGACCCAGACGACGCGACCGGCGCCGTTGGCGGCAAGGGACGGCGAAATCAGGGCGCGCTCACCCGTCCGAGTCAGGGTCACGCCCGGCCCGACCTTCTGACCGTCCGGCAACGGCACGAAGGTGTCGGCATTGGCAGCACCGGTCGACAGCAGGCCCATGGCAACGGCCGCGGCGGCGCCGACGCCCGCGACGCGGGCACCGCGACGCAGACCGTTGGTGCGGTTCTCGCTCATACTTCCCCTCATCAGGTTCAAACAGTCAACCTCGACCATCGAGGCTGGACAGTGGTCCTCTCAGGCCCAGCTCAGTTTGTCGCCCCTTTGTTGCCGATATGTAACCGGCTGTTATTTCGGCGCAACGCCCTCACTGGCAACGGAACCGAGCCTGGCTCCGCCGGATCGACGACGTACGTGCCGTATCCGGGCCCGCGGGGACCTTCGTTTGGGTGGCTCGTGGCGAAGATTAAACGGTCGGTAACTGCCTGGCAACGTAAAGAATTGTAAAGATGATTGTGATGTAGATCACAGGTACTGACATGCCAATATCGCTTGACGTGCATAAATGCAGGCGGGAATGTCGCGCATTCATCGAACCGGCCGGTTCGAGTCGCAATGAGGCCATCGACCGTTTACGAGACAGGGCCGTAATCGATGGCGTAGATCACAGTCCTTTATAGAAAACTGTGAGGGGATAACAGAGCCATATCGCCCTGAAGTACGTACTTAAACAGTAGGAATTTGCTCAACCGTGGTGCGGAGGCACCTGGGAGCGCAACCAGTCGTCGCCGGAGCGGCGGTCGTCCGGGTCGTCACCGCGTTCATCGCGGGTGGTGTCCGGCAGGGTGTCGCCGAAGATCCGCGCCAGACGCGCGGCGTCCCTCGCCCGGCGCGCGGCGGGGCGAGGGACGTCGGAAGAGTCGGCGGCCGGAATTATTCGGCCAATCCGGACAGTTCGCCGATCACTTTGCTGGCGAGCGGCGAGAGGGTTGCCATACCGTCGCGGATGGCGGAGCGGGTGCCCGGCAGGTTCACGACCAGGGTGCTGCCCGAGATGCCCGCGAGACCGCGCGAGAGGCCGGCGTCCAGGGAACCCGCGACCCGGCCGGACGAACGGAGCGCCTCGCTGATACCGGGCAGTTCCCGGTCCAGCACCTGCGAGGTCGCCTCGGGTGTCACGTCGCGCGGCGACATTCCGGTGCCGCCGACCGAGATGACCAGGTCGACGCCGCCGATCACCGCCGTGTTCAGCGCGTTGCGGATCTCCACCTCGTCGGCCTGCACCGACACCGACGCGTCCACGAGGAAACCCGCCTCGGTGAGCAGCTCGGTGACCAGCGGGCCGAGCGAGTCCACACCTCCATGCGCCGTTCGATCGTCGACGACCACCACCAGTGCACGCCCCGCCACAGGAGCATCGATTTCCATGGTGCTCACCGTAGCGCCTGTGCCGAGCAACCCGGCGGCGGCGCTGGACAATTCCGCGTCACCGAGCCGCCTCACCGGCCACCGTCCGCGGGTGCGCCGGTGAGGGTGACCTCGACGGTCTTGGGGTTGTTGCCTTGTTCGTCGGTATAGGTGATCTTCACCTTGTCTCCCGGTTGGTGTGAGCGGACGGCGGCGATGAGCGCTTCGCCGGAATCGATGGGCCGATCGTCCAGCTTGGTGATGATGGAGCCCGCCGGGATGCCCGCCTTGGCGGCCGGGCCGTCGGGGGTCGCCTCCAGCACCAGCGCGACGCTGTCCTGCGGGCGCAGCTTGATGCCGATCTGGGCGTAGGTGGCGTGACCGTTCTTGATCAGCTCGTCGGCGACCCTGCGGGCCTGGTCCACGGGGATGGCGAAGCCGAGACCGATCGAACCGCTCTGCTGGCCGCCGAGCTCACCGACGCCGAGGCTGGCGATGGCGGTGTTGATGCCGATCAGCTTGCCGCTCGCGTCCACCAGCGCGCCGCCCGAGTTGCCCGGGTTGATGGCGGCGTCGGTCTGGATCGCATCGATCACCGGCTGCGGGGCGTTCGGGTTCTGGCCGCCCTCGCCGCTGGTCGACACCGGCCGGTTCAGCGCGGAAACGATGCCGGTGGTGACGGTCCCGGCCAGGCCGAGCGGCGAGCCGATGGCGATCACCGGCTGACCCACCTGCAGATTCGCCGAGGTGCCCAGTTCGATCGGGGTCAGACCGCTCTTGCCCTGCACCTTGATGACCGCCAGGTCGGAGACCGGATCGGCGCCGACCAGCGTGGCGGGCGCGCTGCTCCCGTCGGAGAACATGACCTCCATCTTCGCGCCGGCGCCACCGCCGGCGGCCACGTGATTGTTGGTCAGGATCAGGCCGTCGGAGGAGAGCACGACGCCAGAACCCTCGCCCTGCGCGCGGTTGCTCGCCACCTTGATCATCACGACGCTCGGCAGCACCTTCTGCGCCACCGCCTGGGTCGAACCCGCGGGCGCGTTGGACGCGTTGCTGACATTGGGCTTCGGCGCGTCCAGCGCGTTGGTCACCTGGGCCCTGCCGTCGTCGGACCGCGTGGCCAGCGCACCGACCGCGCCGCCGATACCGCCGCTGACCAGCGCCAATGCCACGGCGCCCGCGACGAGTCCGGCGCGGAACGGGCGCTTGGGCGGCTGCGGAGGCTGCGCGCCGAAGGCCGCGCCGGGCATGGTGTGCGGGGGCGGCGGGCCGCCGAATCCGTGACCCGGTTCGGGGAACGGTTGTGATTGATAGTGCTGCTGGTGTGCCGCACCGGGAGCGGCCCATGCCGCGTGCTCGGCATGGCCTGCGACCGGGAACTGCTCGGTCGGCCGGGGACCGGAGGCGTCCGCCTTCCCCGGCTCCACGTTGCGGTTCTGGAAATCCTCCGTCATGGCTTCTCGCTTCTCCTCACGTCTGCCGACCAGCGTGCCGACGACGGCTTAGAGCCGACTGAGACCGTGCTTTCAGTTCTCCGAGATCTGCTGGGCTGACGCGGGACCGTCACCCTCACCAGGTAACACGATACGGATCAGCGCGCCGCCGCGGTCCGACGTATCGATCGTGATAGTGCCGCCGTGCTTGGTCACGACCTGCTTGACGATGGCCAGTCCGAGACCCGAGCCGGGCATCGACCGCGAGGCGGTGGTCCGGTAGAACCGCTCGAACACCAGCTCCCGTTCGTCCGAGGGGATGCCGGGGCCCGCGTCGTCCACCGCGAGTTCCAGCAGACCCCGTCCGGCCTCGCGCATGGTGACCAGCACCTGGGCGCCCGCCGGACTCCACTTGGCCGCGTTGTCGAGCACGTTCAGCACGGCCCGCTCGAGTCCGGCCTCGTGGCCGTAGACGAACCACGGCCGCAGCTCGGCGACGAACTCGATGGCGCCGCGACGGCGCCTGGCGCGCTCCAGCGCCCGCTCGGTCACCTCGCCGAGATCGATCCGGTCGTAGACCGTCTCCGGCGCGTCCTCGCGCGCCAGGTCGACGAGGTCGCCGACGAGGGTGGACAGCTCCTCGATCTGGGCCATCACGTCCTGGCGCAGCTCGGCCATGTCCTCCTCGGGAATCGCGGGCGCGCCCGGCCTGCTCGAGGCGATGAGCAGCTCCATGTTGGTGCGCAACGAGGTCAGCGGCGTGCGCAGCTCGTGCCCGGCGTCGGCGACCAGACGCCGCTGGCGGTCGCGTGATTCGGCGAGCGCCCGCAGCATCGTGTTGAAACTGTCCGTGAGCCGCGCCAATTCGTCGTCGCCGGTGACCGGGATGGGCGTGAGGTCGTCGGTGCGCGCGACGCGCTCGGTCGCGGCCGTCAGCCGGGCGATGGGTCTCAGGCCCGTGCGGCCCACCGCGGTACCCGCCGCGGCGGCGAGCACGACACCGCAGCCGCCGACCACGAACAGCAGCCAGGCCAGCCGGTCGAGCACCTCACGGGTCGGCTCCAGCCGCTGGGAGATGACCAGCGTCGCACCGGAGTTCGTGCGCACCGCGAGCACCCGCTGATTGCTCACCGTGCGCAGCGAGGAGTTCAGCTTGCCGTCGGCGACGGCGAACTCCTGCTCACCCACCGGCGGAATCGTCTGCTGCGGCGGCATATAGGGCTTGTGGTCGGCGAAGATCAGTGCGACGCCGACGTCGTTGGAGAACAGTCCGGCCAGGATGATCGACTGAAAACCCATGCTCTCGAAGTTGTTGTCGATCATCGTCGAGGCACGCGCCCGCAATTGCGAGTCGACGTCGGCGTAGAGGGCCCGCGCCACCATCGCGTAGGCGGCGATGGAGGTGAAGGCGACCGCGATGGCCACCACCGACGCGGCGAGCAGGGTGACCCGCCAGCGCAGCGAGACCGAGCGGGTCAGCGGCATCGGCGGCCGCATCTCGGTCGGGTCGGGCTGGCCGAGGGTGGCGATGACGGGTCGCCGTGGAACGCTTCGTGCCATTGCCGCGCGGCCTAGGGTGGTGTCTCGCGCAGGACGTAACCGACGCCGCGCACGGTGTGGATGAGCCGCGGCTCGCCCTCGGCCTCGGTCTTGCGGCGCAGGTAGCCGATGTAGACCTCGAGCGCGTTGCCGGAGGTCGGGAAGTCGTAACCCCACACCTCTTCGAGGATCCGGCTGCGGGTGAGCACCCGGCGCGGGTTGGCCATCAGCATTTCCAGCAGCGAGAACTCGGTGCGGGTCAGGCTGATCGAGCGGGAGCCGCGGGAGACCTCGCGGGTCACCGGGTCCAGCGACAGATCGGCGAACAGCATCGCCTCGGAGGTATCGCCCTGTTCGGGCGCGCGGCGGCGCAGCAGAGCGCGCAGCCGCGCCAGCAATTCCTCGAGCGCGAATGGTTTCGGCAGATAATCGTCGGCTCCGGCATCCAGCCCGGCAACCCTTTCGGAAACCGAATCGCGGGCCGTCAAAACCAGAATCGGAAGATCATCACCGGTGCTGCGCAGCCGTCGGCAAACTTCGAGCCCGTCCAATCTCGGCATCATCACGTCCAGCACGAGTGCGTCCGGACGTTGGACGGCGGCTTTCTCCAAGGCGTCCACACCATCCACCGCGAGATCGACCGAGTAGCCGTTGAAGGTCAGCGACCGGCGCAGCGATTCACGGACGGCGCGATCGTCGTCGACTACCAGAATGCGCATGCCACCAGTTTGACCGCACCGACTGAGAGTCGACTGAGAGGGCACGCCCGACACGCCGCGAAGTGGGCCGGTCCGGTGACGCGGCAGGGCACCACCGATGACCAGGGGCTTTCACCGGCGTGCGCGGATTTCGGTCGTTGCGACTCTCGCTCTGCGACCGAAACTTGTTCTGCGTAGCCATATTAGAGAATTATCGCGCCGAGTGCCCCAGATTGCCGTTACCCACTCAGCACGGTATGTTCCCAGCGGTAAAAACAAGACCTCGAGTTGGTTCTCAGCGGGTTGGTCCCATACTTATGTGAAACAGCCACTAGCCATCCGGGGAACCCGCGCGGAGTGGAGGCGACGGAAGCGGATGGATGCAGCACCGCGTTCCCGGCAATTCAGGCTGTCGAACTGGTCCGTCACCCGCAAGGTCGGGATCGTGCTACTGCTGCCGGTGGTGCTCGCCTCGACGTTCGCGGTATTGCGAATCAACGACGAGTTGAACACGATCGGCGACCTCGACGCGGCGACCGACCAGGCCAGGATCATCCGGCCGATGCTCGGTTTCGCCTCGGCCACCGAACAACTCGCCGTCAGCACGGCGACGACCTGGGAGAACCAGACGACCGACGCCGACCTGGACCGCATCGCGGGCCGGTTCGATCAGGCGGCCGCCGATCTCCAGACGGCCCTGCGCTCGACGGGCGCGCCGACGGACGTCACCAACGAGCTCGACGCGGCGCTGACCGCGGGCCGCGCGATGCGCAACGGCCTGCGCAACAGCTCGCCGGTGGCGATCGGCCAGCAGGCCGACGAGGTCGCCGCCCGCATCGGTAACGCGATCGCGCGCTCGACCTCGCTGGAGGAGATCACCATCCAGCGTTACTTCCTGCAGCTCGGTGTGACCACCAACGCGCGCAGGCTGCACACCCAGCAGTACCTGCTGATCGGTTCGCCGGGCGCGGACCGCAACCCGGCCGTGCGCCCGACGGTCTTGATCACCGCCGGTGGTGAGCTGGTGTTGCTGAGCCAGTTCGCCCAGCTGCAGCCGTCTTCGGCGCTCAACGCCAGCGTGCTGATCGACGCGGTCAACGTCCGCCTCGGCGCCTTCAGCCAGAACCTCGGCGATCCCGCGGGCAGCCAGCCGGTCATCGACTCGCTGCGCACCAGTGCCACCGCCTACGACCAGACCACGCTGAACCTGGTCGACACCATCGACGCGCGACTGGCCGACCGGACCGCCGAAGTCCGCGGCATCGTGTTGCGCGATATCGCGATCGTGGTCGCGACGCTGCTCGCCGGTCTCGCCCTCGCGCTCGCGGTCGCCCGCTCGCTCGTCGTCCCGATTCGTCGCCTGCGCCACGGCGCGCTCCAGGTCGCGCACGTCGACCTGCCCAACGAACTCGAGGTCGTGCGTTCCGGCAACGCGACACCGGAACCGACCCGAGTCGACGTGCACACCACCGAGGAGATCGGCCAGCTGGCCCGAGCCGTCGACGACATCCACAACGCCGCGCTCCACCTCGCCGCCGAGCAGGCGCGTCTGCGCTTGCAGATCGGCAGCATGTTCGAGACCCTTTCGCGCCGTAGCCAGTCGCTCGTCGAGCAGCAGCTGACGCTGATCGAGGAACTCGAGCACGACGAGGACGACTCCGAGCGCCTGCAGAGCCTCTTCCGCCTCGACCACCTCGCCACCCGCATGCGCCGTAACGGTGACAACCTGCTGGTGCTCGCGGGCACCGCCCTGCGCCGCGGTCACCTGCCGCCCGTTCCGCTCTCGGACATGCTGTGGAGCGCAGTCTCCCAGGTCGAGGACTACCAGCGCGTCGAGATCGGCAGCGCGCCCGACGGCATCGTGCCCGGTGAGCCCGCCGTCGACGTCGAGCACCTGCTCGCCGAGCTCATCGACAACGCGCTGCGCTACTCGCCGCCCACCACGCCGGTGGCGGTGTCGGTGGCCCGCGCGGTGGACGGCGGCTACCTGATCGAGATCATCGACCGCGGTCTCGGCATGTCCGCCGAGGACCTGCAGACGGTCAACGAACACCTCGCCTCCGGTGGTGAGGTCACCGTCGAAACGGCCCGCCGCATGGGTCTTTTCGTGGTCGGCCGACTCGCCAAGCGGCACAACATCACGGTCAACCTGCGCCGCACCTCGGCGATGGCGCAGCAACCGGGCATCACCGCGAGCGTGCACCTGCCAGGCACCCTGGTCTCGCCGGTGCCGATCAGCGACAAGGCGCCGCAGCTCACCGCGCCGCAGCCGCAGGAGAGCGCGCCTGAACCCACGGTCGCGCCGCCGCGCATGCTGGTCCCGGTGCCGAGTCTGGCGCTGCCCGAGCACACTTCCTCGTTCGAGATGAGCAGCACCGGTCTGCCGCAGCGGCGCCCGGCGATCCGGGTGGCCACCCCGGCCGACCGCCAGACGTCGGTCATCGATGCCGAGACCACCGATCCCGGCCGCGGCGGCCCGCTGCCGATCCGGACGCGCAACGAGAACGGCGCGCCGCGCACGGTGGAGCCGCTCGCGCTGCCTTCGCCGGTGCCCGAGCCCGCCGAACCCGCGCAGGTCGACGTGTGGGCCGAGACCGCCGTCTACGAGGTGCCCGAGCCCGCGGCCGTCGCCAACGCGACCCAAGCGACGGTCACCGGATTGCGTCCGGTGAACCCGGAATCCCCGACACCGATCTACCAGCGCATGGTGTCGGAGTGGCTGGTCGAACCCGCCTCCGCCGGATCCGACAACGACACCGGCGCTTGGTCGTCCCCCGCCGACGTCGGCTGGGCGGCCGCCGCGGAGGCGAGCAACCCGACCACCTCCGGCCGCACCTCTGGCGGCCTCCCCATTCGGCAGCCGGGCGCGCAGCTGGTCCCCGGCGGTTTGGCACCGACCAACGAATCCAACACGCGGAATCCTGATGAGATCCGCAACAGCTTGACCAGGCATCTCAGCGGGGTCCGCAGCGGGCGGGCCGACGCCCAGTACAACGACGGAGGGCTTGCATGACCGACAAACCAGGCAACACCACGGACGAGAATCTGAACTGGCTGGTCACCCGTTTCACTCGGGACGTGCCGGGTGTCACCCACGCGGTGCTGGTGTCGGCCGACGGCCTGCTGCAGGCGACCAGCCCGCACCTGCCCGCCGATCGCGCCGAGCAGCTCGCGGCGGTCACCGCGGGCCTGGCGAGTCTGTCCAGCGGCGCCGCCCAGCTGTTCAACGGCGGCAAGGTGATGCAGTCGATCGTCGACATGCAGCGCGGCTACCTGCTGGTGATGACGGTCGGCAACGGCTCGCACCTCGCGGTGCTCGCCAACAAGACGCACGACATCGGCCGGATCGGTTATGAGATGGCGCTGCTCGTCGATCGGGTCGGTTCGGTGGTCCAGGCCACCGCCCGGACGGCCGTGTAGAGCGTGCGATGTCTACCCCATCCGGCGGGGGGCCGGGCATACCACCCACCCGCGTTCGTCCCTACGCCCTGACCTCGGGGCGTACCGAACCCGCGGTCGACCTTCCCCTGGAGGCGGTCATCGAGACCATCTCCTACACTGCACATTTCGAATGGCCGGTCGGCGATATCCGGACCGATATCGTGCGGCTGGGCACCGCACGTCTGTCGGTCGCTGAGATATCGGCTCAGCTACAACGGCCGCTCGGCCTGGTCCGAGTCGTGATCGGCGATCTCGTCGTCGCCGGGACGCTGCGCGTGCATTCGACCCTGAGCGACCAGGCGAGCTACGACGAGCGCCGGACCCTGATGGAGAGGACTTTGCGTGGACTCCGCGCCCTATAACTCCCAGCCGTACGGCTCGGCATCCATGGACAATCGAACCGCTTCGACGAAAATCGTTGTGGCAGGCGGTTTCGGCGCGGGCAAGACCACCTTCGTCGGCGCGGTATCGGAGATCGTCCCGCTGCGCACCGAAGCCATGGTGACCGGCTTCTCCGACGGCATCGACGACCTGGCCGCGACGCCGGGCAAGGAAACGACCACGGTCGCCATGGATTTCGGCCGCATCGTGCTGCCGGGGAACCTGACGCTGTACCTGTTCGGCACGCCGGGCCAGCGCCGGTTCTGGTTCATGTGGGACGACCTGATCCGCGGCGCGATCGGCGCGGTGGTGCTGGTGGACACCCGCCGCATCGAGGACAGCTTCGCCGCCGTCGACTTCTTCGAGGCGCGCGGACTGCCGTTCCTGGTGGCGGTCAATCGTTTTCCGGACGCACCGCGGTTCCCGGTCGCCGAGCTACGTGAGGCGCTCTCGGTACGGTCCGGGGTGCCGATCGTCGACATCGACGCGCGCAACGCGATGGAAGTGCGCCAATCACTCGCCGCTGTCACCGAATACGCGATCCAGCGGCTCGCGGCACAGCAGCACGAGCAGCCCGTCGGACAGGTGTGAGGGTCGCTGTCTTGTCCTACTTCTCCATGGGTTATTGGGTCCTCGGCCTGTCGATCCTGGTGGCGATGGCGGGCGCGCTGATCGGTCTGATCTGCATCCGTCAGTCGACCAAGTCGGTGACGTCCAAGTTCCGGCTGGTCTGGTTGGCCTCGGCGGCGGTCTCCATCGGCGGAATCGGTACCTGGCTGGCGGTTTTCGTCTCGATGCTCGGCGTCACGCCCTCGGGCGACGCGCTGATCCGCTACGACGTCGCCCGGCTGACGGGTGCGGCGGTGCTCGCGGTGCTTTCGGTCTTCGGTGGGCTGATGGTGCTCGGGCGGACGCTGCAACTGCCCCGCCTGCTCGCCGCGGGCGTGCTTATGGGCGCCGGACTGAGCCTGATGCTCGCCCTGGGGATGAGCGCCGTGCAGGTGCGCGGCGACATCGAGTTCGGACTGTGGCAGGTGATCGCCTCCGGCGTGCTCGGCGTCGTGATCTCGCTGGGCACACTGTGGTTCGTGCTGTTCTCGTGGCCGACGGCCGCCGTCGTCGGCGCCTCGGCGCTGTTCGGGTGCGCTGTCGTCGGCATGCACTACCTGCGGATGGCCGGGCTGGAGCTGCGGATCGATCCGCGCGCGGCGCTCCCGACCGGTGAAGACCTGTTCTCCTTCCTGGTGCCGATGTTCGTCATCGGCATGCTGTCGCTGGCCGTGCCGATCACCGCGGTACTCGTCGCCCCCGACCGGCGCACACCGTCGACGCCGCCCGCACCGGCGCGGCGGCCCGAGTTCACGCGCTGAACCCCGGCGAACCGCACCGTCTACGTCTTACAGTGGGAGACATGCGGTTCGGCCTGGACTACGCCGGTGGACGTCCGGGCGGCGCCGCCATCCGGGCCGCGGGTTTCGATTTCGTGGTGCGATATCTGACGCCCGGCGGCCCGAGTCTGCCCGGCAAGCTGCTCACGCCGGCGGAGGCCGACGACCTTCGGGCGCACCGCATTTCCATCGTCTCCAACTGGGAGACGACCGCCGCGCGCATGCTGGACGGCTACAACGCGGGCATCGTCGACGCGCGAGCCGGTCTCGCGCAGGTGCTGCGCTGCGGCGGCCGTCCCGACCGGCCCATCTACTTCTCGGCGGATTTCGACGCGACCCCGCAGGACCAGGTGCCGATCAACGCGTACCTGGACGGCGCGGCCACCGTGCTCGGCGCCGCGAATGTCGGTATCTACGGCGGGTATTGGTCGGTGAGCCGGGCACTGGACGCGGGCAGCGCGGCGTGGGCGTGGCAGACCGACGCGTGGTCGGGCGGCAACGTGGAGACCCGCCGCAACATTCATCAGACGCTGCGCCAGATCCGGGTCGACGGCGTGCTCTGCGACGTGAACGTGGCCGAGACCGCAGATTTCGGCCAGTGGGATTTCGGACAGGAGGAACCGGACATGACGCCGGAGCAGGACGCGGTGCTGCGCGACATCCAGACCCAGTTGCGCGGCCCCGGTCTCGCGGGATGGCCGCAGCTGGGCACGGACGCCGACGGACGGCACCTGACGCTGGTGGACGGGCTGGCCGCGGCGCTGCGGCGCATCGATGCGCTGGAGGGCGACACCGAGGCACTGCGCGCCCAGATCGGCGAACTGCGCACGGAGATCAGTGAACTGGAGGCCACCACCGCCGACCTGATCGAGCAGGTGCGACAGCTGGAAGGACACCGCTGGCCGTGGCCGCTCTCCTTGATCGAGGGGCCCGCGGAGTTGATCGGCGCTCAGCTCGCGCGACTCGAGTCCCTGCTGCCGGATTTGCCCGGATTGCCGGGACATTCGGACGCGGATTCCGAATCTCGAAACGGGAAGCCGTAGGCGCGCGCGAAACATCTTTCGCGAGAGCGGTTTACGGGAGAATGCCAAAGCTTGGCGATGAGCGGGTTCTTCCGAGAACCGGAAGAACCCGCCCTCCCGGATGAGGGTACCGGTGCAGGGACACGAAATCATCACTGCGCGGAGACTTTTAAGACCGCTAAAAACAAACTTTGGGTATGCATTTCATCGCCCAGTTACCTTGTCGCACGCCTTAATTCAGGAATAGCTGCATGTGACGCAAGCCACATCGGTAGCCGATCGGTTGCCGCCACATCACGATCGCAACGAACCGTCCGGTCCGCCGCCACGCCCAACGGGCACGAATCGCCAGGCGCCCGCGGCACAGGGCGGCTCGTGATCGCGAGTCGGCGGCGCGACAACGCGTCGGGCCCGGCGGTGTGATCCGCCGGGCCCGACGCGTTTCTCGGGTACGCCGAGTTCGATCAGAGGCGATCGAGGTCGATCAGTCCACGGCGCACGGCCTGCACCAGGCGGCGCGGCACCTGGTGCACCACTCCCCCGACGGTCACCGGCACCAGCGCGGGCGGGGCCGCCTTCCACTGGGCGCGACGGCTGCGCGTGTTGGACCGCGACATCCTCCGCTTGGGCACCGCCATCTCAGGCCTCCTGTCCGGCGCGCACGCGCCTGCCGTACTTGCGCTCGAACTTCTCGACCCGGCCCTGAGTGTCCAGCACGCGGTTCGCGCCGGTCCAGAACGGGTGCGAGTCGGCGGTCACGTCGACCACCAGCAGCGGATAAGTGTTGCCGTCCGCCCACTCGATGGTCCGCGCGCTGGTGGCGGTGGACCTGGTGAGAAACCGCTTGCCGGTGCTCGAGTCCTCGAATACCACCGGGTGATAGTCCGGGTGGATACCTGTCTTCACTTTCCTTCTCCTCTCCGACTTTTGGGCTCCGCGACCTCGTCGACCAGTTCGCCCGCGTCGTCGCACGGGTCGGCGTGCCAGTCACCGAACGGGTCGTCCCACAGCGCGACCCGTTCGGGCGCGCGCTCGACCAGTCGCAGTTCGTCGTCCTCGACCAGCGCCCAGTGCAGGGCCCGGCGGATCTCCGCGGGATCGGCGTCGTGCGCGAGGATCACCAGCGAGACGTCCCGATCGCCGAAGCGGTCGTCCCAGCGCAGCGCGGCGAGCGCGCGCCGAGTCGGATCCGCCTGCGCTAGTTCGTCTTCGCTCATCGCGGCGAGCCAGCGCCCCGCACCGCCGACGCGTAGCCCGCCGCCCGCCGACTCCAGCCACACCACCTCGTCGGGCTGGGTCGCCAGCCAGAGCCTGCCGCGGGCGGTGACAACGCCTTCGAAAAGCACGTCGAGCGCGTCGTGCAGCCTGCCGGGATGGAAGGGCCTGCTCGCGGCGAATTCGACCAGGCTGACACCGTATTCGGCGGTCAGCGGCGGCTGCCCGCGCAGCAGCGGCGCGTGCGCGTCGAAGATCCGGCCGCGCCGCGATCCCGCCGGAATCCGCGCGAGCAGGGCTTCGATGTCGGTGGCGGCGACGGCGGCGAGGTCGTCGATCCAGGCGACGGGCGCGTCCGGCACCAGGCGGGTCAGCACCGCGCCGAGCCTGGCCTGCTCCATGGCGTCGAGCGCGGGGCCGATGGCCAGCACCGCGTCGGCGAAATCGACCTGGCCGACGGCGACCTGCGCGACGGTGCGGTCGTCGTCCGCTGCCGCGAGCCCGCGCTCGGCGAGGGTCTCGTCGCCGGTGGCGTCGCTCAGCCACTCCTGGCTGTCCAGGCAGGTGAGCACGGCCTCGACGCGTACGTCGCGCCCGGCGGGTCCGTCCACCCGGCCCACGACTCCGGTCACCACGACATCACCGATGGCCTGGCACACGGCCTCTGCCTCGAACGCCGGATCGAGTGCGAGGACGATGCGCCGCACCGATTCCCGCGCGGCCAACGTGCACAGCAGCGGAAGCAGGTCGGCGCGCAACGTGCAGGAGACGCAGCCGTGCGCCAGCTCGAGCACGGTGGTCCTGGTATCCGTCGCGGTGCGCACCGTGCGGCGCACGACGCCCTCGCGCAGCTCGCTCAGCTCGTGGCGCACGACGACGACGCCGTCGCCGAGCAGCGCGTCGGCGGCACGGTCGACGCCCGCGGCCGCGCGGCCGGGCAGACCGGCGACCAGCACCACCGGCGTCCGGCGATCGGGCTCGGGCGGGAGCAGGGCGGGATCAGGCACAACCACCGGAACCCCTTTCGATAACGATTTTCATTTGCCGTCCAGCAACGGTACAGTGTCGAGCAGCCATTGTCGAAAATGATTGTCATCTACTCCAGGAGCCCACATGTCGGCCCACTGCCAGGTCACCGGCCGCAAGCCGGGGTTCGGCAAGTCCGTGTCGCACTCGCACAAGCGGACCAGCCGCCGCTGGAACCCCAACATCCAGCGCAAGACCTACTACCTGCCCAGCGAGGACCGCCGCGTCACGCTGAACGTCTCCGCCAAGGGCATCAAGACCATCGATCGGGACGGAATCGAGGCCGTGGTCGCTCGGATCCGGGCTCGCGGCGAGAAGATCTAGGAGCTCTCATGGCATCGAAGTCCACCGACATCCGCCCGATCGTCAAGCTGAAGTCGACCGCGGGCACCGGCTACACCTACGTCACCCGCAAGAACCGGCGCAACGACCCGGACCGCATGGTCCTCAAGAAGTACGACCCGGTGGTGCGCAAGCACGTCGACTTCCGCGAGGAGCGCTGACATGGCGAAGAAGTCGAAGATCGAGCGCAACGAGCAGCGCAAGGCCGTCGTCGCCCGCTACGCGGCCCGCCGCGCGGAGCTGAAGGAACTGATCCGCAAGCCGGCCACGCCGGACGCCGACCGGGCCGCCGCGCAGGCCGCCCTGCAGCGCCTGCCGCGCGATGCCAGTCCGGTACGATTGCGCAACCGGGACGCCGCGGACGGACGTCCGCGGGGTCACCTCCGGAAGTTCGGTCTCTCCCGTGTGCGTGTGCGCGAGATGGCCCACCGGGGAGAGTTGCCCGGTGTGCACAAATCGAGCTGGTAAGAACCACCGATCCCGTAGAAGGAATCCCTGATATGGCAGTCAAGCGAGCACCGTCGAAGAAGGTCCGCGCGGAACAGGCCCGCCGCCCCAAGAAGAACCCGCTGATCGCCGCGGGGATCGAGACGGTGGACTACAAGGACGTGAACTTGCTGCGCACGTTCATCTCCGATCGCGGCAAGATTCGCAGCAGGCGCGTCACCGGGCTCACCCCGCAGCAGCAGCGTCAGGTCGCCGTCGCGGTGAAGAACGCCCGCGAGATGGCCCTGCTGCCGTTCACCAGCCGGTAGCGCGAACCTTCCGATCCACGACGGCGGGGGTTCGGGTGCGCGACGCACCCGAACCCCCGCCGTCGTCGTATCCGCCGGTCGCCGGGCCCTAGTCCCGCCCGAGCCCGCACGGCGGACAATCCACAGCTATCGATCGAGCGGTCCGGCGCGACCCTCCCGAACTCGGACGCCGTCGCATCCCCACCGGTTTCCCCAGGTGAGAATCGCTCGATTACCAATCGGTAGTTAATAACTGGCGACCGCGCCCGAGTCCTCTTGTGACAGACCGGTAATCGAGCGATGTCAACAGTCTATGAAAAAACGTGACCTTCGTCACAACATGCCGTTATACAGGTGTTATAGCAATGTGATCTCACTCCGAGATTCAGGCCGGGTGATACATTGATTCATACAGAATTGTTGATTCACCTCTCGGGGGTGGGAAGTATGACGGCTTTACAAGCCGGAGTTTTGATGATCGGATCATACCGGCCCGATCGCATCGTTTCCAATTCCGATCTCGCCCCCGAATTGGGTGTCGATGAAGAGTGGATATCCACGCGGACCGGAATTACCGAACGTAGATTCGCTGGAAATCACGAAACAGTAATTTCGATGGCCGCATCGGCCGCGCAGAAAGCGCTCGATGCCGCCGCGATGTCCGCCGACCAGATCGACGTCGTGATGATCGCGACCTCGACCCATCTCAACCAGACTCCGGCCGCCGCGGCGATCGTCGCCGCCGAACTCGGCTGCTCCGGCCCCGCCGCCTTCGACATTTCGGCGGGCTGCTCCGGCTACGCGCACGGCATCGGCCAAGCCGCCGCGCTGATCAATGCGGGCCAAGCCGACAACATTCTCGTCATCGGCTCCGAAAAGCTCAGTCACGTCATCGATCTCAACAATCGGTCGGTGGCTCCCATCTTCGGCGACGGCGCGGGCGCCGCGATCGTCGGCCGTACCGAATCCGGGCACATCAGGCGCACGATATGGGGCAGCGACGGCACCCAGTCCCGCCTGATCCGCCAGGAACCCACCTGGGAAGAACTGCGTGCCGCGCCGACCACCACGGCCACGCCCTTCCTGCACATGGAGGGCACCGAAGTATTCCGCTGGGCGACCGGCGCGGTGCCCAGGATAGTTTCCGAAATCGCGCACGCCGGCGGTATCACACTCGCCGACGTAGAGGTATTCATCCCGCATCAGGCGAATTTGCGAATCATCGACGGGGTTGCTCGCAAACTCGGCTGGCAGGACGAATCGGTAGTGATCGCAGACGACGTCCGACGGACCGGAAACACTTCCGCCGCCGCCCTTCCGCTGGCGATCGATGACCTGGTGTCTTCGGGCCGGGCGAAGCCGGGACAACTTGCTTTGCAAGTTTCTTTCGGCGCCGGTCTGTCGTATGCGGGACAGGTTTTCGACCTGCCCCAGGTTGCCTGAAACCGAACTGCTCGATCGCTCTTCGAAAGTTGCTCTGCCATGACCGTTTCTTTTTCCAGCTACGACGAGCCCCTCGGACCCCGGTCCGATCGATACTTCGGTGAGGGTTATAAAAAGGTCAGCCCCGAGCTGGCCGACCTTCGAATCCGTCGCTCCACCCAGCTCGGCGCCAAGCACTCCGGTGTGGCGCGGCTGAGCTACCCGGCCGCCTGGTCGACCAAGAAGCACCGCGAGCTGGTGCCGCACGTCAGCAGCGTCGACACGATCATGCTCGCCGCCTCCCTGTGCGACGCCGCCATCACCCACGCCCGAGACCTCAGCCCGGCCGAGTCCTCCCGCATGTGGGTGCGCCAGGCGGCCGTGCGGGCCGGCGCCGCACCGCACGAGGACCTCGACCGCATTCCGGTCGAGGCCGAGATCACCACCACCACCGCCGCCGCGGAGGACGCCGACGAGATCGAGACCGCGTTCAAGTTCCGCGTCGGCAACCTGACCGGCACGCTCACCATGGTGCACCCCGTCGGTTCGGGCGCGCTGGACGTGCCGGGAACCGACCACATCGAGCAGCTCAGCGACATCTACGGTCCGGCGCCGCACTACTACCTCAACGGCGTCAAGGACCACACGCTGACCGCCGCCGACCTGACCGTCGACGAGACCGCCACCCGCATCAACAGCAGGCAGCGCGTCAGCACCGGGGTCGAGGGCGGCTACGTCGGCGCGGAATCGGCCTACTGGGACTCGGTTTCGCCGATCGACGCCATCGTCGGCGCGGCGCAGCTCTCCCAGATCCTGCTCTACCAGATGGACGGACTGGACCGGCGCAACAGCAACACGCTGTGGATGCGCAAGCTCGAGTTCGTCACCGAGGGTCCGCGCCGCCCCTCGACCGAGCCGTTCGACGGCACGGTGGAGATCCGGCGCACCTCGACCATCGACCGCGGCGGCCAGCGCTGGCGCAGCGCCGATCTACTGATCAAGGAGTTCCAGGGCGTCACCGGGTTCTGCCTGCTCGCGCACCAGTTGCCCGACTGAGAATGCCGGACAAGGGGATTCAGCCCAGCACCTCACTCCGATTCCGGAGCGTCGAACCCGCAGTCCTGGCCGAGCGCGCATTCCGCGAGCGCGGCCAGCGCGGGGTCGTCGGCGTGTTCGGTGGCGTTCATCGCCAGCAGCGCGTTGAGCAGCATGCCGTTGGCGATGAATTCCCGCGCGCGCTCGGGGTCGCAGCCGGTGCGCTCGACGAGCAGGGTGTACAGCGCGGAGACGAAACGCCGTGCGGCGGCGGCGATCTGCGGATGACCGGCGGCCGCGCTGAAGCCCTGCAACAAGACCACCAGCACGTCCCGGTCCTCGACCAGGCTGTTGTAGACCCCGCCGAGGCGTTTCCACACCTCGGGCGACGCGGCGACCTCCGGATCCTCCAGTTCGGCGGCGAACGCGGTGAGCAGGGACCGCACCGCCCGGTCGAAGACCTCCTGGAAGAGGTCGGCCTTGGTGCCGAACATGCGCACCACGTACGGCTGCGAGACTCCGGCCTCCAGCGCGACGACGTCGGTGCTGGTGCCCGCGTAGCCGCCGCGAGAGAACGCTCGCCCAGCGGCCTCGAGAATCATCTCGCGACGCTCGGCCGCACTCAGTCTGGCCCTCATGTTGACAAGTTATCACTTGATTACTAGATTTTCGATGAACCCGGTGAGACCGCATTTCGCGTTCGCGTATTCCGCTTGCCCACAAGGGGATACGCGAAAATGCGGGCACCCGCTATACAAGGACGCCCGATGAAGGATGCACCCGCGCTACGACTGGCCGTGACCGGCGCACCGCGAACGGGTAAGACCACCGTCTGCACCGCTCTCGCGCTGGCCACCGGCCTGGACTACGCGGCCATCTCCACCCACCTCGCCTCCCCGGGCGCCGATCGACGGCTCGCGCCGACGGTCGACGCCGCGGTACGCGGCTTCGAACAGCGCGTGGATTCCGAAGCCCGGCTGACCTCGGGTTTCGTCTCCGACGGTTCGGTGCTCCAGGAATGGGTGGCGGCCGAGGCGCTGCGGCGAACCCGCAGGCTCCGGCACTGGCTGTGGAACCCGCGCGACCTGCCATTTCGCGTCTTCGAGAAGCGGTACCTGCTGGCGCACGGCGGAATCGTGACCCGGCGGGCCAACGTCACCTACGACGGGTTCGTCCATCTGCGGATGGACCGGGAATCGGGCACCGAAGGCGATGACCGATACCGCACCACGATCGACCGAATACTGCTCGACACCCTGCACGACGGGACCGTCCCCTATCTGGTGATCGGGGGGTCCATCGAAGAAATCGTCACCCGGGTGGCCGGCATGTATCAGCTACCGCAGCTGATGCCGGTGCCCGACGCGGTCTCCGCAGCGTTGCACGCCGCATAACCAACAGCCGTCGCCGCATACCACCTGGAGGGGAATTCCCATGGCATCCGCAGGCGCCCTGACCAAGACACCACAGCGATCGGAAAGTGCGATCTGGACGCTGGTCGTCGTCGCGCTGGCGACGTTCATGCTGATGCTCGACCTCACCGTCGTCAACGTCGCACTACCCGATATCCGCGAAGCTTTCGATTCCACGTTCTCCGCGCTGCAGTGGATTCTCGACGCCTACGCGCTCGGCCTGGCCGCGGTGCTGCTCGCCGCGGGCTCGCTCGCCGACCGCATCGGGCGCAAGCGGGTCTTCGACGCGGGCCTGGTGATCTTCGTGCTGTCGTCGCTGGCCTGTGGCCTCGCGCCGAACGATTTCGTGTTGATCGTCGCCCGCCTGGTGCAGGGCCTCGGCGGCGCGATCCTGTTCGCGGTCGGCCCCGCGCTGCTCGGACACGAGTTCCGCGGCAAGGACCGCGGCATGGCGTTCGGCGTGTTCGGCGGCGTCGCGGGTCTGGCGATCGCGTTCGGCCCGCTGATCGGCGGCGCGCTCACCGAGACCGCGGGCTGGCGCTGGATCTTCTTGATCAACGTGCCGGTCACCATCGCCGCGCTCGCCGTCGGCTACCTGAAGATGCGCGAATCCCGCAGCGACACACCGCCGCCGGTGGACTGGCTGGGCATGGTGACGTTCTCCGCCGGTCTGTTCTTCCTGGTGCTCGGCTTCATGCGGGGCGAGCAGGACGGCTGGACCAGCGGCCGGATCATCGGCTGCTTCGCGCTGGCCCTGGTACTGCTCGCCGTCTTCACCTGGCTGCAGATCTCCCGGCCGAGCCACGCGATGTTCGACCTGACGCTGTTCCGCAACCGCACCTTCAACGGTCTGTCCGTGGTGACCGCGCTGTGCGCGCTCTCGGTGATGCCCGCGCTGTTCCTGCTCATCTCCTACGTGCAGAACCTGCTCGGCTACTCCGCCTTCGCCAGCGGCGTGCGCTTCCTCCCGCTGACGCTGCTGTTGTTCGTCGCCGCCGCCATCGCGGGCAGCATGGTCGCCAAGCTGCCGCCGTCCATCCTGGTCGGCGCCTCGCAGCTGCTCATCGCCGCGGGTCTGATCGCGGTGCTGCTCGTCGAGCCCGGTTCCTCGTGGACCGCGTTGATCCCCGGCATGGTGCTGATCGGTCTCGGCATGGGTGTGTTCAACCCGCCGCGCGCCGCCTTCTCCATCGCGGTCACCAGCCCGGACAAGGCGGGCATGGCCTCGGGCGTGAACGAGACCTTCCAGCAGGCCGGTCTGGCGATCGGCATCGCCGCGGTCGGCGCGTTCTTCCAGAACCGGGTCGGTAGCGCCTTCACCGAATCCGAGGCGGCGCGCACGGTCTTCGGCGACAAAGCCGCCGAGGCGGGCGACGCGGTCGCGGCGGGCGGTCCGGCCGTCGTCGCGGCCGAGGTGCCCGAGTCGGTCGCCGAATCCGTCCGCGCGGCAGCGGAATCGGCGTTCGTCAGCGGCTTGGAGAACGCCATGGTGCTGGCGGCGGTGCTGGCGGCCGTCTCCGGTGCGATCGCGTTCCTGACACTGCGCAGCCGCGATCTGGACGAGGCCGCGCTCGCCACCCCCGGCGTGCCGACCGAGGACGCCGACACCCAGCCCGCGCCGGTGGCCTGACCGTGCTGGCGACCAGGCCGCGCTTCGCGTTCACCGACGTGGACCACACCCTGCTGCGGATCAGCACACTGCAGCATTTCGCCGCGTACTTCTTCGAAGGCACCGGGCGGGGAGAGGTGCTGGCCATGCACCAGAAGCGGATGCAACGCCTGGCCGAGACCGGAGCGGACCGGGAGATGCTGAACCGGAGCTACTACCTGCTCTGGGCCGACATCCCGGTCCGCGAGGTCGAGGACAACGCGCGCGCCTGGCACGACCGCGTCCGCGCCGACGGGCTCTACCGCGAGCCCCTGGTCCGGCGGCTGGGCGAGTTGCGCGCGCAGGGGGTGGAGACGGTGCTGGTCTCCGGCTCCTTCCGCGCCTGCCTGCGACCGATCGAGATCGAACTGGGCTGCGTGGGCGTGCTGTGCACCGAGCTGGAGGAGCGCGACGGCGTGTACACCGGCGCGGTGCGCAAGTCCCTCATCGGCGCGGCCAAGCGCGCCGAGGTGGAGGCGTTCGCGGCCCGGTATCCCGAGCACGACCTCGCGGGCGACTTCGGCTTCGGCGACCACCTGAGCGACGTACCCGTGCTGGAGACGGTCGGCCACCCGGCCGTCGTCCCGGTCGACCCCGCGCTGGAGCGGGTCGCGACAGCGCGCGGCTGGGAAGTCCTGCGTGACGACCACTGAGCGATCGGAGAAGGACCCGTGTATCTAGTCGGCGGACAGCGCCGCGACAGCCTGAAGTTGGCCATTTCCGGCACCTACGGCGTCGGCAAGAGCACGACGACCGAGACGCTCTCGATCGCCACCGGTATTCCGCGCACGCACGCGCTCACCTCCCGTGAGCTGCTGATCGATCTCGCCCCCGGCAAGACGGTGATGGAGCTCAACTCCATCGAACTGCTGCAACTCGGACTGCGCCGCTTCGAGGAGCGGGTGCACAACGAATCCGGCGGCGGCTCTTTCATTTCCGACGGTTCCGTGGTGCACGAATGGGTGTACGGCACCGCACGCATGGCGGTCGGCATCAATCCCGGCGCGGGGCTGCTGCTGCGCACCGTGAAGGCCGCCGCGGGCATCGGGCGCAAGGCGCCGCTGCGGGAGTACACCGACATCATCGGCGATGTCGTCAAGGAGCGGGCCGCCCGGCTGTACGACGCCTATGTGCACCTGCCGGTGGAGTTCCCGATGAAGACCGACGGCCACCGCCCGGTGTCCGAACCGTTCCGTAAGCTCTCCGACGACACGCTGCTGCAAGTGGTGAAGGACATCGGGCTGCCTTACGAAGTGGTGGGCGGCACTGTGCACGAACGGGTTTCGCGGATCATCGAGCTGTTCGACCTGGAGACCGTCATGCCGGTCGACGAGGCGATCGCCGAGGCCAAGCGCCGGGTGTCCGCCGCGACCGAGGTGCTGGAAGAGGACGACCGGTTCAAGGAAGCCCAGCGCAAGAAGTCGCTGTGGCGCAAGGTCTCCTACGCCATGCGATACTGACCACCGGCGAAAGCCGCTAGCGCGCAAGCGCCCTCAGACCACTCAGGCGAAAGACGTGGGACCCCGAGCGCAAGTCCCGGGGTCCCACGTTGCTTTTCGCAGGCGTAGACGGTGTGCCGACTACGGAATCGTCAGCACCTGACCGGGTTCGATCGCGTCGGGGTTCGGAATGCCACTGGCTTCGGCGATCTCCTGGTAGCGGTTGCCGTCGCCGTAGAAGCGCTCGGCGATCACCCACAGGGTGTCGCCCGGTTCCACGGTGTAGGTGCGCAACTCGGGCTCGGGCGCGGGCGGCGGGGGCGCCTGCTCCGCGACCTGCTCCTCGGCCGGGGCCGCGGCGGGCTCCTCCGGAGCGGGCAGCGGGTTGTCGGTGTTGGTGTCCGACGCCCACAGCGCGCTGCCGTCGGCGCCGTACAGCACCACGTTGCGGTCGGCCTGGACGACGAGCCGGTCCGCGTCCTTGCCGTTGGTCTCGGTCGACCAAGCGGCGCCCTCACCCTTGTAGAGCACGAAGTTGCCGTCGTGCTGTAGCGTCGCCCGCTCCACACCCTGATCGTGAGTCTGAGTGGCCCAGACGACGTTTCCATCCGGCTCCGACAGGACGAGGTTGCCGTCCGATTGCAGAGTCAGGGTGTAAGCACCGCCGCTCAGGGAATGGCCGAGTGCAAGTTCTTCGCCTACGCGCAGCGTGTCGCCCACGTTTTTCCTTTCGAAGATCAACTGTGCAGAGCATTCGACATCGATGCGGGCCGTATGCTGCTGGCCCGCACCGGGAGCGAATCTACAGTCGAGCGCACGTCGGCGAGCGGAGTACGCGCAGGGTTCCCGGAGTGTTCACTATGACGTTCCTCCCACTAGGGTGGTCGCCATGAATCGCCGCCGCACCAGTCTCGCCGTCGCCACCCTGCTGCTCGGCCTCGCCGTCACGGGGTGCGGTAGCTCGAACGACGATGGCGCGCAACAGAACACCACGCCTGGTGTCACCACTACCGCGCCGCCCACGCCGAGCGAGGTCGCGCAGCCGCAAGGCCAGCCGTTCACGGCCGATCCGACGATCGTCGGCGCGCACCCCATCCCGTTCACCTCGTGGGCTCGCGTCGCCGACGACAGGATCGCCGTCAATTTCCAGACCGGCGCGCCGGAGTGCTACGGCGTGGACGCGGTGACCACCGAGACCGACACGACGGTCACGGTGGAATTGCGCGGCGGCACCCGCGCCGACGCCGTCGGCCGGATGTGCGTGATGATCGCCGTGTTCGGCACCATGGAGATCCCGCTGAAGGCGCCGCTGGGCAAACGGACGGTGCTCAGCGCCGCCTGAGCGACGTTCGCCGGACCGGCCTTCGCCGTTCGACGAACCGCTCAGCGCACGGCGAAGGTGTACTTCATCGCCTGATCCAGGGTGCCGTGCGCGAACTCGAAACCGTTGCCCACCAGCACCTTCGGCACCATCTTGTGCCCGTGCAGCAGCTCGGCGCCGCCTTCGCCGCCGATCAGCTTCAGCACGGCGCCGGGCAGCGTCAGCACGGCGCGCCGGTTCATCGCCGCGGCGAAGGCGGAGGTGAACTCGGCGTTGGTGACGGTCTCGGGGGCGGACAGGTTCACCGGGCCGGAGACGGAGAACGTCAAAAGCCAGTTCACCGCGGCGAGCCAGTCGTGCAGGGTGATCCACGGCAGGTACTGGCGGCCGGTGCCGAACTTGCCGCCGAGTCCGAGCCGGAACAGCGGGCGCAGCTTCTCGATCAGCATGGAGTCGGCGGAGAGCACGTTCGCGGTGCGCAGCAGCACCACCCGGACACCGGCGGCGGAGGCGGCCTCGGTCGCCGCTTCCCAATCCCGGCACATGGTGCCGAGGAAATCCGTTCCATGCGGCGCGAATTCGTCGACGTCCTGGTCGCCGCTGTCGCCGTACCAACCGGCGGCCGAGGCGTTGAGCAGGACGGGGACACCGGTCTCGGCGACCGCCCTGGACAGCACCCTGGACGGCACGATGCGGCTGTCGCGCATCTCCTCCTTGTACGCGGGCGACCAGCGCTTGCCCGCGACGGTCGCGCCGCACAGGTTGATCACCGCGCCCGCACCCGCCACGATGCCGCTGTCGAAGCTCGAACCGTAAGGGTCCCAGCTGATTTCGTCCGGGCGCACGGCTTCGCGGCGCACCAGGCGGACCACGTCGTGGCCCTCGTCGTTCAGCTTGGAGACCAGATACTTGCCGAGGAACCCCGATGTCCCGGCGACCACGATACGCATGCGTACATTCTGCACCATGGAAATACTGTTCCGGGGATTCCATACCGGATAATGAGATCCAGACGTCCAGTTGGTTACCGAAAAGCGTTGCGGCCCCGAGGCATCGATTGCTTCGCAGCTGTCCGAACACGAAAAACGCAGAGAGCGGACTCCTTTCGGAATCCGCTCTCCGCGTTCGCTCGGGTCAGTGCGCGAAGTGGCGCGACCCGGTGAGGTAGAGCGTCACTCCGGCCTCGCGGGCCAGGTCGATGGTCTCCTGGTCGCGGACCGAACCACCGGGCTGCACGATGGCGCGGATACCGGCCTGGATCAGCTGCTGCGGTCCGTCCGGGAACGGGAAGAACGCGTCGGAGGCGGCGACCGACCCCTTGGCCCGGTCCCCCGCGCGCTGCACCGCGAGCTGCACCGCGTCCACCCGGTTGACCTGCCCCATGCCGACGCCGACCGACGCGCCGTCGTGGGCGAGCAGGATGGCGTTGGACTTCACCGCGCGGCAGGCGCGCCAAGCGAATTCGAGATCGGCGAGGGTCTGCTCGTCCGCGGGCTCGCCGGTGGCGAGGGTCCAGTTGGCCGAGTCGTCGCCCTCGGCGTCGAGGATGTCGCGCTGCTGCAACAGCGCGCCGCCGCTGATCGGACGCAGCTCGGCGCCCGCCCGCTGCGGCGGCTCGGCGACCAGGATGCGCACGTTCTTCTTGCGCTGCAACACCTCGACGGCGCCGTCCGCGTAGGACGGCGCCACGATGACCTCGGTGAAGATGTCGGCGACCTGCTCGGCCATCTCCACGGTGACCTCGCGGTTGGCCGCGATCACGCCGCCGAAGGCGCTCACCGGGTCGCAGGCGTGCGCCTTGCGGTGCGCCTCGGCGATGTCGGCGCCGATCGCGATGCCGCACGGGTTGGCGTGCTTGATGATCGCCACAGCGGGCGCCTCGTGGTCGTAGGCGGCGCGCCACGCGGCGTCGGCATCGGTGTAGTTGTTGTACGACATCTCCTTGCCGTGCAACTGCTCCGCCTGCGCCAGCCCGACCGAACCGTCGTTGTCGGTGTACAGCGCCGCCGCCTGGTGCGGGTTCTCGCCGTAGCGCAGCACCGCGGCGCGCTCCCAGCTGCCGCCGATCCATCCCGGGAACGGCGTGCTCGCGGGCTCCTCGGCCACGCCGGGGGCCAGCACGCTGGTCATCCAGCTCGCCACCGCGACGTCGTAGCTCGCGGTGTGCTGGAAGGCCTTGGCGGCCAACGCCGTCCGCTGCGCCAGCGTGAAGCCGCCGGACTTCACCGCGGCGAGCACGTCGTCGTAGTCGCCGCTGTCCACGACCACGGCGACCGACGGGTGGTTCTTCGCGGCCGCGCGCACCATGGACGGGCCGCCGATGTCGATCTGCTCGACGCATTCGTCCGGGCTCGCACCGCTGGCCACCGTCTGGGTGAACGGGTACAGGTTCACCACCACGAGCTGGAACGCCTCGACGCCCAGTTCGACCAGCTGGTCGACGTGCTCCTGCTTGCGCGTGTCGGCGAGGATGCCCGCGTGCACCCTCGGATGCAGGGTCTTGACCCGGCCGTCCAGCGTCTCCGGGAATCCGGTCAGTTCCTCGACCTTGGTCACCGGGATGCCTGCGTCGGCGATCTTGGCGGCCGTCGAACCGGTGGAGACCAGCTCGATGCCCGCCGCGTGCAGACCGGTCGCGAGCTCGATGAGCCCCGTCTTGTCGTAGACGCTCACCAGCGCCCTGTTGATCGCCTTGCGATCGGCCGGAACCACGGTCGTTTCGCTACGCTCACTCACTGGCGCACCCGCTCATCTGGAATTACTGCCTTTCGTCCGTCGGAGACAATGCCTCGCGTCGCGACGGCGGCGACAACCTCCGCCAGCAACCGTCGCTCGACAACCTTGATCCGCTCGTGCAGGGTTTCCTCGTCGTCGTCGGGCAGCACCGGCACCGCCTCCTGCGCGAGGATCGGTCCGGTGTCGACGCCCGAGTCGACCAGGTGCACCGTCGAGCCGGTGACCCGCACCCCGTACGCGAGCGCGTCACGGACGCCGTGCGCACCGGGAAACGACGGCAGCAGCGCGGGGTGGGTATTGATGATCCGTCCGCCGAAGCGGTTCATGAACGCGGGACCGAGGATCTTCATGAATCCGGCCGAGACCACCAGGTCCGGCTCGTAGGCGGCCACCGCCTCGGTCAGCGCGGCATCCCATGCCATGCGGTCGGGGAAATCCTTCAGCGCCACCCGGAAATGCGGAACGCCGGCGGCGTCGGCGTGCTCGGTGGCGGCGCAGACACGGTCCACGCCGACCGCGACGATCTTCGCGGGATAGCCGGCGGCGCTCGCCGCGTCGAGGAGCGCGCGCAGCAGCGACCCGGTGCCCGAGGCGAGCACGACTACGGTGGCCGGCGCCGCGGCGGGCGCCCACTGGGCATGCGGAGACGTCAGCGCTCTACTCCTGCGTATCGGTCGGAACGGCGGCCGGATCGGGGCGCCGCCGGAGTAAAGCCTAGTCGGTGGGCTGTTCGCGACTTTCGACCGGTGGCGAGCACGGCGAAACGCGCGGATGCTAGCGCGTGCCTTCACCTCCGTCCGAGCCAGCCCGCCGCGACCATCTCGACCGAAGGTGACCTCGGGCCGCCCGCACCCAGTGAAGGTGACATTCAGTCCACCCCGGCCGTTTCGACCGAAGGTGACCTCGAGCCGGTGCTGGCCGGTGAGGGTGACATTCAGTCGGAATGGTTGGCGGGCCCTAGCGTGTGCCGTCTGGGCGGGGGTCGAGGTCCGCGTCGGTTTCGACGACCTCGGCGTCGACGATGTCCGGCGCGGCTTGGCGCGGGGCGGTCGTCAGGGTGGGCGGGTCGTCTACGAGCTCGCCGTCGAGGGCTTCGTCGGGATCGTCGTCATGGTGCGGGTCGTCGTGGTGTGGGTCGTCCTCGTCCGAGTCGTCGTAGTACCGGTCGTCGTAGTACTCGTCCTCGTGGTAGTCGTCGTCCCGGAAGTCGTCGGCGTACTCGTCGTCCGCGTAGCGATAGCCGTCGGATTCGTAGTCGTCCGAGTCGTCGTAGTAGTAGTCCGCGTCGGTGTCGTAGTAGTCCGCGTCGTACTCGTCGTAGTCGTAGCCGGGCAGCACCGCGCCGACCGGAGCGATGAAGTACCTGGCGGAGACCAGGCCGACGTAGCCCGCCGCGGCCAGCCACACGAAGCTCACCAGAGCGAAGATCGGCAGCTCCAGCCCGACCCGCCCGAAGGAGCCGAGTTCTCCGCCCGCCAGCGCGCCGAGCAGCACGAGCAGCAAGGTCGCAGTGCCTGCGGAGGTCAGGGTCGCCCACGGCGCGGTGCGGCGGTCGCCGGAAGTGCGTGCGGCGTCCACGCCGCCGAGCGCGCCGACCGCCGCGGGGATCACCAGCAGCACCGCCCACCAGGCCGCCGCCGGTCCGGTCGGCACCGCCGCCATCACCGGCACCGCCGGAACCGGTCCGCCGACCACGGCGAACAGGCCGATCGAGGCCTCGCCGAAATTCGCGCTCGCGCCCATCAGGACGCCGAGCGTGCCGAGCACGACATTCGGCAGGTAGGCCAGCGACAGCAGCGTCAGACCGATGAAGCCCCAGGCATTTCCGGCGGAGCGGTAGGTATCGCCGATGTCGCCCCAACGCGCGAGAAACGACACCAGGGTGACCGCCGCGGCGCAGCCGAGCAGGCGAAGCACCGTACGGCCCGCGCCGTGGACGCCCGCGATCGCCCATTCGGGCGCGCGCGCCAGGTCGACGATCCGGCGTCGCATCCGCAGCGCGATACCGGCGCCCGCCGCGAGGAGGTGCAGGAAGAGGACCCAGCCGAAGGCGGCGAGGCTGTTCGGCGGTTGCAGCGCGACCACCGCGGAGGCGTCCTCCGCGACGGCCAGGCAGACCGCCGTGAGCAGCAGCGGTCCGCCGAGCGCGGCCCCCACCACCCAGCCGAGATCGGTGCGCGAACTGTTCGGCGCCACCGCGTGGTAGCACTCCCGCCCCGCCGCGCCGAGCAGCAGCGCGGTCGGCAGCAGCGGAAGCAGGCCGAGCGTGGTCTTTCCGATCACCAGCGGAACCTGGTGCACCGCAAGCCAGCTCGCCGCGATGGCGCCCGAGGCGCCGTCCAATCCGCTGCCCGCGGCGAGCAACGTGACCAGCACGAGCACCACGATCGCGCTGAGCGCGAAGGTGGCGGGGCGGGCGGCGACGAGCAGCAGAACCCTGGCGCGTTCCGGAGTGAGGGACAGGAACCCGGATTCGTCGGCTTCGGACGGATGACCGCTACGCATCGGCGATTCCGATGTGTCGGATTCCCCACCGGTCCAGCGGACGAGAGAGTTCCGTGACGAGTTCATGGCACTTCAGCGTGACACCTTTCCCGAGGTGAGCGGGTCAGGCGCGCCGCGAGCACCCACCCGGTCGGGGTAGGTGCTCGCGGTACCTGCGTCTCTTACTTGTTGTCGTCCGACGGACGGAAAGCCTGGGTGGCGTCGCTGGCCGGGTCGGACGGCTTCTCGCCGCCGAACGGCTGGCTCTGCTGGGGCTGCTGGCCGTAGCCGGGCGCACCGTACTGCTGCTGGCCGGGCTGCGCGCCGCCGAAGTGCTGCGTGGCGCTCTCGTCCGGACGCGGTTGCTGCTGCGCGGGCGCGGCGCCGTACGGCGAACCCTGCTGCGGCGCACCGTAACCCGGCTGCTGACCGTAGGACTGCTGGCCGTAGGACTGGCCCGGCTGCTGCTGACCGTAGGCCGGCTGACTCGGCTGGCTCTGGCCGTACGGCTGCTGCTGCGACTGGTACTGCGGGCCGGTGCCGTAGGACTGCTGGCCGTAGGTCTGACCCGGCTGCTGACCGAAGACGGGCTGACTCGGCTGGCTCTGCTGGCCGTACTGACCGGCCTGGCCGAACTGCTGCTGGCCGTAGCCGCCCTGGGCCTGGCCGCCGAAACCACCCTGCGCGCCCTGCGCGGACGCGGGCTTGGGTGCGGGCGCCTTGACGATGCCCGCCTCGAAGAGCACCGCGGCGACCGCGACGCCGGTCTGCACCAGCGCGAGGAAGATCAGCACCCACGCGCCGAACTCCGCGGTGAGCTGGTCCGGTAGCGCGATGGTCTGGAACAGCAGGAGGAGGAAGCCCGCGGCCGACGCGGCGGCGGCCGCGCCCTTCCAATTCTGCTTGGGCAGCAACGAGAATCCGGCGAACAGACCACCGAGCAGCAGCAGCCCGAGCGCGGCGGGCGCGCCGAACAGCGTGAAACCGCTGTAGCTGTCACCGGTGATGGTGGCGCCGGAGCGCTCGATCTCCTCGACCGCGAACGGCAGGAATCCGAGCAGGAAGTTGATCACGCCGAGCGCGGCGACACCGACCACCAGGAAGAACGGCAGCCCCTTGGCATCGGAACCGGAAGCGCTCGTACCTGTGCTGGCACCACCAGTGGACTGGCCGAGGCTGGATGGTGCGGAGGGCGTCGCGGGTGTGTTGTACCCGGAGCCCCCGGTCGGGTATGACATGTCGTCGTCTCCTACGTCGAGTCGTTGTTCGGCTGGATCTCTCTTGACGCTACTGCACTCGTCCGTTCGGGTCATCCTTAAGCAACTGGCCGGACGACCGGACGGACCGACGACGAGGGCCGCCTTCCCGGAGAAAGGCGGCCCTCGTAACGATTTCGATCCGAATCAGGCGCTGATGCTGGCCTTCTCGAGGATCTCGCGGGCGAGCGCGGCGGTCTCGGACGGCGTCTTGCCGACCTTCACGCCCGCGGCCTCCAGCGCGTCCTTCTTCGCCTGGGCGGTGCCCGCCGAGCCGGAGACGATCGCGCCCGCGTGACCCATGGTCTTGCCCTCGGGGGCGGTGAAGCCCGCGACGTAGCCGACCACCGGCTTGGTGACGTTGGCCTTGATGTAGGCCGCGGCCCGCTCCTCGGCGTCGCCGCCGATCTCGCCGATCATGACGATGAGCTTGGTCTCCGGGTCCTTCTCGAACGCCTCGATGGCGTCGATGTGGGTGGTGCCGATGACCGGGTCGCCGCCGATGCCGATGGCGGTCGAGAAGCCGAAATCGCGCAGCTCGTACATCATCTGGTAGGTCAGCGTGCCGGACTTCGAGACCAGGCCGACCGGGCCCTTGCCGGTGATGTTGGCCGGGGTGATGCCGACCAGCGCCTCGCCGGGGGTGATGATGCCGGGGCAGTTCGGGCCGATGATCCGGGTCTTGTTGCCCTTCTCCACGTTGTAGGCCCACGCGTAGGCGGTGTCCTGCACCGGGATGCCCTCGGTGATGACCACGAGCAGCGGGATCTCCGCGTCGATGGCCTCGATGATGGCGTCCTTGGCGAACTTCGGCGGGACGAACGCGATGGAGACGTCCGCGCCGGTCTCCTTCATGGCCTCCGCGACGGTGCCGAACACCGGCAGCTCGACCGCGTTGCCGTCCTTGTCGGTGTGCGCGACGGTGGTGCCCGCCTTGCGCGCGTTGACACCGCCGACGACCTGGGTGCCCGCCTTGAGCATCAGTGCGGTGTGCTTGGTGCCCTCGCCGCCGGTGATGCCCTGGACGATGACCTTCGAGTCCTTGTTCAGGAAGATAGACATTTCCGGTTTCCTTACTTGGCCGCTGCCAGTTCGGCGGCCTTGTCGGCGCCTTCGTCCATTGTCTGCGCAAGCGTGATCAGCGGGTGCGCGGCGTCGACGAGGATCTTGCGGCCCTCTTCGACCTTGTTGCCGTCCAGACGCACGACCAGCGGCTTGTTCGCCTCGGAACCGAGGATCTCCAGCGCTTTCACGATGCCGTTCGCGACCGCGTCACAGGCGGTGATGCCGCCGAAGACGTTCACGAACACGCTCTTGACCTGCGCGTCGCCCAGGATGACGTCGAGCCCGGCCGCCATCACCTCGGCCGAGGCGCCGCCACCGATGTCGAGGAAGTTGGCGGGCTTGACGCCGCCGTGGCTCTCACCGGCGTAGGCGACGACGTCGAGGGTCGACATGACCAGACCCGCGCCGTTGCCGATGATGCCGACCTCGCCGTCGAGCTTGACGTAGTTGAGGTCGTTCTCCTTGGCCTTCAGCTCGAGCGGGTCGGTCGCGTCCTTGTCCGCGAACGCCTCGTGGCCGGGCTGACGGAACTCGGCGTTCTCGTCCAGGGTGACCTTGCCGTCCAGGGCGAGGATCTCGTCCTGGGGGGTACGCACCAGCGGGTTGACCTCGACCAGGGTGGCGTCCTCCTTGATGAACACCTCCCACAGCTTCTGAATGGTCACCGCGGCGGCGTCCAGCACGTCGGCGGGCAGGTGGCCCTGCTCGGCGATCGAACGCGCGAACGCGAGGTCGACACCCTTGACGGCGTCGACGGGGACCTTGGCGAGGCGCTCGGGCTTGGTCGCGGCGACCTCTTCGATCTCCATGCCGCCCTCGACCGAGCACATGGCCAGGTAGGTCCGGTTGGAGCGGTCGAGCAGGAAGGAGATGTAGTACTCCTCCGCGATGTCCTTGGCCTCGGCGACCAGGATCTTCTTGGTGATGTGGCCCTTGATGTCCAGGCCGATGATGTTCTGCGCGTGCGTGAACGCGTCCTCCGGGGTAGCGGCGTACTTGACGCCACCCGCCTTACCGCGGCCACCGGCCTTGACCTGGGCCTTGATCATCACCGGCTTGCCGATTTCCTCCGCGATGGCGCGGGCGTCCTCGGCCGTGTCCGTGACGCGGCCCTCGGACGAAGGCACTCCGTGCTTAACGAAGAGCTCCTTCGCCTGATATTCGAAGAGATCCATGTACTCACCGTCTCGTCTGCGTTGTGATGACAACGTCTTTGTTGGCGGCCCGACGTCGGAAGCGGGTCGGGTCGGACTCTAACCAGTCACATGGAGGGCCAATCGGCCACGTTCATCCTAAGTGGCGCAGGTCACGGGCGTGGCCGTCGGCCGGAAAAACCGCTGGCCAAGGCTACTGGCGAGTAGTTTGTTGGGGGTTTGCCAGGTAGAGCCGCTCGAGCCGGGAACCGACGGCTGTCTACTACAAATCGTCGTCGAACAGCCTCACTCGAGTGCCCCGGAAACAGTGAGATATTCCGTGCTGTTACGGTGATCAATCTCACATGTTTGGATAGATCGCCCACACCGCTTGCGGACCCCGCAATCGTTTCGTTACCGTAAATGCGGTCGAAGTCACAACTAGGTTACGACTCCGTTGTTCCAAAGATCCAGGAGGACGGCAAGCCTTGATGCAGCACAGCGCTCCGTGGGCGGTGAGTCGCTCCGCGGACCAGCCTTCGACGTCGACCTCCTGCCGGTTTCTCGGCACCGTGACCATCTCCCGCTCCACGATGTGGCACCGCCGATGAACCATCGCTCCACCCTCTCGCCCGGCAATCGCTCCCGGTCGGGACATCGTTATCGCGACGACGACGAACCCTTCGCCCACGACGAGCACGGCCGACGCGCGTTCCCGTCGTCCAACAACCGCTACGCCGGCGCCGCAGGCGCGACCGGATACGCCGCTGCCGGCACCACCGGTTACGCAACCGAAGGCGCGCACCACGACGAGAACACCTCCGCCTGGTCCGCCAATACCGATTGGGCCGAGCAGGATTCATGGTCCGACGGCGGCGCCTGGGCCGCCAACGACTCCTGGTCGCCGGACGCGGACGAGGCGTGGACGCCGCAAGCCGACAACGGATGGACCGCCGACAGCGCGTGGACCGCGCAGCCCGGCGCCGCCTGGTCCGAGCAGAGCGACAACTCCTGGGGCGCCGAGACGAACAACGGGTGGTCCGAGGGCGGTGACGCCTGGACCGAAGCTTCCGAGGCCGAGTGGTCCGCCGAGCACTCCTGGTCCGAGAACAACTGGTCTTCCGAGAACGCTTGGGGCGAAGACGAGGAGCCGACCGAAGGCTCCGCCACGCCGACCGTCATCCCGGCCAGAGACACGAGCAGACGCGGTGGCGCGCACCGGATGCCCGCGCCGCCCACCGCGCTCAAGGGCCGCGCCGCGGTCGTCGCCGTCGCCGCGGGCGCGGTCGTCGCCGCAGGCCAGGCCGCGATGGCCTCGCCCGAGCAGCCGTCGCACACCATCGACTACGAGGCCGCCGGACAGATCCACGAGATCGCCGCGCAGTCGGTCAGCATGGCCGACCCGAACTCCTCGCCCGACTCGCCGCAGGTGCTGAACGTCTCCACCCCGGCGAACCTCGGTCAGTTCAACGACATCCTGGAGAAGGGCCGCAAGTACGCGGAGGACCTCGCCGCCGCCGAGGCCGCGAAGCTGCGTCCCCTGTTCGCGCGTTTCGCCGCGGGCAACTTCACTTCCGGTTTCGGCGCCCGCTGGGGCGTTCAGCACCTCGGCATCGACGTCGCGGGCCCGATCGGCACCCCCATCTACGCGGTCGCCGACGGCACCGTCATCGAGGCGGGTCCGGCCGCGGGCTTCGGTATGTGGGTGCGGTTGCTGCACGACGACGGCACCGTCACCATCTACGGCCATATCGACACCGCCACGGTCTCCCAGGGCGAGCGCGTGATGGCGGGCGACCAGATCGCCACCATGGGCAACCGCGGCTTCTCCACCGGTCCGCACGTCCACTTCGAGGTCTGGCTCAACGGCGTCGACAAGGTCGACCCGCTGCCCTGGCTGGCCACCCGCGGCATCGGTCTCGGCCCCCGGCGCGACTGACGAGTGAGCAACGGCACGCTTCCCGTGCCGTTGTGCGCGTTCTAGCGTCGGGTCATGGCTCGTACAACGACGTACACCCAATTCCTGGCGCTGCCACCGGAACTCGTGTGGCAGGTGGTCGGTGATCCCGCCCGTTGGCCCGAATGGAACCCGGCCGTCGCCTCGGTACGGCTGCACGGTCCCGTCGATGTCGGAGTAACCGGCGACTACCTGCCGCGCGGACGCTTCGTCGGTACGCTGCACGGCCGGACAGCGCCGCCGTTCTCGATCACCGCGCTGCGTCCCGAACGCGAACTGACCATCGAGCAGCCCGAACCCGCGGGGCGGATGCGTTTGACGTGGCGGCTGACGCCTGTCGACGGCGGTACCGGCCTCACCCAGGAATTGTCCTTCTCCGGACCGTCGGCGGCCGTGGCGCGGACCGTCGTCGCCCGTTTCATGGAGGCCGATCTCCGCGTCCGCTTCGCCCGGCTGGCCCGGCTGGCCGGTCTCACGCCGGAACCGGACGCACTGACGGTCGTGATCGCGGGCGGCACCGGCGCGCTCGGCAGGCACCTCGCCGCCGACCTCACCTGCCGCGGCCAGCGGGTCACCATTCTGACCCGCCGCCGCGACCCGGGGCTGCCGTTCGATCAGGTCGAATGGGACGGAAAGTCGGTCGGGAAATGGGTCGCGGCACTGCGCGACACGGGGCCGACCGCAATCGTCAACTTGGCCGGCAAGCTGGTGGACTGCCGCCCCACCGAACGCAATATCGCCGAATTGCGCAGCAGCCGAGTCGATCCCACCAGCGCTTTGGTCGCGGCCGCCGCCACATTGCCCGCGCCCATCGACTACTGGGTGCAGGCCAGCACCACCGCGATCTGGTCGGACGCGGGCGAAACCCGTTGCACCGAAACGACTCCGCTTCCGGATGGTCTGCCACAGATGACCGGCGTAGCGGAACCATGGGAGCGCGCATTCGCCGGTGCGAACACCGCGCACCACACCATCCTCCGCACGTCGATCGTGCTCGACCAGGACGCGCCCGCGCTACGTAGACTCTGCCAGTTGACCAAGGCGGGCCTCGGAGGCCGAGTCGGATCGGGCGAGCAGTGGTTCAGCTGGATTCACATCGAAGACTGGTTGGCCATCGTCCGCGCGGCCCTCGGACTGGACCCCTCGGTCACCCTCCCGGACGGAATCCTGGTGGCCGCCACTGATTTCCCGGTGCGAAACCGAGAGCTGATGCGCTCACTCCGGCAGCACCTCCACCGCCCGCCCGCCCCGCCGACCCCCGGAGTCGTGCTGAAACTCGGGGCGGTGCTGTTGCGGTCGGATGCGGCGTTGGGACTGACAGGCAGGCACGCTACATCAGCTGTATTGAAACCGGCTGGCTTCCAATTCCGCTACCCGCGCTTGGACGACGCACTGAATTCTCTGCTCCCGCACTGACCACCGAAGTACCCAAAATCGACGGTAGTCGAATGGCGGCTCAACAAGATCAACTAACCACCATTTGACTACCGTCGAATCCATTTCTCTATCGACGGTAGTCAAATGGTGGAAGCCCCCTAGACAAACGCAACAGAGCAACCCCACACAACCACTCCGAAACGCAACCACAGCCGGTCGACCACGCCGGAACCCGAACCCACGCCCGCCAACAGCGGGAGGTAAGCCGGGTACGGCACACGACGCGCCCAGCACCGCTCAGAGGGAAACCTGGGTAGGCCAAGCTATTCGGACCCGTCAACCTCGGGTGTTACGTCCCTCAACGCGACCCGCCACCGATCCTGCCGTACCTGCCCCACCCCGGCGTCCGGCACCCGATCGGCCCGCAAAATAGGCTCCGGCCGTAACAAGCCTTACGGCGCCGCGACCACCGCCAACCCCACCAACGCAATCACCTTCACAACCTCCAGCCCGATATACCAATAGTGCGCATGCGACCGCGGCAACTCCTCCCCCGCGAGCACCCGATCGGACCTCCGAGTCAACGGCGGCCGAACCACGAGAATCTGCACAGCCAAAACCCCGACCGCGATCCCCAACCACACCCACGTCCCCACACCGGGCCCGAGCACCACAGCACTCACCACCAGCACCCCCGCAAGCACCGCTTCCGCGATGTTCAACGCGCGGAACACGATCCGCCCGATCCCCAGCCCCAACGCCAGTGTCACCCCCGGCGCACGGAACTTCAGCGGCGCTTCGAGGAACGAGATGGCCAGCACCATGCCGAGCCACAGCATGGGCAAGAACCACACCAGATGTTGCGCGAGGGTCTCCATGCGCCGGACGCTACCGCGTTCTCGCTACCTCCGGCAGGGTCGAACGGACGTCCCCGCTCACTTCCTGCCACCGATAAGCCCACCGCGGCCCCAGCCGCGCACCTTCAGAGCTTCACCAACGTCCGGCTGTACTGCGGAATCAACCGGATCTTGCCCGCCGTACCGAAGTCGATCGTCACCGTCGCCAGCGGACCGAAGCCTTCCGCCGCGATCACGCGGCCCAAGCCGTACTTGTCGTCGCTGACCCGGTCCCCGACCGCCAGCACCAGATTGGTGTTGTTGCGGGTCGCTCCGCCGGGCGCCGGGCGGCGCGGACCGCGGTCGGGACGCACGCCCGGTCGCTCGGACCATCCGTCGCCCCGGGTCCAGTCGCGTTCCAGCCCGTCGTCATCGCCGCGCCGTCGGATGCCGCGGGTGGCGGCGGAACCGGCCGGTTCCAGTCGACGCCAGTCCATGAGATGGCCCGGGATCTCCTGGAGGAAGCGCGACTCCGGGTTGGACACCGGCTGTCCCCAGCCGGAGCGAACCACCGCGCGGGTCAGGTAGAGCCGTTGCCGGGCTCGCGTGATGCCCACGTACGCCAGGCGGCGCTCCTCGGCGAGTTCGGTGGGATCGCCCAACGCGCGCATGTGCGGGAACTGCCCGTCCTCCCAGCCGGTCACGAAGACCACCGGGAACTCCAGGCCCTTGGCCGTGTGCAGCGTCATCATCGTGACCACGCCGGACCCTTCGTCCGGGATCTGGTCGGTATCGGCGACCAGCGAGACCCGCTCCAGGAACGCCGCGAGCGAGCCCGGGTCCGGTTCACCCTCGCCGAGTTCGGGCACGAGGCCCTCCTCGCGGGCCGCGACCGCGTTGTTGTACGCCTCGGAGCTGAACTCGCGCGCCACGCTGACGAGTTCGTTCAGGTTGTCCAGCCTCGCGCCGTCCTGCGGGTCGTCGGACGCCTCCAGCTCGGCGCGGTAACCAGTGCGGTCGAGCACCGCCTCCACCACATTGCCCACGCCCGGGAAGTCCGCGTCGGCCTGAACACCGGCCGCCCTGATCTCCTCGAGCAGATCGAGGAAGCCGGCGATCGCCCGCTGCGCGCGGGTGTTCAGCAGCGCGACCTTGCCGTCGGCGGCATCGCGCAGTGCCGCGGCGAACCCGATGTCGCGCTGTTCGGCGTGTACCGCGACGCACGCCTCGGCGCGGTCGCCGATGCCGCGGCGCGGGGTGTTCAGGATGCGGCGCAAGCTCACCGCGTCGTCGGGATTCTCCAGCACGCGCAGGTAGGCGACGATGTCGCGGACTTCCTTGCGCTCGTAGAACCGGACACCGCCGACGACCTTGTACGGTAGTCCCATCCGGATGAAGATCTCTTCCAGCGCACGCGAATTGTTGTTGGTGCGGTAGAACACCGCGACATCGCTGTAGTTGGCGTCGCCCTGGTCGACCAGCCGGTCGATTTCCCGTGCGACGAACGAGGCCTCGTCGTGCTCGTTGTCGGCCACGTAGCCGACGATCAGGTCGCCCTCGCCGGAATCGGTCCACAGTCGCTTGTCGCGCCGGTTCTCGTTGCGCGAGATGACCGCGTTCGCCGCCGACAGAATGTGCTGGGTGGAGCGGTAGTTCTGCTCGAGCAGAATGGTCTCCGCGTCCGGGAAATCGCGCTCGAATTCCTCGATGTTGCGAATGGTCGCGCCGCGGAAGGCGTAGATGGATTGGTCGGCGTCGCCGACGACGCACAGTTCGCTCGGCGGCGCGGCGTCCTCGTCGGCCCGCTCCGCGCCGGTGTGATGGCCGACCAGTTCCCGCACCAGCACGTACTGCGCGTGGTTGGTGTCCTGGTACTCGTCGACGAGCACGTGCCGGAAGCGGCGGCGGTAGTACTCCGCGACCTGCGGGTGGTTCTGCAACAGCGCGACCGTCTCGCCGATCAGGTCGTCGAAGTCGAGCGCGTTGGCCGCGCGCAGCCGCCGCTGGTATTCGGTGTAGACACGGGCCACCAGACCGGGCAGTTCGGTGTCGTCCGATTCGGCGTCCGCGGTGGCCTGCGCCGGGCCGATCAGCTCGTTCTTCAGATTCGAGATGGCGGTCGCCAGGAGGCGCGCGGAGTATTTCTTCGTATCGATGTCGAAGTCGCGGCTGATCATTGTCAGCAACCGCCGGGAATCATCGGCGTCGTAGATCGAGAAATTGGAATTCAAGCCGGGCAGCAGCGCCGACTGCATGCGCAGGATCCGCACACAACTGGAGTGGAACGTGGAAACCCACATGTTGTTCGCGCGCGGCCCGACCAGGCCGATCACCCGCTCCCGCATCTCCGCGGCAGCCTTGTTGGTGAAGGTGATCGCCAGGATCTGGCCCGGCGTCACGCCGCGGGCGGCGAGCAGATAGGCGATGCGGCGGGTCAGCACGGCCGTCTTGCCCGAACCCGCGCCCGCGACGATGAGCAGCGGCGAACCGGTGTGCACCACCGCGGCCCGCTGCTGCGGATTGAGCCCGTCGAGCAGCCGTTCGGCTTCCTCGGCGCGTTGCCGATCCCGCTCGGCGCGTCGCTCGGCCTGCTCGTCGGCGCGCCGCTGTGCTTGTTCGGCCAACGAAGCCGGCGCTTGCTCGGCCAGAGAGACCGGCGCCTGCTCCGCAGGCGAGCGTAGTTCCGCCGAGGACCGCGGCGACTCCCCCGTACCGGGCGCGCCGGAGAGCCCCGCCGCCCGGCCAACGTGGGCCTCCGGCTGCGGAGCTGGGTTCACGTCCTGATGCCGGTTCCGACCGGCCTGCGTCTGAGGAGCCACCGTGATATCCATTGCCCATCCACGCTACCGGCGGCCACCGACACAGGCGAAGCCCCCGGGTGCGCTCCCGGCCGCGCGGCGATCACCGGCTAACATTCAGTGAACACATCGCGGCGCGCGACCCTGCAAATCTGTGCGACTCGTTCTCAGCAGATTCACAAAATCAGACGTTTTGCATCGGTTCGGCCGCGTGGCAGACTGACCCCATGGTCAGCGTTGCCGCGATACGCCCGATTCGGTTACCCGCCGGATATCGGTCTCGCGGAGCCTTGTAGCCGACCACACGCTTCTGGGGGGACTGATGAGGCCCCTCAGGCCTGTTTCACGGTGAAAGAACCGGACGGTAACGCGCCGCGCGCAGTAGCCGATCCACGTTCTGACACGAGGAGATGAATGATGAGCATTCCTGCCACGACCACCGGGTCCGATGCGGCGCTGCCGCAGTCCGAGGCGGAGATCGACAAGCTCCGCAAGGAGATCGACCAGCTCGATGCCGAGATCCTCGCCGCCATCAAGCGACGCAGTGAGATCTCCCGGCTGATCGGACGGACTCGGATGGCCTCCGGTGGCCCGCGACTGGTGCACAGCCGCGAGATGAAGGTGCTCGAGCGATTCAGTGAACTCGGCCAGGAGGGGCACACCCTCGCCATGCTGCTGCTGCGTCTGGGGCGCGGCCGCCTCGGCCACTGACCCGTCGTTCTCCTGCCGCGTCGAGCGGCTCGCGAACCTTGCGGTGATCACCGCATTCACAGGCCGCCCCGGGTGTCGAAACCTCGGGGCGGTCCTTGCGTTTCACGCCGTGGTTCTCAGGTCAGCGCGATGTATTTCGTCGACAGGTACTCCTCGATGCCCTCGGTGCCGCCCTCGCGGCCGAAGCCGGAGGCCTTCACGCCGCCGAACGGCGCGGCCGGATCCGAGATGACACCCCGGTTGACGCCGACCATGCCCGACTCCAAGCCCTCGGCCACCCGCAGCGCGCGATCCAGCGTCCTGGTGTAGACGTAGGCGACCAAGCCGAATTCGGTGTCGTTGGCGGCGGCGATGCCCTCGTCCTCGGTCTCGAAGCCGACGATCGGCGCGACCGGACCGAACACCTCCTCGCGCAGAATCCTGGCCTGCGGCGGGACATCGCTGAGAATGGTGGCCGGATAGAACCAGCCGGGTCCGCCGGGAGCCTTGCCGCCGAGGCGAACCCGCGCGCCCGCCGCGACCGCGTCGTCGACGAGCTCGCTGACGGTGGTCAGCTGGTCCTCGTTGATCAGTGGTCCGAGAGTCGTCTCGGGATCGGTGCCCGGCCCCATGGTGACCGAGTTCGTCATCGCCTCGGCGAATTTGGCGGTGAACTCCTCGAGCACGCCGTTCTGCACGTGGAACCGGTTGGCCGCGGTGCACGCCTCGCCGCCGTTGCGCAGTTTCGCCAGCATCGCGCCCTGTACCGCCGCGTCGACGTCGGCGTCGTCGAACACCACGAACGGCGCGTTGCCGCCGAGTTCCATCGAGGTGCGCAGCAGGCCGTGCGCGGACTGTTCGACCAGCTTCTTGCCGACCTCGGTGGACCCGGTGAAGGTGAGCTTGCGCAGTCGCGGGTCCTCCAGCAGCGGGCCGGTCACGGCGCTGGAACGGCTGGTGGTGATGACCGAGAGCACCCCGTCGGGCAGTCCGGCCTCGTGGCACAGCTTGGCGAGCAGCAGCATCGTCAGCGGCGTTTCCGAGGCGGGCTTGACGATCATCGTGCAGCCCGCCGCCAGCGCGGGACCGATCTTGCGGGTGCCCATGGCCAGCGGGAAGTTCCACGGCGTGATGGCGAGACAGGGACCGACCGGCTGCTTGTGCACCATGATCCGGCCGGTGCCCGACGGCGCGTGCAGGTAGCGCCCGTGCACCCGCACCGCCTCCTCGCTGAACCACCGGAAGAACTCGGCGCCGTAGCGCACCTCGTTGCGGCTCTCCGGCAGCGCCTTGCCCATCTCCAGGGTCATCAGCAGCGCGAATTCCTCGGCTCGCGCGGTGATCTGCTCGAACACCGCGCGCAGGATCTCGCCGCGCTCCCTGGCCGGGGTCGCCGCCCATTCGGCCTGCACGGCGACCGCGGCGTCGAGCGCGCGCATCGCGTCGCCCGGGCTCGCGTCGGCGACTTGGATCAGCACCTCCCCGTTCGCGGGATTGTGCACCGGAAAGGTAGCGCCACCTTCGGCGTCGACCGGTCCGCCGATCCACAGCTGCGTCGGTACGGATTGGAGTAGTTCGCGTTCGGACACCATGTCGCCAGCCTAGGCCGCACTGCCGGACGAAGTCCGTCTTCAGACCGCGCACGGCCGGAGCGAATGCGGAGGTACGCCTAGGCGGCGGGCCTTCGGTCAGGGTGGACTCCGACATTGCCCGCCTCAGCCGTGCGTCGGCGCGGCGCGGTGAGTACGCTCGGCGGACGTGAGCAGCGACATCACCGCATCGGCGGCATGGCGGAAACTGCACGATCACTACGGCGCCGTGTCCGAGCGACACCTACGAGAGATCTTCGCGGACGACCCCGAGCGCGGTCGTGAGCTGACCGTCCAGGTGGGCGACCTGCACATCGACTACAGCAAGCACCGGGTCACCCGGGAAACCTTGCAGCTACTCGTCGAATTGGCGCACGAGGCGGGGGTGGCCGAGCGGCGCGACGCCATGTTCGCGGGCGCGCACATCAACACCTCCGAGGACCGCGCCGTCGGCCACGTCGCCCTGCGGCTGCCCGCCGGCGAGTCGATGACCATCGACGGCGCCGACGCGGGCGCGGAGGTGCACGAAGTATTACGGCGGATGGGCGAATTCACCGACGCCTTGCGCTCCGGCGAGTGGCGCGGCGCCACCGGCGAGCGGATCGGAACCGTGGTGAACATCGGCATCGGCGGCTCGGACCTCGGCCCGGTGATGGTGCACCAGGCGCTGCGCCACTACGCCGACGCGGGCATCGGCGCGCGCTTCGTCTCCAACGTCGATCCCGCCGATCTGGTCGCCGAGCTCGTCGGCCTGAATCCGGCAACCACGCTTTTCATCGTTGCTTCCAAGACCTTTTCGACGCTCGAGACCCTGACCAACGCCACCGCCGCGCGCCGCTGGCTGGTGGCCGCGCTCGGCGAGGACGCGGTCGCCAAGCATTTCGTCGCGGTCTCCACCAATGCCGAGCGGGTCGCCGAATTCGGCATCGACACCGCCAACATGTTCGGTTTCTGGGACTGGGTCGGGGGCCG